>NZ_JBFTHI010000001.1:0-854681 GCF_056394165.1 Arthrobacter sp. 10T416 | reverse complement strand
CCGACCCTCTACGAGGAGGCGGACAAGGCAGGCGTTCAGCTCTCCTACGAGGCCGCCGTCGCGGGTGCCATCCCGATCCTGCGCCCCATCCGGGACAGCCTCTCCGGCGACCGGATCACCCGGGTCCTGGGCATCGTCAACGGCACCACCAACTTCATCCTCGACCAGATGGACACCACGGGCGCACAGTTCGCGGACGCCCTCGCCGAGGCCCAGCGGCTGGGCTACGCCGAAGCGGACCCCACGGCCGACGTCGAAGGCCTGGACGCCGCCGCGAAGGCCGCGATCCTCGCGTCCCTGTCCTTCCACACGCGGTTCGCCCTCGAGGACGTCTACTGCGAGGGCATCACCTCGGTCACGGCGGCGGACATCGCCGCCGCCAAGGACGCCGGCTTTGTCATCAAGCTGCTGGCCATCGCCGAAAAGCTCACAGACGACGCCGGCGAGCCGGGCGTCTCGGTGCGGGTGCACCCCACCCTCCTTCCCCGTGAGCACCCGCTCGCCGCAGTGCACGGGGCGTTCAACGCGGTCTTCATCGAAGCCGAAAACGCCGGCGAGCTGATGTTCTACGGCCAGGGCGCCGGCGGCACGCCGACGGCGTCGGCCGTGCTGGGCGACCTGGTGTCTGCAGCCCGCCGGATCGTGCTGGGCGGCCCCGGACGCACCGAAACCACCACCGGACACGTTCCTGCGCTGCCCATCGACGCGGCCGTGACCAGCTACTACATCGGACTCGACGTCGCGGACCAGCCGGGCGTCCTCGCCAGGATTGCGCAGCTGTTCGCAGAACACGGCGTGTCCATCGAAATCATGCGCCAGACCATCCACCGCGACTCGGCCTCCAAGGCTGAGTCGGCGGAACTGCGGATCGTCACGCACCGCGCCAGCGAAGCCGCCCTGTCGGCAACTGTCCAGGCCGTCAAGGGCCTGGACATCATCAATTCCGTCACATCCGTACTGCGGGTAGAAGGGGTCTAAGTGGCTCACCAATGGCGCGGAGTCATCCGCGAATACGCCGAACGCCTGCCGGTCACCGAGGCCACCAAAGTCATCACCCTCGGTGAGGGCGGCACCCCGCTCGTCCACGCGCAGAAGCTCTCCGAACTCACCGGTTCCACGGTCTACCTCAAGGTCGAGGGCATGAACCCCACCGGTTCGTTCAAGGACCGCGGCATGACCATGGCCATGACGGCCGCCGTCGCCTCCGGGGCCAAGGCAGTGGTCTGCGCCTCCACCGGCAACACGTCGGCGTCCGCCGCCGCCTACGCAACCTCCGCCGGACTGCAGTGTGCCGTGCTGGTGCCCGAGGGCAAAATCTCGATGGGCAAGCTGAGCCAGGCCATTGCGCACGGCGCCACGCTCCTGCAGGTGGACGGGAACTTCGATGACTGCCTCGACATCGCCCGCAAGCTGGGGGAGTCGTACCCGGTGTTCCTGGTGAACTCGGTGAATCCGGCCCGGATTGAAGGACAAAAAACCGGTGCCTTCGAAGTGGTCGACGCCCTCGGCGACGCCCCGGACATCCACGTGCTCCCTGTCGGCAACGCCGGCAACATCAGCGCGTACTGGAAGGGCTACAAGGAATACGCGGCGCCCTTCGAATCCGCCACTGCAGGAAACCTGCCCGCCGTCGCAACAAAGACCCCGGTCATGTGGGGCTTCCAGGCCGCCGGCGCAGCCCCGTTCGTTGCGGGGCACCCCATCACGGAGCCGGACACCATCGCCACCGCCATTCGGATCGGCAACCCCGCCTCCTGGGACACCGCCGTCGCCGCGCGCGACGAATCCGGCGGTGTCATCGAGGCCGTCACGGATGAGGAAATCCTCTCCGCGCACCGCTGGCTCTCCGCCCGCGAAGGCGTCTTTGTCGAACCGGGTTCCGCTGCCGGCGTCGCCGGGCTGATCAAGAAGCACGCCGCGGGCCAGGTACCGTCCGGCAAGACCATCGTCATCACCGTCACCGGGCACGGCCTCAAGGATCCGCAGTGGGCCCTGCGCACCGAAGACGGCAGCGATGTGCAGCCGGTCAAGGTGGCCAACGACGTCGTCACGGTCGCGGCCGAACTGGGACTGGAAGAAAAATAGCCTTGGAAACAACCCTCACCGTCCCCGCCGAATCGGCCGCCGACACTCCGGCGGTCCCGGCGGGGCAAGTGGTCACCGTCCGGGTGCCGGCCACCAGCGCCAACCTGGGCCCCGGCTACGACAGCCTGGGCCTGGCGCTTTCCCTGCACGACACCCTGACGGTGGAAACCCTCGCGAGCGGCGAGCTCGAATTTGAACTCAGCGGCGAGGGCGCCGACACGCTGCCCCGCGACGCGAGCCACCTGGTGGCCAGAGCCCTCACCGAGGCGCTGAACGTACTGGGTTTCCGCCACGAGGGGCTGCGGATCACCGCGGACAACGTCAACCCGCACGGGCGCGGCCTGGGGTCCTCGGCGGCAGCCGTGGTGGCAGCCGCCACCGCCGCGAACGCCCTGGTCCCGGCTGAATCCCGCCGCGGCAAGGACTGGATCCTGCAGTTCACGAGCCGGCTCGAAGGGCATCCGGACAACGTCGCACCCGCCATTTTCGGCGGATTGGCGCTGTCATGGCAGGACAGTGACCAGTACAGCAGCACCTGCGCCACAGTGGACGCCGGCATCGTCCCGGTGGTCGCGGTGCCGGACTTCGAGCTCTCCACCGAAGCGGCTCGGGCTCTTTTGCCTGCCTCGGTGGGACACCACGCGGCCGCCATGAACTCGGGCAGGGCCGCCCTGCTGATCCATGCCCTGACGCAGAACCCCGAATTCCTGCTGGCAGGAACCGAGGACTACCTGCACCAGAGCTACCGCGCCCAGGCGATGCGGCCCAGCGCCGCGCTGATCGACGCGCTCCGGCAGCGCGGCCACGCAGCCGTGGTCTCGGGCGCSGGRCCCACCGTGCTGGTSCTGGCSKCSGGSGAARAGGAAGCGGCCGACGTCGTCGASTTCATCGGAGCTTTCACCGCSGACAACACGCCGGACGTCGCTTGGCGTGTGATGAAGCTGGCTGTAGACACTGAGGGTGCTAAAGTGGAAGTGCACCGGCGGTAATCACGCAAGCTTTGTATAGACCGCGATGTTGGCCCAGTTGCCCTCTCTCATCTTTCACTGCGCAAACAATTTCCGGTGCCGCCTGCTTTCGGCCTGACGAAAGAAGCTGCAGAATTCCTCTGTACCCCTGAATCGTCAGCCGGCCGTTCCTTACTTTCGGGGCGTGTCTTGGTGTAGCAGTATCCGGCCCGCCGGCCGATATCCAACCGGCATGGCCGAAATCCCGGCTGCAGATCTGAACTGCAGCCCAGATCAAATCACCGCGTCCAGCTCCTAGCCTGGACGCCGTCGAGGGGGAAGGATCCTTCGTGACCGAAACCACTGAGCTGTCTCCAGCTGTGGACACATCATCTTCTGCTGCCGCTTCGGCAGCACCCGCCAAGAGCAGCGGCCTCGCAGGCCTCAAGCTCGCCCAGCTGCAGGCCCTGGCCAGCCAGCTGGGTATCTCCGGCGGCTCCCGGATGCGCAAGGGCGATCTGGTGACTGCCATTTCCGCCCACCGTGCCGGTACCCCGGTCAGCAAGTCCGCCGACCGCGCCGCTGAGAAGGCGAGCGACAACGGCTCCATTGCCCACGCTGTTGCCCCGGCCGCCGCACCCGTAGCGGCCGAAACCGCTCCGGCCGAGAACCCGCGTGCCCGCACCCGGGGACGCAGCCGCCGCGCAGGCAGCGACGGTGTTGTCACCGCTCCCGCCGCCGAGGCCCCCGCCGCAGCACCTGAGGTCCAGGCCGCCCCGGAGCAGGCTCCGGCCGAGCAGGCCTCCGAAGGCAGCGACCGCACCCGCCAGCCGCGGACCCGTAACCGCCGCCGCGGCGAAGCAGCCGCCCAGGCCGAAGCTCCCGCCGCTGCAGCCACCGAAGCTCCCGCCGAGCAGACGGCCGGCGAACAGCGCCAGGACCGCCAGCCCGAGCAGGGCAACGACGACGGCCAGCGCCGCGAGAACACCCGCGGCCGTGGCGGCCGTGAGGACAACGCCGCCAACCGCGACAACAGCCGCGATAACAACCGCGACAACGACGACAACGACGGCGGCAGCCGCCGCAACCGCCGTAACCGTCGTGACCGCAACGACCGCTCGGGCGGCCAGGACAACCGCGACAACAACTCGCGCAACGACCGTTTCCGGGACCGCAACGAACGCCGCCGCGGCCGTTCCCAGGGCCCGGACGTCGACGACGTCGAGGTCACCGAGGACGATGTCCTGCTGCCCGTCGCCGGCATCCTGGACGTGCTGGAGAACTACGCGTTCATCCGCACCTCCGGTTACCTGCCGGGTTCGAACGACGTCTACGTATCCCTCGCCCAGGTCAAGAAGTACAACCTGCGCAAGGGCGACGCCGTCGTCGGTGCCATCCGCGCCCCGCGTGAAGGCGAAGCCCAGCACAACAACCAGCAGCAGTCGGCCCGGCAGAAGTTCAACGCCCTGGTCCGCGTCACCTCGGTCAACGGCAAGACCCCCGAGGAGCTGAAGGACCGCGTAGAGTTCGCGAAGCTTGTTCCGCTCTACCCCTCCGAGCGCCTGCGCCTCGAGACGGACCCGAAGAAGATCGGCCCCCGCGTCATCGACCTGGTTGCCCCGATCGGCAAGGGCCAGCGTGGCCTGATCGTCTCGCCGCCGAAGGCCGGCAAGACCCTCATCCTGCAGTCCATCGCGAACGCCATCACCACCAACAACCCTGAGGTCCACCTCATGATGGTGCTCGTTGACGAACGTCCCGAAGAAGTCACGGACATGCAGCGCACCGTCAAGGGTGAGGTCATTGCCTCCACCTTCGACCGGCCCGCCGATGACCACACCACCGTGGCCGAACTCTCCATCGAACGCGCCAAGCGGCTCGTGGAAATGGGCATGGACGTGGTGGTCCTGCTGGACTCGATGACCCGCCTGGGCCGCGCCTACAACCTGGCAGCGCCGGCCTCCGGCCGCATCCTGTCCGGCGGTGTCGACTCGGCCGCGTTGTACCCGCCGAAGCGCTTCTTCGGTGCGGCACGCAACATCGAGAACGGCGGCTCGCTGACCATCCTGGCCACCGCCCTGGTTGAGACCGGCTCCAAGATGGACGAGGTCATCTTCGAGGAGTTCAAGGGCACCGGCAACATGGAACTGCGCCTGTCCCGCCAGCTCGCGGACAAGCGCATCTTCCCGGCCGTGGACGTCAACGCGTCCGGCACCCGCCGCGAGGAAAACCTGCTCTCTGCCGAGGAAGTCAAGATCATGTGGAAGCTGCGCCGTGTCCTGTCCGGACTCGAAACGCAGCAGAGCCTTGAGCTGCTGACCAACAAGATCCGGGAGACCCAGAGCAACGTCGAGTTCCTGATGCAGGTGCAGAAGACGACGCTTGGTGCGAAGTCCGATAACGACAAGTAGCTGAGTTGAGGGGTGGGGCCGTCGCATATTTTTGCCGGCCCCGCCCCTTCGCGTTGCGGCTGGCGTACTGCGTACGCCGGCCGCAACGCTCCGACAGGCCCGATGCCACTCCCGGGCCGGCAAAAAATATGCGACGCCGGCCGCCAGGTCACCCGCCGCTTCGTGCGTCATTAGACTTGGTACCAAGTCGAAAGAGGTTTGAAAATGTTTGAGTCCGTACAGGGGCTGTTGGATGAGCATGCTGCTATTCAGGCGCAGCTTGGGGATCCTGCCGTTTATGCTGACCAGAAGTTGGCCCGGAAGCTGGGGCGGCGGTCTGCTCAGCTGAACGGCATTGTGGAGGCTTACCACCGCTGGGAAGGCATCAGCGATGACCTCGCGGCCGCCAAGGAAATGGCCGACGAGGATCCTGAGTTCGCCGCCGAGGTGCCCGAGCTGGAGACTGCGCTGGAGACGGCCGCGGCCAAGCTTCGCCGGCTGCTGATCCCGCGCGACCCGGACGATGCCCGCAATGTGATCCTCGAGGTCAAGGGCGGCGAAGGCGGCGACGAGGCTGCCCTGTTCGCCGCGGACCTCCTGCGCATGTACAGCCGCTACGCCGAATCCCGCGGCTGGAAGACCGAACTGATCTCCGCCACGGAATCGGACCTCGGCGGCTACAAGGACGTCCAGATGGCCGTCAAGGGCAACTCCAACGACCCCGCCGAAGGCGTCTACGCCCGGCTGAAGTTCGAGGGCGGCGTGCACCGGGTGCAGCGTGTTCCCGTGACCGAATCCCAGGGCCGCATCCACACCTCGGCCGCCGGCGTGCTGGTGCTCCCCGAAGTGGACGAGCCCGAGGAACTCGAAATCAACCAGAACGATCTCAAGATCGACGTCTACCGCTCCTCCGGCCCCGGCGGGCAGTCGGTCAACACCACCGACTCCGCGGTGCGCATTACCCACCTTCCCACGGGCATTGTGGTGGCCATGCAGAACGAGAAGTCCCAGCTGCAGAACCGTGAGGCCGGCATGCGCGTGCTGCGTGCCCGCATCCTCGCGCACCAGCAGGAGCAGATCGACGCCGAGAACTCCGCGCAGCGCAAGTCGCAGATCCGCACCATGGACCGCTCGGAGCGCATCCGGACGTACAACTACCCGGAAAACCGGATCGCGGACCACCGCACCGGGTACAAGGCGTACAACCTGGACCAGGTCATGAACGGGGACCTGGAACCAGTCATCCAGTCCGCCATCGAGATGGACGAGCAGGCCCGCCTCGACGCCATCGGCGACTAGTAGCGACCCCGCCCCAGATGACACCTGATACCCGGCCGAGCCTCGCCGACGCTGTCCGCGAGGCGACGGCGGTGCTCGCCGCCGCCGGTGTGCCGAGCCCCAAAGTCGACGCCGAACTCCTGGCCGGCCACCTGCTGGGCGTCGGCCCCGGCCGGCTCCGCGCCATGGTCCTTGGGGACACGCCGGCGCCCGAGGGGTATGGCGAGCTTGTGGCCGAGCGCGCCCGGCGGATCCCGCTGCAGCACCTCACCGGTGTGGCGCATTTCCGCTATCTGGAACTCGCCGTCGGACCCGGGGTGTTCATCCCGCGTCCGGAGACGGAGTCCGTGGTCCAATTGGTGATCGACTGGCTCAAGACCTGGGCCGCCGCGGAGCCGTCCCGCGGACGCGGGCCCAAGGTTGTTGACCTCGGGACAGGCTCCGGCGCGATCGCGGGATCGATCGCGCACGAGGTTCCCAATGCGGAGGTTCACGCCGTCGAGTTCAGCGAATTCGCACACGCCTGGGCCGCGAAAAACCTCGCGCCGCTCGGGGTCCGGCTGGTCCGCGGGGACCTGCGGGACGCGCTGCCCGAACACAACGGCAGCTTCGACGTCGTGGTCTCCAACCCGCCGTACATTCCCGCCGAAGCGGTCCCCAACGAACCCGAAGTGGCGTTGCACGATCCCGCGGAGGCGCTTTATGGCGGGGGAGCGGACGGCATGGAACTGCCCACCGCAGCCGCAGCCTCCGCGGCGAGGCTCCTGGTGCCTGGCGGCTATTTTGTGATGGAACATGCCGAAGTCCAGTCGGGCTGGATTGCCACGATGCTGGAGCGCTCGGGGCGATGGACCGGGATTGCCACGCATCTGGATCTCAACGGCCGGGAGCGCGCCACGAGTGCTGTCCGCAAGCCCGACGCCGGCAGTGATGAAAGGATAGGTCAGTGACCACCACTTACGATTGCGCGGACGCAGAGCAGCGGGCCGCAGGACTTGAACACGCCCAGCGGGCCATCCGGGAGCACAAATGTGTGGTCCTCCCAACCGATACCGTGTACGGAATCGGCGCGGACGCCTTCTCGCCGATGGCCGTGACACTGCTGCTCGCTGCCAAGGGCCGCGGCCGGCAGATGCCCCCGCCGGTGCTCATTCCCCGGCTGAACGCCCTCGACGGACTCGCCACCGACGTCCCCGCCGAGGCGCGGCAGCTCGCCGAGGCATTCTGGCCCGGCGGCCTGACCCTGATCCTGCACGCCCAGCCCAGCCTCGACTGGGATCTCGGCGACACCAAGGGCACCGTCGCCCTGCGCCTTCCGGCCGACGACGTCGCCCAGGACCTGCTGACCCTCACCGGGCCGCTGGCAGTCTCGTCCGCCAACCGGACCGGCCAGGCCGCGGCCCAGAACGCTGCGGAAGCAGAAGCGCAGCTGGCGGAATCCGTTGAGGTCTACCTCGAGGGCGGCCACCGGCCGGTTGAGGGAAGCGGGGCCGAGCCGTCCACGATCGTTGACGCCACCGCCACGCCCATGCGCGTGGTCCGCCAGGGTGCCATCAGCCTGGAGCGGCTGCGGGAAGTGGTTCCGGGTGTGCTTGGCGCCGGCGAAGAGCCGGCCGCCCCCGCGGATGCCGACACCGCCCCCGCAGTTGCGGAACCTGACACCGCTGTTGCGGAACCTGACGTTCCCTCCGACTCCGCCGACGACGCCCCCAGGAACTGACCATGCAGCCCAAAGTCGCCGTCGCGGCCGTAACCTTCGACCGCCATCAAGAGCTGGCGCTGCTCCTGAAGGGACTCGCGGACCAAACCGCCCCCATCCACTCGATCGCACTGGTGGACTCAGGCACCGTGCCGGCCACCGACGTCATTGCCGCCGGTGGTTCGAACATCAACTACCTGCGCTCCGAGGCTAACCTTGGCGGCGCCGGCGGGTTCGCGTACGCGATCCTGGCCGCCATGGCCAGCGGTGCCGAGTGGATCTGGCTAATGGACGACGACGGCCACCCCGAGGACGGCACCTGCCTCGCCGAGTTGCTGAAAACCGCGGAAGAACACCAGCTCGACATTGTGAGCCCGCTTGTTGCGGCCACGGCCGATCCCAACCGGCTGTCCTTCAACTTCCGGATCAACGGCCTGCTGACCAACGACCGGTCCAAGCTGGCACCGATGGGCTACCTCCCGGACATGGTGCATTTCTTCAACGGCGCCCTGATCCGCACTGAGGTCTTCCACACCATCGGCATCCCGGACGTGAAGTTCTTCATCCGCGGCGACGAGGTGGACTTCCTCTCCCGGGTGAAGAAAGCCGGCCTGAAATACGGCACCCTGGCGACGGTGGCAGTGCAGCACCCGGCCACCTGGACCGAAATGAAGCCCGTCTTCGGCGGATTCATCACCCCCGTCATCCCCGAGGGCGAATTCAAGCGCTACTGCTACTTCCGCAACCGGGGTTACCTGACCCGTAAGTACCGCAACCTGCGCTGGTTCAGCGCTGACATGGTCGGCTTCCCGTACTACTTCCTCAAGAGCGGTGACTTCAAAGGCCTCGCGCACTGGTTCAACGCCTACTCAACCGGTTTCCGCGGCAAGGGCTTCGGCTCGCCCGCGCGGCTGATGTCCGGCGACCGCTAGGCCGGCATGGAGAACCTGTACGCCGTCGTCGTCACCTACAACCGGGCAGACTTCCTGCAAAACCTGCTGGAATCCTTTGCCCGCCTCGACACCCGCCCCGCGCGGATCATTGTGGTGGACAACGCGAGCAGCGACCATACCCCGGAGGTCGTGGCCCGGGCCATCGCCGCTGGCGGTGCGCCGATTGAGTACGAACGGCTGCCGGAGAACATCGGCGGCGCCGGCGGCTTCTCCCGCGGCGTGGAGCTGGCGCTGCAGTCGGGCGCCGAATGGCTCTGGCTGATGGACGACGACGTCGAGGTGCTCCCCGGTGCGGTGGAGGCCCTGGCCCGGTTCACCCCCGACTACTCCTGCATGATTGGCCGCCGCTACGACGCCAACGGCAACCCCTTCTTCTGGCAGCACCACTTTGTCGATGCACTGGGCGTCTTCCTGCCGGTCTCACGCGACGTCTTCCGGCACTCCGACGTTTTCCGCACCAATGTGGGCAACTTCGAAGGCATGCTGATCAACGCCGCAGTTGTCCGGGACATCGGGCTGCCGGATCCGCGCTTCTTCATCACCTGGGATGACACCATCTACGGGTGGCTCGCCGCCCAGCAGACCCCGGTGGTCTACGTCAACGCCTTTGTCATCAAGAAGGTGCGCGCCCAGCGCCAGGTGGACCTGGGCCTGCGCCACCTCAACGACTCCAGTGACCTTAGCCGCCGCTACGTGATGCGCAACCGCGGCCACGTGGGGCAGTACCTCCGGGCGCACGGCAAGTTCAGCAGGCCCGGTTTCGCGGCCGGGACCGCGCTGACCTTCCTGAAGGAAATGGTCCGCCTCATCCTCGTCGAACGCACCCTGAAAGGGACCGGCGCGCTGTGGCGGGGGTGGCGCGAATCACGGGCCATCCTGGCCGACGACGGCTGGCAGCCGATGCCGCCGCTGCCGCCCGCCGGGCACGACGACCCCGGAAACTGAGCCGGGAGAGATTAGTATCGTTCTAGGCTCCGCCGCTGTCCGACAGTTGTGCGGCGGGGTATTTTTGAAAAAGGCGCATAACCGCCGTGGTAGTGGAAGTCGGTTGCAATTTCTCGTGAGTACCAAATCTGAAGCGCGCGAACCTGCCGCAGCACGGGACGACAAGCCCGCCCTCTGGATCTGGATCCAGCTGTTCCTCGACTCCATGTCCTGGATCGTGGCGATCGTCCTGGCGCTGCTGCTGCGCTATGAAATGGGAATCCGTGCGGAACAGTTCCCGGGCGCCTTCCTCATCGCGGCGATCGCCGTCGTCGTCCAGGTAGTCGCCGGCTATGCCCTGGCCCTCTACCGGGGCCGATATCCGTTCGGCAGCTTCCAGGAAGCGCGCGCCCTGGTCTTCGTCACGGTCATTGTGGCCGCGTCCATCACCGCATCCCTCCTGGTCCTATACGGCGCCATCAACATCGGCCGCAGCGTGGGCCTGATCGCGTTCCCCTTCGCCTGCCTCTTTATGGGGGCCGCGCGCTACGCCAAGCGGCTCTACGTCGAGGGTAAGACCCGGCCCGGTGACGAGGCCCAAAACACCCTGATCTACGGCGCCGGGTTCCTCGGCAACTCGCTGCTCACCCGGATGCTGCAGGACCCGGACTCGCCCTATTTCCCGGTTGGCCTGATCGACGATGATCCGACCAAGAAGCACCTCCGGCTTTCCGGCGTGCAGGTCCAGGGCAGGGGAGAGGACCTTCCCTCGATCATCCGGCGGACCCGGGCACGGGTGCTGGTCCTGGCCTTCGCCAACGTCGAGGCCGCCGTCGTCCGCCGCATCTCCGACGCCGTTGCGGGGCTGAATATCCGCGTTCTGGTACTTCCCCCGCTGCGTGACATGCTCGGCGGCGGTGCCCCCGAGGGGTTCTCGGATTTCCGCGACGTCGCCGTTGAGGACCTGATCGGCCGCCGTCCGGTGGACATCAAGGTCGAAGAAATCGCCGGCTACATCAAGGGCAAACGGGTGCTGGTAACAGGCGCCGGCGGCTCGATCGGCTCCGAGCTCTGCCGGCAGATCGTGCAGTTCTCGCCCGCGGAACTGATCATGCTGGACCACGACGAGACCGGCCTGCAGCAGACCCAGATTTCCATCACCGGCCGGGGCCTGCTGGCCGGACGCGACACTGTCCTGGCCAACATCCGCGACGGCGAAGCCCTGCTGGACATCTTCGAGGACCGCCGCCCCGAAGTGGTGTTCCACGCAGCGGCACTCAAACACGCCCCACTCCTCCAGCAGTACCCGGTGGAGGCCTGGAAGACCAACGTCTGCGGCACCCTGAACGTGCTGCGCGCCGCCCAGCGCGCCGGGGTCACCCACTTCGTGAACATCTCCACGGACAAGGCGGCCAACCCCACCACCGCCCTCGGCCACTCCAAGCGCGTCGCTGAAAAGCTCACGGCCTGGATGGCCGGCCAGACGGACAGCCGTTTCGTCTCGGTCCGCTTCGGCAACGTGATGGGCAGCCGCGGCTCCATGCTGCCGCTCTTTACCGAACAGATCCGGGTGGGCGGACCGGTCACCGTCACCGATCCCGAGGTCACCCGCTTCTTTATGACCATTCCCGAAGCGTGCCAGCTGGTCATCCAGGCCGGGGCCATCGGTTCCGGCGGCGAGGTCATGATCCTCGACATGGGCGAGCCCGTGAAGATCCTCGACGTGGCACAACGGATGATCGCCATGTCCGGCAAGAAGGTCGAAATCATCTACACCGGACTGCGGCCGGGGGAGAAGCTGCACGAGGAACTCGTCGGTACGGGCGAACTCGACCAGCGGCCCCTGCACCCCAAGATCTCCCACACCCGGGCCACGCAGCAGGACCCCGAAAAACTGGACCTCAACGTCTGGCTGGCGCGCTGTGAGGCAGAACAGGGCGCCAACATCGCCGATATTCCCGATGACGAGGCCGACGAAGCCGGCGCCGTCCGGGTGGCATCGTGATGCCCCTGGTCCTGGTTGCCGGCATTACCCTGCTGGCGAGCCTGCTGCTGCCGTTCGCGGTCAAGCCCTGGCTGGTCCGGCTGGGCGTGGTCGATGTCCCCTCCGCCCGGTCCTCGCACCACAAGGCCACCATCCGCGGAATGGGCATGGCCGCGGTGCTGGCCACCGCGATCGGGTACCTGGCCGCCGTCCTCCTCGGAGTTGTTACGGTGGACCGGTCCGTTTTCGCCGTCGTGCTGGCCATCATCGCCGCGAGTGCGGCAGTGGGCTGGATCGAGGACCTGCGGGGCCTCTCCATCCAAGGGCGTGCGGCCGCCCAGCTGGGCATCGGCGCTGCCGGTTCGGCGGCGCTGATCGTACTGACCGGCCAGACCTTCTGGTGGCTGCCCCTGGCGGCCGTGGCGGTGGCGGCCTACATCAACATCGCGAACTTCATGGACGGCATCAACGGCATCTCCGGCCTGCACGGGGTGACGGCCGGCTGCGCGTACGCGTCCGCGGGCCTGTTCTCCGACCAGCCCTGGCTCACGGCCGGCGGCGCGGTGCTGGCCATGGCGTTCCTGGGCTTCCTGCCCTGGAACCTGGGCCGCGGATCGGTCTTCCTGGGCGACGTCGGCAGCTACCTGCTGGGGGCTTCGATCGCCGCACTGGCCGTGGCCGGCTTCCTCAGCGGCGTCTACGTCGAATACGTCCTCTCGCCGATCCTGGTCTACGCCGCGGACACCGGCTACACCCTGCTGCGGCGGATCAAGGCGGGGGAGCGCTGGTACGCCTCGCACCGCGAACACGTCTACCAGCGCCTGACCGACGTCGGGTTCTCGCACCTGCAGTCCGCTGCCATGGTGACGGCCTGCACCGTCGCCGTCATTGTCCTGGGCTTCACCGCCGCCACGGCAACCCTGCCGGTGGTGGCCCTGTGCGTGGCCGGCAGCCTGGCGGTGCTGGTGCTGTACCTCGTCTCGCCCGATCTGATCCGCCGGTTCCGGCACCGGCCCAAGGTGACCCGGATGCCGGTGGCCTAGCCCTGTTCTATCTCGTGTAGAATTCAGGGGCGGCCTCTCGCCGCGCCTTGCCCTTTACCCCCTGCGACGATTGGGATCCCATGACCTCCAACGCCGGCCCCGGACGCACGTCCGGCAACGGTTCAGTTGGCGGCTCCGGACCCACCACGTCCCTTTGGCTGCGGCTGCTGGCCCTCAGTTCGGCAGCAGCAGGAGCAGCCCTCCTGGTAACCGCCGGACTGGCCTTTGTTTTCAATGGAAGCTACGGGGCCCTCTCGAGCCTCTTCGGCGGGGCCGTGGTGATGGCGTTCTTCGCTATCAGCCTGGCGATCGGCCACTTCGTCGGCCGCAACAACCCTTCCGGAGCGATCGGAATGTTCGTCGCCACCTACTTCGTGAAGGTGGTGGGCTTCGCCGTGGTGCTCTTTGTGATCGGCGCGCCGGCGTGGCTGCACGAACGCTGGTTCCTGATCGGCGCCGTCGTGAGCGTGGTGGCCTGGCAGGCAGCCGAGATCGTCGGCTTCAGCAAAGCACGGCTCCAGATTTACAACGATCCTGAAACCCCGGAAGGCGGCAACAATGTCTAGCCGGAAAACCGCAGGCGATAACCCGGACCGGCCCCGGACCCCCAAAACCACAGGCGGAGCGCCCGGTGTGTCGCCGGACGGCAACGACGGCGGATACAACGCCGGAATAGCCGTCTTCAGCTACATTGTTGGCGGAATCATCGTCTGGAGTTTGATAGGGTGGGGTCTGGATAATCTGTGGGGAACCCGCTGGATTGTGCTCGCAGGCGCCCTGCTTGGAGCTGCGGGTGGGTTCTATCTTTCCCATATGCACGGCCTCACCAGTCACCGGAATTCGGCTGGCGGAGACGGCGCTGCAAACGGCCCGTCCAAGGACGCGGAACAGTAATGCCAAAAAATTTCACAGGGGGAATGACTGACGCAAATGTCGCCGCTCCCCGCCCAACGCCCAATGATGGACACTGCAGAGAGGAAACGCGTTGATCGCGCTTGCGCTCCCGGCCCAAGATTCAGGAGAGTTCACTCCTCCTGGAATTGAACAATTGCACCTGCCGGCTATCCTGCCCTGGGGTGCAGCCGAAGGATTCTCCAAGCAGATGCTGCTGGTGATCCTCTCGGTCGTCATTATCGCTACATTCTTTGTGCTGGCTGCCCGTAAGCAGCAGCTCGTTCCCGGCAAACTGCAGTTCGCAGGCGAGGCCGCATACGGCTTCGTCCGTAACGGCATCGCCAAGGACATCATCGGCGGCAAAGACTTCATCAAGTACGTCCCGCTGCTGTTCAGCCTGTTCTTCTTCATCCTGGTGAACAACATCTACGGCGCCATCCCCGTGATTCAGCTCCCGAGCTTCTCGCACGTCGGCGGCGCCTATGTGCTCGCCGCGATCGTGTACGTCACCTGGATTGCCATCGGCATCAAGAAGAACGGCCTGAAGTACTTCAAGCTGGCCACTGTGCCGAGCGGCGTGCCCATCTACATCCTCCCGATCGTCATCCCGATCGAGATCATCTCCAACTTCCTGGTCCGGCCCGTCACGCACAGCCTCCGTCTATTCGCGACCATGCTGGCAGGCCACCTGATCGTGATGATCGCCGGTTCCGGTATCGAGTTCCTGGTCATGCAGGAGAACGTCCTGCTCAAGGGCGCCTCCGTACTGGTCCTGGCCGGCTCGCTGGCGATGTACATGCTGGAGGCGCTGATCATGGCGCTGCAGGCGTACGTCTTCACGCTGCTGACCGCGATCTACATCGAAGGCGCACTCCACGCCGACAGCCACTAAGGCACCCACAAACTTCCCCTCACGGGGATGAAGCAACCCAAACAACCTGCCACACGGGTGGCATCTTGAAAGGAAGAAAAATGGAAGGCTCCATCAACGGCTCCCTCAACCTCATCGGCTACGGCCTCTCCGCCATCGGCGGTGGTATCGGTGTGGGTCTCGTGTTCGCTGCTTACATCAACGGCGTAGCACGTCAGCCGGAAGCCCAGCGCGTCCTGCAGCCGATCGCATTCCTCGGCCTCGCGCTGACTGAAGCCCTCGCCATCCTCGGCCTGGTCTTCGCGTTCGTTCTCAAGTAAACCTTCAGAACCCAGCGAACATCCAGAACCGAGTAGATAAGGACGGGTGAAATATGAAGCAGCTGATCATCTCAGCCGCCACCGAGGGTTCCAACCCCCTCGTTCCCAACATCTGGGAAATGATTGTCGTCTTCTTGGGCTTTGCTGTTCTCCTCTTCATCGTGACGAAGTACGTTGTCCCGATGTTCGAGAAGAACTTCGCAGAGCGCGCCGAGGCGATTGAAGGCGGCATCGCCAAGGCCGAGAAGGCTCAGGCAGAAGCTTCTGCAGCACTCGAAGAGTACAAGCAGCAGCTCACCGACGCCCGCACCGAGGCCAACCGCATTCGCGAGGAAGCCCGTGCCGAAGGCGCCCAGATCCTCGCGGATCTGAAGGAGAAGGCAGCTGCTGAGTCTGCCCGCATCACTGCCCAGGCACACGCGCAGATCGAATCCGAGCGCCAGACGGCCGTTGTGTCGCTGCGCGCCGAGGTCGGCACACTGGCTACCACGCTGGCAGGCCGCATCGTGGGCGAATCGCTCAACGATGATGCGCGTTCGGCCCGGGTGGTTGACCGCTTCCTGGCGGATCTGGAGAACCAGAACGCAGGTGCAGCTAAGTAATGGCAGGTGTATCGAGCGAATCGCTGACCGCGGCACTCGTCGCGTTGGAAGCCAAGCTTCCCAACGCGTCGCTGCAGTTGGCTAAGGAACTCTTCGGAATCCTGGGAACGGTGGACAGCTCGGCCGGCTTGCGCCGCGCCCTGACGGACCCGTCCCGCAGCGGTGCCGAAAAGTCCGCCCTGGTCACGCAGCTGTTCAACGGAAAAGTTTCCGCTGACGCTGTGGAGATCGCCAGCGGACTGGCCGCCTCGCGCTGGGCGTCGGCTCGTGACATCGGCGATGCACTCGAGACTCTTGCCGCTTCGGTGGTAATTGCCGTTGCTGAAAACAAGTCGGCCGTCTCTGCCTCGGGAATCAGCGGACTGGAAGCGTTGGAGAACGATCTGTTCTCCCTCAACCAGGCCGTCGATTCCAGCCACGAGGTGCAGCGTGCTCTGTCCGAGCCGCAGGCGAGCCAGGCTGCCAAGGTTGCCCTTGCCGAAAAGCTCGTGCCCAGTGCCAGCGAGGAAGCGAAGGTCCTTATCGGACAGGCAGTGTCGCAGCCCCGCGGCCTCAAGGCCACCAAGCTCGTCAGCCGTTTTGCCGAGCTTGCGGCCAAGCGCCAGCAGCGCTGGATCGCCACGGTCAGCGTCACCCGTCCGCTGACGGAGACCCAGACCAGTCGGCTGCAGGCAGGGCTCAATGCCCTGTACGGCCGCGAGCTCAAGATCAACATGAACGTTGACCCGGCACTGATTGGTGGCCTCCGGATCCAGATTGGCGACGAAGTGGTTGACGCTTCGGTCCTCGCCCGCCTGGGCCAGCTCCAGCGTCAGATTGCTTAGTTAGCCGGACAAGCACAACTTACCGACATGAAACCCCGGTCATCGTGAGCAACGATGATCACGAAAACAGGAGAGCAGGGACTGCAGATGGCCGAATTGACCATCAACGCCGACGACGTCCGTAATGCGTTGAACGAGTTCGCGGCGTCCTACGAACCCGGAAACGCAGAGCGCGTAGAGGTTGGCCGTGTAACGACCGCAGGTGACGGCATCGCCCGTGTTGAGGGCCTTCCCTCGGTCATGGCGAACGAGTTGCTTCGCTTCGAAGACGGCACTCTGGGCCTGGCCCAGAACCTCGACGTCCGCGAGATCGGCGTCATCGTCCTCGGTGACTTCACCGGCATCGAAGAAGGCCAGGAAGTGCACCGCACCGGACAGGTTCTGTCCGTTCCGGTCGGCGACGCCTTCCTCGGCCGCGTGGTTGACCCCCTGGGCCAGCCCATCGACGACCTCGGCGAGATCAAGGCCGAAGCCACCCGAGCCCTGGAACTCCAGGCGCCCGGCGTGACCCAGCGCAAGTCGGTCCACGAACCGATGCAGACCGGCCTCAAGGCTATCGACGCCATGATCCCGATCGGCCGCGGCCAGCGCCAGCTGATCATCGGTGACCGCCAGACCGGCAAGTCGGCAATCGCCATCGATACGATCATCAACCAGAAGGCCAACTGGGCTTCGGGCGATGTGAAGAAGCAGGTGCGCTGCATCTACGTGGCCATCGGCCAGAAGGCGTCCACCATCGCGGCTGTCCGCCAGACGCTCGAGGACAACGGCGCACTGGAGTACACGACCATCGTGGCTTCCCCCGCATCCGACCCCGCCGGCTTCAAGTACCTGGCACCGTACGCCGGCTCGGCCATCGGCCAGCACTGGATGTACGGCGGCAAGCACGTCCTCATCGTGTTCGATGACCTTTCCAAGCAGGCCGAGGCCTACCGTGCGGTGTCGCTGCTGCTGCGCCGCCCGCCGGGACGCGAAGCCTACCCGGGCGACGTCTTCTACTTGCACTCCCGCCTGCTGGAGCGTTGTGCCAAGCTCTCCGACGAGCTGGGTGCAGGTTCGATGACCGGCCTTCCGCTGATCGAGACCAAGGCGAACGACGTTTCCGCCTACATCCCGACCAACGTCATCTCCATCACCGACGGCCAGATCTTCCTGCAGTCGGACCTCTTCAACGCCAACCAGCGTCCCGCCGTCGACGTGGGTGTCTCCGTGTCCCGCGTTGGTGGCGCCGCGCAGGTGAAGTCCATGAAGAAGGTCTCCGGTACCTTGAAGCTGGAACTGGCGCAGTACCGCGACATGCAGGCTTTCGCAATGTTCGCGTCGGACCTCGACGCCGCATCGCGCCAGCAGCTGACCCGTGGTGCACGCCTGATGGAACTGCTCAAGCAGGGCCAGTACTCGCCGTTCCCGGTCGAGGACCAGGTCGTTTCCATCTGGGCCGGCACCAACGGCTACCTCGACGACGTTCCGGTGGAAGACATCAACCGCTTCGAGACCGAGTTCCTGGAACACCTCAAGCACAAGTCCTCGATCCTCACGACGCTGGCTCAGACCAACGTTATGGACGATGACACGGCAGAGGCGCTGAAGACCGCGATCGTGGACTTCAAGAAGGGCTTCTTCGGCGAGGGCGACAGCTACCTGGTCGGTGCGGGGCACGAGGAGTACGCCCCCATCGATGAGGACGCGGTCGACCAGGAAAAAATCGTCAAGCAGAAGCGCTAGTTTCGCTGGCAGGGACTGCCGGAACCCCCGCGGGTTCCGGCAGTCCCGGCCACCGGGATCTTAGGAAAGGATAAGTATGGGAGCCCAGATCCGGGTCTACCGCCAGAAGATCAGCTCGACGACGTCGATGCGCAAGATCTTCAAGGCGATGGAACTGATCGCTACCTCGCGCATCGGCAAGGCCCGCGCACGCGTAGCGGCTTCACTGCCTTACGCAAACGCGATCACGCGTGCCGTTTCTGCTGTCGCAAGCCAGAGCGAAATCGACCACCCGCTGGTTACCGAGCCGGAGCAGATCCGCCGCGCCGCCGTCCTGGTCATCACCTCGGACCGCGGCCTTGCGGGGTCCTACTCGGCCACGGTGCTCAAGCAGGCAGAAGGCCTCGCCGAGCTGCTCCATGAGGAAGGCAAGGAAGTCAAGACGTACGTCATGGGCCGCAAGGCACAGGCATACTTCGACTTCCGCAACCGCCCCTATGAGCGTGTGTGGACCGGTAACACGGACGCACCCGAGTTCGAGACGGCGCAGGAAGTCGGCGAAGCACTGCTGGCAGACTTCGCCACCGCCTACGAAGAGGGCGGCGTCGACGAGATCCACGTCGTTTACACCCGCTTCAAGTCCATGGTGACGCAGGAGCCGACGGTCATCCGTCTGCTCCCGCTGGAGGTCGTCGAAGAGCAGGCCGCCTCCGAGTCGGAGCTCCTGCCGCTGTACGAATTCGAGCCGGAAGCTGAGCAGGTCCTCGACGCCTTGCTGCCGCGCTACATCGAGTCACGTATCTTCGCCGCCATGTTGCAGGCAGCAGCTTCGGAGCTCGCAGCCCGCCAGCGGGCAATGAAATCCGCCGGCGACAACGCGACGGATCTCATCAAGAAGTACACGCGTCTGCGCAACACTGCCCGCCAGGCTGAAATTACGCAGGAGCTTTCCGAAATCGTGGCAGGCGCCGACGCGTTGAACGCGTCCTAGCCGGCCCGCCAAGGACCCAGCTTTACCTGCACTAAAGAACAAACTTAACCGCCCACGCCATCTACTGAGTGAAGTGAGAGAGATGACTGCCACTGCTACCGAACACGTAGCCGCAACGTCCGGTGCCACCGGCCGTATTGCACGTGTTATTGGCCCGGTTGTCGACGTCGAATTCCCGGCTGACGCAATCCCCTCGATATACAACGCTCTCACCACGGAGATTACTCTCAACGGTGAGACCAAGACCATCACCTTTGAAGTTGCGCTGCACCTCGGCGACAACCTCATCCGCGCCATCTCCCTGCAGGCGACCGACGGCCTGGTCCGCGGCACCAACGTGGTTGACACCGGTGCCCCGATTTCCGTGCCGGTCGGCGACGGCGTCAAGGGTCACATCTTCAACGTCCTGGGCCAGCCCCTGGACGTGACCGAGTCCGAGCTGCAGATCAGCGAACGCTGGCCGATCCACCGCAAGGCTCCGGCCTTCGCGACGCTCGAAGGCTCCACCGAGATGCTGGAAACCGGCATCAAGGTGATCGACCTCCTCACCCCGTACATCAAGGGTGGCAAGATCGGCCTCTTCGGTGGCGCCGGCGTCGGCAAGACCGTGCTGATCCAGGAAATGATCACCCGTGTGGCCCGCAACTTCGGTGGCACCTCGGTGTTCGCCGGTGTCGGCGAGCGTACCCGTGAAGGCAACGACCTCTGGGTTGAAATGGAAGAAGCCGGCGTCCTCAAGGACACCGCTCTTGTATTCGGCCAGATGGATGAGCCGCCGGGAACGCGTCTGCGCGTGGCCCTGTCCGCCCTGACCATGGCGGAGTACTTCCGCGATGTGCAGAACCAGGACGTGCTGCTCTTCATCGACAACATCTTCCGCTTCACCCAGGCAGGTTCCGAGGTTTCCACCCTCCTCGGCCGTATGCCGTCCGCCGTGGGTTACCAGCCCAACCTGGCTGACGAGATGGGCCTCCTCCAGGAGCGCATCACGTCCACCAAGGGCCACTCCATCACCTCGATGCAGGCCATCTACGTTCCCGCAGATGACTACACCGACCCGGCCCCGGCCACGACCTTCGCACACCTCGACGCGACCACGGAACTGTCCCGTGAAATCGCTTCCCGTGGTCTGTACCCGGCCGTTGACCCGCTGACGTCGACCTCCCGCATCCTGGATCCGCAGTACATCGGACACGACCACTACAACACGGCCGTCCGCGTCAAGCAGATCCTGCAGAAGAACAAGGAACTCCAGGACATCATCGCCATCCTCGGTGTCGATGAGCTCTCCGAAGAGGACAAGATCGTCGTGTCGCGTGCACGCCGCATCCAGCAGTTCCTCTCGCAGAACACCTACACGGCGAAGCAGTTCACCGGCGTCGAAGGCTCCACCGTGTCCATCAAGGACACCGTGGAAGGCTTCACGGCCATCTGCGACGGCGACCTCGACCACATCGCAGAGCAGGCGTTCTTCAACGTCGGCGGCCTGGATGACGTTGAGCGCCAGTGGGCCAAGATCCAGGAGCAGACCAAGTAATATGGCTGAGCTTGAGGTTGAGATTGTCGCAGCGGACCAGTTCGTCTGGTCCGGAGCGGCCAAGATGGTCAAGGCCCGCACCAGCGATGGTGAAATCGGAATCCTGCCCGGCCACTCGCCCCTGCTGGCGATTCTGGCCGAAGGTGAGCTGGCGATCGAGCCGGTTTCCGGTGACCGTATTGCTGTAGTTGTCGACGGCGGATTCTTCTCCGTCGACAACAACAGGGTCGTCATTGTTGCTGACAACGCCCAAATGGGCGACGCGGCTACTGCGGGGATCCGCTAGCCCGACCTTGATGAACGTTACTGGTTTTCCGTTCATCATCCTGGCAACTGTTTTTGCGTTGCTGGTTTTTGCACTGTGTCTTTCCGGGGTGCGCCGCTTCAATTTGCGGCGCGCCCTGGGCACGGTGGACGCCTCCATTTGCGTAGCTGGAAACAGCTGGCAGATGGGGGTTTGTCGTTATCAGGACAACGACCTCGAGTGGTTCCGGCTTGCCTCCCTGAGCGTTCGTCCCAAGCATTCGTTCCGCCGCAGCTCGCTGGAACTGCTGGGCCGCCGCGAACCGACAGAATCCGAGCTCGTTAAAGTCCAGCCGGAGACGGTGATCGTAGAGCTTCGCTGTGAGGGCCAGGACGTCCTGCTCGCGATGAGGTTTGATGCCTACACAGGCCTTTCCTCCTGGCTCGAGGCCGGACCGGTCATCGGCGTCGGCACCTGGCGCTAACACCGGTGGGCTTCGCCGAAAGCATCCGGATCGCCGACGGTCCGGTCCTGTGGGCGGCGTGCGCCGCCGGGATCGCCGGCACGCTGTACCTGCTCAGGCCGATCGCCGGCTGGAAGCGTACCCCGGCGCTTCGTGCCGCGGCCGTTCCCGTAGCCGCGCTCGTCCTCGCTGTTGTGCTGGTGCTCGGTGTGCACTGGCTCCTCGTCTACGCCGTGCCCGTCTTCCCCGACGTGCTCCCGCCCGAGGTGCTCCTCTGGGCCGTGCCCGCGGTCGCAGCCCTGCTGTTGGCGGCCTACCGGGTCCGGACGCTGCTGCGAAGCAGCCCCCGGCCCGACCGCGCCCGGAAGGCCACCACGGTGGCGGCGGCCGCCTGCGCCGGCGTCCTCGCTCTGTCCGCCGTGCAGATCAATGCCTATTTCGGCCTGAACCACACCGTCAGCGACCTGACCGGAACGGCCGTCGCACGGATCCAGAACCTGGAGACGGACCTCAAACGGCAACCTGACGACCCTCCGGCCGTCGCACTGGCCGGCTGGAAAGCCCATGGAGCACTCCCGTCCTCCGGGCTGATCCGGAAGGCCACCATACCCGGCACCGCATCAGGCTTCGTCAGCCGTGAAGCCTATGTTTACCTGCCGCCGGCCTACCAGGCGGTCCCGCGTCCTGAGCTGCCGGTACTGGTCCTCTTCGCCGGCCAGCCCGGAGCTCCGGCGGACTGGGTCACCGGGGGAGCGCTGCGGAGCCGGATGGACCGGTTCGCCGCGGCCCACCACGGCGTAGCTCCTGTGGTGGTGGTTGTCGATCCCAACGGCAGCCCCAACAGCAACCTCCTGTGTATGGACAGCCATATCGCCCAGGCGGACACGTTCCTCTCCCGCGATGTCCCGGCCTGGATCCGCGCCACGTTCGCCGTCGCCCCCGAGCCGCGCTACTGGGCAGCCGGCGGATTCTCCTTCGGTGCCACCTGCGCCGTCCAGATGGTGACCAGGCACCCGGACATTTACAGCGCCTCCCTGGCCTTCGCCAGCGAAAAGGAACCCGCACTGGCCAAGGAGCGGCACAAAACCATCGAAGCCTCGTTTGGCGGGGACACCGTGGCGTTCGAGCGGCAGACACCCCTGCACCTGATGCAGTCACGGCGCTATGACGGCAACGCCATCTACTTCGGCGCGGGCGAGCGGGACACGCAGTTCGTTGAGTACATGGACGTCCTTGCCGACGCCGCCCGCGGGGCCGGTTTCACGGTCCAGGAGCGGCTGGTTCCCGGCACCGGCCATTCCTGGGAAGTGGCCGCCCGCGGTCTCCCGGCCGGCCTCGACTTCCTGGGCCGGCGCTGGGGGATCAACCCGTGAGAATAGGCCTTCGGCGCATCGGGCGGTACCTCCGTAAAACACCGTTCTCGCTGGCGTTCCTCGCGGCTTTCCTGGGCGCGGGCGTGGCAACCGGAAGTTTCCTGGCCGGGCCGCCGGTGTCCCTGCTGGGTGCCGCGTCCGTGAGCGCATCCGGGCTGGAAGGCGGGTTGTGGTGGAGCATGTTCACCTCTCTCTTTTTCGCCACCAACCCGCTGGCCTACCTGGCCGCGTCCGTGATGGTGCTGGGCTTGCTGGGCGCAGCGGAACGCAGGCTCGGATCAGTCCGGCTCGCGGTGTTCTTCTTCGCGGGGCAGTTTGCGGCCGTGTCACTGTTCCTGCTGTTGACCCAGCTCGCGCGGTTCGCCGGCGACAACTGGCTGGGCGGGATGGTCGACGCCCGGCTGATGGGGCCTTACGCGGCCATCCTCGCCGTCACCCTGGCCGCCGGGGCGCTCCTCCCGGCCCTGTGGCAGCGCCGGCTGCGGACCGCCGTCGTGGCCGGGTCCCTGCTCCTGGTTCTCTACATCGGCCACCCCGAAACTGTGGTGGGCCTGGCCGGAGCGCTGGTGGGGCTGATGGCCGGCTGGTGGATCCAGGGGGACAAAGGAACCCTGCACCGCCACCGCTCCACCTCGAGGGAGACCCGGAACCTCCTTGCGCTGACGGTGGCGATCTTCGCCGTGGGGCCGATGATCACCGCAACGGTCCGCAGCCCCACGGGTCCGCTGGCGCTGCTGCGGGAGATGGCGCTGAACCCGCTGCCGACCTTGGGGCAACTCGAACGCAGCTGCGGGTCCGGGGTGGACATCAGCTGCCTGGGCGCCGGGCGGGAGGGATACGCCGGGCCCCTGGGCCTGGCCCTGGCTGTGGTGCCGGTGGTGCTGCTGCTGATCTGCGCCGACGGCATGCGGCAGGGCAGGCGGCTGGCGCTGCGGATCGCGGTCCTGGTCCAGCTGGGCGTGACTGCGCTGGCAGCGGTGTACCTGGCCCTGTTTGCCCGGATCCCGCACTACGCCGCGCGTCCGCCCTCAGCAGTCATGGGTTCTCCGGTGGTGCACATCCTGCCGCTGGCGGTGGTCCCGCTGGCCCTCGCGCTGCTGCTGGTCGCCAATCGGCGCCTTTTCCGCGTCGAAACCAGCACCCGGGCACGCCGTATCCTCGGCCTGACCGTGGCGGGAACGTTCGTGGTGCTCGCCGGCGGCTATTCGGCCATATGGTTTGCCGCCGGCGGCCTGGCCCGCGACGGCGGCTGGCTGGGGCTCGCGGCCGAGCTCGCCCGGCAGTACCTGCCGCTGCCCATCCCGGGGATCTACGGCCGGGTCTTCCAGCAGCGCAACCCGGTGGAGGCCTTCCTGTTCGCCGGCTCCGGCATCATCTTCTGGGCGGTGGCACTGACAGGGGTGTGGCTGGTGCTCCTTCGGCGGCACCACGGTACTGACGCGGGATCAGCGGACCGCGGGGTGGCGCGCGGCCTCATCCGGCTGGGCGGCGACTCGCTGTCCTGGATGGCCCTGTGGGAACCTAACAAGTACTGGTTCGCACCCGAATCCCGCGGCGGCGTGGCCTACCAGCGGCACGGCAACGTGGCACTGACCGTGGCCGGCCCCTTCGGACCGGCCCGGAACCGTGACAGCACCGCCGCCAGCTTCCTGGATTTCTGTGGCGAGCACGCGCTGATTCCGTGCTTCTACTCCTGCACCGACGGGCTCTGGCCCCTGCTGGAGGGCAAGGGCTTCCGCCGGGTGGCCGTGGCGGTGGAAACCCGGCTGGCGGTCCGCGACCTGGAGTTCAAGGGCAAGGAGTGGCAGAACGTCCGGACCGCGCTGAACCGCGCGGCCAAGACCGGCGTCGGCGCGGTGTGGGGCCGCTACCGTGACTTCACGCCCGCGCAGCGGGCCCAGCTCAACGAAGTCTCCGAGGAATGGGCAGCGGGCAAGCAGGTCCCCGAAATGGGATTCACGCTGGGCAGCCTGGACGAGCTCGAGGACGACGACGTGCTGTGCTGCCTCGCTGTGGACGGGGATGGCCGGGTGCACGGCGTCACGAGCTGGCTGCCGGTCTTCGACGGTGGCGAGCTGGTGAGCTGGACGCTGGACGTGATGCGCCGGCGCGGCGACGCCTTCCCCGGTGTGATGGAATTCCTGATCGCCTCTGCGGTGCGGGAGCTGCGGGAATCCGTGGCCGTCATTTCGCTCTCCGGTTCACCGCTCGCGGGTGAGGCCGGAACTGCGCCCGTCGGAACTGCGCCCGGCGGGACGGGATCCGGGACAAGTGAGGCGAGTCCCCGCGGGAGCGACGGGCTCGCCGGAATCCTCGACGTCGTGGGCAGGGCCCTTGAACCGGTTTACGGATTCCGGTCACTGGCCACGTTCAAATCACGATTCAAGCCGGAATACCGCACCCTGTACCTGTACTACCAGGACCCGCTGCAGCTGCCGGCGATAGGGCGCGCCCTGAGCCGGGCTTACCTCCCGGACCTCTCCGTCCGCCAAAGTGCACGACTGCTCCGGACGCTGGTGCGCTAATTCGATTGCCGCCGCCAAATACAGGCACGGGATAAAGGGATTCCTGCCGGCAAAGAATGCAGCCAGCCGGGCAATATAGCAAAAAAATGATCCCCGGCCATAATGCCGGGGATCATTTTCGGGACCGGGCTGCCAATGGTTGCCCTGCCGGGGGAGACTAGACCAGCGTCACGCCGGTTGCCTGGGGGCCCTTGGCGCCCTGGCCGATCTCGAACTGAACGCGCTGGTTCTCGTCGAGGGTCTTGAATCCGCCGGTCTGGATCTCGGAGTAGTGAACGAAGACATCGCCATCGGAGTCATCCGGGGTGATGAAGCCGAAGCCCTTTTCAGCGTTGAACCACTTGACGGTTCCCTGTGCCATTTAATTCTCCTCATTTTGGATCTAGAAGCAGCCCGGCGCACTTTGCACCGGGCCGGGTCACTCTGCGAGAAGAACCTTGGCTTCGGTCCGGTTTGAGACCGGACCTGGCGGCAGGAGCTTCACGCTCGCAACACGTCTTGCGAGCATGAAAAACACCTACACAAAGACTTGTCTAAGAATTTCATGGCACCTCCGTGAGGTCAACGGGGCCGGGACATAATTCCAGAAATTTTATCTAAAGAGTTCGTGAACTACTTCCCGGCACTGGAAACAAACCCTGGAGAGCGCCGGCGCCGCAAAGACGGATTAGGAAAGCGGGGCCAGCCATTCCCCGCGGCGCATTACCCGGGAAAGGTGAAGTCCGGAATTTACGACGACGGCGTCCGCCCTCAGTCCGCGGCGTAATGAGCCGAGCTCGGCCGCCAGGCCGAGGACCGCGGCGGGAACCGCTGTGGCCGAGGTGACGGCATCTGCCAGGGGTACGCCGGCAGCCACGGTGCGCCGCACGACCTCGAGCAGTGTGGCGGTCCCGCCGGCGAGGGCGTCGCCCCGGTCCAGGCGGGCGCTTCCGCCGGTAACGGTAACTGCGGCCCTGCCCAGGCTGTAGTGGCCGTCGGGCAGGCCCGCGGCGGCCATGGAATCGGTCACCAGGGCGATGTTCGCCGCGCCGGCCAGCTGGAATACGGTGGCCACCACGGCGGGGTCCAGATGCACGCCGTCGGCAATCAGTTCGAGTACCGCCCCGCCCGAGGCCGCACTCCGCAGGCACGCCGCCACCGGCCCCGGCGCCCGGTGGTGCAGGGGCGGCATGCCGTTAAAGAGGTGGGTGACAGTGGGCCTCGTGCCGCGGGACCCTTCCCGCCTGCCCCGGGATTCCAGGGCGACACCTGCCGCGTGGAGGGCCGCCGTGGCTGTCGCGTCGTCGCAGTCCGTGTGCCCGAGAGAGGGAACCACGGCATGCGAGGCCAGCGTTGCCACCAGGTCCTCCGCCCCCGGGAGTTCCGGCGCAAAAGTCATCGAGGCTAGTGTGCCGCGGGCGGCCTGCAGCAGCCCGGCGAGGAGCTCCGGATCGGGCTCGCGGAGGTGGGCCGGATCCTGTGCCCCGCAGCGGGCCGCGGCGAGGAACGGGCCTTCAAGGTGGATTCCGGCCAGCAGGCCCTCTTCCGTCAGTGCGGCGTGCAGCGCCAGTCCCCGCAACAAGGAGCCGGGTGCGGCGGTGACCAGGCTTGCCAGGAGCGTGGTGGTCCCGGACCGGTGCAGGAAGTCGATGGCCTGCCGCGCCTGGTCCTCGGTGCCGGCCGGGAAGTCACCGCCGTGCGCGCCGTGGCAGTGCAGGTCAACCAGTCCGGGAAGAATGAAGTCTCCGGGACCGAGACGAAACTCAGTCGCGTCACCGAAGCCGGCGGCGGCGCCGTCGAACCCCGAAGCCGGTCCGGCGTAAGCGATCCTGTCGCCCTCCACGGCGACGGCGGCGTCGGAGAGCACGGCACCGTCGCTGACCATGGTGCCGAACAGGAGCTGCCGGCGGTCCGGAACATGGTTCATGGTCAGAGTCTAAGGTGCACCCGGCTGCAGGGTCAGCGGGCCTAGAAGAGCCGTGACTCGCTGTCGTCCACGCCGCGCATGGCGTCGTAGTCCAGGGTGACGCAGTCGATGCCGCGGTCATTGGCCAGTACTTTGGCCTGGGGCTTGATCTGCTGGGCGGCGAAAATGCCGCGCACGGGGGCCAGCAGGGGATCGCGGTTCAGCAGTTCGAGGTAGCGGGTGAGCTGCTCGACGCCGTCGATGTCGCCGCGGCGCTTGAGCTCGATGGCAACAGTGGCACCGGTGGCGTCGCGGGCCAGGATGTCCACCGGGCCGATGGCCGTGAAGTACTCGCGGCGGATAAGGGAGAAGCCAGCGCCGAGGGTCTCGATCTGCTCGGCCAGCAGCCGCTGCAGGTCTGCCTCAACGCCGTCCTTGATCAGGCCGGGATCCAGGCCAAGTTCATGGGACGTGTCGTGCAGCTGCTCGTGGATGTTGATAATGAGCCGGTCATCCGTCTTCGCGGACTGTACAGTCCACTGCTCGACGACGCCGACCTCGACGTCCACCTCGTCCGGCGTGGACACCCGCAGGTTCGCCGGGGGACTCATCCAGTTCAGCGGCTTGTAGGAACCGCCGTCGGAGTGGACCAGGACCGAGCCGTCGGCCTTGACCACCAGGAGCCGGGTGGCCAGTGGGAGATGGGCTTTGAGCCGGCCGACATAATCAACGGAGCAACGGGCTATGACTAAACGCACCCGGTCAACACTACCGTCTGTTGCCCCGCATGCGGGAGCCTGCGGGCCCGTTGCCCGGCGGGCACGGCTCTGGGGCAGAATGGAGCTATGCCCCGTTCCAACCGACCCCGCCGAGCCGTGTCCGGGAAAGCTGCCTCCGGGAGGGGCGCCGCAAAGGCCGGCAAGCACGCCGCGGGTCCGGCGCCGGAACTGGATCTGGAACGAGCCCGCACCGGGATCGCCCGGCGGGAGAGCGCCCCGGACGGGGAATGGATGGTCCGCTCGATCTCGGCCGGGCGGGCGGAAAAGACCTATATCTGCCCGGGATGCTCCACAGCCGTGCTGCCGGGCATCGCGCACCTTGTGGTCTGGTCCGAGGACCATATCTTTGGTGCCGCGGCCGGCCTGGCCGAACGCCGGCACTGGCATTCGAACTGCTGGACCTCGCGCAGCTACAAGTACCGCTGAGCGGTTTCGCTAAGCTGGAGGGCATGACTTTCGACCCCGCGTCCTACATGTTCAGCCAGCCTTCCGCGCCCACCGCAATCCGTGCCTCCACCGTGCTTCCGGCGCGCCGCGAGAATGTTGAACTCCGCACCGCGGACGGGCGCCGGCTGGTCGGCGAACTCGCTGTGCCGGAGTCGGGGGAGATCAAGGCAACGCTGATCACCCTGCACCCGCTGCCCACGCATGKCGGATTCATGGATTCGCACGTCTACCGCAAGGCCTCCTACCGGCTCCCGGCGCTGGCCGGCATTGCAGTCCTCCGGTTCAACACCCGCGGAACCTCCTCGCCGCGCGGAACCAGCCAGGGGCAGTTCGAGGAAGGCATCGGCGAACGGCTGGACGTCGAGGCTGCGGTCCGTTTCGCCGTCGACCGCGGCCTGCCCAACCGCTGGCTGGTGGGGTGGTCGTTCGGGACCGAGCTCGCCCTGATGTACGGCGCCGCGGAACCAGTGGCCGCCGAAATTGAGGGCGCCATCCTGCTCTCGCCCCCGCTGCACCGGGCTACCGACGTCCACCTCAAGGAGTGGGCAGCCTTTGGCAAGCCGCTGAAGGTGCTGGTCCCCGAGCACGACGACTACCTCCAGCCGGATGCCGCGGCGCAACGCTTCGCCCTGGTGCCGCATGCCGACGTCGTGGGCGTCGACGGCGCCAAACACCTCTGGGTAGGCGAGAAGTACGCCGGCCGGGTGCTCAACGAGATCGTGGACCGGGTGCTACCCGGGGGAGCGGCGACGGCGCTGCCCGAGGAATGGGACGGCCCGGTCGCCACCGCCCACGCCTGAGCGGGGTTAGTGCTTGTCCTGCCGGACGATGAAGATCTCCTTGACCAGCAGCATGATCGCTGCGGCCGTGGGAATGGCGATCAGGGCACCGAGCACGCCGAGCAGGCTGCCACCGGCGATGACCGAGATGACGGCGACTGCGCCGGGCACGGCAACGGCCTTCTGCATAATGCGCGGGGAGATGAAGTACGCCTCGAACTGCAGGTAGGCGAAGTAGCAGATCGCGTAGACCACGGCCGTCTGCCAGCCCGCCGTGAGGGCAATCAGGGTGACCAGGACACCGGCGATCATGCCGCCGACCAGCGGGATAAAGGCCAGTAGGGCCACAACGAAGGCCAGCAGGACCGCAAACGGAACGCCAACGATGGACATCACGATGAAAGCGAAGGTCGCATTCAGCAGGGCGACACAGACCTGGCCGATGACGTAGTTGCCGACCGAGCCGGTGATTTCCTCCGACAGCGCCTCCACCCTGGCCCGGCGGGACCGCGGAGCCAGCCGGTAGCCCCACTTCTTCATGGACGGCATGGCCGAAAGGAAGTAAAGGCTGAGGACCAGCACGATCAGGGCACCGAACAGGCCGTTGGCCACTGTGGAACCGAAGCCGACCACTCCGCCGAAGATCCCGCCCATGGCCTCCGGGTTGTTGACGAACTTTTCGAGCTCCTGCGAGATCCGGTCCCGGACGCCGAACTGGCTGTCGAGGGAGCGGAAGAAGTCCGAGTCGATGAAGTCCTGGATCCAGTGCGGCGCCTGCTGCACAATCTGGGTCACCTGCTGGACGATCGTGGGGATCAGCGTGGCAAAGAACCCGGCGACGGCCAGGGCCAGGACGGCGACGGAGATCAGGATTCCGACCGGCCGCGGGACCTTCTTGCTTTCCAGCCAGCGCACCACGGGGTCCAGGCCGAGCGAAATGAACAGCGCGGTGACAATCCAGAGGAGCAGTTGCGTGGTGTTGGAACCGATCCAGTAGACCAGCAGTGCCGCGCCGACGCCGACGGTGCCCATGAACCCGACGTACAGGGGGTGCTGGGCCGACAGTCGGGGCCCCGGATCACCAAAGCGGGCCGTAGATTCCATGTCCGACCCGGCCAGCACGTCTTCGTCCTGCTCCGGCGGCATCTCGAACCGCAGCCGGGGCTGTGCGCCGGGCAGCGGCTGGCGCAGGCGGCGGGCCATCGACATCAGGATGCCTGCAGCGGCCGCCCGGGGGCTGGAAAGCGTGGGAGTGGGCTCAAGCGGCGCCTGTGGCTGGCTGCCGGATTCCTGGCCTTCGGTGTGTCCGGCGGGGGACGACCCGGTGGATTCAGTCACTGCGTTGAATGCCCTTTTTGTCGGTAAATTCCCTGCAAAACCGCGGTTGCGGGCCGGGTGTGATGATCACCGCAAACACTATCAGCAGCCTTGCGAACTCGCGGGTTTCGGGCGCCCGGCGACGCGGGACCGGGGCTTGACAACGCCGCCGATCTGACTCGCAGGTAACAAAACGGTTACTCTTAAATCTACGTGTCCGCTGATGATAGGTAATATTTTGCGTTTCAAGACTGCAGTTGCACTTGTGCTGCTCGGCCTCCTGACACTGCTGGCCGGAATAGGCCAGAAGACGGTGTGGGCTCCGGCCGACACTTTCACCGCCACCGCGCCGACGGACGGCAAGGCCGCTCCGTTGACCGTCTTCGACCAGAAGCTGCGCACCCTGCACGGCGGCACGGTGAAGATCCATGTCAAGGGCGAAGGCAACTTTATGCTTGCCGCCGGCCGGCCGGATGACGTCGATGCGTGGGTCGGCAAGACCGCGCACAACACTGTCTCGGGAGTCTCCAGCGACGGCAAGTCGCTGCAGCTTGACCACACCGACGGCGACGCCGCCGCGCCCTCGCCGGCCGGCTCAGACCTGTGGGTGACCACGGAGAACGCCAGCGGCGACCTCGATTACACCTGGACGGCCCCGGCCGACGGTGACTGGTCCCTCCTGCTGGCCGCGGACGGCAAGAAGCCGGCTCCCGCCTCGGTCTCCATGACGTTCCCCAATGACACCTCCACACCGTGGGCCATCCCGCTGATGGTCCTCGGCGGGCTCCTGATCATCGCCGGCGGGGCGCTGCTGGTGCTCAAGCCGGGGCAGCGCAAGTCCGACGACGGCGGGTCCGCCACCGGCGGCCGCCGCAAGGAAAGCCTCTTCGCACGCCGGGCCCGGGCGCAGGCTGAGGCCCGTGCCGGGGCACGCGACGCCGGTGCGACCCCCGGTGAGACTTCCGCGCCCAAGGGCGCCGTGGAACGCGTAGCGGCCGGCGCCCCGGCCCGCCGCCGGTCAGCCGCGGCGGTAGCCCTGCTCACCGCCGCGGCCGTGGCGGGAACGGGCGTTGCCGCGCAGGCCAGCCAGACTCCGTCTCCGGCACCAAGCAGCTCCTCCTCCGCGTCCGCCGCGGCTCCCGATGCACCGGTCCTGCTGGACGCGCAGTTCCGCCGCATCCTGGAGCAGGTCTCCAGCGCCGTGGATGCCGGCGACGCCGCGAAGGACGCCGACAAGCTCGCCTCGCGGGTTGGGGCTACCGAACTTGAGGTGCGCAAACAGAACTACAAGATCCGCTCCAAGGTGGGCAGCTACGAATCGCGTATGCCGGTGCGGGCCACCAAGCTTCTCACCACCGTGGTCAGCAACAAGCGTGACTGGCCGCGTTCCGTCCTGGCTGTCACGCAGGGCGACGGCAACGTGGTCCCGCAGCTGCTGACCCTCGTGCAGGCCTCGCCACGGGAGAACTACAAGCTGGTCGGCGCGACCCCGCTGCAGCCCGGCACCACGTTCCCGGGCATCAACCGCGGGGGTACCGAAACGCTGGCCGCATCGGACAAGTCCGGCCTGCTGTACAGCGGTCAGGAAGCCCTGTCCGGCCTGGGCGACCGGCTGACCAAGGCCGACTCGGCGTTCAAGGACAAGCTCTCCGAGGGCCAGTCGTCGCCGTACATCGCGGACACGCTGGCGTACCAGAAGGACGTGGTGAAGTCCGGCGCCAACGGCAACTTCTCCTTCAGCCACAAGGTGGTGCCCGAGGACACCGTGGTGTTCCGGACGGCCGACGGCGGTGCCCTGGTCCTGGGGCGGTTGGACTTCGCCTTCGACGGCACGCCGAAGAACTCCGGTGACAAGCTGACGATCGGGAACGACGCGGCAGCCCTGGCCGGCGGCAAGGAAACCAGCACCGGAATGGTCCTGAACTTCGCCGAAGCCGTGGCCGTCTACGTGCCGCCGACCGGCTCGAAGGATTCGATGAAGCTGGTCGCCGCCACCCGCGGCCTGGTGGGCGCGAAATTCAAGTAGTCCCCACAGGGACCTGACTGCCCGGCACCACCAGCCGGCAAACCACCCAGCAACGACCGGGCCGCCTCCGCGGCCCGGTCGTTGCTGCATGGGGCGGAGTGGATAGAGTGGAGCCATGACTTCGCCAGCTTCCCGTCCGGTCCCGCCGGCGGCCGCCAGCCCGCTCAACCTGCGGGGCGCCGTCGACCTCTCCTCCCTCAAACAGCGCCCCGCGCCGCCCGCGGGTGGCCGCCCGCCGGCCACCGGAAGCGGGGCAACCGGTGCGGACACCGCGGAGGGCGGTGGTCCGGCCGGAGCGCCGCTTCGCGTGGACGTCACGGAGACCAACTTCCAGGAACTCGTGGACCTTTCCGCGCAGGTTCCCGTGGTGATTGCGCTGTGGGCTGCCTACTCGCCGGGCTCATCGCAGGTTGTGGACGTGCTGGAGCAGATCGTCGAAAGCTACGAGGGCCGGCTGGTCCTCGGCGCCGCAGACATCGAGGCGTTTCCCCAGCTTGCGCAGGCCTTCCAGGTGCAGGCCGTTCCGACCGCCGTCGCCGTGGTCAAGGGCCAGCCCGTGCCGTTGTTCCAGGGCGGTGCCGAGGAACAGCAGGTGCGCAGTCTCTTCGACGAACTGCTTAAGGTTGCGGCCGCCAACGGGGTGACCGGCAGGATCGGCGCCGGCGGCCCCGGGGCCGCCGAGGCGGAGGCGCCGCCGCTGCCCCCGCTGCACCAGAAAGCGTTTGATGCCATCGAGGCCGGTGACTACGACGGCGCCGCCGCCGCGTACCGGCAGGCGCTGACGGAGATGCCGGCCGACGCCGAGGCGAAGGCCGGGCTGGCCCAGGTGGAGCTGATGGGCCGCCTGCAGGCGCTCTCCGCGGACGAAACGGACGCGCTGCGCGGCCGCGCCGCCACGGAGCCGGACAACCTGCAGTCCCAGCTCGCCGTCGCGGACCTCGACATCGCCGGGGGTCACGTTGAGGACGGCCTCGGCAGGATTGTGGCGTTCATCGGCCGGAACTTCGGGCCGGAACGCGAGACTGCCCGGGTGCGCCTGCTGGAGCTCTTCGACGTCGTGGGAACCACCGACGAACGGGTCGCGAAGGCCCGGCAGAACCTCGCGCGGGTGCTGTTCTGATGGGGTCCGCACTCTTCACCCCGCTGGACCTGCGCTCCCTGCGCCTGGAACACCGCGGCTGGGTCTCGCCGATGTGCCAGTACAGCTGCGACCCGGACACCGGCGAGGGCGTGCCCAACGACTGGCACCTGATGCACCTGGGGTCCTTCGCCACCGGCGGGGCCGCCCTCATCTTGACGGAGGCGGCCGCCGTGAACGCCGCCGGCCGGATCAGTCCCCGCGACGCGGGACTCTACAACGATGCCCAGGCCGAGGGCTGGGAACGGATTGTGTCCTTTGTGCACAGGAACGGCTCCGCCAACGCCAAGATCGGCACGCAGCTGGCCCACGCAGGCCGCAAGGCGTCCAGCTACTGGCCGTTCTCGGGGAAGGCCGGCACGGTCCCGGCTTCTGAGGGCGGCTGGGACACCGTGGGGCCCGGCACCGGCGCCTTCGACGGCTACGCCCCGCCGTCGGCCATGACAACCGAGGAGATCGACGGCGTGATCGCCGACTTCACCGCCGCCGCGGTCCGCGCCGTACACGCCGGCTTCGACACCATCGAACTGCACGGCGCCCACGGTTACCTGCTGCACCAGTTCCAAAGCCCGCTGGTCAACGACCGGACGGACCACTGGGGCGGCGACGAGGACGGCCGCAACCGCCTCACCCTCGCCGTGGTCGATGCCGTGCGGGCGGTCATCCCTGACTCCATGCCGTTGCTCCTCCGGATCTCCGCGTCCGACTGGGCGGAGGGCGGCATCGACGCCGAAGCGTCGGTGCGGCTGGCCCGCGCCGCCGGGGAACACGGCGTCGACCTTGTGGACGTCTCCAGCGGCGGCGCCGTCGCCCATCAGTCCATCCCGGTAGGCCCCGGCTACCAGACCGGATTCAGCGCCCGGATCCGGCGCGAAGCCGGGGTCCGCACCGGCACCGTGGGGCTCCTGACCTCCGCGGGCCAGGCCGAGCACGCCGTCGCGACCGGGCAGGCGGACGGGGTGTTCATCGCCCGGGCCGCGCTGCGGGATCCGCACTGGTGGCTGCGCGCCGCGTTCGAACTGGGCCACGACCTTGCCTGGCCGCCGCAGTACGAGCGGGCCATCCCGCGGCACTCATTCTAGGCCCGCCCGGACCCCGTCAGGCTGCCCGCGCCGCCCCAGCATTCCGGCGCGGGTAGTCCGAAGGGATGAGCCTGCGAAGTACTACTTCCGGAGGACCCGCGGCGGCGGCGCCGGCGGTTAGTCTAACGACATGACTTTCCAGACGCCGCCCGTCCCGGCGCTGGCCCTGCGCGGGCTGGCCAAACGCTTCGGCACGAAGATCGCCGTCGACGGCATCAGCCTCGACGTTCCGGCCGGCTCCTTCTACGGCATTGTGGGCCCCAACGGCGCCGGGAAAACCACCACACTGTCAATGGCCACCGGCCTGCTCCGCCCGGACTTCGGTACCGCGCTGGTGCACGGCACGGATGTCTGGCAGCACCCGCACGCGGCAAAGAAGCTGATGGGGGTGCTTCCGGACGGGGTCCGGCTCTTTGACCGCCTGACCGGCGAACAACTGGTGACCTATGCCGGACTGCTGCGCGGTATGCCGCGGGACGTGGTGGCTTCCCGTGTGGCGGACCTGCTGGCCGCGCTGGACCTGGAACAGGACGGGCGCACCCTCGTCGTGGACTATTCCGCCGGTATGACTAAAAAAATCGCCCTCGCCTCCGCCCTGGTCCACGCGCCGAGGCTCCTGGTGCTGGACGAGCCGTTCGAATCGGTGGACCCTGTTTCCGCCGCCAACATCCGTGACATCCTGGACCGCTATGTCGCATCCGGCGGCACGGTGATCGTCTCCAGCCACGTGATGGACCTTGTGCAGCGGATGTGCGACCACGTCGCCGTCGTGGCCGGCGGGCGGGTACTGGCCGCCGGCACCACCGAGGAGGTGCGGGCCGGGCAATCACTGGAGGACCGCTTCGTGCAGCTGGTCGGCGGCCGCAGTCGGACGGAGGGACTCGAGTGGTTGCGCACCTTCTAAGGCTCAAACTCACCCTGCTGCGCAACGGACTGCGGCGCAGCCCGTGGCAGCTGGTGGGGCTTGGTATCGGGGTGCTCTACGCCCTGGGCATCGTCGCGCTGGGCGTCACCGGCCTGCTGCACCTGCGCGGGGCCGACGCCGGGACCGCCCAGACGGTGGTGGTGCTTGGCGGTGCCGCCGCGGTGCTGGGCTGGGGCATCATTCCCATCGTGGCGTCGGCGGCGGACATGACGCTGGACCCGGCCAGGTTCACCACGTTCGCTGTGCCAATGCCGCAATTGCTGGCCGGACTGGCAGTTGCGGGCCTGATCGGCATCCCGGGCGCGGCCACGACGCTGGTGGCCCTGGCCACCGTAGGCACCTGGTCCCGCAGCGTCCCGGCTGCCGCCGGTGCCCTTGCCGGTGCGGTCCTCGGTGTGCTGACGTGCGTGGTGCTCTCCAAGGTGGTCACCGCCGCCACGGCCGGCCTGGCCAGTTCGCGGCGCTTCAAGGATGTCAGCGCGATCGCTTTCCTCATCCCGCTGGTGCTGATGGGGCCGATCGTGGCCGGCATCGCCCGGGGGATCGCGGGCTCCGCCGGCTTTATGGCCGAGCTCGCGGCGTTCGTGGCGTGGACCCCGGCCGGGGCAGCCTGGGCCGTGGGCGGCGAGTTCGCCGCCGGAAACACCGGGGCGGCCGTCCTCAAGCTGCTGATCGCAGTGCTCTCCCTGGCCGTCCTGGCCCTGTGCTGGAAGGCGCTGCTGCAGCGGGCCCTTGTCACGCCGCCCTACGCTGGCACCGCCAAGAAGAAAGCGTCCGGGACCGGTCTCTTCGCCCTGGTGCCGGCTACCCCCACCGGGGCTATCGTGGCACGCTCGCTCAGTTACTGGCTGCGCGACCCCCGGTACGCCGGATCCATGGTGGTGGTGCCGCTCCTGCCGGTGCTGCTCTGGTTCCAGGCCAGCCAGACCGGGGTGTACGGCATGTTCCAGCTCGTGGGGCCGCTGACGGCATTCCTGCTGGCCTGGGCCATCTCCTCGGATGTTTCCTACGACAGCACCGCCTTTGCCCTCCACGTCTCCGCCGGAGTGCGCGGACTGCACGACAGGCTGGGCCGGGCTATGGCGTGCCTGGTGTTTGCCTTGCCCGTGGTGCTGGTGTTCAGTGTCCTGCCGATGTTTGTGACCGGCGCGTGGGCCCTGCTGCCCGGGATCCTCGGCCTCGCGCTGGGTGTGCTCTTCACCGGGCTGGGGCTCTCCTCGGTGGTCTCGGCACGGTACACCGTGCCCGTGCCACTTCCCGGGGACAGCCCCTTTAAGAAGCCGCCGGGCAACGTGGCGCAAACCCTCGCGGTGCAGTTTGGCGGCATGGCCGTCCTCCTGCTGCTGGTGAGCCCGGAGGTTGTGCTGGTGGTCCTGCAGTTCACCGCAGGAAGCACGCTCCCCGGCTGGATTTGCCTTGCCCTTGGGCCGGCCCTGGGCCTCGCGCTGTTCGCTGCCGGGGTGCGGCTGGGCGGCCGGTGGTTCGATTACCGGGCCCCGGAACTGCTTGCGCAAGTGTCCGTTGACCGCTGAGGGGAAGCTAAGATGGATGACATGACGAGCATGACGGATCCCATCAAGAGTGCCTTGGACGATGACCCGATGCGTGAGCTCTCCGGAGCCGGGACGTCGACGGCCACCATTGAGCGCGAGGAACTGCGCCAGGAAGTCGAGCCCGGCGACCGGGAACGCTTCTCGCACTACGTGCGCAAGGAAAAAATCATGGAGTCCGCTCTCTCGGGTGAACCCGTCATCGCGCTCTGCGGTAAAGTCTGGACCCCGGGCCGGGACCCGAAAAAGTTCCCGGTCTGCCCCGAGTGCAAAGAGGTCTACGAAGGCCTGCGCCCGGGCGGCGACGGCGGCGACTCCGGGAAGTAGGGCTACGACAGAAGGCCTCCGCGCGGCGGCTTCACAGCGCCGTGGGACGGGCCGCTGCCGCGTGCCCCCCGCGGCCGGATAGGCGTTCCGTTGCCGTCCTGATATCCGGTTCATCCGAAAAAAGATTGGTGTTTTTGTGCTTACTTGGGTTTCTCCGGAACCGGCTGCCGTGCGCGGACGGGAGGGCTCCTAAGTGACGGAGACACTCTTCGGCGGACCCGTGCTGCCGCCCGCGTATCCCGAGCGGGCCGCGTGGGGTACCGCCCCGAAACTGCGTGCCTGGCAGCAGGAGGCACTGGACAGCTACTTCGGCGCCAGCCCCAAGGACTTCCTGGCAGTCGCTACCCCCGGTGCCGGTAAGACAACTTTCGCCCTCCGTGTGGCCTCGATGCTCATCGAGGCCGGTGTGGTTAACCGGGTGACGATCGTGGCCCCGACGGACCACCTGAAACGCCAGTGGGCAGATGCCGCCGCGAAGGTTGGCATCGCCATTGACCCGAACTTCAAAAACGCCGACGGCCAGCACGGCCGCGGCTTCATCGGCGTCGCCGTCACCTATGCTCAGGTCGCCAGCAAGCCGATGCTGCACCGGGCCAAAACCGAGGCCGCGCGCACGCTGGTGATCCTCGACGAAATCCACCACGGCGGTGAGGCGCTCTCCTGGGGCGATGGCCTGCGCGAGGCCTTCGACCCGGCCGCCCGGCGCCTGTCCCTGACCGGTACCCCGTTCCGCTCCGACACGTCGCCCATCCCGTTTGTCGAGTACACCGAGGACCGCGACGGCATCCGCCGCTCCAAAGCCGATTACACCTACGGCTACGGCAAAGCCCTGCGGGACCACGTGGTCCGGCCGGTGATGTTTATGGCGTACTCCGGCCAGATGCGCTGGCGGACCAGCGCCGGCGACGAAATGGCCGCCTCGCTCGGTGAGTCGGCGGTGACCAAGGACATCACCTCCCAGGCCTGGCGGACGGCGCTCAACCCCGCCGGCGAATGGATCCCCGCGGTCCTCGCCGGAGCGGACAAACGCCTCAGCGAGGTGCGCCGCACCGTGCCCGACGCCGGCGGCCTGGTCATTGCCACCGATCACGACGACGCGCGTGCGTACGCCGGCCAGCTGAAGCGGATCACCGGGGAGTCGCCCACCGTCATCCTCTCCGACGACGCCAAGGCCTCGAACAAGATCGAGGAATTCTCCGCCGGCGACAAGCGCTGGATGGTCGCGGTCCGTATGGTTTCCGAAGGTGTTGACGTGCCGCGGCTGTCCGTAGGTGTCTATGCGACTTCGACGTCCACACCGCTGTTCTTCGCCCAGGCCGTGGGCCGTTTTGTGCGTGCGCGCAAGCGCGGCGAAACGGCGTCGGTCTTCCTGCCGTCCGTGCCGCAGCTGATGGCGCTGGCGAACTCCATGGAGGCCGAGCGCGACCACGCACTGGACCGGCCCGAGAAGGAAGACGGCGACGGGCTCTTCAACCCCGAAGATTCGCTGATGGACGAGGCCAACCGCGAGGAAAAGGCCTCGGACACGCTGATGAAGGGCAAATTCGAGGCCCTCGACTCGCAGGCGTCCTTTGACCGGGTGCTGTTCGACGGCGGCGAATTCGGGACCGGCGGCGAGGTGGGCTCCGAAGACGAGCTGGACTTCCTGGGCATCCCCGGCCTGCTCGATGCAGAGCAGGTGGGCACCCTGCTCCGCCAGCGCCAGCACGATCAACTCAACCGCAAGAACAAGCGCGCCCCGCAGCCGGAGGCGGCCCGCGAGGCACCAGCCCTCCCGGACCACAGGATGCTGATGGACCTGCGCACCGAGCTGGCCAAGAACGTCGCGGCCTGGTCCGCGCGGACCGGGACACCGCACGGGGTCATCCACACCAAACTGCGGACGGTGTGCGGCGGCCCGGCCGTGGCCCAGGCCAACGAGGAGCAGTTGCAGACCCGGCTCCGGAAGCTCCAGGACTGGTTCATCGGCCGCAAGTAGGTCCCCCCGGCGGGACTGTGCAGCCGGACGGTGGTGCGGGCACAAAAAAGGGACCGGGGGACCGGTCCCTTTTTCGTGCAGTTATGGTGCTGGTGCCGCGGCTCCGGCTACTGGCCCGCGCCGCAAACCTTGCTGTAGGCCTGGCCCGCGGCCGAGTAGTCGGCCTTCATGGTGTCCAGCTTGGCGGTGTCCGGCGTCGGTTTCGCCGCTTCGTCGAAGTATTCGATGATCGTCTGCAGCGGATCCCGGAGGTCATCGGAAGCCGCCGCCTCGATCGGCCGGAGCTGGTTCGCGACCTTGTTCATGCCGGCCTTGTCCGACGAGGCGGACTGGGCGGAGACGACGGTCTTGACCCGGGCGCAGGTTTCTTGGTTGGTCAGCTGCGGGGAGGCCGTGCAGGCGGCTGCGCCGAGCAGGGTCCCGGCAGCGATCAGGACGGTCAGGGTCTTCTTCATGGTGTACTCCGGGATTTTACGGTCCGACGTTACTGGCAAGGATTCCGAGTCTACTGTGCGGCCGGGGCCGCGGCGATCTCAGCTAAGGTCCACGCCGCCGAGCTCCATTTCGGCGAAGGCGTCGTCGAGGTCGTCGGCGATCCCGACGGTGAGCCCGCGCAGGACGGTGACGGAGTAGCCTGCCTGGACGGCGTCCAGGGCGGTGGCTTTCACACAATGGTCGGTGGCGATCCCCACCACCACCACCTCCTCGACGTCGTGGCTCTGCAGCCAGTCGTCCAGGCCGATGGCGTCCTCATCGGCCGCGAAAGCGTCCGCATCGACGGCGCCTGCCACGGGCAGGGAGCCGGGGGTGCGGTCGCCGGTGGGGACGGCGTCGTCAGGAGCGAGCAGGCCTTCGAACCCCGAGTACGCCGCCGTGAACTGTCCCTTACGGAAATAGGCCTCGACGTACTCGGTGTCCAGGTCCGGGTGCAACTCGGCGCCGCGGGTGCCCGCGACACAATGCGGCGGCCAGCTGTCGAGGAAGTCGGGCTGCTCGGAGAAGTGGGCGCCCGGCTCGATGTGCCAGTCCTGGGTGGCGACGACGTGGTCGAACTGGCCGTGGTGGGCGTCAACGTATTCGCTGATCTCCGCGGCCAGGGCCGCCCCGCCGTCGACCGGGAGTGTCCCGCCCTCGCAGAAATCGTTCTGGACGTCAACGATGATCAGGGCGCGGGACATTCAGTCCTCCTCGTAGATGGTCGGGATGGCGGCGTCGCCGCGCTGCAGGCGGTTGACCACGGCCGGGAGCTCCTTCATGCTGTCGGCGTGCCGCTGGCGGGCGCGGACCACCCCGTCCGGGCCCGTCCAGCCCGGCAGCAGCTCGCCGTTCTTGATGAACTGCTGCAGCAGCTGCCGGTCGTTGCCGTCGTCGTCCGGCCGGTGCCCGATGCCGACGATCTCCTGGGTGGCGGTGCCGCGGTCGTTGAGGCGGCGCAGGGCGTACTTGCGGCCGCCCTTGCTCGTTTTGTTCTTCGCGGCCTTAGCGACCGGCACAAACGTGCCGTTGTCGTCGGTGCGGCTGACCAGTTTGTAGACCATGCTTGCCGTTGGCGCGCCGGAGCCGGTGACCAGCGAGGTACCGACGCCGTAGGAGTCCACCGGGGCGGACTGGAGCGCCGCGATGGCGAATTCGTCCAGGTCCGAGGTGACGATGATCCTGGTGTTTTCGTTGCCGAGCTCATCGAGCAGCTGCCGGACCCACTGGGCCTGCGCCACGAGGTCACCGGAGTCGAGCCGGACCGCGCCGAGTTTGTCGCCGGCAAGTTCGACGGCGGTACGGACCGCGGCTTCGACGTCGTAGGTGTCCACCAGCAGCGCCGTTCCGGCGCCCATCGAGGCAAGCTGTGCTTCAAACGCCTCGCGTTCCGTGTCATGCAGCAGGGTGAAGGAGTGCGCCGCGGTGCCCACCGTCTTGATCCCGTAGCGGCGGCCGGCCTCAAGGTTGGAGGTGCTGTCAAAGCCGGCGATCACTGCCGCGCGGGCGGCGGCCACGGCGGATTCCTCCTGGGTCCGCCGGGAGCCCATCTCGACGCAGGGGCGGGTTCCCGCAGCTGTGATCATGCGGGAGGCCGCCGATGCGATCGCGCTGTCATGGTTGAGGATCGAGAGGATGTACGTCTCGAGGATGCAGGCCTCGGCGAAGGTGGATTCGACGATCAGGATGGGGGAGTTGGGGAAGTACGCCTCACCTTCCGCGTAGCCCCAGATGTCGCCGGAAAAGGAGAAGTTGGCGAGGTACTCGAGGGTTTCCTCGTTGACCACCTTGGTCCGGCGCAGGTAGTCGATCTCGGCGTCGCCGAAGCGAAATCCGGCGATGCCCTCCAGCAGCCGCCCTGTACCGGCCACAATCCCGTAGCGCCGTCCGTCCGGCAGCCGCCGGGCGAACGCTTCGAACACCGACTTGCGGTGCGCGGCGCCCGAATGCAGTGCGGCCTGCAGCATGGTCAGCTCGTAGTGGTCGGTGTACAGGGACGTGCGGGGATGGTCCCAGCCAGCTGAGGTACTCACAAAATCACTCTAGTCCCCACCGGCTCCCTCGTCTCGCTCCGCTTCGCCGTGGGGCCCTCGCCGGTGTGGGCCCACCCACCGGCTCCCTCGTCTCGCTCCGCTTCGCCGTGGGGCCCTAGCCGGTGTGGGCCCACCCACCGGCTCCCTCGTCTCGCTCCGCTTCGCCGCGGGGCCCTCGCCGGTGTGGGCCCACCAGTATGGTCCCCATAGAATGGACAGATGACCCTCAGCGTTGCGCTCGGCCCTGACACCAAGGAGAGCACCCAGACCGGAACAGCGACGTCGACAGACGTCCTGACCGCTCCGGACATCCCTTGGAACCTCGTGATCTGGAATGATCCGGTAAACCTGATGAGCTATGTGAGCTATGTCTTCCGCAGCTATTTCGGCTACTCCGAGGCCAAGGCCAACAAACTCATGCTGGAGGTCCACAAGAAGGGCCGCTCCATCGTGGCGCACGGCAGCAAGGAACAAGTCGAACAGCACGCGGTGGCCATGCACGGCTACGGCCTGTGGGCCACCGTGGAGAAGGCGGCCGGGCACGGCGGGGGCACCGGATCAGGCAAGGGCAAAGGAAAACGTGGCTAAGGCATTCAAGTACGGGCTCAAGGGCATCACCGGTTACCTCGAGCCGGCCGAACGCGACCTGCTGCGCAGCCTCTTTGACGACGTCATCTCCATGCTGGAACCGGAGGAACGGGCCAACCAGGATCCGCTCGCGGCCCTGGTCGGGCTGGACACGGAGGCCCGCGAGCCCTCCGACCGGGCTCTCCGCCGCCTCCTGCCCAACGTCACCAAGGACGACGACCAGGCCTCCCTGGAGTTCCGCCGCTACACCGAGCGTTCCCTGCGGGAGGCCAAGATCGGTGCCCTGAAGGCTGCCGCCCTGGGCCTGGACAAAGACGAACTGGTGCTGACCGGGGCCGACGCACGGCACTGGTCCACGGCCCTGAACGATGTCCGGCTGGTGCTTGCCGAGCGCCTCGATATCCGCGACGACGCCGACGCCGAGCACGTCCACCGGATGCAGGACTGGTCCCAGGCCGAGGACGTGGAGAGCTACCTGGCACTGGTTTACAACTTCACCACCTGGCTGCAGGAATCCCTGGTCCAGGCGATGCTGGCCTCGCTCGAGGCGTAGCCGCGGCCGGTACCCCCGCGCGGTGCGGGGTGTGACCTATCAGACACGAGTTGCTGGACACAATGTGATGGCCGCACTTGTAGCGAAGCCCTATCCTCGAATAATCATGACTTCAGCATCGAGCACGGATCAGGCGGCGGGCGCTGCGGCGCAGACCACAGCGGGCAGCGCCGGAAAATCCCTGCCGGGGGAGCGCCCTATCGGCGTTTTCGACTCCGGCGTCGGCGGCCTCACCGTGGCGCGGTCCATCATTGACCAGCTGCCCAACGAGTCCATTCTCTACGTCGGCGACACCGCCAACGGCCCGTACGGCCCGTTGCCCATCGCCGAGGTGCGCGCCAACGCGTTGGGGGTCATGGACGAACTGGTCGATTCCGGCGTCAAGCTGCTCACCATCGCCTGCAACTCCGCGTCCGCCGCTGTGCTCCGCGACGCCCGGGAACGGTACACCGCGCGTTACGGCATCCCCGTCATCGAGGTGATCCAGCCGGCCGTGCGCCGCGCGGTCGCCGCCACCCGGAACGGCAGGGTCGGCGTCATCGGCACCTCCGCGACCGTCGGCTCCCGCGCCTACGAGGACACCTTCGCCGCCGCGCCGGACCTGGAAATCACCTCCGCCGCCTGCCCGGCCTTCGTCCCGTACGTCGAGGCAGGGATCACCACCGGCCCCGAGCTGCTCGCCGTCGCCCGTGAATACCTGGCCCCGCTCACGGCGGCCGGCGTGGACACCGTGGTCCTCGGCTGCACCCACTACCCGCTGCTGACCGGGGTGATCTCCTTCGTCCTGGGCGAGGACGTCACCCTCGTCTCCAGCGCCGAGGAAACGGCGAAGGACGTCTACCGGGCCCTCGCCTCGCGCGGACTTGAACGGACCGGAACCACCGCCCCGGAGCACAACTTCATCGCCACAGGTGATGCCGCCCAGTTCGAGCACCTCGCGCGCAGGTTCCTCGGCCCCGAGGTCCTCAGCGTCCGGCACGTGGACCACGTCGCCGCTCAGTACCCCACCGGCAGCCTGGCCCGGATCACGCCGGAAATGATCGCCGCCGCCCAGGCGGGCGCCGACCGGCCGCGGATCTCCAACTTTGTTTCCGCCGATGCCCCGCAGCTGGCGGACCTGCGGAGGTCCGGCCGGTGAAACTGACCATTGTGGGCTGTACCGGATCTTTCCCGGGGCCCGGCTCACCGGCGTCGTGCTACCTGCTGACCGCGCACGACGGCGAGCGGACCTGGAAGATCGTGCTCGACCTCGGCAGCGGAGCGCTGGGAGCGATCCAGCGCTACACCGACCTCGAGGATATCGACGCGATTTTCCTGACCCACCTGCACCCGGACCACTGTATGGACCTGTGCGGGCTCCACGTTGCCGTCCGCTGGAAGCCGGGCGGCTGGGGGCGCGGCCGGATCCCGGTCTGGGGTCCCGCCGCCACGGCCGACCGGATGGCCACCGCCTACGGCCTGGACCTGGACCCGGGGATGCACGAGGAATTCGACTTCAGCAACTGGTCCGAGCGCAAGCCGGTGACGGTGGGCCCGTTCACGGTCACCCCCTTCGCGGTGAACCATCCCGTGGAGGAGGCCTACGCCCTGCGGGTGGAGGTCACGGAACCGGACAAGGACGGCACTCCGGTGACCCGGGTGCTTGGGTACTCGGGCGACACGGACTCCTGCGCCGGGCTCGAGGACGCGGCCCGGGACGCTGACCTGTTCCTGTGCGAAGCCGCGTTCGAGGAAGGCCGCGACGACGACATCAAGGACGTGCACCTGACCGGCAAACGTGCCGGCGAGGCGGCCGTGGCCGCCGGGGCGCGGCGGCTCCTGCTCACGCACATCCCCGTCTGGACTTCCCAGATCACCGTCACCGCCGAGGCCAAAGCGGTCTTCGGCCAGCACGTGGCCGTCGCCGTGGCGGGCGTGCACTACACCGTCTGAGCACACCGCCGGGCGGAGGGCCTGCGCCGAGTCGATATGCTGGAGGGCATGACTTCCGAAGCGCTCACCACCCCCGTCATCCGCGCCGATGGCCGCACCCCCGACCAGCTCCGCCCGATCAGCATCACCCGCGGCTGGTCCAAGCAGGCCGAGGGCTCGGCCCTGATCGAGTTCGGCAACACCCGGGTGCTGTGCACGGCGTCGCTGACCGAGGGCGTGCCGCGCTGGCTGAAGGGTGAAGGCCGCGGCTGGGTCACCGCCGAATACGCCATGCTGCCGCGGGCCACCAACACCCGCTCCGCCCGCGAGTCCGTCAAGGGCAAGATTGGCGGCCGTACCCACGAGATCTCCCGGCTGATCGGCCGTTCGCTGCGTTCGATCATCGACACCAAGGCCCTGGGCGAAAACACGATCGTGCTGGACTGCGATGTCCTGCAGGCCGACGGCGGCACCCGGACGGCTGCCATCACCGGCGCCTACGTCGCCCTTGCCGAGGCGATCCGGTTCGCCCGGGAAAACAAGCTGATCGCCCGCAACGCCCAGCCGCTGGTGGACACCATCGCCGCTGTTTCGGTCGGGATCATCGACGGCGTTCCGATGCTGGACCTGCCCTACGTCGAAGACGTCCGCGCCGAGACGGACATGAACGTTGTGGTGACCGGTTCGGGCAAGTTCGTCGAGGTCCAGGGCACCGCCGAGGGAGCGCCGTTCGACCGCGACGAACTCAACAAGCTGCTGGACCTGGCCCTGCTGGGCACCGAGCAGCTCGCCGCGATCCAGCGCGAAACCCTGGCCGAGGCTCCGTGAGCGGCGCTGTCCCCGAGTCCCCGGCCACTCCGGTCCTGGTGCTGGCGACCCACAACCAGGGCAAGCTGCGGGAACTGCGGGAGCTGCTGCGCGGGCAGCTGCCGGGAATCGACGTCGACACCCAGGTGGTGGACGCGGGCGCCGTCGGTGCGCCCGACGTCGCCGAAACCGGTGTGACCTTCGCGGAGAACTCGCTGCTCAAGGCCCGGGCCGTGGCGGAAGCCACAGGCTTGGTCGCCATCGCCGACGACTCCGGCCTGGCCGTGGACGTCCTGGGCGGGGCGCCGGGCATCTTCTCGGCGCGCTGGGCCGGGCGGCACGGGGACGACGCCGCCAACCTCCAGCTGCTGCTGAACCAGCTTTCCGACGTCCCGGACGGGCACCGCGGCGCGGCGTTTGTCTGCGCAGCGGCCCTGGCCGTACCGGAGGGGGCGTCCGGGGGTGCGCGAGAAGTGGTGGAGTACGGCCAGCTCGAAGGCACGCTGTTGCGGGAGCCGCGCGGGGCCAGGGGCTTTGGCTACGACCCGGTGCTGCAGCCGAGCGGCCTGGACCGCAGCTGCGCCGAACTCAGTGCGGAGGAGAAAAACGCCATAAGCCACCGCGGCCACGCCTTCCGGGCGCTGCTGCCGGCCATCGTTGAGGCGCTGGCGGGCAGGTAGCCCGGGCTGGCGTGGCCGCTGGTCACTGCAGGGGTTTGGGCTAGGGCGTCTTGCGCTCGTCTTCGGGCTCGTGCTCCTCGATGAATTCCTCGACCACGCCGGTGCCGTACTTCTCGGCCTGGCGCTTGGCGATGAGGCCGCGGATGACCTCGATGCCGATCGGGATGACGGAGAGCAGCACGATCACGATGAAGATGATGTCCAGGTTGTCCCGGACCCACGGCACCGTGTCGCCGAGCAGGAAGCCCAGCAGCGTGACGCCGCCGCCCCAGAGCACGGCGCCGATGACGTTGTAGATGAAGAATTTCCGCTTGCTCATCTGCGCCACGCCGACAATCACCGGGACAAAGGTCCGGATGATGGGGACGAAGCGGGCCAGGATGAGCGCCTTGCCGCCGTGCTTCTCGAAGAAGGCGTGCGCGCTTTCGACGTTTTCGCGTTTGAACAGCTTGGAGTCAGGCTTGTTGAAGATCGCCGGGCCGGCCTTGGACCCGATGAGGTAGCCGGTCTGGTTGCCGATGATCGCGGAGACGATGATCAGCGCCGCAAGGGCCCAGATGTTGAACTTGATCGTGTCAGTGGCGACCAGCAGCCCGGCGGTGAACAGCATGGAGTCGCCCGGCAGGAAGAAACCGACCAGCAACCCGGTTTCGGCGAAGATGATCCCGCAGACCAGCACCACTACCCACGGTGCGAGGGCCGGGTCGGCGAGGAAGATCTGGGGGTTCAACCAGTCGGGCAGGAACGAGGCCATCTGCGGCTGGACCGGTCCGGCGCCTCCGAGGGTGGTCACGGCGAAGTGCAGGGTATTTGGGTTCACCTATCTAGGGTACTTGACCGGGTAGGGCCGGATCCGGCGCTAAAGTTGGACCGTGGGTTTGGACTTTACGGCGATCGACTTCGAGACCGCGAACGGCTTCCGCGGCTCGCCGTGCGCCGTCGGCCTCACCAAGGTCCGTGGCGGCGTCGTCGTCGAGGAAGCGTCGTGGCTGATGCGGCCGCCGGCGAACCATGACGCCTTTGACCACAACAACGTCCGTATCCACGGCATCCGGCCCGAGCAGGTGGCCGGGCTGCCCCGCTTCGGTGACCTGTTTCCCGAGATCGGCGCCTTCATTGGCAGTGACGTGATCGCCGCCCACAACGCCGCCTTCGACCTCGGTGTGATCCGTTCCGGCCTGGAAGTCTCCGGGCTGCCCGGGCCCGCCTACGACTTCGTCTGCACGGTGATGCTTTCCCGGCGCTGCTACTCCCTGGTGTCCAACTCGCTGCCCTACGCCGCGGAGGAGGCCGGTGTCCCGCTGGTCAACCACCACGACGCGGCCGAGGACGCCCGGGCCTGCGCCGGCATCCTGATCGATATCGCGGCCCGCAACGGCGCCGCCAGCATCGCCGAACTGTACCTCTCACTGGGGCTGATGGTATCCCGCCAGCCCGCGTTCGACCCCCGGACCGACCCGTTGTCCAAGGCGACGAGGTCCGCGCTCGAAGCGCTGGCTGCCGGGGCAGGCGCGGCGTCGGCCGCGCGGGCGTTCCGGCCTGGTTGGCCGGAGGAGGGTGCCAACCCCGTGCCGAACGCCGGGGCAGAACCGGGCCACCCCCTTTTCGGCCAGACCGTGGTGTTCACCGGCGAACTCGCCATTCCGCGGCCCGAGGCCAAGCTGCGTTCCGCCGAGCTGGGTGCGCGGCCGGAAAGCCGGGTCACGGCCCGCACAACTGTCCTGGTGGTGGGGGACGGCTTCGTCGCGGCTGACCTTCGCTCAGGCCGCCTGACGGGCAAGGCGCGCCGCGTCCTGGAACTGCACGACCGCGGCCAACGGATCGAAGTTCTTTCCGAGGGCGAGTTCCTCCAGATGGTCGGCGGACACTACGCGCCCTGAGGCGTTCGGGCGGCTGCGCCCAGGTCATACGACGCAATAAACATTTCGCCCGGCCATGGCCCGCTCCTAGCCTTGAATGATGAGCAAACTCATCCAGCCACCTGTCCGGGCGGACCAGGCACCCGCGGCCGACGCACCGGGCGGCATCGATTGGGGCAAGGTTTTCGCGTTCCCCAACCCGGTCAACGAGTACTCCGCACGGATCACGGCGGCGCTGGTGGTGCTGCTTTCACTCGCGACGCTTGTGACGGGGTCGGGCTGGGGACTGGCGGTGATCGCCATCGGGTTCTGGCTCCGGGTGTTGTTCGGTCCGCGGATCTCGCCGTTCGGCGTCCTTTCAGTCAAGGTCCTGACACCGCTGCTGGGCAAAAAGCGGCTGGTCCCCGGGCCGCCGAAGCGCTTTGCGCAGGGGATCGGGGCGGCGCTGTCGACGACGGCGGCTATCCTCTTCGCCGCCGGCCTGGCGCCCGCTGCCTGGATCCTGCTCGCAGCGCTGATCGCCGCTGCCTCCCTTGAGGCCTTCGCCGGTTTCTGCCTCGGCTGCGCGGTCTTCGGATTGCTGCAGCGCCGCGGACTCATCCCGGAGGACGTCTGCGAAGCCTGCAACAACATCTCGCTCAGGCGCCCGTAACCGCCGCCAGCCGTTCGGCCATACCCCGGATAACCTCCGGCGCCTCGAGGGCGGCGAGCCAATCCGCCGGCAGGCAGTCGATGCCGTAGTGCGCGCCCAGGATGTTGCCTGCGATGGAGGCGGTTGAGTCGCTGTCCCCGCTGTGGTTGACGGCCACCGCAATGGCCGCGCGGAAGTGCCCGGCCGGGCCTGCCGAGTCCGCCGTCGACGATGGTTCGGTCGCCAGCACCGCGTAGAGCGCGACGGCGAGTGCCTCCTCGGCCACCCAGCCTTCGCCCAGTTCCTGCACCAGTTCCTCGGCCGCCAGGACGCTCCCGCCGCCGGCGGCCGCGGCGAGGCTGAGGGATGCCGTGAGCCGCTCAACGAGCGCGGGGTCGGTTTCCTCGCCCTTCGGCAGCCTGCCTTCCTGCAGGTGCGCCAGCGCGAAATCCGCGGCCTCTTGCAGGCTCCGGCCGCCAATCAGTGCGTGGATCAGCAGGCTGAACACCGCGGCGCTCTGCCGGGCCGACGGGTGCCCGTGTGTCAGGGTGGCCGCGTCCGCGCTGAGTTTGTAGACAGCGTCGGCCTCGACGAAGGGGAGTAGCCCGAACGGTGCCGAGCGCATCACTGTCCCGCAGCCCTTCGAATCCGGGTTGACCGGCCGGTACACGGTTCCCATTTCGCCGGTGGCGAGGCCGCTGAGGCAGGCGTTGCCGGGCGCCCGGCGGTGCCGCAGGACCTCGTGGCTGTCGATCCAGCGCGGCGGCTGGAAAGGCGCGGACTCCGGCACTGCCACGCCCTGCGTCCCGAGCCAGCGCAGGTAGGCCAGCCAGATGCAGGCGTTGGTGTCCGCGGCGACACCGTCGTTGGCCCACTCCAGCGCCTCCAGCAGGCCGTCGGCGGTATAGAGGGTCATCTGCGTGTCGTCCGAGAAATGGCTGCCGGTGTGGAGGTCGGCGAAGTCCCGCAGGCCCGCGGGGCCGTATTCGGCACGGATCGCATCGATGGTGGCGAATTCCACCGCGTAGCCCAGCGAATCGCCCAGGGCGCCGCCGAGCAGGCAGCCGTGGATACGGGAGTTGTGGGTCGGGAGGGACGACGCCGCGGGGGCGCTGCCGGGATCGATGCTCATGCCTTCAAATTTACCCCGGCCGGGGGACCCGCCGGGATCGGCCGCCCGGTCCCGGTAGGGTGCTGTTGGCGCCGAATTCGTCCTGGTGCCGCTGAAACTGACAGGGAGAATCATGCGCGAACCAGCGTGGCGGAAGACGGGCAGCACCCCGGACTACAGGTTTTCGCTGGCCAACGAACGGACCTTCCTGGCCTGGATCAGGACTTCGCTGGCGCTGATTGCCGGAGCCCTGGCCATCGACCAGCTTGCTCCCAACATTGCGCCGGGTCCCGTCCGCATCTCCCTGTGTGTGATCCTGGCGCTGATCGGCGCGGGGCTGGCGGTCCTGTCCTACCACCGGTGGGGCCGGATGGAGGCGGCCATGCGGAACAACCGTGAACTGCCGTTCTCCGGCGTGCTGCTGGTCATGACGGTGGGCGTGGCCGCCGCGGCGTTTGTCCTTGCCGGGCTGCTCCTGGTGGCACGGTGACTCCTGCGGTGCACCGGGACCCCGGGCTCCAGCCCGAGCGCACCTCGCTGGCCTGGCGGCGCACCTTGCTGGCCCTCGTCGTCGTCGATTTGCTGATCTGGCGCGGCTGGTTGCGCGCCGGAGCCTCCGGCGCCTCTGCCGCCGTCGACGTCCAGGGGCTCAGCGTCCTGATGGCCATGGCGGCCACCGCGGTCCTGGCCGGATGCGTGCTGATGCGCGGGCGGGAGTTGCGGCGCGGCCCGGGGGCTCCACCGGCGCCCCTGCTGCGGAACGCCGCGGCTGCCGTGATCGGCCTGGCGGCCTGCACCGTCGCCGCCCTGGCGCTCGGCCGCTAAGCTCGGACCCAGTTAACGTCCAGACTGCGCTGGCAGACTGCTCGCGGCACCGGACCCCCAACCGAAGGAACCCCAGACCATGACGAACCCCGTCCCAGCAGGCTCAGCACCGGGCGCCGCATCCAACCCCGCGCCGGAAGCCGGGCAGCCGTCCGGGGCCGCCGGGGACGTCCAGCCCCGCCTCCTCGCCAGGCTCTCCGCCGAAGCCCTGGGAACTCTGTTCGTTGTGGTGGTGGGCCTCGGTGTGCCGTTGTTCGCGGTGCCGCAGTACAACCCCATGTCTGCGTCGCTCGCAGCGGGCCTGGCCCTGACCGCGTCCATGCTGGCCTTCGGCTACCTGTCCGGCGGCCACTTCAACCCGACGGTCACGGTCGGGAACGCGATCGCGGGCCGGATCGGTCTGGTGGAGGCCGCCGCATACCTCGGGGCGCAGCTGGTGGGTGCCCTGCTGGGGGCGCTGACCCTCTTCGGCGTACTGCGGACAGTCCCGAAGCTGGAAGGCACGCGGACCGCCTTCGATACCGTCACGGCAGGCTATGACGCGCACTCCGTCGTCCAGGCGCCCATGGCGGGCGTGCTGTTAGTTGAGGTGCTCGGCGCCGCCCTGCTGGTAGCCGTGTACCTGGGGACCACCGCCCGCCGCAACCCGGCCCGGGCCGCCGCGCCGTTCGCCGTCGGCCTCAGCATGGCCGTTCTCCTGCAATTGGGCCAGAGCATCGGCAACGCCCCGTTTAACCCGGCCCGCGCCACCGCGTCCGCACTCTTCAGCAGCCCCGACGCCCTGGGCCAGCTGTGGCTCTTCTGGGTGGCCCCGCTGGTCGGCGCCGCCCTTGCGGGACTGGTGTTCCGTGGCTTTGCCTACACCTCGGTCAGGTCCGGCGCGCCGGATAGTCCAGTGGCCGGCGGATCCCACGACGTCGACGGGTACGACGCTGACGACGTGGACGGCGACCCTCGCACTGGCACCGACGGTATGGGCCGCCCGGCCGCCGCACCGGCTCCGGCACCCGCACCCGCCGACGCGCGGAACCATGACGCGCGGACCGACGACGCCCGCGACTTCTTCGACAAGCGCACCCAGTAGTTCCCGCTGCGGCCCTCGCCGGGGCCTTGCGCAATAGTGTCGGTGGCAGCCGATAGCGTAGTGGCATGCGGTTATTGCACACCTCGGACTGGCATTTGGGCCGGTCGTTCCACGGCGTCGGGATGCTCGACGCGCAGCGGGCCTTCATCGATCAGCTGGTCGGCGTCGTCCGCGACGAGTCGGTGGATGTCGTCCTGATCGCGGGCGATGTCTACGACCGTGCCCTGCCCGGCGTTGACGTCGTCGGCCTGCTGGACGACGCCCTGGTGCGGCTCAGCGGCGCGGGCGCGAAGGTGGTGCTGACCAGCGGGAACCACGATTCCGCCATCCGGCTCGGATTCGCGTCCCGGCTGCTTGAACGCGGCGGAGTGCATCTGCGCACCCGACTGGAGGAACTGGATACGCCCGTGCTGCTGCCGCTTGCGGACGGAGCAGGGGAGGAAGGCGACGCCGGGGAGGCCGGGGACACGGGTCCCGTGCTCGCGATCTACGGCATCCCGTGGCTGGAGCCGCGGCTGGTGGCCGGCCAGCTCGGCGTTGAAACCGCCAGCCACTTCGAGGTCACCCGCGCCGCCACCGGCCGCGTCCGGGCCGACCTCGCCGAACGGTCGGCCCGCCGGACGGTCCATTCCGTCGTCCTGGCCCACACCTTCGCCAGTGGCGGCATCAGCTCGGACAGCGAACGGGACCTGAGCATCGGCGGGGTCGGTGCTGTGCCGCTGGACCTCTTCGACGGCTTCAGCTACACGGCCCTCGGCCACCTGCACGGCCGGCAGTCGCTGTCACCGGCTGTCCGTTATTCCGGCTCCCCGCTGGCCTACTCCTTTTCCGAAGCCAAGCACCACAAGGGCGGCTGGCTGATCGACGTAGACACCAGCGGCATCACCGCCGTGACCGAGATACTCTGGGACGCCCCGCGCGCCCTCGCGGTGCTCCGGGGCACACTGGACGAACTGCTCGCCGGGGCCGACTTTGCGTGGGCCGAGGAGGCGTACTGCCAGATCACACTGACGGACGCACAACGGCCCACCCAGGCCATGGAACGGCTGCGCGCCCGCTTCCCCGACACCCTGGTCCTCGGCTTTGACCCCGAAGGTGCCGAAGCGGCCGCGAAAACCAGCTACAGCAGCCGGCTCGCGCAGTCAGGGGACGATCTCTCGATCTGCTGCGGCTTCCTGGAGCATGTCCGGGGCCGCAGCGTCGACGACGCCGAATCCGGCGTCCTCGCAGAGGCCCTCGAAGCCGTACGTCTGGAAGGGGTGTCCCGGTGAGGATCCATCGCCTGGAGATCTCCGCGTTCGGCCCGTTCGCCGGAACGGAGAGCATCGATTTCGACCGGCTCAGCGCCCACGGGCTTTTCCTGCTCAACGGCGCCACCGGGGCTGGAAAAACCAGCGTCCTGGATGCCATCTGCTTCGCCCTCTACGGCTCCGTGCCCGGGGCGCGGCAGGAAGGAAAACGGCTGCGCAGCGACCACGCCGCTCCGGCGGCCGAGCCCCGCGTCACCTGCGAGTTCTCGGCGCAGGGACGGCATTTTGAAGTGTCCAGGATGCCGGCCTGGAACAAGCCCAGTGCCCGGGGCAAGAACGGGTTCACCGAACAGAAGGCCAACACCCTGCTCCGTGAACGGGTCGACGGTGCCTGGGTCGAAAAGTCGGGCCGCAATGATGAAGCCGGCGCCGAGATCACTGCCCTGCTGGGTATGGACCGGGAACAGTTCACCCGGGTGGTGATGCTGCCGCAGGGCGACTTCGCGGCGTTCCTGCGCTCCAAGGCCGCTGACCGGCTGGTCCTGCTCCAGAGCCTCTTCGGCACCCAGCGTTTCGAGGCGGTGGAACAGGAACTGGGACGCCGCGCGGCCGCGGTCCGCACTGAGGTGGAAAGCCTCAACAACGCCCTTGCGCTGCTGCTGGCCCAGGCTGAGGCCGAATCCGCCGGACTAGGACTGGAACTGGACGAGGCGCCCGGCCGCGAGGACGCGGACCGGCTGCTCTCCTGGCTCCATGCCGGTGCCGCGGCCGCCGCCGGCGAACGGCAGGCAGCAGCCGCCGACGCCGAGAGCATCGTCGCCCACCTTGCCGAACGCCTTGAAGACGCCACTGCCCGGGCCGCGCGGCGGGCCAAACTGGCCGCCGCCGAACAGCGGAGGGCCGCGGCCGAGGCCGCCGCGCCGGAACTCCAGGAGACGGCCGAACGGCTCGCAAAACACCGGAAAGCCGAAGTGCTGGGTGGCCAGCTGCAGGCCATGGACAGTGCCTGGTTGGCGGAGGAACGCGCTGCGGCAGCGGCCGCGGCGGCGTCCGACGGGCTGCGGGCCGCGGCACCGTCCGACCCCGAACTAGCCGAACTTGGCGCCCGTCTCACCGGACCCGACGGCCCGGACGGCGGCGCCGTCGTGGAAAGCCAGGTGCTGCGCACAGAACTCAGCCGGCTCCGCTCCCTCCAGGCGGTACTGAGGGAGCGGCTGCCGGACGAGGACCGGCTGGCCGGCCTGCTGGCCCGCGCCGTGCACCTCCAAGGGACCCTCTCCGGGCTCGAGACCACACGCCTGTCCGCCGCAACAGCGCTGGAGGCCCTGCGCGCTGAGTCGGCCGAACTGACTGCGGGCCTGGCGTCGCTCGAGGAGCTGGCTGCGGACGTCCAGCTGCGCACCAAGGAGGCCGCGGCAGCAGACGAACTGGTTGCCATCGTTGGCCGCTACGGCACCGCGGAGGCACGCTGCGCTCGCATGGCCGAGCGGCACCGCGTGGCCCGCGACACTCACCAGGACTGCCGGCAACGCTGGCTGGACCTCCGCGAGGAGCGGCTCGCAAACGCCGCTGCGGAACTCGCGGCCCAGCTGGTCCCGGACCAGCCGTGCCCGGTGTGTGGCAGTGCCGAACATCCCGCGCCCGCCCCGGCAGCCGCGTCCGCCCTGGCCATCGCCGACGCCGAGAAATCCGCCCAGGAGGCCGCGGACGCCGCCGAAACTGTCCTTGCTGTCCTTCACCGCGAGCTGGGCGACGCGCGGCAGGACCTCGCGGTGCTGGCTGCCCAGGGCGGCGATACAGCGCCTGAACTGGCCCGCAGCGACGCCGAGCGGGCCAGGTTACTTGCGGCCGATTCCACCCGCGCGGCCGCAGACCTCGCGGCCCGGCGGGCGCGCCGCACCGAGCTGGAAGACGGGATTTCCGCCGCTGAGCTCACCGTGGCCGACACCGTGGCCGGGATCGCGCAGGCCGAATCGGCGCTCAAGGAGGTCCGCGCGCAGGCCGGCGAACTCGAGGCCGCACTGGCGGACCTGCGCGCCGGGCACGCGACGCTGGGCGACCGGCTCGGCTCCGTCCGGCGCGCCACAGAGCTGCTGGAACGCGTTGATGCGGCCGCCGGCAGCCTAGAACAGGCCCGCGCCCGGACCGCGGAGGCCGTCGCCCGGCTCGACGAGGCCCTCCCTGCCGCCGGATTCGAGTCGGTGGCAGCCGTCCGCTCCGTCCTGCTGCCGGTGAGCGACGCCGCAGCCTTGGAAAGCGCCGTCCGGGCCGGCCAGGACGAGACTGCCCGGCTCGCGGAACTCTTCGCCGGGGAGGAACTGTCCCGGGCCGCCCGGGAATTGGCCACGGACGACCCTTCCGACCCCGCAACGGTGGATGAGCTCCGGATCGAGTGCGCCGCGGCCGAACGCCAGGTCCGCGACGCCGTCCTGGCCTCCGGCCTGGCCACGAAATCCGTCCGGACCCTCGACAGGATCGCGGGGGAGTACGCCGGCCAGGCTGCCGCGGGCCGCGAGCCGCGGGAGCGTGCTGCGCTGTGGACCGCCGTCGCCGACGCTGCCCGCGGCGGTGGCGACAACACTTACCGGATGAGCCTGAACAGCTACGTGCTCGCCGCCCGGCTGGAACAGGTTGCGGAGGCCGCCTCGGAGCGGCTGATCGGCATGAGCGACGGCCGCTACACCCTGCAGCACACCGATGCGAAGGCAGCGCGGGGGCAGAAATCCGGGCTTGGCCTGGAAGTGGTAGACCAGTGGACGGGCCAGCGGCGTGACACCGCCACGCTCTCCGGCGGCGAGTCCTTTATGGCTTCCCTGGCCCTGGCACTGGGGCTGGCCGACGTTGTGCAAATGGAGTCCGGCGGGGTGGACATCGAAACTCTCTTCGTGGACGAGGGCTTCGGCAGCCTGGACGAGCAGTCGCTGGAGCAGGTTATGGATGCGCTTGAGGGACTCCGGGACGGCGGCAGGGTGGTGGGGCTGGTGAGCCATGTGGCAGAGATGAAACAGCGCATCACCACGCAGCTGCAAGTGGTCAAGGGCCGCAACGGCTCCACCCTGCACATCTCCGACGACGCCCTGGTCTAAACGCCCGGCAGGCGGCCATGTGAGGGCCGTGGCGCTCGGGTATCATTGAAGGGTTACCGGGTCGCGCGCATCGGGAGGAGGGACGATGCGCACCATTAAACGAACCCGGAATCATGAACCCTTCACCGTCTTCGACGACGACCCTTCCTGCCGACGTTCCCGCAGTCCCCGCCAGCGGCGGACGCTTCGCCAGGCTTCCCCTGCTCGCAGGACGCAGCTTTATCCCGCTGGGACTCTTCGCCCGGCTCCCTCTGGCCATGCTGACCGTCGGCGCCCTGACCCTCGTCACGGCAGTCACCGACTCCTACGCAGTCGGCGGCGCCGCTGCCGGTGCCGTCGGCATCGGCTCCGCGCTGGGTGCCCCCGTCCTCGGCGCCCTCGCGGACCGGCTGGGCCAGCGCCCCGTCCTGCTCTTTTCCGCCGTTTTCAACACCGTGGCCGTCATCGCCCTGATCCTTGCCGCATACCTGGTCCCGGGTGCCAGCGATCTCGCTGCCGCCGTCCCCGTGCTCGCCGCAGCCTTCGTGGCCGGCGCCAGCTGCCCGCAGGTCGGCCCGCTGGCCCGTGTCCGCTGGATGGCGCTGAGCTCCCGCAAAGGCGGCGCCGGCCAGCCCGGCGATCTGGACACTGCGCTCTCCTACGAGAGCACCGCAGATGAACTGACGTTTGTGCTGGGGCCGGCCCTGGTGGGAATCCTCGCCAGCCTGCTTAGCCCCTGGCTCCCGCTGGCCCTCGCCGCCGCACTAACCCTCACCTTGGTGCCCGCATTCGCCGTGCACCCCACGCACCGTGCGGTACCCCGAACTCCCGCGCGGAGCCGCGCCGCCGCCGCTGCGGCGCGGGAGCACCGGAAAACCCTTGCGCCGGGACAACGCGCCGCCAACACCGCGGCCGTCGCCCTGCCGGTCCTGGCCATGGTCTGCATGGGCACCTTCTTCGGCGCCACCCAGACCTCCCTGAGCTCGTTCTCCGCGAGCTTCGCGACATCCGAACTCGCCGGACTCCTGTACGCCGTCATGGGCCTGAGCTCGGCGGCCGCGGCATTGTCCGTGGCGTACTGGCCGCGGCGGTTCAGCGTCAACGCCCGCTGGCTGGCATGCGCGGCGCTGATGACGGGGCTGGCGGCGCTGCTGCTGGTGCCGACGACGGCGCTGCCGATGATCCTGGTGTTGCTGGTCCTTGGCCTTCCGGTGGGCCCGCTGATGGTCACGGTGTTCGCGATCGGCGGCGTCGTTGCCCCCGAGGGCAAACTGGGCACCGTGATGACAATGCTCGCAAGCGGCATCGTCGCCGGCACCGCCATTGGTTCGTCCATCGCCGGGCAGCTGGCCCAGACCTCCGGGTATTCGACGGCGTTCCTGGTTCCGGTCTGCGCCGCGGCCGCGCTGTTCCTGCTCGGTGCGGCTGCCGCCGTCGTGCTGCGTCGGCGCAACGCGACGGCGGCGGCGGCCGCCTAGCTAGAGCTGCGAACCGAGCTTGAAGCCACGTTCCTCGCCGGGCTCACGGGTGTAGGCGAAGCCGTCGGCGCCGACCGTCACTGCCATCTCGCTGCTGTCGGTCCGGACAACCAGCGGCTGCGGGTTGCCGTCCAGGTCCAGGACCAGGGAGGCCTCGGTGTACCAGCTCGGGACCACGGGATTGCCCCACCAGTCGCGGCGCTGGTTGTCGTGCACGTCCCACGTCACCGTGGGGTTGTCCGGATCGCCCGTGTAGTAGTCCTGCGTGTAGATCTCCACCCGGTGGCCGTCCGGATCCAGGATGTACAAGTAGAACGCGTTGGACACGCCGTGCCGGCCGGGCCCGCGCTCGATCCGGTCCGAGATCCGCAAAGCGCCCATCTTGTCGCAGATCTGGATGATGTTGTGCTTCTCGTGGGTGGAGAACGCGATGTGGTGCAGCCGCGGGCCGTCCCCGCCGGTCAGGGCGGTGTCGTGCACGGTCTGCTTGCGGTGCATCCAGGCCGCGTACGTCACGCCGTCGGAGTCCTTGATGTCCTCGGAGACGCGGAAACCCAGGTCCTCCAGGTACTTCCGGCCCCGGGGGACATCCGGCGTGACCTGGTTGAAGTGGTCCAGCCGGACCAGCTCGCCCGCGCTGTAGAGGTCGTAGCGCTGGGTGAGGCGCTCCACGTGCTCCACCTCGTAGAAGAACTCGTAGGGGAAGCCCAGCGGGTCCTCCACCCGGACCGCGTCGCCGATCCCTCGCGCGAAACCGTCCTTGCGGCGCTCCGTGCGGCAGCCCATCTCCGCGAAGTAGGCCTCGGCTTTGTCAACGTCCCCGGGGGTGCGGACCCGGTAGGCGAACGCGGCGGCGGCGGCCACCGGGCCCTTGCGCAGGACCAGGTTGTGGTGGATGAATTCCTCGAAGGAGCGCAGGTAGATCGCGTCCTGGTCCTCGTAGGTGACGTGCAGGCCCAGCAGGTCCACGTAGAACGCGCGGGACTTCTCCAGGTCGGTGACCACCAGGTCCATGTAGGCGCAGCGGACAATGTCCGGTGCGGGGGACGTGGGGGTGATGATGTCGTTAGGCATGGTGGGGACTCCTCTTTGAGTTCGCGGGTGAGTTCGCGGGTGGGGCGGCGGGGCGGGTCGGTGGAGGCGTCAGTGCGCCGCCGCGGCACCGAACTTCGGCGTGTGGACGCCGCCGAGGGTGATGTGGACGGCCTGCTGGTCGGTGTAGAAATCGATCGAGCGGTAGCCGCCCTCGTGGCCCAGTCCGGAGGCTTTGACGCCGCCGAACGGGGTCCGCAGGTCCCGGACGTTGTGGCTGTTGAGCCAGACCATCCCCGCCTCGAGGTTCTGCGAGAAGTTGTGCGCCCGCGTCAGGTCGTTGGTCCAGACATACCCGGCCAGGCCGTAACGGGTGTTGTTCGCCAGGGCCAGCGCCTCGGCGTCGTCCTCGAACGGCGTGATCGCCACGACCGGTCCGAAGATCTCCTCCTGGAAGATCCGGGCATCCGGCTTGACGTCGGCGAAGACGGTGGGCGCAATGTAGTTGCCGGTGGGCAGGCCCTCCGGGCGGCCGCCGCCCGCCAGCAGGCGGCCCTCGGACTTGCCGATTTCCACGTACCGGGCGACCTTCTCGTAGTGCTCGGGATGGACCAGCGCACCCACCTCGGTCTTCGGATCGTGCGGGTCGCCCACCACGATGTTTTTGGCCCGCGCGGCGTATTTTTCGCAGAACTCCGCGTAGATGCCGCGCTGGACCAGGATCCTGGAGCCGGCGGTGCAGCGCTCGCCGTTGAGGGAGAAGACCCCGAAGAGGGTGGAATCAATCGCCGCGTCGAGGTCAGCGTCGTCGAAGATGACAGCCGGGCTCTTGCCGCCGAGTTCCATCGAGAGGCCCTTGAGGTGTTCCGCGGCGTTGCGGAAGATCGTCTTGCCCGTGGTGGTTTCGCCGGTGAAGGAGATCAGGGGCACATCCGGGTGTTTGACCAGGGCGTCGCCGGCTTCCTCGCCGAGCCCGTTGACCAGGTTGAACACCCCGTCGGGCAGGCCGGCGTCCTTGAAGATCTGCGCCCAGAGCGAGGCGGAGAGCGGCGTGAATTCGGCCGGCTTCAGCACCACGCAGTTGCCGGTGGCCAGCGCCGGGGCCAGCTTCCAGGACTCGAGCATAAACGGCGTGTTCCAGGGTGTGATCAGGCCTGCGACGCCGATCGGCTTGCGGTTGACGTAGTTGATCTGCGCGCCCGGGACCTTCATGGCGTCGTCGAACTGCGCCACGATGAGGTCGGCGAAGAAACGGAAGTTCTCCGCCGCCCGGAGCGCCTGCCCCTTGGCCTGGGTGATCGGCAGTCCGGTGTCGAACGTCTCAAGCTGCGCGAGCCGGGTTTCCTGGGCCTCGACGGCGTCCGCGATCCTGTTCAGGACCCGGGCACGTTCGCGCGGCTTCATCCGCGGCCACGGGCCCTCGGTGAATGCCGTCCGTGCCGCGGCGACGGCGCGGTCAATGTCTTCCTTCTGCCCGGCAGCCGCGGTGGCGTAGGTCTCGTTGGAGACCGGGTCCAGGACGTCGAAGGTCTCACCGCTGACGGAGTCGACGAATTCGCCGTTGATGTAGTGCTGGATGCGGGTGGGCAGCCCGTCCGGAATGTAGTGCTCGGCCATGGGGTTCAGTCCTTTGCTTCGGCGGTGAAGTGTACGGGCGGGTTACTGCGAGAGCCGGAAGCCGTCGACCGGAGTGAGGTACTCGCGGCCGGCTTCCATCAGTTCGTTGATCTTTTTCAGCCCGGCGTCGGTGGGCGTGATCAGCGGCGGGCGGACATGGGCGGAGGAGATCAGCCCGGCCTCGGCCATCAGCCACTTGCTGGGGGCCGGGTTGGTCTCGACGAACAGGAGGTCCACCAGGGGGTGGACGCCGTAGTGGATTTTGCGGGCCGTCTCGAAGTCGCCCTCCACCCAGGCCCGGTACATGTCCGCGGAGGCCTTCGGCGCGATGTTCGCCAGCGCCGAGATGAAGCCGACGCCGCCAATGGCCATCAGCGGCAGGCACAGCAGTTCGATGCCGGACCAGACCAGCAGGTCCTTGCCGGCGAGGTGCATCACGCGGGAGAAGTGCTCGAAGTCCTTGGTGGTTTCCTTGATTCCGACGATGTTCTCGAAATCGCGGAACAGCCGCGCCACCGTTTCGGGGGCCATGTCCACGGCGGTGCGGGAGGGCACGTTGTAGATCACGAACGGCATGTCGGGGAACTCGGTGGCGATGGTGGCGTACCAGCGGTACAGCGCCTCCTGCGTGGGCCGGGAGTAGTAGGGCGTGATGATCATCGACGCGTCCGCGCCGGCGTCGACGGCGGCCTGGGTCAGTTCCAGGGTTTCCTGCAGCTTGGCCGTGCCGGTGCCCGCCATAAAGGGGACGCGGTCGCCGATGGCCCCGGCGGTGGCGCGGATGGCGGCGGCACGTTCCTCGACGGACTGGGCGCTGGGTTCGCCGGTGGAACCGCCGATGGTGATGCCGGAGGAGCCGCTGGCGATCTGCCACTCCACCATGTTCCGCAGGCTGTGGTGGTCGACGTCTCCCGCCTCGGTGAACGGGGTGAACATGGCGGCGAGGGAGCCTTTGAGGTGGAGCTGGGGATCGGAACGGAACTTCATTGTTTTTCCTTGTCGCTCGGGGCGGGGGCTGTAACGGCCCGCCGGGGTTCAGTGTGCGGTGGCCCGGTGGGCGAGATATGCGTCGAGGGTGGCGGCGCGGTGCGCCCTGGCGGCGCGTTCGACGTCGTCCGCCGGTGCGCCCGCTTCCAGCAGCCGCAGCAGTGCCTCATGTTCTTCCACCGACTGGCGGGCGCGGCCGGGCACGTAGCTGAAGGTGGAGGACCGCAGCGCCTGCAGCCGGTTCCAGCCGCGGTGCACCAGGTCCAGGATGTGCGGATTGGGGCAGTGTTCGAACAGCACCCCGTGGAAGTCACGGTTCAGGCTTGTGAAGCGGACGGGGTCGAAATCCGCCAGGCAGTCGCGCATGAGCTCGTTTACGGCACGGGCGCGGGCGATGTCGGCTGCGGATATCAGCGGTGCCGACAAGGCGGTTGCGGCGCCCTCCACAATCCCCAGCGTCTGCATGGTGTAGAGGTATTCGGTGGGATCGATACCGGCCACCGTGGCGCCGACGTTGCGTTCGAAGACCACCAGGTTTTCGGCTTCAAGCCGCCGGATGGCCTCCCGGACGGGCACCACGCTGAAGCCCAGGTCCTCGGCTATTTTGCCCAGCACCAGGCGGTAGCCGGGGGAGTACTCGCCGCTGAGGATGCCGGCCTTGACCGCGGCATAGGCCTGCTCGGACTTGCTGCCCGCGCCAGTTGGGGACGCTGCGCTGGCTGTGGAGGCGGCGCTGGTCATGGCGTCGGCTGCCCGTTGTCCGCGGACCACTCCCGGTACTTTTCCCGCCACTGGGCGTTCATCGGGTAGAGCCCGTCCACGCTGTGCCCGGCGGCAACCATGTGGGCGATGAAGGACTCCTCGGCCTCCTGGATGATGGCGTCGTCGGCCACTTCCCCGGCGATCGCCGGCGGGATCACGAGGATGCCGTCGGCGTCGCCCACGATGATGTCCCCGGGCTGCACGGTGGCCCCGCCGCAGGAGATGGTCAGGTCCACGTCCCACGGGATATGGCGCCGGCCCAGGACGGCCGGGTGGGCGTTTGCAAAGAAGGTGGGCATGTCCAGGGCGCCGACGGCGGTAACGTCGCGGACGCCGCCGTCGGTGATGACGGCCACGGCGCCGTTGACCTGGGCGCGCAGGGCCAGGATGTCCCCGACAGTGCCGGTGCCCTTCTCCCCGCGGGCCTCCATCACCAGGATCTCGCCCTCCCGGAGCGAATCAATGGCCCGCTTCTGGGCGTTGAAGCCCCCGCCGTGGGTCTTGAAGAGGTCCTCGCGGTTGGGCACATACCGGAGGGTCCTGGCCACCCCGACGACCGTGCGGTCCGGCCGGGTGGAGTGCAAACCATCGATGCTCACATTGTTCAGCCCGCGCTTACGGAGCTGCGAGCTCAGGGTGGCGGTCGCAACGGATTCCAGCTTGGCCTTCAGCTCGGGTGAGAGTGCCCCGGCGGGTGCGCTCTCGGCGGCGGGCGCGGATGCCTCGGCGGCGGGCGCGGGCTGGGCCGCCGGGGTGCCGTAAGCCTCGGCCCGCTGGGCTTCGTCGCTGCGCGGCTGGGCCCCGTAGCCGGCCAGCGGCACCGTCCCCTGGGCCGCCGTCGTGGTCAGCCGGCCCGTGCTGAGCCCGGACGCGGGGGCGTCCACCTCCACTTCCATCACGTCGCCGGGCTGCGCGACCGAGGCGCCGGCGGGTGTGCCGGTCAGGATGATGTCGCCCGGTTCCAGGGTGAGGAGCTGGGAGAGGTCCGCCACCAGCTGGCTGAAGGGGAACAGCAGGGTGCCGGTGGAGTCCTCCTGGACCAGCTCGCCGTTGAGCCAGGTGCGGATCCGCAGGCCGGCGGGGTCCAGGCCGGCCGCCGGGAGGAGTCCCGGGCCCACCGGGGTAAAGCCGTCGCCGCCCTTGGAGCGGAGGTTGGAGCCTTTGTCCGCGTAGCGGAGGTCGTAGACGCCGAGATCGTTCGACGCGGTCACGTGGCCAACGTACTGCCACGCCTCGTCGGGGGCGACACGGCGGGCCCGGGTGCCGATCACCAGGGCCACTTCACCCTCGAAGGCGAGCAATTCGCAGCCGGCGGGACGTTCGACGACGCCGCCGGTCAGGCTGAGCGAGGAAGAGGGCTTGAGAAAGTAGGACGGCTGGTCCGGGGTGCGGCCGCGCTGGGCGGCACGGCTGGGGTAGTTGATGTGCACCGCGATGACCTTGCCGGCGGCGGCCAGGCCGTCCTGCGACAGCTGCTCCATCGCATCCTCCTCATTGAGTATGAAATCGTATACGATACAAAACTGCCTGAGCGGGAGCCGGTTGTCAAGGAAGCCACCTCTGCGGCCGGGGCGTTCAGCCCAGCTGGGCTTCGATGCGCGCGGCGCTCGCGGTCAGGGCGGCGGCCACCTCGTCGGGATCCTGCGCGGCGCGGATGTAGACAACCGCCAGCGCCGCGGGCCGGCCGCCGGGAACCTGGATCGGCACCGCTAGGGAGGAAACGCCGGGGATCACTTCATCGTGGCTGGCGGCATAGCCCCGCCGGCGGGCTTCGGTCGCCTCGGAGCGGTAGGGGACCCCCGGGGCGAGGCGGTGCCACTCGGGCTCGGTGAGGGCCGACTGGATCGCGATGCCGGGGGCCCCGGCGTTGATCGGGTGCCGGGATCCGGGGTGCTGCACGACGGCAGGACCCGTGTGGCGGGGGTCGACCGTCACGAGGGTGACGCAGTCCTCCCGGTCCCAGACGGCCACAAAGGCGCTCATGGTGAGGGCGTTGGCCAGCTGCGTAAGTTCTGGCAGGGCCGCGGTCTGCAGGCTGCGCGCCACCCCGCGGGCCAGGACTGCGAGTCCGGGGCCAGGCTGGACCCGGCCGCCGTCGTCGCGGACCAGCAGCGAGTGGTCCTCGAGGGTGCGCAGGATGCGGTACGCGACCGACCGGTGAACGCCAAGGGCATCGGCGAGTTCGGCAATGGTGAGCGGCTCCGCGGCATCAGCCAGGATTTCCAGGGCCCGGATGCCGCGGGAGAGCGTCTGGGACGGTGAGGCCTGGGCGCTGCCGGCGTTCGGGGTCATGCTGTCCATCCTAGGCGGGGAGCGGGCGGCCGGGCAGCAGCCCGACGGTGGACCCTTGTGCTCGGGGTCACTCTCACGTAGCGTTCCATATACGAACTGTCTGTTCAATTATAGAACGCACAGGTAGCGCACGGGAAACACGCCGCCGCCGCGACGGGTGGTCGGGTGCCAGCGCTGCGTCCGGGCGTCCGACGGCGCGGGTCGGCGTCATTTTCGGCACACAGCGGAGTGTTTCCGCCGGGATGTGTGATTTACCACACGCTTCAGGGTAGTATCGCGGATACCAACTGACCGTTCGATCAGTAATTCAAGAGGCACTCACCAAGTCACAACGCACCCACCCGGGCAGTACCTCTGCCCCCAGCAACGGAGTTCCAATGACCGCAACTTCAACCGTCGATTCAGCGACGGGCCCCAGCAGCAAACATGAGGAGCGCAAGGTCCTCGCCGGGACGCTGGTCGGTACCACCATCGAGTGGTACGACTTCTTCATCTTCGCCCAACTGACAGCAACGCTGCTCTCACCGCTCTTCCTCGCTCCGCTGAACTCATCCAATCCCGGCCTGGCACAGATCCTGTCCTTCGCCCTGATCGGTATCAGTTTCCTGTTCCGGCCGCTCGGCGCCATCATCGCAGGCCACCTCGGCGACCGGCTGGGCCGCAAAGCGATGCTGGTCTTCACCCTGGTCATGATGGGTGCCGCCACTGCCCTGATCGGCATGCTGCCCACCTACGGCCAGATCGGCGTCTGGGCGCCGATCCTGCTGATCACCCTGCGCATCATCCAGGGCTTCTCCGCGGGCGGCGAATGGGGCGGAGCTGCCCTGATGGCCGTCGAACACGCCCCGCTGGGCAAGCGCGGCCTCTTCGGCGCGTACCCGCAGATCGGCGTCCCCGTCGGCATGATCCTCGCCACCGGCCTGCTGTACTTCCTCAACACCGGCATGTCCAAGGAAGACTTCGCCGCGTGGGGCTGGCGGGTGCCGTTCCTGCTCTCCATCGTGCTGATCGTCGTCGGCTACCTGATCCGCCGAGCCGTGGCCGAGAGCCCGGTCTTCAAGGAGATGCAGGACCGCAAGGAAGAAAGCAAGGCCCCGCTCGGCGAACTTATCCGCAAGCACAAGAAGGCCGTGCTGTACTCCACGATGATCTTCATCGGCAACAACGCCGCCGGCTACCTGCTGATCGCGTTCTTCATCTCCTACGCCACCAAGTCGCTGAAGATGCCCACCCCGCAGATCCTGCTGGCCACCACGCTGGCGTCGTTCGGCTGGCTCATCTTCACCCTGGTGGGCGGCTGGCTTTCGGACCGGATCGGCCGGGTCAAGACCTTCCTGATCGGCTACGGAATCGTCTTCGCCTGGATGATCCCGATGTTCGCCCTGATCGACACCAAGGAAATTGTGCTCTATGGCGTCGCGCTGTTCGTACTGACCATCGGGCTCGGCCTGTCCTACGGCCCCATGTCCGCCATGTATGCCGAGATGTTCCCGGCGAACGTCCGTTACTCGGGCATCTCCATCGGCTACGCTTTCGGCGCCATCCTCGGCGGGGCCTTCGCGGCCACCATCGCCGAGGCCCTGCTGCAGGGCACGCACTGGACCGGTTCCATCGGCATCTACATCATGATCCTCTGCGTCATTTCGGCCGTCGGCGTCGTCCTGGCCAAGGAGACCCGCGGGCGCCCCTTGGGCGTCAGCAGCCACCACTAGCCCGGACAGCCCACAAACGCGGGGCCACGTGCCGCCCATCCGGAATTTCGGATGGGCCGCCCGTGGCCCCGCGGTGCTTTAACGCTGATGAACTAGACGCCCAGGAAGCTGATGGCTCCCTGCTTGAAGGCCCTGCTGGTCACTGCGTTGGTGTGGTTCCGGGCGGGGAGGATGAGCTGTTCCACCATCGCTCCGGCTTTCGCGCCCAGGGCGGCCAGTTCCGGCATCGATGCGGCCCGCTCGTCCTTCTCGCCGGCCACCAGCAGCATCGGCATCGGCGGAACCGCCTCGGCCGGGTCGAACGGTTCGTCCTTGATCGCCTCGACCAGCGAGAGCAGCGCGAAGATGTTGTTGCTCGGCAGCAGCTGGGCCATCTTCAGGAGCCCGGCGGTGGATTCATCGGCGATCGGCGTTCCGTCGGCCAGGTAGTGCTGCGCCGCGACCAGGTCGAACTCGGCCAGCGGGTCGGCGACGTTGGGGCCGCCCAGGACCAGCCGGTGGACCAGCTCATGCTGAGTGGCGCCGAATTCCCACGCCAGCCGCGATCCCAGGGAGTAGCCGATGACGTCCAGGCCGCTGGCGGGGTCCCCATCACGCAGCGGGCGGGCGCCGGCGTCGAACGCAATCTGCAGGAGGTCCGCGCGGATCCGGCTGGGGGAGTAGGAATCGCGGTCCTCAGGGGCGCCGCTGCGGCCGTGGCCGGGCAGGTCTACCGTGATGACACGCCGGCCGGCCTCGGTCAGTGCGCCGATCCAGCCTGTGTCCTCCCAGTTGAGCTTGGCGGAGGAGGAGAAGCCGTGCAGCAGCAGGACCGGCCGGAGCCCGGCGTCGTCCTTGGGGTCGTGCACCGCCACAAACAGCTGCGGGTCGGTGCCCTCAACGGTGTGCGAATGCTGTTCGCCGGTGTGCCTGCCGCTCATGGTGTCAGTCCTCATCAAGTACGGCGCTCAGGCGGACCCGGCGCTTCGGTGCCTCTTCCTTCGGTACCGTGCCCACGATGCCGGCCGTGTTGTCCGGCACCTCGAACACGATCAGCGGCTCGCCAACGTTGATTTTCTCACCCGGTTCGCCGTGAATACGCACTACCTTACCCGCCTGCGGGCTSGGCAATTCGACGGCGGACTTGGTGGTYTCGACCTCCACCAGCGGCTGGTTCCGCTCCACCTGGTCCCCGGGCGAGACGAGCCATTCGAGCACGGTCGCCTCGATCAGGCCCTCGCCGAGGTCAGGCAACGGAAAGGAAATTTCAGCCACGTTTGTACTCCAATACTCGCTGGATGCCGAAGAGGATCCGGTCAATGTTCGGGATGTATTCGTCCTCGAGGTCACCCGAGGGGTAGGGCACGTCGAAGCCGGTCACACGCTCCACGGGCGCCTTAAGGGTGTCAAAGCAGCTTTGGGTGATCAGCTGCGCTACCTCGGCGCCCAGGCCGGAGGTCAGCGGCGCCTCATGGACGACGACGGCGCGGCGCGTCTTGCCCACGGAGGCGGCCAGGGCCGCGGCGTCGATCGGCTTGAGCCAGCGCAGGTCCAGGACCTCGACGTCGATGCCGTCCTCAGCAGCCAGCTCCGCCACCTGCAGGCAGCGGGCCACCATGGCGCCCCAGGCCACCAGGGTCAGGTGCCGGCCCTCCCGCATGACCTTGGCGCCGGTCGGAGCTCCGCCGTCGGCGTCACCCTGGGCCAGGTCCACCTCGCCTTTTTGCCAGTAGCGGGACTTCGGTTCCATAAAGATCACCGGGTCCGGGCGCGTGGCGGCGTACTTGAGCAGGTGGTAGGCATCGTGCGGGTTCGACGGCGAGACCACCTTGAGCCCGGGTGCGTGGGCGAAGAGCGCCTCGAGGCTCTCGCCGTGGTGTTCGGGGGCGCGGATGCCGCCGAAGCTGGGGACCCGCAGGGTGATCGGCATCGGCAGGGTCCCGCGGCTGCGGTAGTTCATTCTGGCAATCTGGCAGACAATCTGGTTGACGGCCGGATAGGCGAAGCCGTCGAACTGGACCTCGGGGATGGGGTGGAAGCCCGCCATGGCCAGGCCGACGGACATGCCGAGGATGCCGGACTCGGCCAGCGGTGTGTCGAAGACCCGCTCCGCACCGTGTTTGGCCTGCAGGCCGTCGGTGATCCGGAAGACGCCGCCCAGCTGGCCGCAGTCCTCGCCGAAGATGACGGCCTTCGGGTTCTCGGCCAGGACCTCGTCCAGGGCCCGGTTCAGCGCCTGCTGCATGGACATCACGGTGCCGGGCGCCGGGGTGCCGGCGCTGGTGCCGCCGGCCGCGCGCGGGCTTTCAAGCATCGAGTTAGACATGTTCGGACTCCTCGCGCCAGTTGGCGGCCTGGGCCTGCAGGGCAGGGGTGGTTTCCTGGAAGACAAGGTCGAACATCTCGGCGCCGGGGCGGGAGCCCAGGGCCTGGATGCCGGCCCGGATCTGTTCCTCTTCGGCCTTGGCGGCGGCCAGGGCCGACTCGAAAAACGCCTCATCGGCGAGGCCGTCTGCCAGCAGCCGCTGCTTGAGGCGGGCCAGCGGGTCCTCGCCGGCGCCGGTCCGTTCCTCATCGAGGGACCGGTAGCGGCCGGGGTCATCGGAGGTGGAGTGCGGGCCGCGGCGGTACGTCATCGCCTCAATGAGCACCGGGCCGTTCCCGGACCGGGCGTGCGCGAAGGCGCGGCGGGTGGCCTCGACGACGGCGACGACGTCGTTCCCGTCAATCTGCAGGGCCGGGATGCCATAGCCGGCGGCGCGTGCGGCGACCGAGCCGCCGGCCACCTGGCGCTCGGTGGGGACAGAGATGGCCCAGCCGTTGTTCTGGACGAAGAAGACCACCGGGGCCTTCATCACTGCGGCGAAGTTCATCGCCTCGTGGACATCACCCTGCGAGGATGCGCCGTCGCCGAAGTAGGTCAGCGCAACGCCGGTGGTGCCGTCGGCGGTAGCGGAAAGGGTCTGGCCGTGGGCCCAGCCGACGGCGTGCAGCACGGACCCGGCGACGACGGCCTGGATCGGGGCCAGCCGGGATTCCATCGGATCGTAGAGGCCCCCGTGCCAGGTGGCCTTATGGGTGGACATGTACCCCACCATGTCCACGCCCATGGTGCGGGCGACGCCCATCTCGCGGTAGGTCGGGAAGACGAAGTCGCGGGCGGTATCCACAACGTAGCCGCTGCCCACCTGGGCCGCCTCCTGGCCGAGTTCCGGGGCGTAGCCGGGGATGATGCCCTGCCGCTGCCAGGCGATGGCCGAGGTGTCGAGGTGCCGGACGGCGACCATCAGCGAATACAGCTCGCGGAGCTGGGCGGGGCTAAGCGGCCCGGCGTCGTCGCCGGGAACCGCGAGGGGGAGAGTGTCCATGCCTGTGACCCTAGTCACGGACGCCGGGCTGGGCAATCAGCTCAGGATGTATTGACCATTCTGCACAAACCTGCCCAGCCCGGCGGTATCGCGCATAGCAATTTGTTTACTACGGCGGATACCCGGGGACTAGTCGGAGGTGCGGGTCCTCGCGACGCGGGCGCCGATCCAGCAGGCGGCCGCGATCCCGGCGATCAGGGCGATGGTGCTGAAGAGCTGCCTGCTGCTCTCCGGGCTGCTGAAGCCGACGGCGAAGATCAGGGCGAGGAGGACCAGCCCGAAGATGGTCAGGCCGGGGAAGCCCTTCATCCGCAGGGGCAGTTCCGTGCCTTCCCGGTCCGCCCGGCGCCGCAGGATCAGCTGCGAAACCAGCGCAGAGCCCCAGACCACCAGGCAGGTGGAGCCCACCAGCTGGAAGAGGGCGGGCAGGACCCGGTCCGGGAACAGCAGTTCCAGGACCGCGGCCAGGAACCCGAACGCCACGGAAATGCTGACGGCAATGACCGGCACGCGCGCCTTGTTCAGCCGGGACAGGAACCGCGGTGCCTCGCCGCGCTCGGAAAGCGAGTAGGCCATCCGGGAGGCACCGTAGAGGTTGGCGTTCAGCGCGGAGAGCAGCGCGACGACGGCTACCAGGGTGATGGCCGTTCCGGCGCCGGGGATGCGTGCCAGGTCCAGGACGCCGGCGAACGGCGACTTCAGGGCGGCCGAGGTGGTGGGCAGGACGGCCGCGATGACAAAGACGGAGCCGATGTAGAACACCAGGATCCGCCAGACCACCGTGCGGATTGCGTGGCCCACGCTGCGGGCCGGGTTCTCCGTCTCGGCCGCGGCCACACTGACGATTTCCGTGCCGCCGAAGGCGAAAATCACCACGAACAGGGCCGTCGCAATGCCGCCCAGGCCGGCGGGGGCGAAGTTGGTGGTGATGTTACCCAGTCCGGGGCTGGCCACGTCCGGCAGCCAGCCGAAGAGGAGGGCGGCGCCGATGGCCAGGAACACCAGGATGGCGGCCACCTTGAGGATGGCGAACCAGAATTCGAATTCGCCGAAGTTCTTCACGCCGGCGAGGTTGATGGCCGTGAACACCGCCATAAAGACCAGGGCGAGTCCCCAAACCGGAATGGCGGGCCATACAGTGAACAGGAGGCCGGCCGCACCGAGGGCCTCGGCGGCGATGACCACCACAAGCTGGAGCCACCAGAGCCAGCCCACGGTGGCACCGGCCGTTTTTCCCATGGCCTTTTCGGCGTAGACGGAAAACGCGCCGCTGTTGGGGTTGGCGGCGGCCATCTCGCCCAGGGCCCACATGACCAGGATGATCAGTGTTCCCGCGACGAGGTAGGAGATCAGGACGGCCGGACCGGCGGCCTGGATTCCGGCCCCGGATCCGAGGAACAGGCCGGCGCCGATGGCGCTGCCGAGTCCCATCATGGTGAGCTGGCGGGGCTTCATGCTGTGGCCGAGTGTGGGGGCCGGGCGCTCCGCGGTGGACTTCATTGTCATGCTTGCGAACCTTCTTACGGTGATGGAGTTGTCCTTTTGGGACCATTTGAATTTACCGTCCCCGGGGCGTGTTTCCGGACCGCGCGCGTGAGAGCATGGTTGCAGTTTGTTGATAAACCGGCCCGAATCGTGACGATTTGTGCTGTTGATTCCCGCAGGCAAGGACCCGGATATGAATGTTGACCCGCTGGACGCGAAAATTGTCCGGTTCTTCACGGACTCGCCCCGGGCCTCGGTCCTGGAGGCGTCCCGGGTGCTCAAGGTTGCCCGCGCCACCGTGCAGTCGCGCCTGGACAGGATGCAGGACAGCGGCGTCATTGGCGCCTGGGTCCCGCAGCCGGACCCGGCGCACTTCGGATATCCGGTGGTGGCCTTCTGCTCCCTGACCATCAACCAGGACCTTGGGCATGATGCCGTCGTGGAGGCCCTGGCGCGGATCCCCGAACTCATTGAAATCCACACCGTCTCCGGCAGCTCGGACCTGATGGCGCGGATCGCGGCGCGCTCCAACCCGGACCTGCAGCGGGTTCTGGACGCCATGATCGCGACCCGTACGGTGTTGCGCTCGTCCTCGGTGATCGTCCTCAATACCCATTTCGAGGGCCGGACGCTGCCGCTGCTCGAGGCCGCTGCCCGCGGTCAGTAGTTCCCGCCGGAACCGGCTCTCCGCAATATTTGGTGCCGCGCCGGCGCCGTCGTAGAATTAGTTCTAGTCAAAGTGACTATAACTACTCCGGCGGTCAGGCCGGAACCGTCCGGGCAGCCGTTCCCACCACGGCCCGGGCCCCGGAACGCGGGGGTCGATCTCCATCTACACCTCTCCAGCCAACGTCTCCGAGCGCCAGCTCGCGCCGCCGTCGCTGGCCATCTCCACGGTGATTTTCGCCCTGCGGCCCAGCGAGCGCTCCGGCCGCCCCACCCTGTGGATCCCCCTGGTGCGCAGAATCAGGGAACCGTTCAAAGGGCTCTGGGCGCTGCCCGGCGGACCGCTGACCCATTCGGAATCGTTGCAGGACGCCGCGTCCCGCAACCTGCGTGAGACCACCGGGCTTGCCCCCAATTACCTTGAGCAGCTCTATGCGTTTGGCGGCCTGCACCGCTCACCCTCGCAGCGGGTGGTGTCGATCGTCTACTGGGCGCTCGTCCAGCCCACGGAGGCCGCCCTCGCCGACGAATCCGAAAACGTCCGCTGGTTCCGGGCAGACCGCCTCGGCGAGCTGGCGTTCGACCACAACACCATCGTCGACTACGCCCTGTGGCGGCTCCGCAACAAGATGGCCTACGGCTCCATCGCCTACCACCTGCTCGGCGAATACTTCACCCTCGGTCAGGTCCGCGAAGTCTACGAAGCCGTCCTGGACCGCGAACTGGATCCGGCCAACTTCCGCCGCCAGATCAAGGCCACACCGGAGATCGAAGAAACCGACGAATACCTGCAGGGCGGCAAACACCGGCCTCCCCGTCTTTACCGCTTTACCGGCCGCCCCGGCCTTGACCCAGACAACAGGAGCACACCATGAGCAGCGTCAACACGGCGATCCAGCTGATCACCCGCGACCAGGCCGAACGCAGCACGCCGGGCTCCACCTGCAGCCCGGCCCTGGCCCGCGGCCCCTGGGACTTCGACCTGGCTGAAGCCCTGGCCGGCGTGCCCGCCTACGGCCCGGGCGCCTCCGTGGCCGACGTCGCTCCGCCCTCGACCCCCCGGCAGGGCCAGCTCCCGGAGGAATACCGGCTTGCCGGCGACGCCGAACTCGACGCCCGGATCCGGGCCGCCAAGGCTGAGCTGGGGGACCGCGCCGTCATCCTGGGCCACTTCTACCAGCGCGACGAAGTGGTCGAATACGCCGACTTCGTGGGCGACTCCTTCCAGCTTGCCAACGCCGCCCTGACCCGGCCGGACGCGGAGGCCATCATCTTCTGCGGCGTGCACTTTATGGCCGAAACGGCGGACATCCTCTCGGCCCCGGACCAGGCCGTCATCCTGCCCAATCTCGCCGCCGGCTGCTCCATGGCCGACATGGCTGACATCGACTCGGTCACCGAATGCTGGGAACAGCTCGAGGAACTGTTCGGCACCGAGCCCGACGCCGACGGCCGGGTTCCGGTCATCCCGGTCACCTACATGAACTCATCGGCCGCGCTGAAGGGTTTCTGCGGCGAGCACGGCGGGATTGTCTGCACCTCGTCCAACGCGGCCACGGTGCTGGAATGGGCGTTCGAACGGGGCCAGCGGGTGCTGTTCTTCCCCGACCAGCACCTGGGCCGCAATACCGCCAAGGCCATGGGCGTGCCGCTGGAACAGATGCCCATGTGGAATCCGCGCGAAGACCTCGGCGGCAATACCGTGCAGGACCTTGAAGACTCCCGGGTCATCCTCTGGCACGGCTTCTGCTCGGTGCACAAGCGCTTCAACGTGGCCCAGATCGAGAAGGCCCGCGCCGACTTCCCGGGCGTGCAGGTCATCGTCCACCCGGAGTGCCCCATGGAGGTGGTCGACGCAGCCGACTCCGCAGGTTCCACCGACTTCATCCGCAAGGCCATCGCCGCCGCCACCGAGCCCACCGTGTTCGCCGTGGGCACGGAGATCAACCTGGTCAACAGGCTGGCCGCCGAGTATCCGCAGCACACCATCTTCTGCCTGGACCCGGTGATCTGCCCCTGCTCCACCATGTACCGGATCCACCCCGGCTACCTCGCCTGGGTCCTGGAAGCCCTGGTGCGCGGTGAGGTGGTCAACCGCATCACGGTGGCGGACGGCGTCGCCGCCCCCGCCCGGGTTGCCCTCGAGCGGATGCTGGCGGCGCGGCCGTGACCAGGCGGCTGGTGGTTGTCGGTTCCGGAATCGCCGGACTGTACGCCGCGCTCCTGGCCTCCGAGCCGGCCGGGGGTCCCGGCGGGGCTCCGGCCGCCGAGGTGGTACTCCTGACCAAGGGCACGCTTGAGGACAGCAACACCTTCTACGCCCAGGGCGGCGTGGCCGCCGTGCTGTCACCGGGGGAGGCCGCGCCGGGAGACTCCGTGGCGGCGCACATCGCCGACACACTCGCCGCAGGGGCCGGGCACAACGATCCCGAGGCCGTCCGGATCCTGTGCACGGAAGCCGTGCGGGACATCGCCGGGCTGCGCCGTTTTGGCGTGGACTTCGACGTCCGGGACGACGGCGGACCGGCGCTGGGCCTTGAGGCGGCACATTCGGCCGCCCGTATCCTGCACGCCGGCGGTGACGCCACGGGAGCCCGGATAGCCCGCGGGCTGGTGGCTGCGGTCCTCGACCGCGCCGTCCAAGGCCTGCTCCGCGTCGAGACCGGTGCCTTCGTCACCGGGCTGCTGACCGGTGACCCGGGAACCGGGGACCAGGCCGGATCAGTCACCGGCGTCGCCTACCTCGCCGGCGGGCGGCCGAAACAGCTCGACGCCGACGCCGTCCTGCTCGCCACCGGCGGCGCGGGCCGGCTCTTCGCCAGGACCAGCAACCCCGCCGTTGCCACCGCCGACGGCCTGGCCCTGGCCTGGCGCGCGGGTGCGGCCGTCCGGGACCTTGAGTTCTTCCAGTTCCACCCCACCACCCTCGCCGCGGCAGAAGTCCCCGGCGGCCCGCCCGCACTGCTGATCTCCGAAGCGGTGCGGGGAGAGGGTGCCGTCCTGCTGGATCCGGCAGGCTACCGCTTTATGCCGGATTACCACCCCGACGCTGAACTGGCACCGCGCGACGTCGTCTCCCGCAGCATCGCGCTGCACCTGGCCGCCGCAGGACTGCCGGCCGACACCCCGGTGTACCTGGACGCCCGGGGCGTCGAAGCCAGCCGCGGCACCGGGTTCCTGGCCGGGCGCTTTCCCACCATCACCGCAGCCACCCGCGCCACCGGTTACGACTGGACCACCGAGCCGTTGCCCGTCTCTCCGGCGGCACACTACTGGATGGGCGGCGTGGCCACGGACCTGCACGGGCGCACCACCGTGCCCGGGCTCTACGCCGCCGGCGAGGCCGCCTGCACCGGTGCGCAGGGCGCCAACCGGCTGGCCAGCAACTCGCTGCTCGAGGGGTTGGTGTTCGGGCGGCGGGCCGTGGAGGATTTCCTCAGAGTTGCAGCCCCGCGCGACGGCACTGCTCCGCGTGCTCCCCACGATCGCCCTAACCTCGCAAGCTCGGCCAGGGAACCCGGATCGTGTGGGCCCACGGCCGCTGGCGGCCTCCACTTGACGCACGCTTCCGCAGCATCGTCGCGCGACTCCTCCCGGGCAGGAACCTCCCCGGCGGTTTCCGAAGCTGGGGAGAAGCCCGGGCCCGGTCCGGGGGAGTTTTCGCGGGCGGCACTTCGGCAGCTGATGACCACCCACGCCGGGGTGCTCCGCCGTGGCGACGGGCTCACTGCCGCCGCGGAGCAGCTGGACCGGTGGGCCGCCGTCGTGCAGCCGGAGGCCCTGACCGACGCCGTCGACCCGCGGGAGCACGAGGACCGCAACCTGCTCCTGGCCGCCCGGCTCCTGGTAGGCGCGGCCGGGGCCCGGACTGTTTCCCTGGGCGCCCACTATCGCGCCGACACGGACCCGGCACCCGGCCCGACCCACTTCATGCAAAGGATCTCGCTATGACCACCCTTCAGGAATCACCGGCGCAGACCCGCCCGGATCTCGCCGGAAGCCTTCCCGCGGCCGCCGTCGATGCTGTGTTGCGCGCCGCCCTGCTGGAAGACGCCCCGCACGGGGACATCACCTCGCAGACGCTGATCCCGGCCGACGCCCGTGCCACCGCGGTGCTGGCTGCCCGGGTGCCCGGCGTCTTCAGCGGCGGGGACGTCTTCGCCGCGGCCATGATGCTGGCTGACCCCTCCGCCGTCGTCGATATACTCGTGCCGGACGGCACCGCCTTCGACGCCGGCACGGCCCTGGCGCGGGTGACCGGCAACGCCCGCGGGGTGCTCCTGGCCGAACGGGTGGCGCTGAACCTGGTGCAGCGGATGAGCGCTATCGCCACCCGGACAGCCGAATTCGTGGCGCTGGCGGCAGGCACCGGGGCCCGCATCACCGACACCCGGAAGACCACCCCGGGGCTGCGTGTACTGGAACGCTACGCCGTGCGCTGCGGTGGCGGCGCGAACCACCGGTTCAGCCTCTCCGACGCCGTCCTGGCCAAGGACAACCACTTGGCCGTGCTCACCGGCGGCGACCCCGCGAAGCTCACCGCCGTCCTGCGCAGTGCCAGGGAACAGCTGGGGCACACCACGCACTTCGAAGTGGAAGTGGACAGCATGGCCCAGATCGAGCCGGTGCTGGCCGCCGGCGTGGACACCATCATGCTGGACAACTTCTCGCTGGCCGAACTCGCCGACGGGGTCAAGCTCGTGGCCGGCCGGGCCCGGGTGGAGGCCAGCGGCAACGTCAACCTGGCCACCGTGGCCGGCATCGCAGCCACCGGCGTGGACGTCATCTCCGTCGGGGCGCTCACCCACAGCGTCACCGCTCTGGACCTTGGCCTCGACGTGGAACTCGAACCGGCCGGCTGAGGCAAGCCGTGATCTTCCTGGACGCCGCGGCCACCACACCGGTCCGCCGCGAGGTGCTCGAGGCAATGTGGCCCTACCTCAGCGGCGACTTCGGCAACCCCTCGAGCCACCATTCCCTGGGTGACACGGCAGCCGCGGCGCTGGCCGCGGCCCGGGCCACCACAGCTGAAGCGCTCGGTTGCCGCCCCGGCGAGGTTATCTTCACCTCCGGCGGCACCGAGGCGGACAACCTCGCCGTGAAGGGCATCGCACTGGCCCGGCAGAGCGCGGATCCGCGACTTGACCGGGTGGCGATCAGCGCCGTCGAGCATCCCGCGGTGGAAGAGTCAGCACGCTACCTCGAACGCGTCCACGGTTTCGCGGTGGACGTGATTCCCGTGGACCGCTACGGGCAGGTCACCGACGAGGCGCTCGCGGCAACGCTCCGGCCCGAAACGGCGCTGGTCAGCGTGATGTACGCCAATAACGAGGTGGGGACGGTCCAGCCCGTGGCCCGGCTCGCGGCGATGGCCCGCGAACGTGGCATTCCCTTCCACACCGACGCCGTGCAGGGAGCGGGCTGGCTGTCCCTCGACACACGGGCACTCGGCGTTGATGCCCTGAGTATTTCCGGCCACAAGATCGGCGCCCCCAAGGGCTGCGGCGCGTTGTATGTCCGCGGCCGGACCCGGCTGGAGCCGCTGGTCCACGGCGGCGGGCAGGAACGCGGACGCCGCTCCGGGACCGAAAACGTCGCTGGAGCGGTGGCCCTGGCGACCGCATTGCGCCTCGCCGGGGCGTCCCGCCCGGAGGCCGCAGCGCGGGTCGCGGACCTGCGGGACGGCTTTATCCGTTCGATCCTGGCGGAGGTGCCAGGGGCGGTGCTCACCGGGCATCCGGGGGAGCGGCTGCCCTCGGTCGCGTCCTTCTGTTTCCCCGGGACCAGCGGGGAATCGGTGCTGCTGGAACTTGAGCGGCAGGGTGTCATTTGTTCCAGCGGTTCGGCCTGCGCCGCGGGCGCCGACGAGCCCTCGCCGGTGCTGCTGGCGATGGGCGTCAGCGCCGAGGTGGCCCAGACCGCCGTTCGCTTCAGCTACGACTCCAGCATTACGGAAGCCGAACTGTCCGATGCCGCGGCCGCGGTGCGCACCGCCGTCGGCAGCATCCGCTCCCTCGGCTAGCGGTGCCTGGCCCGGCGGAAGATCCAGTGCCGCAGCATCGTGAACCGTACCGCCGTGGCCAGGAAACCGGACAGCGTGGTGGTCCAGAGCTCGTCGGCCACGCTGGCGTCCGGGTTGATCCAATGCAGGATGCCGAGGCTTCCGCCGGTGATCAGCAGGGCCACCAGGATGACAATCAGCCCGTTGAGGTGATCGCGCTTCATCCGGTGGCGCTCGGTGATCTTGAAGGTCAGGCGCCGGTTCAGGGCCGTGTTCAGCAGCGAGGTGATGATCAGCGCGGCGGCGTTGGCCGGCTGCGGCCCGATCCACGGCCGCAGGAACGCATACAGCGCCAGTGAACAGAGCGTGCAGATAGCTCCGACGCCGGTGAACCTCAGGAGCTGGCGGACCAGGGGATACCGAAGCAGGCCCCGGTACCGCCGGCGCGTGGCAACACCCGACGCCGGGACACCTGGCGCGGACACACCGGGCGGGGACTGCGGGGGCGGATCTGCCTGTTGAAGCTGCGACTCCATCCGGTTAGTACAGCTCGCCGGCCGGCAGCTCCACGGCGAGGCGGTTGGAGGGCCCGGCCAGCGGGCACGCCCACGCCTCGTTGTAGGCGCAGGAAGGGTTGTACGCAAAGTTGAAGTCGAGCACGAACTCGGCACCGGATCCCGTGCCGGAGACGCCGTGGAAGGAGCCCTTGATGGTGTCCAGCAGGTAGCGGCCCGCCCCGTAGCTGCCGCCGGGCCGGCCCGCGGTGGCATCGCGGAACGGCACGAAGATTCCGCCGCCGTAACCGTTGAGCTTCCACACCGCCAGCTGCCCCATCTCCGGCAGGTCGAAGGTGCCGAGCCGGACAAACCGGACCACCCCGTCGGTTCCGGTCTCGACGTTCATCTCCCGGCCGGCGCCCTCCGGGGTGATGGGGACGTGGAAGCGGTAGATCGGATCGTAGTCCGCGGTCTTCAGGCCGCCGAAGCTGGCCTTTGCGGCGTCGGTGAGCGGCGAAGCGGGGTGCGTGCCGAACATCCGGTCCCGTTCCTGCCGCCAGTAGGAGTGGGCTTCCGCGGGATTATCCGCCGCGATCTTCCGGACGGTTGCGTAGAGCGCAAAGGTCCGGAGCCGCCAGTCCGCGATGTCGACGGCGGACATTCGGGTGACGCTGTCCTGTTCGTCGAGGTCCGCTCCGTCAAAGTGCTCATCAGCCATCCCCCAAGCCTAGCCCCGATCCCGTGCCGGAAACGCAGCCGCTGCTGCGGACCTCCCCGGGCTGCCGGCCCGTAGACTTTCGCGCATGCACAACACCGCCGCCGCCGGGGCCGCCGCCCGCGCCGCTGTCCCCGCGGACCGCGCCCGCCGCGCCGCCGCATCCCTGGCTGAACTGGTCAGGTACCGTACCGTCTCCTCCCGGGTTTCCGCCGAGGTGGACGCCGACCAGTTCGAGGCCTTCCTGGCCGCACTCCCGGTTCTGTACCCCGCAGTCCACGCAGCGCTGGAGGTGGAACGCGTCAACGGCCATGCCCTGCTCTTCCGCTGGCCGGGGACCCGCGGAACGGACAGCACTGACAACGGAAACGGCCCGGCGGTACTGATGGCCCACTACGACGTGGTCCCCGCAGGGGACGAGCAGGCGTGGACCCACCCGCCCTTCGCCGGCCACAACGACGGTACCCATCTGTGGGGCCGCGGTACCCTCGACGACAAGGGCCAGCTGGTTGCCATCCTGGAAGCCGCAGAGGCCCTGCTCCTCGATGGCTTCGCCCCGGCACAGGACGTCTACTTTTCCTTCGGGAACAACGAGGAGACCGCCGGCGACAGTGCCGTGGCGGCGGCGGCCCTCCTCGAGGAGCGCGGGATCCGGCCCCGGCTGGTGCTCGACGAAGGCGGCGCCGTGGCCGGTGGCGCCTTTCCCGGCGTCAGCAGGCCGGCCGCCGTGGTGGGCGTTGCCGAAAAGGGGATCCTCGACGTCGAACTCCTCACTCGTGACCCCGGCGGCCACGCCTCGACGCCGCCGCGGATGGGAGCGACGGCCCGGCTGGCCAGGGCCATCACCCGGCTGGAGCGCAGCCCGTTCCCGCAGCGGCTCCCGGACGTGACCGTCGAGATGCTCCGGCGCTTCGGCCCCCATGCACCCGTCCCGCTGCGGATCGCCTTCGCCAACCTGTCCCTGCTCAGGGTCCCGATGACCTGGCTGTTCGGCCGGCTCGGCAACGAAACCAACGCCATGACCCGCACCACAGTGGCCGTCACCACCCTCGAGGGCAGCCCTGGCGCCAACGTGCTCGCGGCCACGGCACGGGCCAACGCAAACATCCGCGTCGCGGTGGGGGATACCGTAGCCGGCACCGTGGAGCGGCTGCGCAAGGTCATCCGCGATCCGAAAGTCGAGCTGCGCGTCGTGGAGGGCAACGAACCCACCCCGGTGTCCGCTTCCACCGGCCCGCAATGGGAGCTGCTGGAAGGCTGCATCGCTGCGACCTTCCCGGAGGCGATCATCACCCCGTACATCATGATGGGGGGAACGGATTCACGCAGGTTCACCGCGATCTGCGATGCCGTGTACCGCTTCGCCCCCTTCGCCATGGATGCGGCGGACCGCGGGTCCATTCACGCCGTTGACGAAAAGATCTCGCTCGAAACGCTGGGCCGTGGCGTCAGCTTTTACGAAACGCTGCTCCGGAAGCTTTGATGCCTAATGGGCCCGGCTACGCTGGCAGCATGACTGGCACGGCACCCTCCCGCGGACTCCGGATCACTGTTGCGCTGGCGCTCGCTGCGGCAGCGCTCGCCGGCTGCAGCAGCGAAAGCAAGGGTGCGCCCACCTGGACGGCGGGCACCCCCGGCGGGAGTACGACGGCGGAGTCTTCCGGCGGCGCTTCGACGCCTGCCGCAGCCGGATCGGCCGGCGGGACGGCGCCGGGGACGGCGACTGCCGGCGCGAGCTCTTCTGCCGGAGCCACCGCCGGAGCGACCGCCGCGGTATGGAAGACCTTCTACGACCCCGGCAAGACTGTCAGCTTCGACCTCCCGCAGGAGTGGATAGCACAGTCGGTCACACCGGCGCAGGGCACCCTCCCTGGCGCCCTCAGGATCGAGGTCAAGGATGCGGAGGGCCGGTACCTGGCCACCCTGCAGACCGGACTTCCGCCGCAGGCACCGGCCGCTTGCAAGTCCGGGGCCGCCAAGCCGTACGTGGTGGTCAGCAGTGTTCCCGTGGAGCTGCCACACCAGGCCGGGGAAGGAACCATCGACCCGCACGTGGTGTTCCGGGTCATCCAGGGCTACAAGTACTTCGGCTCCTACGGCATCACGAACGTGGTCGGCGGTGCGGCCGGAAAGTCCTGCTCCCTGCGGAACATCGTGCGCGGCCCCGGCGGCAAGGGGGACTACGCCTTCGGCGACCTGGCCGAGCTCAAGGCGTTCGCCCCGGACCAGAAGGTGGCACCCGCCAAATCCTTTGACACCCTGGCGCAGGCCGACAAATACGTGAACGACGGCTCGGAATTCGCCAACGTCCAGCGGATGCTACTGTCGCTGAAGATCAATAACTAGCACCCTCCGGAGATTCATGGAACGCATTGTGTCCGCACGCCTGGCATTCAAAACCGTGGCTAATACCAAGGTTGCGATGGCGGTGGCCGCGGCTCTCAACCCCGGCTACAGCGGGTTCGAGGAGTCGCTGTCCGTGACCGCCGGCGGGGAGGACGTGGCGCTGACCGAACTCTCGGACCACCACGGCGGGCGCTTCCACTACATGGAGTTTGCCGAACCCACTGAAGTCCTGGTCGAATACGGTGCCACCGTCACGGGGTTCGCCGCCCCGGAGGAGCCCTCCCTCATGGAGCTGATCCGCTACGTCCGGCCGAGCCGGTATGCGGAGTCGGACCGGCTGCTTCCGACCGCCTACGCCGAATTCGGCGGGCTCGACGGTCCCGAACTGCTGTATGCCGTGCGGGACTGGGTCTTTAGCGAACTCCGGTACGTCAGCGGGTCCTCGCGCGGGACCGACGGCGCCGTCGAAACACTCCTGCACCGCCGCGGGGTGTGCCGGGACTTCGCCCACCTGGCCATCTCGCTGCTGCGGTCCAAGAACGTGCCCGCGCGGCTGGCAGCCGTGTACGCTCCGGGACTGACCCCCATGGACTTCCATGCGGTGGCGGAGGCCCACATCAACGGGGCCTGGCACGTCATCGACCCGACAGGACTGGCACCGCGGGAAAGTATGCTCAGGATTACCGCCGGCCGGGATTCTTCGGATACGGCGTTCCTGTCGACGGTGGGCGGCAGCCTCTCGCTCAGGGAGCTCAAGGTTACCGCCACCGTCACCGGCGAGCTGCCGGCCGAGGACCCCGCGGAACTGGTCGCTCTGCGCTAGTCCCGCCGCCGGTGCCGGCGCGGTCAGCGCGCCTGGACCGAAGCCCTGAGCTTGTCCGTCAGCCGGAGCAGCTCGCGTTGTTCCTCGGCGGTCAGGGCGGGTGCCACCAGCGAGGCGATGTCGCGGACGTGTTCGCGGCCAATTTCCTTTTGCAGTTCCCGCCCCGCGTCGGTCAGCCGGACCAGCACGCCGCGGCCGTCGTCGGGGGCGGGTTTGCGCTCCACGAAGCCCCGCTTCTCCAGCCGCTCCACCAACCGGCTGAGGCTGGACTGGCTCAGCAGCACGTGGTCGTTGAGCTCGTTCTGGCGCAGCCAGCCGGACGGGCAGCCGGAGAGCGTGAACAGGACGTCGTACTCGTTCACGGCCAGGGACTTGAACGCCGGTCCGGTTTGCAGCCGGCGCATCACGGCAACCTGCGCCCGGAACAGCGACTCCCAGGTCTGCGCTGCCAGCCGCACCGGCGATTCAATCCTGGCGGACATCAGGCCTCCTGCGGGGCGGCTTCACGGGCTGCCAGCGACGCGGCCACCCGGCCGGCGTGCGTCGGCGGTTCCGGAACGTGCGCCGGGGTCTTCTCGGCGTACTCCTTGCGCAGCACCGGCAGAACTTCCTCGCCGAACAGGTCCAGCTGCTCCAGGACGGTCTTCAACGGCAGCCCTGCGTGGTCGATCAGGAACAGCTGGCGCTGGTAGTCGCCAAAGTACTCGCGGAAGGTGAGGGTCTTCTCGATGACTTCCTGCGGGCTGCCGACGGTCAGCGGGGTCTGGGAGGTGAAGTCCTCCAGCGACGGGCCGTGGCCGTAGACGGGGGCGTTGTCGAAGTACGGGCGGAACTCCTTGACGGCGTCCTGAGAGTTCTTCCGCATAAAGAACTGGCCGCCGAGGCCCACAATGGCCTGGTCCGCCTTGCCGTGGCCGTAGTGCTCGTAGCGTTCGCGGTACAGGCCGATCAGCTGCTGGTAGTGCTCCTTGGGCCAGAAGATGTTGTTCGCGAAGAAGCCGTCGCCGTAGTAGGCGGCCACTTCGGCGATCTGTGGCGTGCGGATCGAGCCGTGCCAGACGAAGGGGGCCACGCCGTCGAGCGGGCGGGGGGTGGAGGTGAAGTTCTGCAGCGGCGTGCGGTGCTTGCCGGACCAGTTCACCGTGTCCTCGTCCCACAGCCGCCGCAGCAGGCTGTAGTTCTCGATCGCGAGCTCAATCCCGTCCTGGATGTTCTTGCCGAACCAGGGGTACACCGGTGCGGTATTTCCGCGGCCCAGGACCAGGTCAACGCGGCCGTCGGCCAGGTGCTGGAGCATCGCGAAGTCCTCGGCGATCTTCACGGGATCGTTGGTGGTGATCAGCGTCGTGGCCGTGGAGAGGATGATCCGCTCGGTCTGCGCCGCGATGTACGCGAGCGTTGTGGTGGGGGAGGAGGAGAAGAACGGCCGGTTGTGGTGCTCGCCGATGGCGTAGACGTCCATGCCGATTTCTTCGACCTTCTTGGCGATCGCCACGGAGGCCTTGATGCGCTCGTGCTCCGTGGGGGTACGGCCCGTGGTGGGGTCCGTGGTGATGTCGCTGACGCTGAATACGCCGATCTGCATGGTTTTCCTTTCCGGGGCCGGAGACTTCCGGTTGCTACTACTATAACCGATTTATATGCATTTGCATCTATCACCCTCTATAACGTGCGCCACGCCGGGATATTCCACGGTTCCTGCACTGGCCCGGCGGCGGCCGGACCTAGGATGCAATCAGTCGGCTGGCCGCCCGGAGCCCAGCCCGCCCGGAAGGTCGACATGCGCCGCGTTATCGCTTTTCTGTGCCTGGTGGAACTCACCAGCGGAATCCTCCAGGGGTACTACACACCCATCCTCACGGACATCGCCCGGCACCTGGGGATCCACGATGCCGACGTGAACTGGTTTGAGGCGGCCCAGCTGACCGTGAGCGCCCTGGCGGTGCCGGTGCTCGCAAAGCTTGGCGACATGTACGGCCACCGCCGGATCCTCCTCGTCTCCACGGCCCTCACCGCAGCCGCGTCGTGGGGTGTGGCGCTGGCACCGGATTTCTGGACGTTCCTCGCGGCGTGGTCGCTGCAGGGTTTCTACGTGGTCTGGCTCCCGCTGGAAATCGCCCTGGTCTTTAGCCGGGTGCACGCACTGCCCGACGGCGCTGCCCGCACCCGCCGCGCCGCCGGCGCCCTGGTAGGGGCGCTCGAGTTCGGCGTCATCGCCGGCGCCCTCGCCGCCGGTGCCCTGGTGGAAGTCTTCGCCGGAGCGCTGCAGCTGGTCCTGATGCTTCCGGCCGTGGCCGTCACCGCGTGCTGGTTCGTGGTCCGCTTCGGGGTGCCGGAGTCCACCGAACGGAGCGGTGGCCGGGTGGACACCCGCGGCTTTGCACTGCTCGCCGTCGGGCTGCTCCTGATCACCTCCGGGCTGACCTTTATGCGGCTCAACGGTCCCGGCGCCTGGTGGCCGTGGGCACTGGCAGCGGCCGGGCTGCTGGTCTTTATCCCCTTCACCCGGGTGGAGCTGGGCCGGAAGGATCCATTGGTCGACATCCGGATGCTGCGCGCGCCATCCATGTGGCCGGTGCAGCTGACGGCAGGGCTGTTCGGCGTCTCGGTGCTGGGCGCCCAGGCCCCGCTGTCCACCTTTGCCCGGACGGATCCGGCTCTGCACGGTTACGGGCTGGGCCTGCGCGCGGGGCATGTCTCCATCATTATCGGCGTCTACGTCCTTGCCCTGCTGGTGGGAGCCCTGCTCTATCCGGTGGTCACGCGAAGACTCACCCCGCGGTGGACACTGGTGGGCGCGGCGGTCTGCGTCGGACTGGGCTATCTCCTCTTCCTGCCGTTCCACGCCAGCCTGGCGGAGGCCCTGGTGAACATGGCGGTGGCCGGCCTGGGCTCCGGCGCGCTGGTGGCAGCCCTGCCCTCGGCAGCTGCTGCCGCGGCACCCCTTGACCGCACCGCCATGGCGACCGGCCTGACCAACACCACCAAGACGATCGGCGGCGCCTTCGCCTCGGCCGTGTTCGGCATCGCGCTGCTCAGCCATGTCCTGGGCGACGGCGGTGCTGCCGCCACCGCGGGATCGACGGCGGCCCCCCTGGCCGGCTACCTCACTGTGTGGAGCATCTGCGGGATCACCGGCCTGGCAGCGGCAGCGGCGCTGGTCCTCGTCCCCAAACTGGCCTTCTCTGACCCGGCCCCGGCCCGCGCCGCCGAGGCCACCGCCGTCGCTCCCCACTAGCCGTAGCAGCGCGGCAGGGCGACGCGGTCGCGGACGTCAGTTACGGAGGGCTGGGGCCTCGTCCGGCTCATCCGCCCCGGAGTCACGGTACGCCGGTGCGCTGGCCGCAGCAGGCTGGGCCAGCCGCCCGTGGGAGGCTTCGCTGCCGCCGGCCCGCTGAAGTGACTTCCGTTCGCGGCGGCCCTCCACGAGCCGGTACAGCACGGGCACCAGGATCAGCGTCAGCGCGGTCGAGGAGATGAGGCCGCCAATCACCACGATGGCCAGGGGCTGCGAGATGAACCCGCCGCCGCCGGTCAGGCCCAGCGCCATGGGCGTCAGCGCGAACACGGTGGCCAGCGCGGTCATCAGGATCGGGCGGAGGCGCTGCCGCGCCCCGTGGGTAATCGCCTCGGCGACGTTCATCCCGGGCCCGCCGTCGCGCGGCTGGCGGTACTGGTTGATCAGGTCAATGAGCACAATCGCGTTGGTCACCACGATGCCCACCAGCATCAGCATGCCGATCAGGGACGGGAGGCCGAGCGGAACACCGGTCAGGACCAGCAGGGCGATAGCACCGGTAGCCGCGAAGGGGATCGACACCAGCAGGATCAGCGGCTGCACGAGCGACTTGAACGCGGCCACCATAATGACGTAAACAATCGCGATGGCGGCGAGCAACGCCAGGCCCAGCTGGGCGAAGGAGTCGGCCTGCTGGGTGGTGGCGCCGCCGATTTCCGCGGTAACGCCGGGCGGGAGCTGGACCGACTTCAGCCGGGCCTGCACCTCGGTGCTCACGGCACCAAGGTTGGCGCCCGACGGCGTGACCGAAACCCGCGCGGTGCGCTGGCCGTTGCTGGCCGTGATGGAGACCGGAACGTCAACCTGGTCCACGGAGGCGATCGAGGACAGCGGAACCGGGCCCCGCGCCGTCGGCAGCGGGAGGTCGCGGACGGCGGCGATGCTGGTGAACTTGGTGCCCTCGCCGATCCGGACCGGGAAGTCATTGGTGCCGATGCGGACGGTGCCGGCCGGGATCGGGCTGACGGTGGACGCCAGGATGCCCCCGACCTGCTCTTCGTTCAGGCCGGCCGCGACGGCCTTGGCACGGTCCACCTTGACCTGCACGACCGGCTGGTTCGCGGCCAGGTTGGTGCTGACCTCGGACGAGCCCGGGACGCCGTCCATGGCCTTGACCATGGCGTCGCTGGCCGTTTTCAAGTCGCTGGAGCTGGCAGCCTTGAGCGTGATGTCCACCGTGGAGGTGGTCCCGAAGCCACCCTGCTGCGAGCCGACGGTGATTTTTCCGGCGCCGGAGATCCCTGCAAGGGCGGTGCGGACGGTGTCCTGCAGCTTGCCCTGGTTGGCCTTCTCTTCGGTCACCACGGTGAAGGTGGAGTTCGATGCGCCGGTGGACTGCAGGGCGGAGAAGCCGGTCTGAGCATTGCCTGTGGTGACCTGCACATCCTTGATCCCGTCGATGCCGCGCAGGGCCTTCTCCACCTTGACGGCAGCCGCGCTGCCCTCGGACAGGCTGGTCCCGGCGGGGAGCGCCTGCCGGACGGTCATGCTGTTCTCGCCGGAGCGGCCCAGCAGGTCGGTCGCGAGCAGGGGCGACATGGCGGCAGTGCCGCCGAGCACCAGGACGGCGGCGATCAGGGTGATCACGGGGTGGCGCTGGGTCTTGGTGAGGATCGGCAGGTATCCGCGCTGCAGGAAGCTGCGCTGCTCCGCCTCATGTGCCTTCGCGGCCGCTTCCTTGGCGGAGGCCGCGGTGGCCGCAGCCTTATCCGCCGGTGTCCGCAGGAACCAGTAGGCCAGGACGGGGACGATGGTCAGGGACACCAGGAGCGAGGAAATCAGGGCGATAGTCACGGTCAGGGCGAAGGGCCGGAACAGCTCTCCCGCGAGACCGGCGACGAAGGCGATCGGCAGGAACACGGCCACCGTGGTGAGGGTGGAGGCCGTGATGGCGCCGGCGACTTCGCGGATGGAGGTCAGGATGGCGGTGATCTTCTGCTCGCCGTAGCTCAGGTGCCGCTTGATGTTCTCGATCACCACAATCGAGTCGTCCACGACGCGGCCAATCGCGATGGTCAGTGCGCCGAGGGTCAGGATGTTCAGCGAGTAGCCCGTGGCCGAGAGCCCGATGAAGGTGATCAGCAGGGACAGCGGGATGGAAACGGCCGTGACAAGGGTCGAGCGGACGGAGAGCAGGAACACCAGGATGACGGCGACGGCGAAGCCAAGGCCCAGGAGGCCCTCGGTGGTGAGGTCCTTGATGGACTTTTCGATGAACGGGGCCTGGTCGAACACCGGCGTKAACTTGGCGTTGGACCCGAGCTCGGCCTCGAGCTGCGGGATGGCGTCCTTGACGGCGTGCGAGATGCCGACGGTATCGCCCTCGGGTTTTTTGGTGACCGAGACGGCGAGGGTTTCCTTGCCGTTGGTCCGGGTGATTGAGGTCCGGGCGTCCTCGGCGATGCTGACGTCCGCCACGCTGCCGATCGTCGCTGCGTTGCGGGCGCCTCCCAGCGGCAGGGCCTTGATGGCGCTGACCGAGTCCACCGGGCTGCCGATCTGCAGCGAGAGCGTTTTGCCCTTGTCCTCGATGCTGCCGGCCGGAACCAGGGAGCCGTTGTTCTTCAGGGCATCCGAAATGGTCCGGATGCTGGTGCCGGCCACAGCCATGTCCTTTGGCCGCGGCAGGATCTGGATGTGCTGGGTGGCCCCGCCGGTCACCTCCGCGCCGCGTACGCCGTCGAGCTTCTGCAGCCGCGGCACACTCAGCCGGGCAAGGTCCGCGTTGAGTTCACTCAGTGGCTTGTCCGAGGACACCGCAAGGTAGACGATCGGGAAGTCGCTGATGCTGCCGGCGATGGCCTGCGGCTGGACGTCCTTGGGCAGCGACTGCTTGGCGTTGGAGATGGCCCGGTCGATCTGGTTTCGCGCACGGTCCAAGTTGGAGCCGTAGGTGAACGCCAGTGTGATCTGGGAGACCCCGTTCCGGGAGGTCGAGGACGTCGACTCCAGCCCCTCGACGCCGTTCAGTGCCGTTTCCAGCGGTCCGCTGATCTGTTTGTCAACCACCTCGGGGGAGGCCCCCGGCATGGAGGTGATGACGGTGATCTGCGGGAACTCGATGGACGGAATGAGCTCCTGCTTGAGCGAGGACATCGTGATCACGCCGAAGACCGACGCGAAGACGGTGATCAGCGCGATCAGCGCCCGGTTTGCTAGCGAAAGCCTGGCCAGCCGGAACATCTTATGGTCTCCTGGTGGGTCGACGGACGTGCGTCAACGGCGTGACGTCACAGGGATGGAACGTGCCGCCCCCCGGATTGGTTTCAGCCGCGGGTGGCGGACACCGGTTCCAGCTGGAGTGCAGCGGCCGTGTCGGCCTCGAGGCGGGCGGCCAGTTCCGGGTTGTCGTTGAGCTTGACGCCATAGCCCGGCATCATTTCCTTGAGCTTGGACTGCCAGCCCTTGAAGCTCTTCGGGAACGACTTCTGCAGCAGTTCGATCATGATCGGTACGGCGGTGGAGGCTCCAGGGGAGGCGCCGAGCAGCGCGCCGATGGTGCCGTCGCGGCCGGCGATGACCTCGGTGCCGAACTGGAGCACGCCGCCCTTCTTGGGGTCCTTCTTGATGATCTGGACGCGCTGGCCGGCGGTGATGAGTTCCCAGTCGCCGTCCTTGGCCTCGGGGTAGTACTCGCGCAGCGCCTCGACCTTGGCCCCGTGCCGCTTGGCGACTTCCTTCACCAGGTAGGCCGTGAGGTCCATGTTGTCCTTCGCCACGGCCAGCATCGGGATGATGTTGGAGGGGCGGATGGACAGCGGCAGGTCCAGGTAGGAGCCGTTCTTGAGGAAGTTCGTGGAGAAGCCGGCGTACGGGCCAAAGAGCAGGGAGCGCTTGCCGTTGACGTACCGGGTATCCAGGTGCGGCACGGACATGGGCGGGGCGCCGACGGAGGCCTGGCCGTAGACCTTGGCGCTGTGCTGGCTGGCGAGGGTTTCATCCGTGCAGCGGAAGAACTGGCCGGAGACGGGGAAGCCGCCGTAGCCCTTGCTTTCCGGGATGCCCGACGCCTGGAGGAGGTGCAGGGCACCGCCGCCCGCGCCGACAAAAACGAACTTGGCGTGGATGGAGCCGTGCTCGCCGGAGCGCGGGTGCTTGAGGGCCAGGTCCCAGCCGCCGTCGGAGGCGCGCTCGATGCCGGTGACATCGTGCCCGTAGTTGATCTCCACACCGTTATTGCCCAGGTAGCTGGTCAGCTCGCGGGTCAGGGCACCGAAGTCGACGTCGGTGCCTTCCGCTGCGCGGGTTGCGGCAACGCGCTGCTTGGGATCGCGGCCCTTGACGATCAGCGGAGCCCACTTGGCGATCTGGGCGTGGTCTTCGGAGAACTCCATGGACCGGAACAGCGGGTTCGGCTTCAGCGCCTCATAGCGGGTGCGCAGGAACTTGGCGTTGGCATCGCCCACCACAAAGCTCATGTGCGGGACGGTGTTGATGAACCCCTTGGGGGACCCGATCAGGGAGTTGGTCACCAGGTGGGACCAGAACTGGCGCGAGAGCTGGAACTGCTCGTTGATGTGGAGGGCCTTCGCGGGATCCACCGAGCCGTCCTTGGCCGCGGGGGAGTAGTTAAGCTCACACAGGGCGGCGTGGCCGGTACCGGCGTTGTTCCACGGTCCGGAGCTTTCCAGGCCCGGCTGGTCCAGCCGTTCGAAGAGCGAAATAGTCCAGTTCGGCTCGAGCTGCTTGAGGAAGGCGCCCAGCGTGGCGCTCATGATGCCGCCGCCAATCAGGACGACGTCGGCGTGTTGGGTCTTGGAAATGAAAGTCACAATCAGTCTCCGATAGCAGCGGCTCTGGCTGTCACAGAATATCCCTGCACGGTCCTCTAACTGAAATTGGGCCGTTCCGTCAAGGTTTTAATTCGACCTTGGTGAAAACTTCGTTCAGGACCGGTGACGCCGGGTACTTGATCACGCGGTCGGACAAGGCCAGCGCCGAGATCGGGAACGCGATCGGAACCGCCGGGACGGTCGCTGCGATCTGGGCATTGATGGTCTGGTACTGCTCGGTGCGCTCCTTGCCGTCCGGCAGGCCGCGGGCGCGGGAGATCTTGGAGAACACCTGGGGATCCTGGTAATCGAACTCGCCGGTGTTCTCGCCAAAGAGGGGGCCCACGAAGTTGTCCGGATCGGAGTAGGAACCGTTCCAGCCCAGCAGGTGCAGCGCATGGTCGCCGGGGGAGGTGACCTTCTGCAGGTAGCCGTCCGACCAGTCCACCGGGACGGGCTTGATGTTGAGGCCGACGGCGGTGAGCTGGCGGCTGATCTCCGCGTAGACCTTCTCCGGCGTCGGCAGGTAGGGACGGGTGACGTTGAGCGGGTAGTAGAACTTCAGTTCCTCGCCCTTGTACCCGGCCGCGGCCAGCAGTTCCTTGGCCTTGTTCTGGTCATAGCCCAGCGAGGGGGCGTTGTTGTTGAAGCCGCTGAGCTTCGGCGGAACGAACTGCGAGGCCGAGGTGGTGTTGTCGATGAAGAATTTCCGGATCAGCGTGTCCTTGTCCAGGGCCATCTCGATGGCCTGCCGGACCTTGAGGTTCCGCAGGACCGGCACCTGCTGGTTCATGCCCAGGTACATCACGGAGAAGGGGTCGCGCTGGACAATCTGCTTGCCGCGCTTGACCAGCTGATCGAAGTTGCCCACAGTGACGGAGTCGTAGGCATCGATCTTGCCGTCGAGCAGGGCCTGCATCCGGGTCTGCGGGTGGTCGTAGCTGACGAAGTGGATGGTCGCGATCTGGCCCCGGTCGCCCCAGTAGCCCTTATTGCTGCTCAGGGTCACGGTGTTGTTGTCCCACGAATCAAAAACGTACGGTCCGGTGCCCACCGGGTGCAGGGCGTAGGCCGAGACGGGCTGGCCCTCGCGGGTCTGGGTGAGCTGGTCGGCGGACTTCGCGGCGAGGGCACGCGGGGAGGAGATGGCAAACGCCGGCAGGGTCAGGGCCTGGATGAAGCCCGTGAACGGCTGGGTGAGATCGATCCGGACACTGGTGGCCGCCACCGGGGCGCAGTCCTTGTAGATGGACAGGGAGGCCTGGTCCTCATGGGCCATGAATACACCCTTGAATGTACTGCCCGGCGCCTTCTTGCGGAGGGCCGGGGAGAAGTTGAACCAGCGTTTGAAGTTGGTGCACACGGCGGCCGCGTTGAACGGCGTGCCGTCCTGGAACTTGACGTTCTCGCGCAGCTTGAAGGTGTAGGAGCGGCCGTCATCGCTGGCGGACCACTCTGTGGCCAGCAGCGGTGTGGGCTTGCCGCTGGTCTGGTCAACGCCCACCAGGCCCTCCAGGACCTGTCGGGTGATGCGGTAGGAGTCGACGTCGGAGACGAGGGCCGGGTCCAGGCCGAGCGGACGCGAAGCGGTCCCGAAAGTGAACGTGGCGGTGGGAGCGGCGTCGGACGTCTTGGCAGAGGAAGACAGCGACGGTGCGGGGCCCGGGGCTCCCGTGCAGGCAGCCAGGGGGAGCAGGAGCAGGGCCGCGCTGAAACCTGCCGCCAAGCGGCGCAATGTCCGGCCGTGGCCGGTCCTGATGGGCGCGGTACTGCTGGGCACTCGGGAATCACCTCTGGGAAAGTCGTAGGCCGCCGGCTGCGGAACAGCCCCAGTCTAGTTGACCGGGGCGGCGGCCCGGCCCCCGAAACAGGCGAAGGCCCGCACCAGCAGGTGCGGGCCTTCGTTTCTCCAGGTGGATCCGGGGAGTCACGCCGGATCCGAATCAGGAGGGTTTAGCGGTGCCTACTTCGGCATCAGCACGGAGTCGACCATGTAGACCGTGGCGTTGGCGGTCTTGACGCCGCCGCAGACAACGTTGGCGCCGTCAACCTTCAGGGCATCCTTGCTGCCGGTGACCGTCACGGAGCCGCCTTCGACCGTCTTGTGGGTACCGACGATCTCGGACGGGCTGATCTTGCCCGGGACAACGTGGTAGGTCAGGATCTTGCTCAGCAGGGCGTCGTCCGTCTTGAGCTTGTTGATGGTGGCGGCGTCAATCTTCTTGAACGCGTCATCCGTCGGGGCGAAGACAGTGAACTCGCTGCCGTTCAGGGTGTCGACCAGGTTGACCTTGGGGTTGAGCTTGCCCGAGACGGCCGCCGTGAGGGTGGTCAGGATCGGGTTATTCGAGGCCGCGACGGCGACCGGGTCAAGGGCCATACCGGCGACGGAGCCCTTGCCGCTGGGGACCTTGGAGGCGTAGCCGGCGCAGCCGGAGCCAACGAGGTCTGCAGCGGGATCCATGGCTGCAGCGGAGGAGCTCATGGACGGCGACGGCGCCATGCTGGATTCGCTCGGGGTGGAGGCCGGAGCCGAGGAGCTGGGGGCCGTGCTGGAACCGCCGCAGGCAGTGAGGCTGAGCATGGCTGCAGCAGCGATACCTGCAACGGCGAAAGTCGTGCGCTTGATGGTCTGCATTTCGATTCTCCTTTGTTGTGCCGATTTCATTGCTGCAGTGAACGTCTTTGCCACTGCGGCTTTCCTCCGACTGGCGGGCACCGACCCTTGGTTGGTGTCTCAATGGGTATTCGGGTGCTCGGCGGAAAGGGATGGGTGGGAATCGAAAATCTTTTTTGCGGTGGCGATCCGGCCGCGCTCATCGCCGCTAATCCGGGCTTAAACCAGCAGAACCCCGGTCCGAAGACCGGGGTTCTGCTGGTTACTGTGCGCAAGGGGGGACTTGAACCCCCACGCCCGAAGGCACAGGAACCTAAATCCTGCGTGTCTGCCAATTTCACCACTCGCGCGCGGCTCCGCCGTTGCCGGTCCGCGGGGACCGGGTGATGGATGCCAGCCATCATTCTACAGTTCGCGTCCGCAGTCCGTGGCAGGCGCCGGCAGTGGCGGAAGTTAGGCCCCCAGCTTCAGGTCGCGCAACAACTTCGCGACGTGCCCGGTGGCGCGCACGTTGTACTGTGCCAGGGCGACTTTGCCGTCCGGGTCAACCACCACGGTGGAGCGGATCAGCCCGTCGTAGGTGCGGCCGTAGTTCTTCTTCTCGCCCCAGGCGGCGTAGGCCTCGGCGACGGCATGGTCCGGGTCTGAAAGCAACGGAAAAGTCAGCCCCTCGTCGGCTGCGAAGGCCGCGAGCTTGGCAACCGGATCGGGGGAGATGCCCACCACCTCATAGCCGGCGCGCTGGAGCGCCGTCAGCGAATCGCGGAAGTCGCACGCCTGCTTGGTGCACCCCGGGGTGGCGGCAGCCGGATAGAAGTAGACCACGGTGTTCCGGCCGCGGAAATCCTGCAGGCCCACCTCCCGCCCCGCCGAGTCGGACAGCCGGAAATCCGGTGCGTCGGCGCCGGGAATGAGTCGTTCAGGCATGGTTTTCTCCTTGGCAGAATTCACGGAATTCCAGCTTAGTGAGTGCCGGTGAGACCGCCGAATCGGACAATCGTTATACTCTTTGGTATGCCTGATATGGATCGCTGGCCTACGGGCCGCCTACTGTCCACGGCAGCACGGCTTGTTGAACACTCGTGGAACGAGAAGCTGGGCGCCATCGGACTGACCCACGCCGGGGTCATTGCGATGGAAGTTCTTTCCGCCCAGGGACCGATGACCCAGGCGCAGCTGGCGCAGCTGGTGCGGGTCCAGGCCCAGACCATGGGCAAGACGCTGAGCCGCCTTGAACTCCACGGACACATCTCGCGGGAGCGCAGTGTCTCTGACCGGCGCAGCCACGTTGTCACCCTCACCGAACGCGGCCGGGAGGCGGTTGCCGAAGCCGCCGACATGGAACGCTCCGTCCTTGCGGCTGCCTCGATTGACCCCGACTCGCTGCGGCACGAACTCCAGTCAGTGGTCCGGGAGCTGGCCAACCGGATGTCTACTACCGAAGCGAAAGCCATTGTGGCGACCTCCGATCCCGCCATCTCCGCGGACGCCAACTAGGACTTTGTTCCGCCCCTCGGGCTGAGAGTATCCTCCGTGTCCTGCACCCGCGCGGGAGTGGCCTCGGTTAATGTTTTGGATATGGAAACGGTGCCACCACCCGAGCTCGAAGGGCAGACCTCGATCAACGAGCTGCTCGACGAACCCCTGGGCACCCTCCCGATCCAGCTGGCACTGCCCATCCACTTCCAGCTCGCCGCAGCGGCGCGGGCGTAGCGCCCCTGCCGCAGCAGTCCCGAACCGCCACCGGAAATCCCCAGAACCCCTGCACCCGGAACATAGGATGTCTGGGATGAGAACGCCTAGGAGTACCCTCGGGGCCGCTGTGGCCTCGGCCATCCTTATCCTGGCCGCCCTCTCAGTGCTGGCCGCTCCGGCTCCTGCCCATGCCGAAACTTGTGGCCCCGTGGTGGTGGTTCCCTTGGGCCGCTGCGATCCATCGCCGCCACCGACGGCGAAGCCCTCCAGCACTCCCAAGCCCGCTCCCTCCGCACCTCCAGCACCTCCAGCACCGCCGGCACCCCCGGTCCAGCCGACGCCGGCGCCCACAGCGCCTGCCGCGCCATCGACGGCACCCAAACCGCCGAAATCGGCAGTCCCTACGACCTCCGCGCCGCGTCCCGGAGGGTCGACGACCAACCACGACAGCGGCCGTCCAACGCCGCCACCCGCGACCGCCGCGGCGACGCCGTCGTCAGTCCCGGCTGCGGCCCAGCAACCGCCTCCACCTGCTGCGCGGGCACCCGAAGACGGCGACGCCGGGATCAGTGCCGGGGGAGCGCTACTGGCCGTCGGCGGGCTGCTGCTCTCCGCCTGGGCCTTGCTGGCCCTCAGGCGCCGGGGCGAGCCGGCGGTCTAGGGGCAGAACGGTACGGCTTCTTCTGGGGCTCGTGTTACTGAAGTAACCAGTTGTGGTTTAGAATGTGCGTCGGGAGCCCGGGCTGCGGGATGAGCATAGAGTTTCCCGCCACGTAACTGCCCGCCTTGCGGCGCCCGCCACCAGCCCGCGCCCCGCGTTACCGAGGACGCCCATGCCAGCTCTCCCCAAAATCCGACTCTCCCGCACCGTCGCATGCGCCGCCGCCGCCGCCGTGCTGGCCGGCTCTGCCGTTGCCCTTCCGGCCGCCGCGGACTCGTCCCCCGCGCGGAACATGCCCTCCGGAGCAGCCACTCAGCGCGCCACCGCACCAACGGAGCGGATCATCATCAAGTTCAAGGCCTCCGTCCGGGGAAAATCGGCGGAGCGGGCCAAGGCCTACGGCCGCGCAGCCCAAGCGGCCGGCGTCTCCGTCAAGGAACTCCGGGCGACCGCCGGCGGAGCGAACATCCTGACGGCTCCGGCCGGGACCAGCGCCGACAAGGTCGATGAACTCGCTGCCGCCCTCGCTGCGCAGCCCAATGTTGTGCTGGCTGAAAAGGATGCCTTCGTACACACGGCGGCGGCACCGGACGATCCCGGCTATCCGCAGCAATGGAACCTGCACGGCGCCGCCGGACTGAACCTTCCCGGAGCCTGGGACACGTCCACGGGGGCCGGAGTCACTGTGGCCGTGGTCGATACCGGCATCACCGCGCACCCGGACCTGGCGCCGAACCTCGTTCCCGGGTACGACTTCATCTCCGAAGACCCCGACCCCGTCAACACGTTCAGCACCGCCGGCGACGGCGACGGCAGGGACGCCGATCCGTCCGATCCCGGCGACGCCTGCGGCACTGAGCCCTCGTCGTGGCACGGCACCCACGTGGCCGGCATCATCGGCGCGGTGGCCGGAAACCACGAAGGCATCGCGGGCGTGGCCTACGGCGCCAAGGTCCAGCCAGTACGGGCCCTGGGCTCGTGCGGCGGCTACATCAGCGACATCGCCGATGCCATCGCGTGGGCGGCCGGAGCCACGCTGACCGGCATCCCGGTCAACAGCACGCCGGCCCGGGTGATCAATCTGTCCCTCGGCGGGGACGGCAGCTGCAGCAGCTACCTCCAGGGGGCGGTGGACATGGCGACGTCGCTTGGCTCGGTGGTGGTCGCCGCGGCCGGAAACAGCGGCGGTCCGGCTTCCAACTCGAACCCGGCGAACTGCAACAACGTGGTGGCCGTCGGCGCCACCGGGCCTAGTGGATCCCGGGCCGGCTACTCAAACTTCGGACCCGAAGTGGACGTCAGCGCCCCCGGCGGAGACATGTCCTCCGCAGGCTCCAACGGCATCCTGTCGACCTACAACAATGGCACGGTCACGCCCGGCCAGGCCGAGTATGCGTACCTGCAGGGCACCTCGATGGCTTCCCCGCACGTGGCGGGCGTGGCCGCTCTCATGCTTTCGGCCAACCCCGGCCTCACCCCGGCCCAGGTCGAGGAGAAGCTCAAAGCGTCGGCCCGGCCCTTGCCAGGCATCTGCGATCAGGGCGGATGCGGAACCGGGCTGGTGGACGCGGCAGCGGCCGTCGCCTCGGTCCTGCCCGGAGCCGTCCCGTACGTTGCCTCGGGGACACCGACGATGAGCGGGCTTGCCGCCGTCGGACAGCATATGACGGCTGTAGCCGGCACCTGGTCCCCGTCCGGGGCCGCGCTCACCTACCAGTGGCGGCGCGCCGGTGCACCCATAACCGGTGCAACGGCGTCGTCCTACGCTCCGGCGGCCGCCGACGCCGGAACACTCCTGAGCGTCACGGTCACGGGAACAGCCGCCGGCTACAAACCGGCCGCAGCCACCTCGGAGCCGGCTCTGGTGGCGCGCGGTACGCTGACGGGGCCGACGCCCATAATCAGCGGCACGCGCAAAGTGGGCTACACGCTGACCGCGGTCCCCGGCGCCTGGACTCCCGGAGCGGTCCTGAAGTACCAGTGGTACCGTGCCGGGGTTGCCATCAGCGGCGCCACCGCCTCCAAATACACACTGGTGGCCGCCGACCAGGGCAAGCTCATGCGGCTTCGCGTCGGTGCCATCAAGGCCGGCTACACCACCGCCGTCAAGGACTCGCCGACCACCAGCGCCATCGCTGTGGGCACCCTGGTCTCGTCTCGGCCGTGGATCTCCGGCACTCCCCGGTGCGGGTACACCCTCACGGCGAATCCGGGCACCTGGACGGCGGGGACGGCCTTTCGCTACCAGTGGTACAGGTCCGGCGCGGCGATCAGCGGCGCCACTGGCCGGTACTACCGCTTGGCATGGGTTGACCGCTACGACGTTATGAGCGTGCGCGTCGTCGGCTCCAAAGCCGGTTACGCCAGCGTGGCAAAGTACTCCGGCTACACCGCCCGGGTTCCCTAGCCGGCCTCGGGGCGGACCCGCACCGGGCCGAGCCAGGCGGTCAGCCCGACGGCCACCAGGCTGCCGGCGGCGATGATCGCGGCCAGCACAACAATCTGGAACCTGCCCGCCTCAAGGGGAGACACGCCACCGAAGATCGCGCCCACGAAGGCGCCGGGAAGCGTGACGAGTCCGGTGGTTTTGGTTTGGTCAACTGTGGGGACCAGCGCGGCCGACACGGCCCGCCGGACGAGTTCTGAGGTGGCCTGCCGGGGGCGGGCGCCGAGGGCCAGCCACCCCTCCACTTCATCCCAGCGGTCGTTCACCAGTTCCACGAACCGGCGGCCGGACAGGGTGGCGATCGTCATCGCGTTTCCGATCACGATCCCGCCGACGGCGAGGACGTACCGCGGCGTGAAAGCAACGGCTCCGGTGGCGAAAACCACCGTGCCTGCGACCAGGATGCCTCCCCCCATGCAGCCCGCGACGGGCAGGAGCCGTGTTCGCAGGGTTCCGAGCCGGCGCGCCGATGTTGCGGCGGCCACCGCGAACATAACGGACAGGGCGGCCGCGATCAGCCACGGCGACTGGATGATGCCGGACAACACGAAACTGATGGCGGCCAGCTGCAGCATCCCGCGGAGCACTGCCAGCGCCGGTGACCAGGGAGCATGCACCCGCGCGGCCAGCAGGACAGTGGTCGCCACCCCGATCAGGACAACGACGCCGAGAATGGTCCGGGGGAGTTCGTCGACCATTAGGAGGGTTTCCGCAGCTGTAGGAACTCGGTCATCCTGCAAGTTTTACACGGCGTCCCGATGCAGTGATTGTGGATCTTCCGGATCGGTGTTCTCTGCAGTGGGGCAGCTCGTTGCGGGGCCGTGGATTGACAGAATAACTGAGCGCGCTCATTATTGATAGCACTCGGTAATTTGCCGTGGGGAGTCTTGTTGACTCGAGGAGCGTTAGGAAGATCATGAAGGCTTTTGCCGTCACCTCATACAAGGGTCCGCTGCAGGAGGTCGACGCGCCCGAGCCCGTCCTCGGCGAGCGGGATGTCCTCATCAGGGTCCAGGCTGCGGGCGTCAACGTATTGGACGAAAAGATTCGGGCGGGCGAGTTCAAACAGATCCTGCCCTACAAGTTGCCCCTCATTTTGGGGAACGACGTCGCCGGAACGGTGATCCGTGCCGGCGCGGCCGTGCGTCGATTCAGGGAGGGCGACGTGGTGTACGGGCGCCCAAGCAAGGACCGCATCGGCACTTTCGCCCACCGAATCGCCGTAGCTGAAAGGGACTTGGCCCTGGCGCCCTCCTCGATCAGCATTGAAGAGGCCGGTTCACTCCCGCTTGTGGCTCTCACTGCCTGGCAGGCCCTGGTCGAGAAGGGGCACGTCCAGCCGGGCCAGAAGGTCCTTATCCACGCCGGCGCCGGCGGGGTGGGAACCATGGCGATCCAACTCGCAAAGCACCTCGGCGCGACCGTTGCGACCACGGCGAACCGAAAAAACGCGGACCTCGTGCGCGAGCTGGGAGCGGACATGGTCATCGACTACAGGTCGGAAGACTTCGAGGATCAGATGAGTGGCTTCGATCTGGTGCTGGACAGCCTGGGGGGGCGAAAACCTCGAGAAGTCATTGCGCGTCCTGAGGCCAGGTGGCAAGGCTATCGGCATCTCCGGCCCGCCCGACCCCGCGTTCGCCCGTGAAATCGGACTAAACCCGGTCCTGCGCCTCGCGATCACGGCTCTCAGCCGAAAAATCCGGAAACAGGCGAAGAAGCTCGGCGTCAGCTATGAGTTCCTCTTCATGCGGGCCGACGGCGACCAGCTCGGCCGCATCACTGACCTCGTCGACGCGGGGGTGCTGAAACCCGTCGTCGGCCGCGTGTTCCCCTTCGAGGCAACCATCGAAGCGCTGCGCAGCGTGGAGCAGGGCGGCACCCGCGGCAAAACTGTCATCTGCATCCCCTGACCCACACCACTTCCCGACGGCCGACTGTCCTACCGAAAGATGATCATGACAATTCCAAACGGCGAACCCGCCGTTATTTCTTATGCCAACGTGCCCACGCAGTCCATCACCGCCGGCGGGATCAGCTTTGCCTACCGTGAACTGGGGCCCAAAGGCGGCATCCCAGTCGTGTTCTTCGTGCATCTGGCCGCTACCCTGGACAACTGGGACCCGGCCATCATTGGCCCGATCGCCCAAAACCGTCACGTCATCGCCTTCGACCAGGCCGGCGTGGGAGGCTCCTCTGGCGGGGTACCTGAGACCATCGAGGAAGCAGCGGACGACGCCTACACCTTTATCACCGCCCTGGGGTTCGAGACGATCGACATCTTCGCGTTCTCCATGGGCGGCATGATCGCGCAGGACCTGGTCGTCAAACACCCGGAACTCGTCCGCAAGCTTGTCCTCACCGGCACGGGTCCGCGCGGAGGCAAGGATATGGACAGGGTTACCCGCACCACCTACTACGACATCCTGCGTACAACGCTCTCCCGGTCGGATCCAAAAGAGTTCCTCTTCTTCGACCGCAATACCACTGGTAAACGCGCCGCGAAAGAGTTTATTGCGCGTCTGGGAGTACGCACGGCCAACCGTGACAAGAAGATCACCACCAAGGCTTTCCGCACGCAGCTCAAGGCGATCCAGAGATACGGCCGCTCCCGGCCATCGGATCTGTCGATCATCACGCAGCCGACCCTGATCGCCAACGGCGACAACGACCGTATGGTTCCCTCAATCCTCTCCGGGGACCTTCACCAGCGCATAGCCGGCTCGGAGCTGATCATTTATCCGGACTCCGGACACGGGGGGATCTTCCAGTTCCACTCCGTGTTCGTGCCGGTTGTCCTTAAGTTCCTTGGCTACGCGTGAGGTGCCTTCAGCTCCGGGTACAGCGCCTCTAGGGGTGCACTGAGCGCGGCCTTCACGCCGGCGGTGGTTGCGTCCGCGATGACCTCGTAAGCGCCTTCCTCGACCCCCGCGTATACGGCCTGAACAAGGTCAGCGGGGGTCATTTTGGGACCGTGGGCGTTGGCGGCCATGGGGGTGTCGACATAGCCCATATGTACGCCGAGCACATGGACGCCCTGCGGTGCCAGCTCGAGCCGGAAAGAGTTCGTCGCGGACCAAAGTGCAGCCTTTGAAGCGCTGTAGACCCCGCCGAACGCGTACCAGCTCGCCACGGAGTGCACATTCACCAGTACCGAGTCCGGCGCCGCAGCGAGTATCGGGGCAAAGGCGCGCGCGACGAAGACTGGGCCAAAAAAGTTCGTCTCCATGTTTCGGCGGAGGTCCGACTCCGGGATCTCCAACAGGCTGGCAGTTGGCGGATTCGCGCCGTAGACCCTGGAAGCTCCGCGAGCGAGGGCGTCCTGCACGAAGTGCTCCCCGAGGCCCCCGTTCGCTCCGGTGACGAGGACAACGGCATTAGTGATCGATGGCATGAATTGTCGCTTTCTCTCCTGCGGTGCACCCGTTCAGGCGCAGCCCTTTACGGGATGTCACTGCGGTTGTCCCCACCGGGGGTGCCCGGACGTCTCCATGGAAGAATAATCAGGATATCGCCGAGCATAATCGACAGTGACTATACTCATAAATGAGCTTGGTCAATCTTTATTCCCGAAGGAAGCATCATGCCCACCGCTCCAGCGGCGCCCGGCCGGCGCGAACGCAACAAGCAGGACAAACTTGAGCGCATCACCCTCGCTGCTCGCGAACTCTTTTCGATGTACGGCGTGGACGACGTAACGACACAGCAGATCGCCGACAAGGCGGATATCGGGACCGGAACCCTTTTCCTCTACGCCAGGACGAAGGGCGAACTGCTCCTGCTGGTGCAGAATTCGGCGTATGCCGATGCCCTCGTCCAGGGCATTGCCGCCGCCGACGATACCGCTGACATGCTTGATGCCGTGATGGCCATCGTGCGTCCGGTGGTGGAGTGCAACCGCACCCAGGTGGACAACGGGCGGACGTACCTGCGGGAGATTGTCTTCGGCGACCCCGAAGAGCCGCACCACCGTGACGCCCTCGGGCACACGCTGGAGACTGAGAGGGCTATCTCCGCAGTGCTCCAGCGGGAAGGCCGGGTAGAGTCGGCGGACGCGGCAACCCTGGCGCACGTCATCTCTGCGATCGTGTTCACCACCCTGGCAGTCACGAGCAATGTCGCAAGCAGTGTTCCCGATCTTCTTGTCGAGATCCGGACCCAGGTCCGCGCGATTCTTCCAGCCTGACGGCTACCCGACTTTTGGGTGCCGGGAGCTTCACAGGCCGGCGGGGAACGTGAATGTTGCAGGCAACGGTGCGGGCGCTGTTCCCCGGAACAGGACGATCTCATCGTGGGCCTTGAGCGCGAGGGCCCGGATCGGGCCGGTCCGCTGTTTGCCGTTGACCATGACAGACCAGCCGGTTGTGTCCGAGTGGGCGGTACCCGGCTGTCCGGTGCCGTCGAGGACGCCCCACTCGGTGAGGAGCTGGCCAAGGGTGTAGGTGTCCCCGGCTACGGGCGCCTCAATGTGGACGATGCCCGAATCGTCGTGGGTATGCAGCGCCGAGATGCCATTCGGCTGGCCGCCCGGATTGAAGCTGAAGCCGATGTCCGCCGGGACAGCGACGCGCTTTCCGTCAGCGAACACGTCCAGGTGCGCGTGGAAATGCTCTGCCGCCCCTTCCATGTCGAGGATCGGCAGGCCCGCGGCCTTGATCCGGTCCGCGCCGCGTTGGGCATCCAGTTCCCAGCCGCTGGCGGGGGTTTGCGTGGCGGAGGGGCTGGCTGCGGGCGTTGAGGCGGCGGCGCCCGGGGCCGGGGCGGCCGTGGAACACGCGGTGAGGGTGAGCGCGGCAGCTCCCAGCACCAGGGAGAGGGGGATCAGCTTCGTCACGGTGCGTCCTTCGTTTGAGGAGTGATTGCGCGGTTGGAGTGGTACACAAAAAACCCCGCCTTTACGGCGCTTGGCCAATAAAGACGGGGTTTTTCTTTGGTGCACCCCCCGGGACTCGAACCCGGAACCCATTGATTAAGAGTCAATTGCTCTGCCAGTTGAGCTAGAGGTGCAGCTGTTGTTTTTGTTTCCCTCGGGCTTTTTATTTCCCGCGGTGTTCTCCGCAACGACATGAAACTCTACACGAGTTTTGGTGGAGTGTGAAATCGGGCGTTCGACGCCGGCCCTCGCCTAATCGGACAGGGTCAAAACCAGCACAAAGTCGGGGTTTTGGCCGTTGCTGAGAACCCAAAGACGCCCGTCCGGCGCAAGCGAAACGTCGCGGATCCGGCCGTACTGTCGTGTGAAATAGCCCACAGGTTCACCGGCGTTGGTTCCACGCAGCGGCACACTCCACACACGCTGTCCACGGAGCGCGCCCAGATAGGCCGTACCGCGGACGATCGTGAGCCCGCTCGGGGAGGATTCCGCCGTCGACGGCCACACCACTTTCGCGTCCTCGAAGCCCCCGCGGTGCGGTGCCCCAGTCACCTGCGGCCAGCCGTAGTTGCCGCCGGGGACAATCAGGTTGAGTTCATCGTCCACGTCGGGGCCGAACTCGCTCGCCCACAACCGTCCGGCGCTGTCCCAGTCGAGGCCCTGCACGTTGCGGTGGCCCAGGCTGTAGACCGGGTTGTCGCCGAACGGGTTGCCTGGCGCCGGCTTCCCGTCCGGGGTCAGCCGCAGGATTTTCCCGCCGAGGGCGTTGCGGTCCTGCGGCTGTTCACGGCGCTGGGAGTCGCCGGTCCCCACGAAGAGGAATCCGTCGGGGCCGAACCGGATCCTTCCGCCGTTATGGGTGGAAGCCTTGGGTATGCCCGTGAAGATCACCTCGGGCGCGTCGAGGGCAGGCAGCCCATCGGCGCCAAGCCGGAAGCGGGCGATCCGGTTGTCCGATTCCGACGTGTAGTAGGCGTACAGGTACCGCCCGACGGCGGGGCCGGCACCGGGGGAGCGGGTGGGGGAGATGGCCGGGGACAACGCAAGGCCCAAGAGGCCCCCTTCGCCGTTGGGGACGACGCCGGGCACCTTGCCGACGGTCGCTGCCGCGCCGGTGGCCCCGGGGGCCAGGAACTTCACCACGGCGCTGTCACGCTCCGAGATCAGGGCCGTCCCGTCCGGCAGGAAGACCGTCGACCACGGCTGCTGAAGGCCGGCGTCGATCCGGGCCGTCAGCCTTGGGGCCGCCGGGCCGGTTGGGCTGGCTGCGGGCTGGCTGGCCGCGGGCGTGCCGGTTTGGGGCGCAGCACTGGCGGTTGGCCCGCCAGTCGCGGAAGCGCCGGCCTGACTGCCCGTCGGACCACCCGCGGGGCTGCCGGTGCAGCCGGCTGCGGCCAGAACCAGGACCGCCGTCGCCGCTGCGGTTGCCACGGCAGTGCGCCGGGGCGACCGCAGCGGTATCGCTACAGCCGTGACCGGCGCGGCGGCCGGAAGCCCGCCGCTTCGGCGTGGGCGGCCGACAGGAACCAGACCTCGGCACGGGTCTCTTCAAAGGACGGGCTGGTGTCCTCGTGGTAGATCATCGACGACGCGTTCCCCTTGACGGTGAAACCCTCCGGGCCGCTGCCGTCGGGGGCGGGCGCGGCCGATCCCTCGCCGTAGGGCTGCTCGACTGCCAGGTGTCCGGCGGGAGCGGTGGAGTGGCTGGCCGACCCCTCCGAGGCAGCGGCCGAGCTGGCGACCTGGGCGGTTTCAGCATCCGCAGCCTCAGCCGCCGCGGACTCTGCTCCTGGAAGTGTGGGGGCATGCGGCTCGGTGTATTCGGCGTGGTGCACGGGAGCCGGCGCAGCGGCTCCCGCGGTTCCCTCTACCGTTCGGGACGTCGGCGCCTCCGTGGTCCGGGTGTCCGCCATGGATTCGGCCCGTACGTCGGCAACGGGTTCGGCCGGGGTAATGGCGTCGGGCTGGGCAGAGGGCGCAGGCATTGCTTCGTGGTCGCCATGCGCGGCCTGGTCGTCGGGGACCGGAGCCTGCTCGCCGTGGTCCGCCGGGCCCTGGGCTCCCTGCGCTCCGTGCGGCAGGTCGTGGCGCGGGGCCGGGTGCGCGTCGGCCGCGGGCGTCTCCGACCACTGCGTTTCCCATTCTGCGGCGCTCGCGGTTTCTGGCGAAGCGGCAGCCGTGGGTGGGGTCGCTGCCGGGGAGGCGGCCGCGTCCCCGGATCGGACGGCCTCTTCGGACTGGCCCGCGACGGCATCGACGTCGTCGTCAGCCGTGGTCGGCGGCTCCGGCTCCGCATTGCTGAATCCGGCGGCGGTCGGTATGCCCGTGGTGGCAGCAGCGACGGCCGATGCCGCCGTCGTTCCGCCGGACAGGGCGCCGTCGTGGCCGGACGAGGTCCGCGGAGCCTGGCGGGCGGTAGCGGTTTCAGACCCGGCGGCCGTCGAGGTCCCGGCGCCGCTGCGGGCATTGTTGCGGTTCAGCAGCCACCACACAACGCCGACAATCAGCACGATGACGATGAGCCAGATAATCCAATCCATAGCCGAAACCTTCCGTCCAGGCGGCAGGGTTGCCGTTGCTTGACGTTACGTCCGGCCCAACACGGCTGTCCACCCTCGTGGAGCCGCCCGTGTAGCCTCGCCTGATGGACTTTAAGCGACTGCGGATTCTTCGCGAACTGGCGGACCGCGGCACGGTGGGGGCGACGGCCGAGGCCATGCGGGTCACGCCGTCGGCGGTCTCGCAGCAGCTCCGGACCCTGCAGGATGAACTCGGCGTGACGCTGGTGGAGAAAGCCGGCAGGGGAGTCCGGCTGACCGAGGCGGGGCTGGCCATGGCCGGTGCCGCGGCTGACGTGTCCACGGCCATGGCGCGCGCCGAGGCCACCATCGACACCTACCGGCTGGGCCGGCAAACCCACATCAAGGCGGCATTTTTCCCCAGCGCCGCGGAAATGTTCCTACCCGGGCTGCTGCACCGGGTGAAGCACATTGAGGGCCTCCGCTTCGAAGCGCATTTCGAGGACCCGGGAGTCGCCGGATTCGCTGCCCTTGCAGCTGACTACGACATCGTGCTGGCGCACAGCGTCGACGGGCCGGACGTCTTTGCCCGCCAAGGCCTCCAGGTCATCCCGCTCATCGACGAGCCCCTTGATGTGGCGGTCCCGGTCGACCACGCCCTGGCGGGACAACAGACGCTCAGCGCGGACGACGTCGTCGGGTTCCCCTGGATGGGCGTGCCGGATGGCTTTCCGTTCGACACTGTCCTGCGCCAGATCGAGTTCCAGGCCGATTCCCGGGCCGTGCGGGCCCAGCTCTTCCCGGACCTCCGGGTCCTCGAAGCCCTGGTCAGTGCCGGCCACGGGCTTAGCCTGCTGCCGCGCTACACCGCCCTGAAAAACCAAGGACGGGGATTCGTGCTCCGTCCACTCCGCGGCGTCAAGGCCAGCCGCAGCATAGTGGCCCTGGCCCGCCCCGAAGCCGCGGCCCGGACCACAATCCAGCAGGTACTCTCGATGCTCAAAGCGGAGGCGCAGACGGTGGCGGCGGCGCCCGAACTGCGTGACGGAGCCGGCCTGGCCTAGGCCCCATTAGCGGGTCTCTACATCGAATCCCAAAGTGTGAGACAGATGTCCACCATTTGGTCGAAATATTCCCGCATTTGGGCTTAATGAGCCAATTCGGCTCGTTCCTGCCAACGGCGGAGCCCTAGACTTTGAGCCATGAGTCAGGACACCCACACCCCAGCAGAGACCAAGCCGGACATCAAACCCCGTAGCAGGGTCGTCACCGACGGCATCCACGCAGCGCCCGCGCGCGGTATGTTCCGCGCGGTCGGCATGGGCGACGACGACTTCGCCAAGCCCCAGGTGGGCGTGGCCAGCTCGTGGAATGAAATCACTCCCTGCAACCTGTCCCTGAACCGGCTGGCCCAGGGCGCCAAGGAAGGCGTCCACGCCGGCGGCGGGTTCCCGATGCAGTTCGGCACCATCTCCGTCTCCGACGGCATCTCCATGGGCCACGAGGGCATGCACTTCTCCCTGGTCTCCCGCGAGGTCATCGCCGACTCAGTGGAGACCGTAATGCAGGCCGAGCGGATCGACGGTTCCGTGCTCCTGGCCGGCTGCGACAAGTCCCTGCCGGGCATGCTCATGGCAGCGGCCCGCCTGGACCTCTCCAGCGTCTTCCTCTACGCCGGCTCCATCATGCCCGGCTGGGTCAAGCTCGAGGACGGCTCCGAGAAGGAAGTCACCCTCATTGACGCCTTCGAAGCCGTGGGGGCCTGCGCCGCAGGCAAGATGAGCATGGAGGACCTCACCCGCATCGAGAAGGCCATCTGCCCGGGCGAAGGCGCCTGCGGCGGTATGTACACCGCCAACACCATGGCCTGCATCGGCGAAGCCCTCGGCATGTCGCTCCCCGGCTCCGCCGCCCCGCCCTCGGCCGACCGCCGTCGTGATGACTTCGCGCGCAAGTCCGGCGAGGCCGTCGTGAACCTGCTGCGACTGGGCATCACGGCCCGCGACATTATGACCAAAAAGGCCTTCGAGAACGCCATCGCCGTGACCATGGCGTTCGGCGGCTCCACCAACGCAGTCCTGCACCTGCTGGCCATCGCCCGCGAGGCCGAGGTGGAACTGACTCTGGAAGACTTCAACCGCATCGGCGACCGGATCCCGCACCTGGGCGACCTCAAGCCGTTCGGCCGTTACGTTATGACCGACGTCGACAAGATCGGCGGCGTCCCGGTCATTATGAAGGCACTGCTCGACGCCGGCCTGCTGCACGGCGACTGCCTCACCGTCACCGGCAAGACCGTGGCCGAGAACCTCGCCTCGATCAACCCGCCGGATCCGGACGGCAAGGTGCTCCGCGCCATGGACAACCCGATCCACAAGACCGGCGGCATCACCATCCTGCACGGCTCGATGGCTCCCGAGGGTGCCGTCGTCAAGAGTGCAGGCTTCGACGCCGATGTCTTTGAGGGCTCCGCCCGCGTCTTCGAACGCGAGCAGGGCGCCCTCGACGCGCTCGACAAGGGCGAGATCAAGGCCGGCGACGTGGTGGTCATCCGCTACGAAGGGCCCAAGGGCGGCCCGGGCATGCGCGAAATGCTCGCCATTACCGGCGCCATCAAGGGCGCCGGCCTGGGCAAGGATGTCCTGCTGCTCACGGACGGCCGCTTCTCCGGTGGTACCACCGGACTGTGCATTGGCCACGTCGCGCCGGAAGCGGTCGACGGCGGCCCGATCGCCTTCGTCAAGGACGGCGACCGCATCCGGGTGGACATCGCCTCGCGGACGTTTGACCTGCTGGTCGACGACGCCGAGCTCGAAGCCCGCAAGGTGGGCTGGGAGCCGCTGCCGGCCAAGTTCACGAAGGGTGTTCTGGCCAAGTACGCCAAGCTGGTGCACAGCGCCTCCACGGGCGCGTACTGCGGGTAGCTCCCTCAGCGCGGGCGACCACGCTTAATAAGGGAGGCTCCGAGGGGCCCCAAGCGAACGGCGTCCGCGCCGTCCGCTTGGGGTAGGAGACTCCCGCCTGCCGCCTGGGCGGGCCTGGTACGAGGGGGAGTGGGGAGTTCAGTAGGTGGACGATGAAGTCCACATGGTGAGACAGGAGTCGGGCTCGTTGACACCTGTCTCGCCCAGAGGGAACACTGAACGCATGATCGAGATCGTTTCCGGCGGCGCTTGCGCAGCTGCAGTCGTCGTACTTACCAAGCGCGTGGCTCCATAGCCCGACTGGTAACGACCCGTCACGCGCAACCCCTCGAAGAGCCGCCAGGCTGAGGGGTTTTTTTATTTCCGCAACACCAGCACCACCCGCATCACCAGATCGCCGAAGATCCACCCGTAGATCCACCGAAGGAAGAGTCCGATGAGCAAAGGATTGCCGATCAGCCCCTCGCTGATGGCCACAAAGTCCGCTGGAGCCCACAAGGCTCCGGAACGCGTCGAACGCCCGGCCGATGCCGGCGTCGAGCATGCTGCTGCCTCTCCCGTCCTTGGGCCGAACAACGTCGTACCCCCGACGATGATGACCGGCTCGCAAGCAATCGTCCGCTCGCTCGAAGAACTCGGCGTCGAGGACATTTTCGGTTTGCCCGGTGGCGCAATCCTGCCCACCTATGACCCCTTGATGGCCTCCAGCATGAACCACGTGCTGGTCCGTCACGAACAGGGAGCCGGCCACGCCGCGCAAGGCTATGCCATGGTCACCGGGCGGGTTGGCGTCTGCATCGCCACCTCGGGCCCCGGTGCCACCAACCTCGTTACCGCCATCATGGATGCCCACATGGACTCCGTGCCGATGGTGGCCATCACCGGCCAGGTTTCCAGCGGAGTCATTGGAACGGACGCCTTCCAGGAGGCGGACATCGTCGGCATCACCATGCCGATCACCAAGCACTCCTTCCTGGTCACCGACCCCAACGACATCCCGCACGTGATGGCGGAGGCTTTCCACCTGGCCTCCACCGGCCGGCCGGGTCCCGTCCTGGTGGACGTGGCTAAGGATGCCCAGCAAGGGCAGATGACGTTCTCCTGGCCCCCCAGGATCGACCTCCCCGGGTACCGCCCCGTGGTCCGCGGTCACAACAAGCAGGTCCGCGAGGCCGCCCGGCTGATCGCCGCCGCCACCAAGCCGGTGCTGTACGTCGGCGGCGGTGTGGTCAAGGCCCACGCCTCCGCGGAACTGCGGGAACTGGCCGAACTCTCCGGCGCACCGGTGGTCACCACCCTGATGGCCCGGGGCGTGTTCCCGGACTCCCATCCGCAGCACGTCGGTATGCCCGGCATGCACGGGACGGTGTCCGCTGTGACCGCACTGCAGCAGTCCGACCTGCTGATCACCCTGGGGGCCCGTTTTGATGACCGGGTCACCGGCATCCTGAAGTCCTTTGCCCCGCACGCCAAGGTCATCCACGCCGACATCGACCCGGCCGAGATCTCCAAGAACCGCACCGCCGACGTGCCGATCGTCGGCTCCGTCAAAGAGATCATTCCGGAGCTCAGCGAGGCCCTGCGCCAGCAGTTCGAGGCCTCGGGCACCCCGGACCTGACCAACTGGTGGGCCTTCCTGAACAACCTCAAGGAGACCTACCCGCTGGGCTGGACCGAACCCGAGGACGGTCTCAGCGCACCCCAGCGGGTCATCGAGCGGATCGGTGCCCTGACCGGACCCGAAGGCGTCTACGTCGCCGGCGTCGGCCAGCACCAGATGTGGGCGTCCCAGTTCATCAAGTACGAACGCCCCCACGCCTGGCTGAACTCCGGCGGGGCCGGCACCATGGGCTACGCCGTGCCTGCGGCCATGGGCGCCAAGGTGGGGGAGCCGGACCGCGTGGTCTGGGCCATCGACGGCGACGGCTGCTTCCAGATGACCAACCAGGAGCTCGCCACTTGCGCAATCAACAAGATCCCCATCAAGGTCGCTGTCATCAACAACTCCTCGCTGGGTATGGTCCGCCAGTGGCAGACCCTCTTCTACGAGGGCCGCTACTCCAACACCGACCTCAACACCGGCCATGACACCGTCCGGATCCCGGACTTCGTCAAGCTGGCGGACGCCTACGGCTGTGCGGCGTTCCGCTGCGAACGCGACGAGGACATCGACGCGACCATCCAGCAGGCCCTGGCGATCAACGACCGCCCCGTCGTGATCGACTTCGTCGTCAGCCCGAACTCCATGGTGTGGCCGATGGTGCCCGCCGGAGTCAGCAACGACCAGATCCAGGTTGCCCGCAACATGACCCCGGACTGGGAAGAAGAGGACTGAACATGACCCGCCATACACTTTCGGTTCTGGTCGAGGACAAGCCCGGTGTGCTGACCCGCGTGGCCAGCCTCTTTGCCCGGCGCGCCTTCAACATCAATTCCCTGGCCGTCGGCCCCACTGAGGTCCCGGGCATCTCCCGGATGACGGTCGTGGTCGACGCCGACGGCGAGCTGATCGAGCAGGTCACTAAACAGCTGAACAAGCTGGTCAACGTGATCAAGATCGTCGAGCTCACCCCCGAATCTTCCGTACAGCGCGACCACATCCTGGTCAAGGTACGTGCGGATGCCGCAACCCGGCTGCAGGTAACCCAGGCAGCCGACCTGTTCCGCGCTTCAGTGGTCGACGTCTCCACAGAGTCGGTGGTCATCGAGGCCACAGGCCACCCCGACAAGCTCACGGCACTGCTTTCGGTGCTGGAGCCCTTCGGCGTCCGCGAAATCGTGCAGTCCGGCACCCTGGCCGTCGGCCGAGGGTCCCGCTCCATGAGTGACAGGGCTTTGCGGTCCGCCTAACAGGCAGACCCCAGCCCCCGCATCAAATCCCCACCCCGTTTTTCACAGACAACACCAAAGAATCCATTCAAAGGAGACACCCCAGTGACTGAAATGTTCTACGACGACGACGCCGACCTGTCGATCATTCAGGGCCGCACCGTCGCCGTCATCGGTTACGGCTCCCAGGGCCACGCCCACGCCCTCAGCCTGCGCGATTCCGGTGTTGACGTCCGCGTCGGCCTGAAGGAAGGCTCCAAGTCCCGCGCCAAGGCCGAGGCAGAGGGCCTCCGCGTGCTCAACGTTGCGGACGCCGTCGCCGAGGCCGACCTCATCATGATCCTCACCCCGGACCAGGTCCAGCGCCACGTCTACGCCGAGGACATCGCCCCGAACCTGCAGGCCGGCGACGCCCTGTTCTTCGGCCACGGCTTCAACATCCGCTACGGCTACATCAAGCCGCCGGCCGACGTTGACGTCGCCCTCGTCGCCCCCAAGGGCCCGGGCCACATCGTGCGCCGCGAGTTCGAAGCCGGCCGCGGCGTGCCCGACCTGATCGCCGTCGAGCAGAACCCGTCCGGCAAGGCCAAGGAACTGGCCCTGTCCTACGCCAAGGCAATCGGCGGCACCCGCGCCGGCGTCATCGAGACCACCTTCACCGAAGAGACCGAGACTGACCTCTTCGGCGAGCAGGCAGTCCTCTGCGGTGGCGCCTCGCAGCTGATCATGTACGGCTTCGAGACCCTCACCGAGGCCGGCTACAAGCCCGAGGTCGCCTACTTCGAGGTGCTCCACGAGCTCAAGCTGATCGTCGACCTGATGGTCGAGGGCGGCATCGCCAAGCAGCGCTGGAGCGTTTCCGACACCGCAGAGTACGGCGACTACGTCTCCGGCCCGCGCGTCATCACCCCCGAGGTGAAGGAAAACATGAAGGCGGTCCTGAAGGACATCCAGGACGGCGCCTTTGCCAAGCGCTTCATTGACGACCAGGACGCCGGAGCCCCGGAGTTCAAGGCCCTGCGCAAGAAGGGCGAGGACCACCCGATCGAGGCCACCGGCCGCGAACTGCGCAAGCTCTTTTCCTGGATCAAGAACGAAGACGACTACACCGAAGGCTCAGTAGCCCGCTAAGGCGATTGACCGGCAGGGAAGCCGGACACCATTACTTGGGGTCCGGCTTCCCTGCGTTGAGCACCACACGTACCACCCGTTTCACCAAAATCCCCACCTGATACACAAGAGAGCTAAAGAGGTCACCGGTGACAAGCACCAAACCTGTTGTACTCCTCGCTGAGGAACTTTCGCCCGCCACAGTCGAGGCCCTCGGCCCGGACTTTGAAATCCGCCAGACCGACGGCGCCGACCGTTCCCAGCTGCTCTCCGCGATCGCCGACGTCGACGCGATCCTAATCCGCTCCGCCACCCAGGTGGACGCCGAAGCCATTGCCGCCGCGAAAAACCTCAAGGTCATCGCCCGCGCCGGCGTCGGACTGGACAACGTCGATATCAAAGCCGCCACCCAGGCCGGCGTGATGGTGGTCAACGCGCCGACGTCGAACATCGTCTCCGCCGCCGAACTGACGGTCGGCCACATCCTCAGCCTCGCCCGCCACATTCCGCAGGCCTCCGCCGCGCTGAAGGACGGCGAGTGGAAGCGCTCCAAGTACACCGGCACGGAGCTGTTCGAGAAGAAGGTCGGCATCATCGGCCTCGGCCGGATCGGCGCGCTCGTCGCGGCCCGGCTGAAGGGCTTCGACACCAAAATCCTCGCGTACGACCCCTACATCACCTCCGCCCGCGCCGCCCAGCTCGGTGTGCAGCTGGTGACCCTGGACGAGCTCCTGGCCCAGTCGGACTTCATCACCATCCACATGCCCAAGACCCCGGAAACCGTCGGCATGCTCGGTGCGGACGCTTTCAAGAAGATGAAGAGCACGGCGTACGTCGTCAACGTCGCCCGTGGCGGCCTGGTGGACGAGGAGGCGCTCTACGCCGCCCTTGAAGCCGGCGAGATCGGCGGCGCCGGCGTCGACGTCTTCGTCAAGGAGCCCAGCACTGACCTGCCGTTCTTCAAGCTCGATAACGTGGTGGTGACTCCGCACCTGGGCGCCTCCACCGACGAAGCACAGGAAAAGGCCGGCGTCTCGGTCGCCAAGTCCGTCCGCCAGGCCCTCGCCGGCGAACTGGTGCCCGACGCCGTGAACGTCGCCGGCGGCGTCATCGCCCCGGACGTCCGCCCCGGCATTCCCCTCATCGAGAAGCTGGGCCGGATCTTCACAGCCATGACCCACGCCTCGCTGACGCAGTTCGACGTCGAAGTGGCGGGCGAGATCTCCGAACTCGACGTCAAGGTGCTCGAACTCGCAGCCCTCAAGGGCATCTTCGCCGACGTCGTCACCGAACAGGTTTCCTACGTCAACGCCCCTGTCATCGCCGAGCAGCGCGGCATCAATGTCCGGCTCATCACCACCCCGGACACGGAGTCGTACCGGAACGTCCTGACCCTGCGGGGCGCCCTCAGTGACGGCAGCCAGATCTCGGTGGCCGGCACGCTGACCGGACCCAAGCAGATCCAGAAGCTCGTTGGCATCAACGGCTTTGAGGTGGAAATCCCGATCAGCGAACACCTCGTGGTTGTGGCCTACTCCGACCGGCCCGGCGTGATCGGAACCATCGGCCACATCCTGGGCATGAACAACATCAACATCGCCGGGATGCAGGTGGCCCGGCAGACCGAGGGCGGCCAGGTCCTGGCTCTGCTGACCATCGACAGCTCCGTCCCGCAGCAGGTCCTGGAAGCCATCAAGGCCGGAATCGGCGCTGACATGGTCCGCGAGGTCGACCTGGAGGACTGAGTCCCCGCCGCGGACGCCGGCGGCGGCAACACCGCCGCCGGCGGCCACGAATGAGCGGCCGGTCTGCGTACAATGGCTAGGTCCGAATTTCGGATTAGGCCGGCAGACCGGCCTTTACTTTTGCACACCGGGCCTTGGGACGCCTTCAGCTCCACACGGAGTGAACTGCGGTGTGCGCACGCAATCCAGCTTTCAGGAGCCCAATGAACGCCGTCCAGAGGTTCATCAGAAGCAGAGTGCTTTTGCTGACCGCGTCCATTTTGATCGTGGCCATGTGCCTGTCCGTCCTGGTGCAAGGCCAATCTCAGGCCGCGCTGAACCGCACCGTGGACCAGAACTCACGGGGCCTCTACGACGTCCTCGTCCAGGCCAAGGCGAAGGACAGCGGCGGCCTGATGCAGCCCGAAATCGCCACCGGCCAGGGCGGCATCAGCTTCGACCAGCTGGAATCGATCCGCAAGCTGTCCGGCACCTCGGTGGCGGCCCCCATCAGCCTGGTCTCCCGCGTCTCGCAGAACCTCGAAACGCCGCGGCTCGACGCCACCGACTACCTCGGCTACAACGCGGGCCTGGCCGGTACCGCGGGTGACCCCAGCGCCACCGATCCGTCCAAGTGGCCGGCTGCCGAGTCCGTCCTGAGCGATACGGCCAAGAAGTACCGCCTGACCGCCAGCGCCGTGAGCTCGGACGGCAAATCCGAGCAGACCCTGTTCAAGACCACTGCCGAGGGCTCCCTGGGCAAAGCCAAACTCGTCGAAGAGCAAGTGGCCGGCGGCAAGAGCGTCCGTATCGCGGGCCCGGAGGGGGAGACCGGCATCAAGTTCCCGGCCCCGGCCGGCGGCTCCGAACACAATCTCTTCAACCTCTCCGTCGGGCTGCCCCTCGCGCCCCAGGTCACCGAATCCGTCGTCGCCGTCGACCCCGTCTCAGAGCGCGCCCTCCTGGGCGGGTCCGGCGACTTCCTGGCCCCGCTGGAGAAGGCACCGCCGGCCGATGCCCGCAACGCCGGCGCAATCGGCCGCCACTTCGAAAGCCTCTTCACCAGCGGCATCAGCATGGAACAGCTCAAAGAAGGCCCCGACTTCCTTGGCGTCAAGCTCAAGTACTGGGCGCCCCTGATGACGCAGTACCAGCAGGCCAAACGCTCCGGCCAGCTCACCGCCGATTCGCAGGCCATTCCCCTGATCGTCCGCTCCGGCACGTCCCTGGACCTGAAGTACTCGGTCAAGATCGAGGAAATCGACGACGCCGGCAACGTCACCAAAGACGTCGGCACCGCCACCCGCTCGCTGGACAAGGACTACCTCCCGTTCGTGTCCAAATCGCCGTTCGCCCTGTCCTGGCCTGGTTCCAAGGACCTGTCCAAGCTGATGGGGGACACCGGCAGCTTCGGCCAGGGCCTGTACAACCCCGCAACGTGGAGCACCGATTTCGCCGCCGCGCCCAAGTACAAGGACGGGAACACGGCCGGAAACGGTGCCGTTGACAAGTCCGCTGTCCCCGGCGACTGGGTCACGGTCAACCGGCTTCCCGAAAAGGGCGCCAATGATGCCCCGGTCGACCAGACACAGCGCACCCCGGTGGATGAGCGGGCGTACCGCGAGAACCTCGCGACCGGCAAGAAGCCTGCCACCCCGCTCGCCATGGTCTACGGAACCTTTGACCCGGCCAAGGTCCAGGAAGCAGCCGGCGACGTCAACCGCCTGCCCCTCGGCGGCTACGATCCGACGCCGATGACCCTGACCAAGGACGCCGACGGCAAGGACGTCGCGCACACCGCGCTCAAGCCCTCGCTGAGCGCCACCGGACTGGTCAGCCAGTCGGCCGGCGCCATCACCGACTACTACGGCCTGGCCGCCGCCCGCGGCTACGAGAAGAACGCCTCCGTCATCGACGCCGTGCGTGTCCGCGCCAATGTGGACGGCAGCTGGAAGCAGGCCCAGCCCGAGGTCGAAAAACTTGCCCAGCAGATCCGTGACATGGGCCTGGAAGCGACCGTCGTGGCCGGCTCCGCCCGTGAGGATGCCAGCATTTTTGTTCCCGGCTACTCCAAGGACGACGCCGGCAAGGAATCACCGCTGGGCACCGTCCAGCAGTCGTGGGTGCGGCAGAACGCCGCCGACGCAGTCTCCGGCTCGCTGACCGGCACCAACCTCACCCTGCTGTTCCTGACCCTGTGCGGTGCCGCTCTCCTGACCGGCGCGTCCACCGTCAGCTATGTCCGCAAGCGCCGGCGCGAAGCCGGAACCCTCCGGGCGATGGGCTGGACGCAGCGGAAGATCCGGTCCTGGGTCCTGGCCGAGTTCGGCGTCGGCGCGGCCCTGCTGGCTGTGGCCGGAATTGCCTTGAGCCTGATCAGCTGGAACCCCGCCACCGCGGTGGTGTCGGCCTCGGTCCTGGTCCTGTACTGCGGCGCAGCCTTCTTCGCCGCACAGCAGCTCCGCCACCGTGAGGTCATCGACCAGGAACCGCAGCACGACGAACGGCTCATCCCGGTGGACTCGCCGCTGACCTTCGCCAGCCGGCAGTTGAGCACCAACAAGTTCAACACCGGCTCGCTGGCGGTCGCCGTCGGCGTCTTCGGTGCCGCCGTGGGCGGCCTGGCCGCACTCCTGATCGACATCCCGCGCGCCGCCGGCGCCAGCGCACTGAGCGGACTGGCCGCGGCCAGCATCGCTATGCCGAGCATCATCCTGGGCGTCTCCGGGGTGGCCGTCGGGCTCCTGCTGACCATGGTCACCGGCCGGTTCGAGCTCGGTGCCAAGCGGGAGTACCTCGGCATCCTGCAGGCCATGGGCTGGAACCCGGACATGCTGGGCCAGGTCCGCTTCTTCGAAAACGCCATGGTGGGAGCCATCGCCGTGCCCCTGGGTGTCCTCGGCGCCCTCGCTATCGGCTTGCTCCTCGCCCCCTATGCCGCACTCTGGGCCGGAATCGCCGGACTCGTGGCTGTACTTTGCTGGATTCCGATTGCAACGAAAGTGGTCCAATGACTAACGAGCTGAACCTGACCAGGGCGGCCCGGAACCGGATGCCGGAGAGCACCGGGAACGGCAGCCACCAGACCCGCGCCAACACGATCGTGAAAGCCACAGACCACGCCACTCCGCTGGAACTGAGCAACATCACCATCCACTACGGCGGCGGCAAGGGCGGCGCTGAAGCCGTCAACGTCGTTGACGACTTCAACATGACCCTGCACGCCGGCGAAATGCACTGCGTCGCCGGCCGCTCCGGTTCGGGCAAGACCAGCATCCTGACCGTCGGCGCGGGCCTGACCCTGCCGACGTCGGGCCGGGTGTTCTGGGAGGGCGACTCGCTCGAAACCATGGGCGACGACGAGATCGCCGACCGCCGTCGCGCGCTGATCGGCTACGTCGACCAGGGCGGCGCCCTGATTGACGGCATGAGCGCGCTGGAGAACGTCCTGCTGCCCGCCGTGCCCGACGGCGAGGTCGAACAGCGGCGCGACCAGGCCAAGGACCTTCTTGACCTGGTTGGCCTGGGCCGGCGCATGCGCCACCGTCCCGCCCAGCTCTCCGGCGGTGAACGCCAGCGCGTCGCGATCGCCCGCGCCCTGATCCTCGGCACCCGCGTGCTGGTGGTCGACGAGCCCACGGCGAGCCTGGACCGCACCTCGGCCAACCGCATTATCAGCATCCTCAAGGACACGACGTCGGACGGTATCGCTGTGCTCGTGGCGTCACACGACCACGAACTCGTCCGCCAGAGCGATACCCTGACCGAACTGATCTAGGTTTATAACGTGACGCCTTCCGAAAAAACCCCGTTCTACATCACCACGGCCATCAGCTACCCCAACGGGGTGCCTCACATCGGCCACGCCTATGAGGTCATCGCCACGGACGCGATGGCCCGGTTCAAGCGGCTGGACGGCTACGACGTCTTCTTTATGACCGGCACTGACGAGCACGGCCTGAAGATGCAGCAGACCGCGGAAAAGGAAGGCATCCCGGTCAAGGAACTGGCCGACCGTAACTCCACGGCATTCCGCCGGATGAGCGACGACCTTGGAATTTCGCTGAACCGCTTTATCCGCACCACTGACCCGGACCACTACGAGGCGGCCAAGGCCCTGTGGCAGCGGATGGAGGCCAACGGCGACATCTACCTGTCCAAGTACGCCGGCTGGTACTCCGTCCGTGACGAGCGGTACTTCGTGGAGGACGAGACCGAGGTCCGCGAGGATGGCCTCCGCTACGCCTCCGAAACAGGCACCGAGGTGACCTGGACCGAAGAGGAGAGCTACTTCTTCAAGCTCTCCGCCTACCAGGACCGGCTGCTGGCCCTCTACGGGGACCAGCCGGACTTCGGTGCACCCCACGGCCGCTTTAACGAGGTCATTAGCTTCGTCAAGGGCGGCCTGGAGGACCTGTCCATTAGCCGTACCTCCTTCAACTGGGGTGTGCCGGTACCGGGCAACCCGGACCACGTGATGTACGTCTGGGTTGACGCGCTGACCAACTACCTGACCGGCGTCGGATTCCCGGATACCGAATCGGACAGCTTCCGGAAGTACTGGCCCGCCGATGTCCACGTGATCGGCAAGGACATTTCGCGGTTCCACGCGGTGTACTGGCCAGCGTTCCTGATGTCCGCCGGGCTGGAGCTGCCCAAGCGGGTCATGATCCACGGGCACCTGCACAACCAGGGCGTCAAGATGTCCAAGTCGCTGGGGAATGTCGTGGCTCCTGCCGACTGGGTGGCTCAGTACGGGCTGGACCAGGTCCGCTTCTTCCTGCTCCGCGAGGTGCCTTTCGGTGCCGATGGCAACTACAGCCACGACGCCATCGTCGGCCGGATGAATTCGGACCTGGCGAACAACTTTGGCAACCTCGCCCAGCGGTCCTTGTCCATGGTGGCCAAGAACTGCGAGGGCCGCGTTCCGGTTCCGGCCGGCTTCAGCGCGGAGGACGCCGCATTGCTGGGTCAGGCCAAGGGCCTCCTGGGCGTCGCCCGCGCCGCCTTCGAAAAGCAGGAATTCAGCCGCGCGCTGGAGGCAATCTGGAACGTCTTGGGTGACACGAACGCCTACTTCGCCGAGCAGGCCCCGTGGGTGCTGCGGAAGACCGACGTCGAACGGATGAACACGGTCCTGTACGTCACCCTTGAGGTGTTGCGGATCGTGGCGATCCTCGCCCAGCCGGTCATGCCGACGTCGGCCGGGGCCATCCTGGTTAGCCTGGGCCAGCCCGAGGGCGGCGCCCGGGACTTCTCGGCGCTCGACACACCGATCGCGGCGGGCGCAGAGTTGCCCGCACCGGCGCCGGTGTTCCCCAAGTACGAGGAGCCCGCAGAGGCCTGACTCGTCCCGCGCTTCACCGCTGCGCCGAGGCGGTACAGGGTGGCAATGCTCCGCAAGGACTGCGTTGCCACCCTGTACCGCCTCGCGGCTTTTAAGGTCCAAGTAGTTCCTGCGGAAGAACGGGTAATTTCGCACCCAAAAGGGGCAGTCGTTACTCGGGACTCCGCTTTCTACCCCGTCCTAGCCTGACAGCGTTAGCGGGCTGACAACGCTGCTGGGGAGTATCGGTCATCACTTCATTCTCGCTCTAGAAGGCCTCGAACCTTCGGTTCATTGGTCTCAGGTGGTTACTCCACGTAGTGCCGTCAGGTCGGAAATCGACTCTGAATGGAGCGACGAACGGTGAAACGACTAATCGCAACTATGGGGATCTTTGGCCTCGCCCTGCTGGGCAGCGCAGCCACTGCAAACGCGGCACCTCCGAGCAATCCCGCCGGGGTGCACACAGGCGGCTCGTCCGCCGATTCACACCCGGACAAGCCGACCGCGCCCGACAACTCGAACAAGCCGGACACTTCGAACAACTCGAACAAGCCGGACAATTCGAACAAGCCGGAAGCTCCGCCGGCGCCGGACAAGTCGAACAAGCCGGATAAGGGCGACAAGCCTGGCAACGGTAATGGCAGCGGCAATGGTGGCCAGTCGGGTGATCACAACGGTAATGGCAACGGCAATGGTGGCCAGTCGGGTGATCACAACGGCAACGGCAACGGAAACGGGAACGGTGGCGATCACAACGGTGACGGCAACGGCAACGGAAACGGAAGCGGGAACGGGAACGGAAACGGAAACGGGAACGGTGGCGATCACAACGGTGACGGGAACGGAAACGGAAACGGGAACGGTGGCGATCACAACGGTGACGGCAACGGAAACGGCAACGGAAACGGAAACGGAAACGGGAACGGTGGCGATCACAACGGTGACGGAAACGGCAACGGAAACGGAAACGGGAACGGCGATGGACATGGCCACGGCGGAGACCACAACGGTGACGGCGATGGACATGGCCACGGCGGAGACCACAACGGTGACGGCGACGGACATGGCCACGGCGGGGACCACAACGGTGACGGCGATCATTGCGGTTGCGATGAGCCGGCCAAGCCCGCGACTCCGCCGGCAGTGAAGCCGGTCAAGCCCGCGACGCCGCCAACCGGCGCAGCCACGGGAGCACCGGCTCCGGTGGTGGCCAACGTTGGGTTCAACGTCCAGACGGCGGTCGCCAGCACTCCTGCTGCGGGCATTCCGCTGTGGCTCTCGCTTCTCACTGGAGTACTCACCGCGGGGGCTGCCACGGCCCTCCTGCGGGGCATGCTCCGAAGCGGCAAAGCCACCAGTTAGGTAAGGTGCGGGCCGGCTGCCAGTGTGCAACCGGCCCGCACAGCCATTGCAACCCCGCACAGCCATTGCAACAAGGTACAGCTCACCAGGAGCACTCATGGCCCTCAGCAGCAAAGCCGACAGTTCCGCCACTGCGGCACCCCGCGTCCTGCTGATGCGCGGCCGCGACAAAGTGCTTCTGGCGGCCTGCCTCATTGGACTCCTGGCAGCGTGGATCCTCTACGCAGCTTTCGGCGTCACCGGCGGAGGGAACGGCTCGTCCGAACCCGTAGCGGCATCCCTGCCAACGGCCGCAGCCGCGGCAACCACTCCGGCAGCAGTCGCCCTACGGCCGAGCCCAGGTCCGTCCGCCGCGCGGCCTCCCGCCTCCCCGAAAGCGGCGCCCCAGCACACGGCACCGCCCTGGGCGCAGGGGCCCGTGGCCTCCGTTCCGCAGCGTATTTCCTACCCGGCAGCGCAGATGGACGTCGCCATTCATCCACTGCAGCCGACACCGGGTGAGGCTGCAAGCCAGAGCATCGTGCCCCCGGAGACAATGGACGGCTACTGGCTGGCGCCGTTCGGTACGCCGGGGGCCGGATCGACGAATACCACGTACGTCGTCGGACACAGCTGGCAGGGCGTCGAGGCGCCGTTCAATCGGCTAAGCACCTTGGCCAGGCCAGGGGACACGCTGACGGTGCAGACGGCGACCGGAGCCATTGCGTACAAAGTGGACTCCGTCACGACCTACGTGAAAGCGGGTTTGAAAGACAGCCCGATCTGGGCCGTGGTTCCGAACAGGCTGGTCCTGATCTCCTGTTACACCGGTGATCTGTGGGGCCAGAACGTCGCCGTTGTGGCGTCGCCGGTCACAGGGAGCTAGGCCCCTTTCCGCATAATGAGACGATTTGCCCAGCATGTGGATTGCGCAGCTACGCTGAATCCATGAGCGCATCCACGATTGACCTGGCAGTTATCCCCGGCGACGGCGTTGGCCCGGAAGTAACCGCCGAGGCGCTGAAAGTCCTCGAGAAGGCCGCCGCCGCAGAAGGCATCGTCCTGCAGCAAACCCATTATGAGCTGGGCGCCCAGCACTGGCTCGAGACGGGGGAGACCCTGCCGGCGGAAACCCTGGCGGACCTCCGCACCCGGGATGCGATCCTCTTCGGTGCCGTGGGCGCCGCTCCCGGCGACACCCGCATTCCCTCCGGGATCATTGAACGTGAACTGCTGCTTAAACTCCGGTTCAGCCTCGACCACTTTGTGAACCTGCGCCCCTCCCGGCTGTACGCCGGTGTCGGCAGCCCGCTGGCCAACCCCGGAGAGATCGACTTCATCGTGGTCCGGGAGGGAACCGAAGGGCCCTACGTCGGCAACGGCGGCACCCTGCGCGAGGGGACACCCCACGAGGTAGCCACGGAAGTCTCGCTCAACACCGCTCACGGCGTCGAACGGGTGGTCCGTGATGCGTTCCGCCGGGCCAACGCGCGCCCGCGCAAGAGGCTGACGCTGGTTCACAAACACAACGTGCTGGTCTTCGCCGGGCACCTGTGGAAGCGGACCGTCGAGGCCGTCGCGCAGGAGTTCCCGGAGGTTACCCATGACTACCTCCACGTTGATGCCGCAACGATCTTTATGGTCACCGATCCGGCGCGCTTTGATGTGATCGTCACGGACAACCTCTTTGGTGACATCCTCACCGACCTCGCCGCCGCCGTGACCGGCGGCATCGGCCTGGCCGCGTCCGGAAACATCAATATGGACCGCACAGCACCGTCGATGTTTGAGCCGGTGCACGGCTCGGCTCCGGACATCGCCGGCCAGCAGAAGGCCGACCCGAGCGCCGCCATCCTGTCCGCGGCCCTGTTGCTGGACCACCTGGGCTACACCGCAGCGGCCCGGAAGATCGAGGCGGCAGTGGCAGCCGACGTCGAAAGCCGCGACGGGAGCTTCCGCAGCACCGCCGCGATCGGCGACGCGATTGCCGCCTCTCTCTGACACCCGGCCCGCTCGCCGTCCGGGACGGGGACGACGACGCCCCGGAGGGCCGCTGCAACGGGCGTAAGCTTGTTTCGAATCACCAATATGCTGCCGTGGTCCGAGGATGAACCGCGTTCACACACCAGGCAGCCGACCGTGGAGGAACCATGACCCAGACTGCCCATGGCGTCGAATTCACCCAGCGGCTCTCGGCGACCCCGAAGTCCGCACAAGAACGCGCAGCTATCCTGGCCAACCCGGGGTTCGGCGACTACTTCACTGACCACACCGCAGTGGTCGACTACAGCGTTGATGCCGAGGGCAAGGGCGGCTGGCACGATGCCCGGATCGAACCCTATGGCCCCATCTCGCTTGACCCTTCGGCCGCGGTGCTGCACTACGGCCAGGAGATCTTCGAGGGGCTCAAGGCCTACCGCCACGCCGACGGTTCGGTCTGGACGTTCCGGCCCGAGGCCAACGCAGCGCGCCTGAACAAGTCCGCGCGCCGGCTGGCTCTGCCGGAGCTGCCCGAGGAATACTTCCTTGCCGCCATCCGTGAACTTGTCTCAGCGGACCGCGAATGGGTCCCGTCCGGCGACGGCGAAGCCCTGTACCTGCGTCCCTTTATGATCGCCACCGAAGCGTTCCTGGGGGTCCGCGCCGCCCGTGAGGTCTCCTTCCGCGTCATCGCCTCGCCCGCGGGCAACTACTTCGGCGGGGAGCTGAAGCCGGTGTCCATCTGGATCTCCCGCGAATACGCCCGCGCCGGCCGCGGCGGCACCGGGGCCGCCAAGTGCGGCGGCAACTACGCCGCCTCACTGATCGCCCAGCAGGAGGCCGAGGCCCACGGCTGCAAGCAGGTCCTGTTCCTCGACCAGTTCAACGACAACGCCGTTGAGGAACTCGGCGGCATGAACGTCTTCTTCGTGATGAAAGACGGTTCGCTGGTCACCCCCGCCCTCTCCGGCACCATCCTCGAAGGTGTCACCCGCTCCTCCGTTATCCAAGTGGCCCGTGACATGGGCCGCGACGTCACGGAGCGCAAGATCACCCTTGATGAGTGGCGCGAGGGCGTTGCGTCCGGCAAAATCGCCGAGGTCTTCGCCTGCGGTACCGCCGCCGTCATCACCCCGATCGGCGTCCTGAAGGACGACACCGAATTCATCGGCTCCGAGGACGCGACCGCGGGGGAGACCACCATGGCCATCCGCGCCCAGCTGCTCGGCATCCAGACCGGCACGGTCGAGGACACCCACGGCTGGCTGACCCGCCTGGCATAGCCTGTCCGGATAAGTACGACGGCGGCCCGCACCATTTGGTGCGGGCCGCCGTCGTGATTCTCCTGCTGCTGCTCGTTTGAACGCCGCGGTGGGAAGATGGAATGGTGATCCCCGATGATGACCGCGCCCTGGTCCGCAGCACCGAACTGACGAGGTTCCGGCTGGCCCCCAACCCCGGCCCCATGAGCCTGCACGGCACCAACTCCTACGTCGTGGCGGCGCCCGGTTCGAGCCGCGTGGTGGTGGTTGACCCGGGGCCGCTTGATGAGGACCACCTGCGGGAACTGATGCGCTACGGCGCCGTCGAACTCGTCCTCATCACGCACCGCCACGCCGACCACACCGCCGCCTCCGTGCGCTTTGCCGAACTCACCGGGGCGCCGGTCCGCGCCGCCGACCCCGCGCACTGCCACGGCGGAGAGCCGCTCCGGGCAGGAGAAGTCCTGCACGCCGCCGGGGTCGAAATCCGGGTCCTCGCGACGCCGGGCCACACCTCCGATTCAGTGTGCTTCCACCTGCCGGCCGACGGGCCCCACGGTGCGGTCCTTACGGGCGACACCATCCTCGGCGTCGGCACCACGGTCCTGGACTACCCGGACGGGAAGCTGGGAGACTACCTCGACTCTCTGGACCGGCTTGAAGATCTGGGCCCTGCCACCGTCCTCCCGGCTCACGGACCCCTGCTTCCGGCGCTCGACAGCATCGTCCGGGCCTACCGCGACCACCGGCAGGACCGGCTCGGCCAGATCCGGGCCGCGCTGGAGGAACTGGGTGCCGAGGCCGGGGTGCAGGAAGTGGCTGACGCGGTGTACGCCGCCGTCGACCCGGCCGTCCGTCCGGCGGCGGAACTCTCCGTCGCCGCACAGTTGGACTATCTGCGCTCCGTTCCGCCGAGACGGTAGGGTTGGAACCATGCGTATCGCCCGGTTTGTAGTCGATTCTGATCCCATGTACGGCATTGTTGAAGGCCAGCCCGGCAGTGAGGAAATCACTGTCATCAACGGTGACCCCTTCTTCCACGGTGTGGAGCGGACTGCCGTCAAGCACAAGTTGGAGGACGTCCGCCTCCTGGCCCCGATCATCCCGCGCAGTAAGGTGATCGGCGTCGGACGCAACTTCGTGGAACACGCCCACGAGCTGGGCAACGAGGTGCCGGCGCAGCCGCTGCTGTTCCTCAAGCCCAACACCTCAGTGATCGGGCCCAACGATCCGATTATCCTTCCCGAGTTTTCCGAGGAGATTTCCTTCGAAGCAGAGCTGTGCGTCGTGATCGGCCGCATCTGCAAGGACGTACCGGAGGAACGGGTCGACGACGTCGTCTTCGGCTACACGTGCGGCAACGACCTCACGGCGCGCGACGTCCAGAAAACGGATCTGCAGTGGGCCCGTGCGAAGGGCTTTGACACCTCGGCGCCGCTCGGCCCGTGGATCGAGACGGAACTGGACACTGAGGACCTGAAGATCCAGGGCCGGCTCAACGGCGACCTCCGGCAGGACGGCAGCACCAGCCAGATGATCCGCGGCGTCCGCGAACTGGTTTCCGTCGTCTCGCAGGCGTTCACCCTGCTCCCCGGCGACGTAATTATGACCGGCACCCCTGCCGGCGTCGGCCTGGTCGAAGCCGGCGACCGCTTCGAGGTCGAGATCGAAGGTATCGGCCGCCTCTCCAACCCAGTGGTCCGCCGCTAGCCGGTACCGCAACAAGGAAAGCCGCCAGGACGGCCGCACCGTGGATCCCGCACTGTGGATCCACGGTGCGGCCGTCCTTTTTCGAGCCGAAAGCGGCTCGGCGCACGCGGTAAAGTTGGTATCACTATGACTACTCCCACCGCACCCGACGCCGTCTCCAGCACTGCCAGCACGGAACTGACCCGTGAAGCCACCCGCGAAGTCACTGCCGAAACCCCTGTCCGGGTCCGGTTCTGCCCCTCGCCGACCGGCACCCCCCACGTCGGCTTGATCCGCACGGCCCTCTTCAACTGGGCCCACGCCAAGCACACCAAGGGCACCTTCGTGTTCCGCATCGAGGACACTGACGCCGCACGTGACTCGGAGGAGAGCTACCAGCAGCTGCTGGAGGCCCTCAAGTGGCTGGGCATCAGCTGGGAGGAAGGCGTCGAGGTGGGCGGCCCGCACGAGCCGTACCGCCAGTCGCAGCGCCTGGACCTCTACAAGGATGTCGTCGCGAAGCTGATGGAGGCCGGCTACGCCTACGAGTGCTACTCCTCGCCGGAGGAAGTTGAAGCCCGCCACCGGGCTGCCGGCCGCGACCCCAAGCTGGGTTACGACAACTTCGACCGCGACCTTTCCGAGGATCAGCTGGCCGCCTTCAAGGCCGAAGGCCGCAAGCCGGTGCTGCGCGTCCGGATGCCCGACGAGGACGTCACGTTCACCGACATGGTGCGCGGCGACATCACCTTCAAAGCCGGCAGCATCCCCGACTACGTGATCGTCCGGGCCGACGGCTCGCCGCTCTACACACTGGTCAACCCGGTCGATGACGCCCTTATGGGCATCACCCACGTGCTGCGCGGCGAGGACCTGCTGTCCTCTACGCCCCGCCAGGTGGTGCTCTTCCGTGCCCTGATGGAGATCGGCGTGGCCAGCTACCTGCCCGTGTTCGGCCACCTGCCGTACGTGATGGGCGAGGGCAACAAGAAGCTGTCCAAGCGCGACCCGCAGTCCAACCTCTTCCTGCTCCGCGACCGCGGCTTCATCCCCGAGGGCCTGCTGAACTACCTGTCGCTGCTGGGCTGGAGCCTGTCCGCCGACGAGGACATCTTCACCGTCGAGCAGCTGATCGAGCACTTCGACGTCAACGACGTGCTGGCCAACCCGGCCCGCTTCGACATCAAGAAGGCCGAAGCGATCAACGGCACCCACATCCGGATGCTCGCTCCCGAGGATTTCCGCGGCCGCCTGGTGCCGTACCTGCAGGCCGCAGGGCTGGTGGGCGAGACCCTGACCCCCCGCGAGGACGCCATCCTGGCCGAAGCCGCACCGCTCATCCAAGAACGCATCTCCCTGCTCGGCGAAGCCCCGGAGATGCTGGCCTTCCTCTTCAAGGCCGATGACGCGATCGACGTCGCCGACGACGCCCGCAAGGGCCTGCCTGCGAACCTCACCGAGGTCCTTGACGCCGCCCTCGCCGCCCTGGAACCGGTGACGGACTGGACGGCGGAGAACATCCAGGCAGCGCTGAAGGAGGCCCTCGTGGAGGGGCTCGGCGTCAAACCGCGTCTCGCGTTCGGCCCCGTCCGCACGGCAGTCTCCGGCCGGCGGATTTCCCCGCCGCTGTTCGAGTCCATGGTGATCCTCGGCAAGGACTCGTCCCTGGCGCGCCTGCGCGCCTTCCGCGGCTGATGAACGGCGGGGCCGGGACCGGCGTGCTTGCGGCCGGACTCGAGGGCATCCGCGGGGTGCTGTTCGACATCGACGACACCCTGGTGGACCTCGAGTTCGCCATGACAACGGCCCTGCGCGATGTCAGCGGCCACCTCCTGCCGGGCCTGGACGAGGCCGGCTGGGAGCGGTTCGGGCGGATCTTCACCCGGGAGACAACCCACTTCTACGACCGCTACCTGGCCGGGGAGCTGACGTTCAATGAACAACGCCTGCTCCGCGGCCGGGCGGCCCTGGGGCACTTCGGCGTCGAACTCGAAGACGGCGAACAGGCCCACCACTGGGTGAGCTCCTACGCCAGCCTCCAGCACAGCTACATCCGCGCGTTCGAGGACGTGGGACCGCTGCTGGACGCGCTCGACGCCGCCGAGGTTCCCTACGGCGCCGTGAGCAACAACGTGCATGATTACCAGCGGGTGAAGCTGGACGCCGCCGGGCTCGAGCGCATTGGGGTCCTTGTGGGGACGGACACTGTGGGTGTGCCGAAGCCCGATCCCGCGATCTACCTCGAGGGAGTCCGCAGGCTCGGCACGGGCGCCGGGGACACTTTGTACGTCGGCGACAACCGCCTCCTTGACGCGGAGGGCTCGACGGCGGCCGGCCTGGTGGGCGTATGGCTGAACCGCACCGGGGAGCCTGCACCGGGCTTCGCCGGGCGCGAGGTCGCATCCCTGACGGATCTGCTGGCCTGACCGGCAACAAAAACGGCCCGCCCGGAGGATCCATTCCTCCGGGCGGGCCGTTCTGCGTGCGGTCTAGGCCGTTTCCTGCGTAAGCCTCCGGTTGCGCAGTGCAAGGAAGACTCCGACGGCGGCCAGGCCCAGGAGAACCACCAGGCCCAGGGCCACGGCGACGTCAGCCTTGATCATGTTCGACGGCGACACTGCGGCCGCACTCGAGTAGAGCGTGCCCGTGCCCTCGGCGATCCGGGAGTTACCGTCGGCCAGCTTGCCGGCCCCGGTGGAGAGCAGGTTGGAGCCCGACGCCAGCTTCGTGTTGCCGTCCGAGAGCTGCGAAGCGCCGTTGGCGAGGGCCGTGGAGCCCTTGAGCAGGCCCGGGTTGGCCGGATCGGCGGGGTCTCCGGTGATGCCGGTGTTCAGCGACTGCGTACCGTCGGCCAGCCGTGATGTGCCGTCGGTCATCCGGGCAGTGGCCTTGAGCAGGCCGGGGTGTTCGGGGTCGCCGGGGACGCCGTCCATCCCAACGCGGATCTTTGCCGTTCCGGCTGCGAGGAGCTGGGTGCCGAGGACAACGCCGGGGGCGTTGGGGTCCTGGCTGTTGAGCTTCTGCGCGAGGGTGGCGAAACCTGCGGTCAGCTTTCCGGTCCCGGCGTGGAGCTGGCCCGCGCCGGCGTTGAGCTGGGACGCGCCGCCATTGAGCTGGGCTGCGCCGGCCTGGAGCTGGGAGGCCCCCGCATCCAGCCGCTGGGCTCCCGCGAGGATCTTGGCAATCTTGTCTTTGACCACGGCCAGCGGAGCAAGGCCCTGGATGGGGTCGTCTGCGGCGGCCTTGAGCAGTTCCAGCGCCTGGGCCAGTGCGGCGGTGCCGGTGCCGGCTTCGGGATTGTTGTTGGCGCCCCGGTAGCCCTTGAGCTGGTCGGTGCCGGCCTTCAGCTGGGTGGTGCCCGCGGCAAGGCGTCCGGTTCCGTCGGCCAGTTTGGCAGCCCCGGCGTCGAGCTGGGTGGCGCCGTCACCAAGGTTGTTCGGCGCGGTCCCGGAGGCCGTAGGGGTCAGGGCGGCGCAGAGCTGCACGGCGCCGGCGGCAAGTTTCTGCGCGCCGTCGTCCACCTTGTAGACGCCCGGGGCCAGCTTGTTGTTGACGTCCGCCTGGATTTTGACGGCTCCCGTCGCGAGGCTTTGCGCCCCGGCGTCGAGCTTTTGCGCGCCAGGGGCCAGCTTGCCCGCAATCCCTTCCTGGATCTTCGAGGCGCCGTCGGAGAGTTTCCCGGCACCGACGTCTGCCTGCCCTGCGCCGGTAGCCAGTTTCCCGGCTCCGTCCTTCAACTGCTGCGCCCCTGCGGCGGCCTGGCCCGCGCCGTCGTTGAGCCTGGCCGATCCATCCGTGATGCGGCCGGTGACCAGAGTGTAGAAGGCCAGCAGGGCGATCAGCAGCAGGGCCAGAATGGCGATGGCGATCTGTTGCGCCCGGGTGCGGGGCGGGGCGGTGGCGACACGGCTTTGTGGCACGGGTTGTTCCTCTCGACGATCTCGCCGGCAGCGGCTCTGCTGCCGACCCCCCGGAACTGTGATGCAGCTAACATCCAAAAATGGTCGTTGTTCTGCCCGCAGCCAGGTGGGGGAGGGGTTGTTACTCATTGGTAACTTACCGAGCGTAAACTTGCTGGCGTCGAATTGGCAAGGGTTTCGGCGGATGGATCCCAAAAAGGCGCCGCTGGGGGCGTCCCCAGGCCCTGCGGTGAGGAGTCGGTGCGCCGATTTGTGCAGGGCAAAACTCTCGGGTAAAGTAATTACTCGTGCTGAGGCGCTGGGAGCGCGGGTTTGGACCCGCAGGACCGGCCCGAAAGTTCCATTGGGATATGGTGTAATTGGCAACACTACGGTTTCTGGTACCGTCATTCTAGGTTCGAGTCCTGGTATCCCAGCTCTGAAAATTCCGCGGAATCACGCGGAAATCAGGGGTTCCACACCGGCCTCGCCGATTTGGAACGAAAGCCGAGTTTATGAAATACTAGCTTGGCTCGAACAGCAGAGATGCTGTTTGGAGAGTGCTTGGCCCCATCGTATAGCGGCCTAGTACGCTGCCCTCTCACGGCGGTAACGCGGGTTCGAATCCCGCTGGGGTCACCATCAGAACGGTCCCGGGCTTAGCGCCCGGGGCCGTTTTTGTTTGTCGGCACCATTGTTCCGACGCCCGAAACGCCCGGGCCGCCTCCAGCCAACTGGCATGATGTTGCTGTGAGCGCCAACGAAAGTACCGGGACGTCCGGGCAACCGACCGCCGCAGCACGCCAGGCGGCCGCCGTCGAGCTGCTTGAAGCGGTGCGCCAGGAGCTGTCCGCGGCGTCCCTGCCGCTGGCCCTGGCCGGCGCCGAGGCTGCCCGTCTGGACATCCGCCAGACCTTGTCGCAGCTGGACGACTACATCCTGCCCCGTTACCGCAGCCTGGATGCGCCCCTGCTCGCCGTCGTCGGCGGTTCCACCGGCGCCGGCAAGTCCACCCTGGTCAACGGACTCCTAGGCCACGCGGTCACCCGGGCCGGCGCGATCCGTCCCACCACCCGGCAGCCCATCCTGCTCCACCACCCCGACGACGCCGCCTGGTTCGAGGATCAGCGCGTGCTCCCGAGCCTGAGCCGGATCCGCGGCACCGTCGTCGCCACGCCGCTGCCCGCCAACCAGGCCGGGCCCACGCCAGACCCTGCCGCCATCACCTCGCTGGTCCTCGCTGCCGATCCGGCCGTACCGGAGGGCATTGCCCTGCTGGACGCCCCCGACGTCGATTCCATCTCGGATGAGAACCGCAGGCTCGCCGGACAACTGCTCGCCGCTGCCGACCTGTGGGTTTTTGTCACCACTGCCAATCGGTACGCCGACGCCGTCCCGTGGCGCCTCCTGCTGGACGCCGCCTCACGCGACATCATGGTGGCCGTGGTGCTGGACCGGGTACCGCAAGCCGCCGAGGAGGAAGTCGCCTCGGATCTCCGGTCCATGCTCAACCGCGAAGGACTCGGCTCTGCACGGCTCTTCGTTGTGCCCGAAGTGGCCCTTGACGGCATGGGAATGTTGCCGGCCGACGCCGTAGCGCCGCTGCGGTCCTGGCTCCAGGAGCTCGCCGCCGATGCCGCCGGCCGCTCAGCAATTGCCCGCCGGACCCTCAACGGCACCGTCAGGGCACTGGCCGGGCGGGTTGAGGCCGTAGCCGGCGCGGTGGCGGCCCAGCGCTGTGCGGCCGGTGTACTGGCCAGCGATGCCACGAGCGCCTACACGGACGCCGTCCGCAGGATCATGGAAGCCACCCGCGACGGTGCCCTGCTGCGCGGCGAGGTCCTGGCCCGCTGGCAGGACTTTGTCGGTACGGGAGAGTTCTTCCGGGTGATGGAGCAGAACATCGGACGGCTGCGGGACCGTATGGGGGCATTTTTTCGGGGTGAACCCACCCCGGCCGTGCGGGTGGAGACAGCGATCGAAACCGGCCTTCAGGCCGTAATCCTCGACGAGGCCGCCAACGCCGCCGAAGAGGCCGACCAGCGCTGGCGCTCGGATCCCGCCGGACGGCAACTGCTGGGCACCGATGACCTGTCCGGCACCAGTGCGGGGTTCGCCGACGCCGTGGCTGCCGAGATCCGGGGGTGGCAGGGGAGCCTGATGGAACTCATCCGGACCGAGGGCCAAGGCAAACGCAGCCAGGCCCGCTGGCTGTCGTTCGGCATCAACGGCCTGGGTGCGGCGCTGATGATCGTCGTCTTTTCCATGACGGCGGGCCTGACGGGACTGGAGATCGGCGTAGCCGGCGGCACCGCCGTCGTTGGCCAGCGAGTCCTCGAAGCCATCTTCGGCGAGGACGCCGTGCGCCGGCTCGCCAAAACGGCCCGCGAGGATCTGCAGGCCAGGTGCGAGCGTCTGCTGGAGGCCGAGCAGGAACGCTTCCTGGTCCGGCTCGAGCTGCCCGACGCGGCGCCACCTGCTGTACTCTCTGACCACGCCGCGGCGCTCGGCCGGCTGGCGGCGGCATGATCCGCCACGCCGCCGCTAAAGAGGCGTCAACATTGGACCGGCGGCTCGATGCCCTCAACGAAGCTCGGGAACTCGCCGACGGCGCCCTCCCGGACGAAACCCTGGATGAGGTGCTCGACATCCTGGAGCGGGCGAGCTCCCGCCGGTCGCTATCGGCGGACCACACCGTCGTCGGGTTCTTCGGCGCGACCGGCAGCGGAAAGTCCTCCTTGTTCAACGCCGTGAGCGGCGCGGAGATTGCGACGGCGGCCGCGCGGCGTCCCACCACGTCCGAGCCGCTCGCCGGTATCTGGGGCGCCGAAGGCAGCGACGGGCTCCTTGACTGGCTGGAGGTCAGCAACCGGCACCACGCCGCCCCGGTGATCGGTTTTGCCGACGACTCCACCGGACTCATCCTGCTGGACCTGCCGGACTTTGACTCGACCCGGGCGGCGAACCGCGAGATTGTGCAGCGCATGGTGGGGCTGGTGGACGTCCTGGTGTGGGTGCTGGACCCGCAGAAATACGCCGACGCCGCCGTCCACAATGATTTCCTTGCGCCCCTCGCCTCGCATGCCGCCGTCACCCTGGTGGTCCTCAACCAGATCGACAGGCTACCCGAGCACGAAATCCGCCCCGTACTGGAGTCCCTGAAGGGCATCCTGGCGCGCGACGGACTGGGCAAAGTCCAGGTCCTCGGCGCCTCTGCCGTGGTCGGGACCGGTGTCGACAAAGTCCGGGCCGCCATCCGGCACGTCGTGATGCAACGGCTGGCCCTCTCACAGCGCCTGGCCGCAGATGTTGACCGGGCTGCAGTCCGGCTGGCCGAGGCTTCCGGGACGGGCGACGCAGCCGGGGTCCGGTCCGGTAGCCGCGACCGGCTGGCCGGCGAACTGGCGGTGGCCGCGAATGTCCCGTTGGTGGTGGATGCAGTGGCCCGCTCCTACCGGCAGGAGGCCACCCGCCGGACCGGCTGGCCGGTAACCCGCTGGCTGGTCCGGTTCCGGCCGGACCCGCTGCGCCGGCTGAACCTGCGCCGGACCGGGGAGCGGCCCGAGTTGAACCGGACCTCGTTGCCCCCTGCCGGGGCACCGGAGCGGGCGCGCACCGACGCGGCCGTGCGGGAATTTGCCGACGCGGCGTCCGACGGCGCGCCCGGCCCCTGGCGCGCCGTTATCCGTGGTGCCGCCAGGGAGGGCCGTGAGCGGCTCCCGGACGCGCTGGACCAGGCAGTCGCGGGAACGGACCTCAAGGCGGGGCGTAGCTCGTGGTGGTGGACGGCTTTCAACGTGGTCCAGTGGCTGGGCTTGCTCGTGGCGCTCGGCGGCCTGGGCTGGCTTGGAGTGCTGGCGGCCTTGGGGTACTTCCAACTTCCCGTGCCGGAGGTGCCCCGGGTGGAGGGCTGGCCGGTTCCTACGGTGATGGTGGCCGGGGGAGTGCTGCTGGGATTGGTCCTGGCCCTGGCCGCGAAGTTCATTGCAGGTGCGGCAGCCCGTGGACGCGCCAGGCTGGCCAGGAAACGGCTGCAGGCGGCGGTCGCCGTCGTCGCGGAAGAGTACGTGGTGGAGCCGGTGGAGCTCGAGGTCAGCCGCCTCAAGTCCTTCAACGCCGCGCTGAAAGCCGCGGCCGGGCCGTCGGGGCTGCCTGGCCGCTGACCGGTTTGACTGCTGCGGGAGCTGCCCGGCGGCTAACCCGAGGCCTGTTCTGCGGCGTCTCGAACCTTAATCATGGTGCGCAGGTTCCGGGTGGTGGTGCTGGCCTTGTATTTTGCCTTGGCGGAGAGCTTACTGAACGGGCTCTCCAGGGTGCCGCCCGTTGGGGCCAGCCACGCGACGGCTTCGGGGCCCAGCCGCGTCAGCTCGACGCCCTCGAGCGCACATCCCGCATCGAAGAGTTCCGTCAGGATTCCGGTATCGGAGGAGAGGGTCACGTAGCTGTGGGTTGCGGCGTCGTCGGCGGGGTAGGGGCAGGCGTCCACCAGGGCGGCGACCCGGTCGGCGGTCAACACCACCACCCAGGCGTCGTAGCCGAAGGTCTCCCGCAGGCATGCCTCAAACTCGGCCTTCACCCGGCTGGCCGAGAGCTTGCTGGCAAGGACAACGTTTCCGCTGGCCAGGAGGGTCTTTACCGCCTCGAAGGGCCGTGATTTGAGGGCCTCTTTGAGCTCGGCCATCTTGATGTTGATGCCGCCCACGTTGACCCCGCGCAGGAAGACCGCATAGCTGTTCATGGCCACAGCCTAGCGGTGCCCGCCGGTTGGGGTCCTAGTCGTTGGTCTTGCGCAGGGCTTCGGTCAGGACGCGGGCCGCGTTGCAGACCACCTCGGCGTGCAGGCGGCCGGGCTGGCGGGTCAGGCGTTCGATGGGTCCGGAGATGGACACAGCGGCAATCACGCGTCCGGAAGGCCCGCGGACCGGCGCCGAAACGGAGGCGACGCCCGGCTCACGTTCCCCGAGGCTCTGCGCCCAGCCCCGGCGTCGTACTCCCGCCAGAACAGTAGGCGTGAAGCGGGCGGCCTGGAGGCCCTCCAGGAGCCGGTCGTGATCTTCCCAGGCCAGCAGCACCTGGGCGGCGGAGCCGGCCTTCATGGACAGCTGGGTGCCCACCGGGATGGTGTCGCGGAGACCGATGGGCCGTTCCGCCGAGGCCACACAAACGCGCCAGTCGCCCTGGCGCCGGAAGATCTGGGCACTTTCACCGGTGGCGTCACGAAGCTGCATTAAGACCGGACCGGCGGAGGCGATCAGCCGGTCTTCACCGGCGGCCGATGCAAGTTCAACCAGACGGCTGCCGAGTACAAACCGGCCCTGGATGTCCCGGCTCACCAGGCGGTGATGGACCAGCGCGAGGGCCAGGCGGTGCACCGTGGGGCGCGCGAGTCCGGTAGCCGCAACGAGCTGCGCCAGGGTGGTGGGGCCGGCCTCAAGTGCATCGAGCACATGGGCCGCTTTATCGATGACGCCGACGCCACTAGAATTGTCCATGTAATGATATTGCCGTCTCAATATCTGAGATGCAAATCATTGCGCTGGCGTATTTGGTAACAGTCCTGCTTCAGTGGAACTCATCAACCCGCCGAAAAGGGATCTGTCGCGGAGCAGCGCAGGCAATCCAGTGGTGAAAACAGCAGTGAAGGGAGCAGGCCGTGGCAAAGACATTGGCCGAGAAAGTCTGGGACGCGCACGTGGTGCGCAAGGGGGACGGCGAAGGCGCCAGTGCCCAGCCGGACCTCCTCTTCATCGACCTTCACCTCGTGCACGAAGTGACCTCCCCGCAGGCCTTCGAAGGGCTGCGGCTCGCCGGCCGCAAGCTGCGCCGGCCGGACCTCACCATCGCCACCGAGGACCACAACACTCCCACGCTGGCCATCGACAAGCCAATCGCGGACCTCACCAGCCGGACCCAGATCGAAACGCTGCGCAATAACTGCAAGGAGTTCGGGGTCCGCCTGCATTCCCTCGGCGACGCCGAGCAGGGGATCGTGCACGTGGTGGGACCCCAGTTGGGTCTCACGCAGCCGGGCATGACGGTGGTCTGCGGCGACTCGCACACGTCCACCCACGGCGCTTTTGGGGCGCTCGCGATGGGCATCGGGACCTCCGAGGTGGAGCACGTGATGGCCACGCAGACGCTCTCCCTGAAGCCGTTCAAAACCATGGCTATCAACGTCGAGGGCACCCTCCGTCCCGGGGTCAGCGCCAAGGACATCATCCTGGCCGTGATTGCCAAGATCGGTACCGGCGGCGGCCAGGGGTACGTCCTGGAGTACCGCGGATCTGCCATCCGGGCGCTGTCCATGGAAGCCCGCATGACCATCTGCAACATGTCCATCGAGGCCGGTGCCCGCGCCGGGCTGGTCGCCCCTGACCAGACGACCTATGACTACATGCACGGCCGCCCGCATGCACCCGAGGGTGCGGACTGGGACGCCGCCGTCGAATACTGGAACACGCTGCGCACCGACGATGACGCTGCGTTCGACGTCGAGGTGGACCTCGACGCCGACACGCTGGAACCGTTCGTGACGTGGGGCACCAACCCCGGCCAGGGTGTTTCCCTGTCCGCCAAGGTCCCGGCCCCCGCGGACTTCGGCGATGAAAACGCCAAGGCGGCCGCCGAGCGGGCGCTGCAATACATGGGCCTCGAGGCGGGCACGCCCATGAAGGACATCCGCGTTGACACTGTCTTCCTGGGCTCCTGCACCAACTCCCGGATGGAGGACCTCCGGGCTGCGGCGGACATCATCCGCGGCCGCACCAAGGACCCGGCTGTCCGCATGCTGGTGGTCCCGGGGTCTGCCCGCGTCCGGCTCGAGGCCGAGGCCGAGGGGCTGGACAAGGTCTTCACCGACTTCGGCGCGGAGTGGCGCTTTGCCGGGTGCTCGATGTGCCTGGGAATGAACCCGGACCAGCTGGAGGTGGGGGAGCGCTGCGCCTCCACGTCCAACCGCAACTTTGAAGGACGCCAGGGCAAGGGCGGCCGCACCCACCTGGTCTCGCCGGTCGTGGCGGCCGCGACGGCGGTGCGCGGCACCCTGAGCTCACCCTCGGACCTCGACCCGGCGCCCGAAGCCTCCGCCCGCCACGCCGCAGCGGTCTAGCCTCCCGTCAGGCCTGCCCCGGTCCCCACAGCCCCGAAGGATCCGCCATGGAAAAGTTCACCACCCACACCGGCATCGGTGTCCCGCTGCGCCAGAGCAACGTCGACACCGACCAGATCATCCCTGCCGTCTACCTCAAGCGCATCACGCGGACGGGCTTCGAAGATGCCCTGTTCTCGGCCTGGCGCAAGGACCCGGCCTTCATTTTGAATCAGGAACCCTTCAGCGCCGGCTCAGTTCTGGTGGCCGGTCCGGACTTCGGCACGGGCTCATCACGCGAGCATGCTGTCTGGGCGCTGAAGGATTACGGATTCAAAGCCGTCCTGTCCTCACGGTTCGCCGACATCTTCCGCGGTAATTCCGGCAAACAGGGACTGCTGGCTGCCGAGGTGGCCCAGGATGACATCGAGCTGATCTGGAAGGTACTGGAGAACGCGCCAGGCACCGAGGTTCGGGTGGACCTCGTGTCCAAGACGGTGGAGTGCGGCAACGTCGTGGCACCGTTTGAGATTGACGATTACACCCGCTGGCGCCTCCTCGAGGGCCTGGACGACATTGGCCTGACTCTGCAGCATGAAGAGGACATCACCGCTTACGAGGCCACGAGGCCCGCGTTCAAGCCCACCACGCTGCCGGCCAGGCTTTCCTAGGGCTTTCCTGCTGCCTTCTTTGGCGAGGCGTGCCGAAGTGCCGCCGTTGGGTCAGGGACCCGACGGCGGCACTTTCGTTGAAGCGGTCACTACTCGGCTAATTGACGGCTACTCGGCGAGATCCTGGACTGTCCGGGACAGCAGGCAGAACTCGTTGCCCTCCGGGTCGGCCAGGACCACCCAACTCACATCGGGTCCCTGGCCCACGTCTGTCCGCCGGGCACCTAGGGCTAGGAGTCGCTCCAGTTCGGCGCTCGTGGATACCCCGTCGGCCCGCAAGTCCAAGTGCAGCCGGTTCTTGGCTGCTTTCGCCGCGGGGACGGCGATCACGTCGATGGACGGCCAGGAGTTGTCCTTCGGGGCGATGCTGACGATCCCGGTGTCCTCGTCGACTACTTGCCAGTCAAGGACCGCGCACCAGAAGTCGGCTACAACGCGTGGCTGGACGGCATCGATGGTAATGGTCGCAATTTTGCTTGGCATGGCCCCACGATAGCCCACGATCCGAAGCCCAGGTTCGTTCCTACGTGTCGCGTCCCGATCCCAGCTTGGACGGGCACGCCGTCAGGGCTGAACCGCTTTTTAGGGTCGGAAGTGGCGGTTGCGTCGGGGTTGTTGGGTGGGGTCGAGGTGTGGTGGTGGGGTGTACCAGGGTGTGCCGTTGTGGTTGTGGATGGTCCATTGTTCTTTGTGGATGAGGTGGTGGTGGTGGGAGCAGAGGAGGGTTCCGTTGTCGGTGCTGGTGGTGCCGCCGTGGGACCAGTAGGTGATGTGGTGGGCTTCGCACCAGGGGGCGGGGATGGTGCAGCCGGGGAAGGTGCAGCCGTGGTCGCGGGCGGTGATGGCTTTGCGGATGTGGGGTGGGAAGATGCGGCTGGTGCGGCCGATGTCGAGGATCCGGCCGGTGGTGCCGAGGAGGACGGGGATGATGTCGGCGTCGCAGGCGATTTTGCGGATGGTGGAGGCGGTGACGGGTCCGGTGAACACCATCGCCCCCGTACCGGACGCGCCAATACCCGCGCCGTTGGTGGTGAGGTGGTTGTAGAGGTCCTGATAGTTGATGGTGACCATGATTTGGGGTCGGTGGCCGCCGGTGGCGGGCAGTCCGCCGTTGGCGAGGGCTAGTTTGCAGCCGGTGATGAGGCCGTCGAGGAGTTTCTGCGGGCGGGAGCGCCGGTCCAGCCCAGCACCCGCCACACCGTCCGCGATGTCGTCACTGTTAGGTCGACCGAGGTCGTGGGCCGCCGCGCTGTCCGCGGTGCCCGCACTGTTCGTGGCGTCGGCACTGTCCTGGGGCTCCGCGCCCTGGGCGGTTCCGTCGGGTGTGCCGGTGTGTGGGGTGCGGGGGTTGGTGGCGGTGTTCATGAGGGTGAGGAGGTGTTCGAACTGGTCGGTGGTGGCGAAGATTTCKAKGTGGTGGAGGCCGTGGCGGGGGCGGCGGATGAAGGCGCCCTGGAGTTGGCGGAGGACTTCTTCGGAGGGTTCGGTGCCGTCCTGGTCGAGGGCGTCGRTCCAGCGGCGGGCGATGCGGGTGAGGAAGTCCGGGTCGTACTCGGTGGCGGTGGCGGTCAGGGCGTGTTCCATCCGGGTGCTGGTCCCGGGGTCGGTGAAGGGCCGGACCCGGTCCAGGGCCTGGCTGATGATCGTGGCGGACCGGGAGTTCAGGGTTCCGGTGGCGAGGGCGGCGCCGAGTTCCTCGTGCCGGGGTGCCAGGGGCTGGCCGGTGGTCCCGGTGCGGGGCAGCACGGTCCCGGCCAGGGCGAGCCGGCGGTGGGCTTCGGCGGCACTGATGTGCAGGCGGGCGCGGAGGAAATCCCCGGCCCGCCGGTACCCGTCATCAAGGACCGGGTCGTTGGTGGTGGCGGCTTGGGTGCGGGTGCGTTCAACCGCGGCCGCACCGATGAGCTGCAGATACTCCACGGTCCGGGAGATTTCCTCGACCCTGGCCGCGAACTCCGCGGCCTCACCGACCCCGAACAACGCCGCGTCCGCGGCCGCCGTCGCACTCACCCCCCGCAACCCGGCCAGCACCCGACCCAACGAAGCACCATCCAACACAGCGCCGTCCGGCTGCGCGCCGCGCTGATCACCGCCCGGCCCACCAGCCGGACGAAACGCGAGAGCTGCACCGCTTCCCATAAACCAAGTCTCCCAAGGGGGTACGACAAAATAGCGACCACCAGCAACGCGCCATCGATCCAACCTCACCGCCCCGCCGTGTGACGTCGCACCAGCCCAGCCGCAGCAATCGCGCACCCGCCCGCCGCCTCCATCGCCGTCGGCGTCGCGACGGAAGCCGACAAACCCCGCCCCGAAGACACGCGCCGTGCCCGGCGCCGTCAGGGATTTCCACCGCGGCCCACCAGTGGAATCGGTCGCCTAGGACCGTGCCGTATTTCAGATCGGTAACGCTAGCTCCTATGCTTAGCTGGAGCCTTTGTAAGGATTTGGGGGCGAGTAGTCGTGAGGAAACTGGTAAATGAGTAGTGTTCTGACAATCCGCGGAGGCGTCCCGCTGACCGGCCGCGTCACCGTTCGTGGGGCCAAGAATCTTGTCCCCAAGGCGATGGTCGCTGCCCTGCTGGGCAACGAGCCCTCCGTGCTGCGCAACGTGCCGGAGATCAAGGACGTTGAAGTTGTCACCAGCCTGCTCCAGCTCCACGGCGTCACGGTGGACAAGGACCCCGTCACGGGCGACCTGACCCTGGAYCCGACCAACGCCAAGACGGCCTCGCACACGGCCATCGACGCGCATGCCGGCGACTCCCGCATCCCGATCCTGCTGTGTGGTCCGCTGATCCACGCCATTGGTGAGGCTTTTATCCCGGACCTTGGCGGCTGCAAGATCGGCGACCGCCCCATCGATTACCACCTCAACGTCCTGCGCCAGTTCGGTGCCGTCGTTGAGAAGCGCCCGGGCGGCATCCACATCTCCGCTCCGCATGGCCTCAAGGGCGCCAAAATCGCCCTGCCGTACCCGTCCGTCGGAGCCACCGAGCAGGTCCTGCTCAGCGCCACCCGCGCCGAGGGAATCACCGAGCTTTCCGGTGCCGCCACGGAACCGGAAATCGTCGACCTCATCGCCGTGCTGCAGAAGATGGGCGCCATCATCAGCGTCCAGACTGACCGCACCATCCGGATCGAAGGCGTGCAGGCCCTGGGCGGCTACAACCACCGCGCCCTGTCCGACCGCAACGAATCGGCGTCGTGGGCCTCGGCAGCGCTGGTGACCCGCGGCGACATCTTCGTCGAAGGCGCCACGCAGCGCGACATGATGACCTTCCTGAACACCTACCGCAAAGTGGGCGGCGGCATGGACATCGGCGAGGACGGCATCCGCTTCTACCACCCGGGCGGCAAGCTGAACCCGCTGGTGCTCGAAACCGATGTACACCCCGGGTTCATGACTGACTGGCAGCAGCCGCTGGTGGTCGCCCTGACACAGGCCGAAGGCGTGTCGATCGTGCACGAGACCGTGTACGAAAACCGGTTCGGTTTCACTGACGCCCTCATCCGGATGGGCGCCAACATCCAGGTGCACCGCGAATGCCTAGGCAGCGTTCCTTGCCGGTTCGGCCAGCGCAACTTCCTGCACTCCGCCGTCATCTCAGGGCCCACGCAGCTCAAGGGCGCCGACATTGATGTGCCTGACCTGCGCGGCGGCTTCAGCCACCTCATCGCAGCCCTCGCCGCCACCGGCACCTCAAAGGTCACCGGAATCGACATCATAAACCGCGGCTACGAGCGCTTCACCGAAAAGCTCGCCGGCCTCGGCGCCGACTTCGACATCACGTCGGCCCGGTAGCGGGGACCACCGTGAAGGAAACCGCCAAGAGCCACATCACCTTTGTCATCACGGCCGGAATTGTCCGGCCGGTGATGAACCTGCTGATGAACAAGAAGTGGGAGGGCCTTGAAAAGCTCCCCGCGGGCGGCTTCATCGCCGTGCCCAACCACTGCACGGAGATCGACCCCCTGGTGATCGGGCACATGCTCTACAACCAGAACCGGATGCCGCACTTCCTCGCCAAGGGCAGCCTGTTCAAGGTCCCGGTGCTGGCTTCGGTGCTGCGCAACACCAAGCAGGTCCCGGTGGAACGTTCGACGGCGGGTGCCAACCGTTCGCTTCAGGTCGCCAGGGAAGTCGTGGACGAGGGCGGAGCCATCATCATTTATCCGGAGGGTACGCTGACGCGTGACCCGGACCTGTGGCCGATGAAAGGCCACACCGGGGCGGCCCGGATGGCGCTGGAAAGCGGTATCCCCGTGGTCCCGATGGCCCACTGGGGGGCGCACGAGGTCTTCCCCCGCTACGCCAAGCGTTTCCACATCTTCCCCCGGAAGACGTCCCGTGTGCTGGTCGGCGACCCCGTGGACCTGAGCGCCTTTGCCGGCCGCCCGCTGGACAAAGCGACCCTCACCGAGGCCACCAACGTGATCATGGACGCCATCACTGAACTGCTGGCCACCCTGCGTGGCGGACAGCCCCCGCTGGTCCGCTGGGATCCGTCGGCCCACAACCAGTCAGCCCACGGGCGCTTCGTGGAACGTGGCGGCAGCACCTCGAATAGCGCGGGCGCCAGCGCCCCAGCCACTGCCCCTGAGTCTGGTACCGCGCCCGAGACCGGCGCCGCGCCTGTCACCAACACTGCAACGGACGCCGACGCCGGTAGCGCCGCGGACGGTACCAAGTGACGGCCGGACACCACACAGACGCCACCGGTTCTGCCCTGAACGTCGCGGTCCTCGGCGCTGGTTCTTGGGGGACCACGTTCGCGAAAGTCCTCGCCGACGCCGCTGCGGCCTCCGGCGTCGATCGCCGGATCCGCCTCTGGGGCCGGCGCGCCGCCGTCGTCGACCAAATCAACACCGCGCACCGCAACGAGCAGTACCTCAAGGACATTGCGCTACCCTCCAGCATCACGGCCTCCACCGACGTCGCCGAAGTCCTGGACGGAGCCGACCTCGTCGTTCTGGCCGTTCCCGCCCAGACGCTCCGGCTTCAGCTGCGCGAATGGTCGTCCCTCATCGGACCGGACGCCATGGTGGTGTCCTTGATGAAGGGCCTGGAACTGCACACCGACGCCCGCATGAGCGAGGTCATCAGCGAAGAGTTGTCCATCCCCGCCGAGCGCGTCGCCGTCGTGTCCGGACCCAATCTCGCCATGGAGATCGCTCGGGAAGAACCGACAGCCTCAGTAGTGGCCTGCACCGATGACGCGGCCGCCGGCTGGATCGCCCGTACCTGCACGGCACCCTACTTCCGGCCGTATACGACGTCGGACGTGGTCGGCGTCGAAATCGGCGGGATCGTCAAGAACATCATTGCCCTGGCGGTCGGCATCTGCGAAGGCAAACGCATGGGGGACAACACCAAAGCCTCCGTCATTACCCGCGGCCTCGCCGAGACGTCCAGGCTGACGCTGGCGCTGGGCGGCGAAGCGCGGACCATGGCGGGGCTGGCAGGACTTGGCGACCTCGTCGCGACCTGCTCCTCGCCGCTGTCGAGGAACCACACAGCCGGGCGCCTGCTCGGTACCGGCCTGACCCTCGACCAGGTCACCGCCGAGATGACGCAGACCGCAGAAGGCATCAAATCGGCCCAGGCCGTGCACGAACTGGCCGGCAAGTCCGGCGTCGAAATGCCCATCACGGCCGCCGTCGTCGCCGTGCTGGCCGGAAAACTGTCCGTTGACGAACTGGGACCGCTCCTGTTGTCCCGGGACCTGAAATCCGAAGGCGATTACTAAGAGTGTCTGAGATCAACGCATCAACAGAAGCTTCCGCGAGCCGGCCGCGTCCCCGGGTGGCTGTGCTCTTTGGCGGCCGTTCCAGCGAACACGCGGTCAGCTGCGTCACGGCGGCCGGCGTCCTCGGCGCCATTGACCAGGCCAAGTATGAGGTGATTCCGATTGGAATCGCCAAGACCGGCCAGTGGGTCCTCGCCTCCGGCGACACCGCCCAATGGTCGCTGTCCGCGACCTCCCTGCCGGAAGTGGCCCCGTCGGACCAGACCGTGACCCTCGCAGAGATCGGCGGGGAGCACCAGCTGATTGTGGCCGCCCCGAACCAGGTGCCGCAAGAACTGGGCTCCGTGGACGTCGTTTTCCCGCTACTACACGGACCCTTTGGCGAAGACGGCACGGTCCAGGGTCTCCTGGAACTGTCCGACACGCGCTACGTCGGCGCTGGCGTCCTGGCCTCGGCCGTCGGCATGGACAAGCACTTTATGAAGGTTGTTTTCGAGTCCGCCGGGCTGCGGGTGGGGCCCTACATTGCGGTCACGGACCGGCAGTGGCTCACCGATCCCGAGCTGGTCCGCAAGCGCGTGGACGCCCTCGGCTTCCCGGTCTTCGTCAAACCGGCGCGGGCCGGTTCCTCGATGGGCATCTCCAAGGTGGATTCACTCGAGGGCCTGGACGCCGCGATCGAAGCGGCACGGGAGCACGATCCCAAACTGGTGATCGAAGCCGGCATCGTCGGCCGCGAGATCGAGTGCGCCGTGCTGGAAGGCCGCGGGACCGACGCCCCGCGGACCTCCATGCCGGGCGAAATCTCGGTGGCCGGCGGCGGCCACGACTTCTACGACTTCAACGCCAAGTACGTGGAGGACGACGCCGCCGCGCTCAGCTGCCCGGCCGACCTCCCCGACGAGGCCATCGCCCGGGTCCGCGAACTAGCTGTGGTCGCTTTCGACGCCGTCGGCGCCGAGGGCCTCAGCCGGGTGGACTTCTTCTACACGCCCGAGGGCGAACTGATCATCAATGAGATCAACACCATGCCCGGCTTCACGCCGAAGAGCATGTACCCGCAGATGTGGAAGGCCTCGGGCCTGGGTTATGCGGAACTGATCGACGAACTGATCCATCTGGCCCTGCACCGCCGGACCGGACTGCGGTAGGCCCCACCGGCACCCTAACCTCGCTCCGCTTCGGCCAGGGAACCCTGCTTTACTTGCCGGTCGGCAGGTTCGGCAGGTCTTCCTGGCCAACGCACTTGCGCGCGGCCTTGATCTTCGACGCCGGCGAGGCGAGCTCCGCCAGGACCGTCGCCGAGCTGATCTTGTTCGGGTCCATGAGGATTTCGGTGGCGGGTTCGCGCCCGAACGTGGTCAGTGTCCACACCGGGTTTCCCTCTTTGATGACCCAATCGACGCCGTTGACGCTTACACAGCGGTCAGTGGTGGGGCCGGGGACATTGACGCCGCAACGCAGGACGACGACGGACGGGTCACCCCACGCCGCGGTGGCCTGGCTGTTGGTCTTGCGCAGCTTCGCGTCGCCGAGGCTGTCCGGCAGCGCCAGCATCATGGGCGCGCACGCGGCGTTCGCCGCGTCCTTGGCCGGAGTGACGTCGACGACGGGGGAGCAGGCACTCAGGACGAGCCCGGCAGCGGCCGCCGTGGCCAGGAAACGAAGCGGACGAAGGAAGCCGGACGGGCGGAACTGCTGCATCCATCCAGCCTATCCCGGCCGGGGGAGCCGTTTGGCCGCCGCGGAGCTGCAGCCCGCCGTCGTTGTCGCCCCCTCGCGGTAGCGTAGGGCTGTGCCCGAACCACTGACGCAAAAGTCCCCAAAGCCCGAAGAGTCCGGGTCCCTCACCGTGGCCCAGCTCTCCGAGTCGGACCTCCTCGCCCGGATCTTCCCGCGGCTGCACGGCGGAGACACCAGCGCCCTGTTGCTGGGTCCCGGCGACGACGCCGCCATAGTCGCGGCGCCGGACGGCCGGACTGTGGTCAGCATCGACACTCAGGTGGCCGACCAGGACTTCCGGCTCAAATGGAACAACGGCTACCGCACGTCCGGCTACGACGTCGGCTGGAAGGCCGCTGCCCAGAACCTCAGCGACATCAACGCCATGGGCGCCCGCGCCACCTCCATGGTGGTCAGCCTCACCATGCCCCCCGAAACACTCGTGTCCTGGGTCGAGGACTTCGCGGACGGCCTCAGCGCGGGCATCCGCGAACTCGGCGCGCCCGGCTGTGCCGTGGCCGGCGGAGACCTGGGCCGTGGCCGCGAACTGGCCGTCAGTGTCGCCATCCTGGGCACCCTCGACGGGGCCGCCCCTGTGCTGCGCTCCGGTGCCGCCGCAGGGGACACCTTGGCACTCGCAGGTACCGTGGGGCGCGCCGCCGCCGGCCTGGCCCTGCTGGAATCCGCCACCCCGGTGGCCGAGCTGACCGCAGAACAGCGCGGCCTGATGGACAGCCAGTGCCGCCCGGCGCCTCCGCTCGCGGCCGGTCCGCTGGCCCGCGAGGCCGGCGCCACTGCCCTGATGGACATCTCCGACGGACTGGTCCGCGACGGCCAGCGGATGGCAGCAGCCAGCCACGCCGTCCTGGACCTGGATCCGGCCGCACTAAAAGAACTCGGCGACGACCTGCTGCCCGCGGCCGCACTGCTGGGCGCGGACCCGATGGCATGGGTGCTCGGCGGAGGAGAGGACCATGGCCTGCTTGCAGCCTTTCCAGCCGGCATTCAGCTGCCTCAAGGTTTCACTGCGATAGGCTCGGTAGTGGCCTCTGCACCGACGGACAGCACGGGCGTCACGATAGCGGGCCGGCCCGCGGACACCGTGGGATGGGATCACTTTGCAGACTAAAATTGCCGCCAACGCGCAAGCGATGAAGCGGTGGTTGGGCAAGGCGGAGACAACGCTTGGAAACCACAGCGACCGCCTGAACGCCATCAATATCTTTCCCGTCGCCGACGGTGACACCGGCACCAACCTCTACCTGACGGTGCGCGCCGCTGCCCGGGCCCTGCAGGACGTCCCTACTGAGACTGCCACGCTGCCGCAACTGAACCCGGGCACCCCGGTCCACGTGGCCGGTCCGCCGGACGCGGTCCAGAACGACGTCGGCGCCGTCCTGGCCAAGGCGGGCCAGGCAGCCATTGAGCAGGCACGCGGTAACTCCGGCACCCTCTTCGCCGTTTTCCTGTGTGCCGCGGCGGAGCCCCTGGCCGGGCACCCGCGGCTCAGCTCGCCCCTGCTGGCAGCCGCTCTCAACCGCGCCCAAATCAGGGCCTGGTCGGCGCTAAGTGACCCGGTACCGGGCACCATGCTTTCCGTGATGGAGGCAGCGGCCCGGGCGGCCGCCGCTGTGGACGCGGAGCACGACGGCGACGACAGTAACCACACGCTGGGGCTGGCGCTCGACGCCGCGGTCGAGGCCGCCCTGGCCGCCGTCGTCCGCACCGAGGATCAGCTCGAGGCCCTGCACTCCGCCCGCGTGGTGGACGCCGGCGGCGTCGGGATGCTGCTGGTGCTGGACTGCCTGCGCTCCGCCGTGCTGGGCGAGGAACTGCAGGACCAGCTGCTGGACGGACTGCACGGGTACGACGTCCAGGACCCCCACATCCACACGGACATGCCCCGGGACGACGGCGTGGAAGTCATGTGCACCATCACCCTCTCACCCCTGGACGCCGCCACCATGCGGCAGCGGCTCGATGAAATGGGGGAGTCCGTCATCATGAGCCAGGTGGGTGGCGAGGCCGACGCCAACGGCGCCTACCGGTGGCGGGTCCACGTCCACGTGCCCGACCCGGCGCCCGCCGTCGCCCTCATCCGCTCGCTGGGTGAACCCTCGGACTTCAACGTCAGCGACCTCGCGTTGCCCCGGGACCCCTCGGAGAGTTCCTCGGCGGGAATCCCGGACCAGGGTCCTGATACCGGGCCCGGCACCACGGACCTCGACGGACATGAACGCTGAACTTGAGCTGGGCCTGGAGCGCCGGATCGGCAAGCGCTCCGCAGCCGTCATCGAAAAGCACCTTGGCATCAGCACCGTCGGCGGCCTGCTGAACTACTTCCCCCGGCGCTACCTGAGCCGCGGCGAACTGACCCCCATCAGCGAGGTCCCGCTGGACGAGGAAGTGACGCTCATTGCGCGGGTGGTCTCCAACAGCACCCGCGCCATGCGCGCCCGCCGCGGTTCGCTAACCGACGTCGTGATTTCCGACGACGCCGGCACCGGCGTTCCCGGAACCCTCAAGGTCAGCTTCTTCAACGGCTTCCGGGCCAAAGCGGAACTCCAGCCGGGCCGGCGCGCGATGTTCTCCGGCAAGGTCACCCGCTATGCAGGATCGCTGGGCCTGACCAACCCGGACTTCCTGCTGCTCGACGAGGACCCCGACACTCCCGGGATGGACCCGGAAAAGCTCGCCGCCATGCCCATTCCTGTGTATCCCGCGACGGCGAAACTAACCAGCTGGTCCATCCAAAAGGTGATCACCACGCTGCTGGACACCGTGGAGCTCGGGGATCTGGATGACCCCCTCCCTGCGGACATCGCGGCCCGCGAGAAGTTCCTGCCGGTGGCCGACGCCTACCGACTCATCCACGCCCCGCAGTCGCCCGCCGACTGGCAGCGCGCCCGCGACCGCTTCCGGTACCAGGAAGCCCTCGTCCTGCAGTCCGCCCTGGCCCGGCGCCGGGCCCAGCTGGCGGCCGAGGAGGCGACGGCCCGCCGGCCGGCCACCGACGGCCTGCTCACGGCTTTCGACCGGCAGCTGCCCTTCACCCTGACCGCCGGCCAGGCCGCCGTCGGCAAGACCCTGGCCGGGGAACTGGCACAGGACTCGCCGATGAACCGGCTGCTCCAAGGCGAGGTGGGTTCGGGAAAGACGATTGTTGCCCTGCGCGCCATGCTGCAGGTGGTCGACGCCGGGGGACAGGCCGCACTGCTGGCGCCCACCGAAGTGCTCGCGGCCCAGCATTATGAATCCATCCGCCGCACTTTGGGCCCGCTCTCCCGGGACGGGCTGCTGGGCGGATTCGGCCCCGACGCCGTCCAGGTCACGCTGCTGACCGGCTCGATGCCCACGGCCGCCCGGAAACAGGCCATGCTCGACGCCGCCGCCGGGACCGCCGGGATCGTGATCGGCACGCACGCCCTGCTGAGCGACAACGTCTCTTTCTACGACCTCGGGCTCATCGTGGTGGACGAACAGCACCGCTTCGGAGTCGAACAGCGCGACGCGCTCCGCGCCAAGGCCAGCAAACCGCCGCACCTGCTGGTCATGACGGCCACGCCCATCCCGCGCACCGTGGCCATGACCGTGTTCGGTGACCTCGAAACCTCAATCCTCGACGAACTGCCGGCAGGCCGTGCGCCCATCTCCACCCACGTGGTGGGCCTGGCCGAGCATCCGGCCTGGGCCACCCGGATCTGGTCACGTTCGCGCGAGGAGATCGACGCCGGACACCAGGTCTACGTGGTCTGCCCCAAGATCGGAGCGGACGACGACGGTGACTTCAGCCCGGGGGAGGCCGAACCCACCGATGCCGACCTCGCGGAGACCGGAGGCCGGGAGCTCGCGTCGGTTACCGGCGTCGTCGAACTGCTTGGCGACGAACCGGCCCTCGCCGGGGTGCCCGTCGCGCCGCTGCACGGCCGCCAGGACCCGGTCCTCAAATCCGAAACCATGGCCTCATTCACGGCAAACCAGACCAAACTGCTGGTCTCCACCACCGTGATCGAGGTAGGTGTGGACGTGCACAACGCCACACTGATGGTGATCCTCGACGCGGACCGCTTCGGTATTTCCCAGCTGCACCAGCTCCGAGGCCGTGTGGGCCGCGGCGGCTTGCCGGGAACGTGCCTGCTGGTCACCACCCTGGAACCGGAGCATCCCAGCCGGCGCCGCCTGGACGCGGTGGCGGCGACCACGGACGGCTTCGAGCTCTCGCAGGAGGACCTCAAGCTCCGCCGCGAAGGTGACATCCTCGGCGCTTCGCAGTCCGGCGGCAGGTCGACGCTGAAGCTGCTGCGGGTCCTGGAGCACGAGGACGTCATCGCCCGGGCGCGGCAGGACGCCCAGGCCATTGTGTCCGCCGACCCGAACCTGGCCCGGCACAGTGTGCTCGCCGCGGCAATCGACGACTACCTCAATCCGGAGAAGGAGGCGTTCCTTGAACGCGGCTAGAACACAAACCATGGGCGGCGCTGCCCCGGCCCGGCGGGACGTACTGGCATGAGCCGTATCATCGCGGGGGCCGCCGGCGGCACACCGTTGGTCAGCGTCCCGGGTTCCCTAACGCGCCCCACCACGGACCGGGTCAAGGAAGCACTCTTCTCCCGGCTGGACGCCTTCGAGGTCATCGCCGACGCTCGGGTGCTGGATCTGTATGCAGGTTCCGGCTCCCTCGGCGTGGAGAGTGCCAGCCGTGGCGCGGCCGCCGTGGACCTGGTGGAGTTCGACGGGAAAGCTAGCGAGGTCTGCCAGCGCAACGCCGACCTCGTCAACACCGTCGCGCGGCGCAAGGTGGTGTCCGTGCACCGCTCCAAGGTCGAATCCTTCCTGGACCGGGCCGCCGACGCGACGCTCTGGGACCTGGCGTTCCTGGACCCGCCGTACCCGCTTGATGACGTGGCGCTGGCGGCCGTGCTCACCAAGCTGCTCCCGCACCTGGCCCCGGGCGGCGTCGTCGTGGTGGAACGGTCCGCCCGGACGCCGGAGCCTTCATGGCCGGAGGGTATGGAGCGTTTCGCGGAGAAGAAATACGGCGAGACCCGGCTGTGGTTCGCCGAACCCGGCGTTGATGAACCCCAGGCCGTGTCGGCACCGGACCCGGCGGGGGACAAGGACTAGTCCGACAGCACGTCCAGTTCGACACCGGCCAGCACTCTGGCAGGGTGCGGACCCCGAGCCGTGAGGGCCGCAGTCCACGCGGCGGGCCAGGGGACCTGCGTGCCGGTCAGGATGATGTTGCCGGGATGCCGGCCGGCGAACATACCGGTCTCGGCGAAGGCAGCCACATCCGCCATCGCTCGGCGCAGCGCGGCCACCTGGCTGCGCACCAGCGTCAGCCCCGGTTCGTCGCCGACGTTGACGATCAGCACCCCGCACGGGGTCAACCGGGCGGCCGCCTCCCGGTAGAAGTCAGTGCAGGCGATGTGCTCCGGCGCTTCCGGTCCGGAAAAGATATCCAGGATCACGACGTCGAAGCGCAGCCCCGCAGGCAGCTCGGCCAGGGACTCCCGGGCGTCGCCGATCAGGGTGTGCAGCTCGGTGCCCTCCGGCATCGGCAGCTGCTGCAGGACAAAGTCCAGCAGCTCCCGTTCAAGCTCCACCGCGTACTGGACGGAGCCCGGCCGGGTCGCCTGGATGTACCGGGCAAGCGTGAGGGCACCGGCACCGAGGTGCAGGGCCGTAATGGGTTCACCCCACGGCGCAGCAAGATCCACCACGTGGCCGATCCGCCGCAGGTACTCGTAGAAGATGTCATCCGGCTCGGCCAGATTCACGTGGGATTGCTCGGCCCCGCCGATGCTGAGGACGAATCCGCCGTCGGTGAATTCATCCCGCTCGATCACGGCGTGCTGACCGGTGGTGCGCAGGAACCGGGTGGCCGCGGGGCCGCCCGCCGGAGCTCCAGCGTTCCCGGCCGGACTGGCCGCCGCGTCCCCGGCGCTCACAGCCTGTCCCGGAGGGTGGAGAGCCGTTCGGCGGCTTCTTCGAGCACGTGGGTCTTTTTGCAGAAAGCGAAGCGGAGCAGGCTGCGGGTGCGCTCGGCGCCCTCCGCGTGGCAAAAGACCGGTACCGGAATGGCGGCAACGCCCACCAGTTCGGGCAGCCGGCGGGCCAGGTCCACCGAGTCGGAGATGCCTAGAGGCGCGGTATCAACGTTGACGAAGTAGGTCCCTTGCGGCGTGTAGACCTCCAGCCCCGCCGCGCGGAGCCCCTCGCTGAGGATGTCCCGCTTGAGGCGCAGCGTGTCGGCAATCCCGGTGTAGAACTCCTCCGGCAGGCCCAGGCCCACCGCGATGGCGCTCTGGAACGGGGTACCGGAACTGTAGCTAAGGAACTGCTTGACCGTCCGGGCTGCCGACACGAGGTGCTCGGGGCCGCTGAGCCAGCCGATCTTCCAGCCGGTGAAGGAGAAGGTCTTTCCGGCCGAGGAGATCGTCAGGGTCCGTTCCGCCGCGCCCGGCAGGGTGGCGATGGGCACGTGCTCGGCGCCAAAAGTGAGGTGCTCGTACACCTCGTCGGTGATGATGACGGCGTCGTGCCGGGCGGCGAGCTCCACCACGCGTTCCAACACCTCACGGGGGAAGACCGCGCCGGTGGGGTTGTGCGGATTGTTTACCAGCACCACCTTGGTGCGGTCGCTGAACGCCGCAGCCAGCGCGTCGAGGTCCGGCATAAAGTCAGGGGCCAGCAGCGGCGCTGTCACGTGCCGGGCGCCGGACAGCCCAATGATGGCGCCGTACGAGTCGTAGAACGGCTCGAAGGTCAGCACCTCATCCCCGGGCCCCACCAGCGCCAGGAGGGCGGCCGCGATCGCCTCCGTCGCGCCCGTGGTGACGACGATTTCCGTCTGCGGATCGGGAGTGAGGCCGTAGAACCGCTGCTGGTGCAGGGCGATGGCTTCCCGGAGCTCAAGAATCCCCTTGCCCGGGGCGTACTGGTTGGCGCCGGCGGCGATCGCAGCCTGGGCGGCATCCTTGATCTCCGCCGGGCCGTCCTCATCCGGGAAGCCCTGGCCAAGGTTGATGGCACCGGTCGTGTGCGCCAGGGTGGTCATTTCCTCGAAAATGGTCACACCGAGATCGCCCGAGGGCGAGAGCAGGTTCGCGCCGGTGGCTGCGCGCTGCCAGGGCGACAGCGGCTGCCCGCTCACAGGGTTTCCGCCTTACCGGTCCGTCCGGTGAATTTGTCCATGGTGGTGTAGATGCCGAAGACCTTTCCGCCGACGAAGTCCCAGGCCCGGACCGGCAACAGCCCGCGCAGTACCTTCCCGAGTTGAGCCATCGCCGGTGCGATCAGCTGCGGCCGGCCGGCCACCATGGCACCCCAGGCGCGCTCGACGGCGTCGTCGGGGTTCATCAGCGGAGTCAGCAGCGGACCCCGAGCCCCGGCGAACATGCCGGTGGAGATGTAGCTGGGGCAGAACGTGGTGACCTTCAGATGGTCATGGCCCTGCTGTTCCAGTTCCAGCCGCAGGGAGTCGCTCCAGCCGATCACCGCCCACTTGGAGGCGGCATAAACGCTCATCCGCGGATTGGAGACCGTACCGGCGGCAGAGGCGATGTTCAGGATCCGGCGCGGCCGGCCGCCGTCGGCCATCATGGCCGGAAGGAAGGCGTGGGTGACGTACATCGGGGCGAGCGCGTTGATGTCCATGGTCAGGGCGATGTCACGCTCTGGGTCGTGCTCCCAGAAGAGGGCGCCCCGCACAATCCCGGCGTTGTTGACCAGCAGCGTCAGCGGACCCTCGGACGCTGCCTCGGCGGCGGCCTCCATAATGGACTCCCGGCTGGCCAGATCCACACGACGGACGACGGCGCGCGCCCCCAACGCGGTGACCTCGCCGGCCGTGCTGGCCAAGCCGTCGGCGTCGACGTCCCAGAGAACCACGACGGCGGCCCCCTCCCGGGCGGCGCGCAGGGCGTACAGGCGGCCCATGCCCATGGCGGCGCCGGTCACGAGGACCACGCCTCCAGAGACGGTGAAGGGCGCGGAAGGAGAATTCCCGGAAGCTGACATTCCGCCATGCTATCCCGGCCCGCAAGGCCCATGCGGTAGGTTCGGAGCATGAGACGCGCTGTATGCCCTGGCTCCTTTGACCCTATTCACAACGGCCACCTGGAAGTCATCGCCCGGGCGGCCAGCCTCTTTGACGAGGTCATTGTGGCCGTGTCCACGAACTACGCCAAGAAGTACCGGTTCGGGCTTGAAGAGCGCCTCGACATGGCGCGGGAGACCCTGGCGTCCCTGCGCGGAATCGTGGTCGAACCCGTGGGGGAGGGCCTCCTTGCGGAGTACTGCCGGCAGCGCGGGGCATCGGCGATCGTCAAGGGCCTTCGCTCGTCCTCGGACTTCGACTACGAACTGCCGATGGCCACCATGAACCGGCAGCTCACCGGCGTTGAGACCGTGTTCATCCCGGCCGAGGGCCACTACCTGCACCTGTCCTCCACGCTGATCAAGGAAGTCTTCACCCTTGGCGGTGATGTCTCGGAGTTCGTGCCGAAGTCAGTACTGAAACGCCTCCGGACCGGCGAGCCGGGCCAGGATCCGTCCCGCAGAGGGTAAGCTTGATCGGTACTCGGCGGCCTGCTGCCGGGAACGCGGCCCCCGCCGGGCCGGATCGTGGCGCCGAAACGCGCCCTGCCGCCCGGTTTGAGTCCGTCCGGAAGTTCAGGCTAAGATGGTACGTCGGTCATATGTTCAACAGGAGTTCTCATTAAACGAGATGCTAGTTCGCCCCTGGCGTTCGACGTCAAGGACCTCGGACGCAGTCCGGGAAGCATGCGGACACTGACGGAACATGTACCCGCACCAAGTGACCTTGGTGTGGCGCTCATTGGTGTGCAGGAAGGCTCGGATGTCGAGCTGGATCTGCGCCTGGAGGCCGTACACGAAGGAATTCTGGTATCAGGTACCGCGAACGTCGAAGTAACCGGCGAATGCGGTCGATGCCTGGATCCCCTTGCGTATGACCTTGAGGTCAATGTGCAAGAACTTTTCTTCTACGGGGATGCTGAATTCCCGGATGAGGAAGACGAACAAGAGCAACGTCGAGTCGAGCACGATCTGATCGATCTTGAGCCGGTGTTGCGGGACGCAGTTGTTACCATGCTGCCGTTCCAGCCGGTGTGCCGGGAAGACTGCCAGGGCCTTTGCTCCGAATGCGGAGTACGCCTGGAAGACGAGCCGGGGCACCACCACGAGGTCGTAGATCCTCGCTGGGCTGCCCTAGCTGATCTGGCTAAGCCTGACCGGCAAAACTGATTTGTAAGTGTTGGACTAGAGAGAAATGAGTTAGCCGTGGCTGTTCCCAAGCGGAAAATGTCTCGCTCGAATACCCGCGCCCGCCGCTCCCAGTGGAAGGCAACCGCCCCCCACCTGGTGAAGACCGTGGAAAACGGACAGGTTGTTTACAGCCTGCCGCACCAGGCAAAGGTCGTTACCGACTCGGCTGGCACCGCGCTGTTCCTTGAGTACAAGGGCCGCAAGGTCGCAGACGTCTAATCCGCCAACAGGCTGACTAAGATGTCTTCAACTGAAGAGCTTCTGAAGCGTCTCGGTGTCACTATTGACGCCGGGACGCTTCGTCTTGCTCTGACACACCGTTCCTACGCCTACGAAAACGGCGGCATCCCCACCAACGAACGGCTTGAGTTCCTGGGTGACTCCATCCTGGGCTTCTCCGTCACCGACGCCCTGTACCGCGACAACCCTGATCTGCCGGAGGGGGAACTGGCCAAGCGCCGGTCCGCCGTCGTCAGCACCAAGGCGCTTGCCGGCGTCGGCCGCAGCATCGGCCTGGGGGAGTACATCTACCTGGGCCAGGGCGAGAAGCTGACCGAGGGCAAGAACAAGGCCTCCATCCTCGCGGACACCATGGAAGCGCTCATCGGCGCGACCTACCTGTCCAACGGACTGGAGACCGCACGCCAGCTCGTCATGCGGCTTGTTGGGCCGCTGCTCAAGGACGCCGCTGCCCTCGGTGCCGGCACCGACTGGAAGACCAGCATCCAGGAGCTCGCGGCCAGCCGTCAGCTCGGCACGATCAACTACGCGGTGGAGGGCTCCGGCCCGGACCACGCGCGGTCGTTCGAAGCCATCCTGCGGATCGGCGGCAACGACTACGGCACCGGCTCGGGTAACTCCAAAAAGGAAGCCGAGCAGGAAGCCGCGGCCGACGCCTGGCGCCGTCTCTCGGCACCCGAGCCCGCCGCGCAGTCCCAGACCGGCACCTAGGTCCTTCAGTGCCTGAACTGCCTGAGGTGGAGGTGGTCCGGCGCGGCCTGGTCAACTGGGTGCGCGGCCGGACCATCACTTCCGTCGAGGTGCTGGATCCCCGCTCCATCCGCCGGCACGCCCTCGGCACCGAGGACTTCGCCGGCAACCTCGAAGGGGCACGGGTGCTGGACGTCGTCCGGCGCGGCAAATTCCTGTGGCTCCCGCTCTCCGACAAGCCCGACGCTGCCGGCAGCACTGAGCCCGCGCCGTCGGTGGCCCTGATGGCCCACCTCGGTATGTCCGGGCAGCTCCTGATGCAGGACGCGGCCGTCGCGGACGAGAAGCACCTGAAGGTACGGCTGCGGCTGAGCCCGACGACGGGCATGCCCGAACAACTCCGGTTCGTCGACCAGCGGATCTTCGGCGGCCTGTTCCTCACCACCCTCATCCCCACCGCGGACGGCGGCCCGGGTGGCCTCGCGGAGACGCCCCTGCCGCTGATCGCCGAAGAGGCCTCACATATCGCCCGGGACCCGCTGGACCCGCACTTCTCCTTCGACGAGTTCTTCCTGCGCCTCCGGGGCCGCCGCACCGGCCTCAAGCGGGCCCTGCTGGACCAGGGGCTCGTCTCCGGCATCGGCAACATCTACGCGGACGAGGCCCTCTGGCTCGCAAAACTCCACTATGCGCGGCCCACCGACACCCTCCGGCGTTCCGAAGCGCACCGGGTGCTCGACGCCGCCCGCCAGGTCATGACTGATGCCCTCGCCGCCGGGGGCACCAGCTTCGACTCCCTGTATGTCAACGTCAATGGCGCCTCCGGCTACTTTGAACGCTCACTCAACGCCTACGGGCGCGAAGGACAGGAATGCCAGCGCTGCGCCGGGAACGGAATCGTCAGCGTGATGAAGCGGGAACAATTTATGAACCGTTCCTCCTACACCTGCCCCGTCTGCCAGCCGCGGCCACGGAACGGCCGCTGGTAGCGCGCACGTCCGCGAACCAGGGCACCGCACTCCTCCCACCCCGTCGATTGCTCCTTAAGTCCCGTGTGAGGCCTCAAATGGGCAGTTACGGAGCAGCGGATGCCGGAACGGGGCACCGGGAGCCCAAATCCGCGGGATTCCGCCAAGCCACAGTAGATTTAGGGTAGGAAACCCCGCCATGCCGCCATCCAGGAGACCCGGAACACTTTGCACCTCAAAAGCCTGACCGTCCGCGGATTCAAGTCGTTCGCCTCCGCGACGACGTTTGAATTCGAACCCGGCGTCACCGCCGTGGTGGGTCCCAACGGCTCGGGCAAGTCCAACGTGGTGGACGCACTGTCCTGGGTGATGGGCGAACAGGGCGCCAAGACACTGCGCGGCGGCAAGATGGAGGACGTCATCTTCGCCGGCACCTCGGGGCGGCCCCCGCTGGGCAGGGCGCACGTCTCGCTGACCATCGACAACAGCGACGGCGCCCTGCCGATCGACTACAGCGAAGTCACCATTTCCCGCACCCTTTTCCGCACCGGCGGCTCGGAATACGCCATCAACGGGGCCGGTTGCCGGCTGCTGGACATCCAGGAGCTGCTCTCTGATTCCGGGCTGGGCCGGGAAATGCACGTGATCGTCGGGCAGGGACAGCTGGACAAGGTCCTGCACGCCACTCCCGAGGACCGCCGCGGCTTCATCGAGGAAGCCGCCGGCATCCTCAAGCACCGGCGCCGCAAGGAAAAGACGGTCCGCAAGCTCGAAGCCATGCAGGCCAACCTCGCCCGGCTTAGCGACCTCACCGGGGAAATCCGCCGCCAGCTCACGCCGCTGGGCAAGCAGGCCGAGGTGGCCCGCCGGGCCCAGACCGTCCAGTTTGAGGTCCGGGACGCCCGGTCCCGGCTTCTCGCCGACGAACTCGTCCAGCTTCAGGAGGTCCTTGACCAGGACGTCGCGGACGAGACTGCGCTCAAAGCCCGACGCGGCGTTGCCGAAAAGGAACTCGACAGCGGACGCCAGCGGCAGGCGGCCCTCGAACAGCTCGCGGCCGAGGCTACCCCTAAGCTCAATGCCGCCCGCGACAACTGGTACCGGCTCTCCTCCGGCCGCGAACGGCTGCGATCCCTCGGATCTCTCGCAGAGGAACGCCGCAGGCTCCTCGGGGCCTCCGACGAGGCGCCGGACACGGGCCGCGATCCCGAGCAACTCGACAAGCAAGCCGCAAGGGTCAGGGCGGAACAGGCCGTGCTGGAGCAACAGATCGAGCAGAAGGGCCACGCCCTGGAGGCCGCCACTGCCGCCAAGCAGGAGGCTGAAAGCGCCTCCGCGGCGGAAGACAAGCGCCTCGCCACACTGCTCCGGGCCGCAGCGGACCGGCGCGAGGGCCTGGCCCGGCTGGCCGGGCAGGTGGGAGCCGCGCGGTCCAGGGTGGAGTCGGCGCAGGCGGAACTCGGCCGGCTCCGGGAGTCCCAAAGCGCCGGCGAGGAACGGCGCAGGGTTGCCCAGAGCGAATTCATCGCCCTCGAATCGCAGGTTGCCGGGGTCGAGGACGGCGAGGAAACGCTTGACGCCGAATACGAAGCAGCCAGCGAGGCCCTCGACGCCGTCATCGCCGACATCGACGCCCTCAAAGCGGCCGAACGCGACGGCGAACGGGAACGCGACGCGCTGGTTGCCCGGCGGGACGCCCTCCAACTTGGCTTGAACCGAAAAGACGGCTCCGGACACGTGCTGGCCGCCGGGCTGCCGGGGGTGCTGGGCGCTCTCGCCGGCATGCTGACGGTGGAGCCGGGCTACGAGGCCGCCGTCGCGGCGGCGCTGGGCGGCTGCTCGGACGCTGTGGTGGTCGACGACCCCTCCGCGGCCTCAGCGGCCGTGCAGCTGCTGAAGGACGACGACGCGGGGCGCGCCTCGCTGCTGCTCGCCGTCACGGACCTCCAGCCGGCCGTGGAGCCCGACGGCGATCTTCCCGCCGGTGCCCGCTGGGCGGCCTCACTCGTCACCCCGGTCGGTGACGCGCAGCCGGGTGCCGCCGGTCTTCCGCTGGGGCTCCTGCTGAAAGGCGCCGTCGTCGTCGAGGACCTCGACGCGGCCGCCCGCCTGGTCGCCGCCCGGCCGGAACTGACCGCGGTGACCCGGAGGACCGGAGATGTCTTTACGTCCCTGAGCGTCACCGGCGGCTCGGCCACGGCGCCGTCGCTGCTGGAAGTCCAGGCCGCAGTCGACGAGGCCTCGGCACGGCTCGCCGACGTCACGGCAGGGCTGGAACGGAACCGCTTCGCCCTGTCCGCCGCCGAGTCGCGACGCGCCGCAGCGCAGGAGCGGGCCGACACCGCGCTGGACAAGCTGCATGACTCGGACGCCCGGCTTGCCGCCGTGGCCGAACGGCTTGGCCACCTGAACTCGGTGTTGCGCAGTGCCGTCGGCGAAAGTGACCGCCTCGCCGCGTCCCTCGCGCGCGCCGAGGCGAACATCCTCAGCGAGCAGGAGACGCTGGCCGCTGTTGCCGCGAGGCTGGCTGCCGCCCAGGAAGCACCCACGGAGGACGAACCGTCGTCGGAACACCGCGACGCCTTGGCCCTGGCCGCCTCGGCAGCGCGCTCGGCCGAGATGGAGGCCCGGCTCACCCTGCGCAGCGCCGAGGAACAGCTGACCGCAACCCGGAACCGCGCGATGTCGCTGGAACGCGCGGCCGCCACCGAACGTCGTGCCCGCGAGGAGGCCGCCGAACGCGCCCGCCGCCGCCGGCTCCAGGCCGCCCGCGCCGCCGCCGTAGCCGCCGCCGTCGGGCAGGTGACCGGCTTCGTGGACGTATCGGTGGAACTGGCCCGCCGCGAACGGGACAGCGCCGAGGAGCGCCGCGAGCAGATGGAACGCGAACTCGCCGAGGTCCGTACCGGCAACGACGCCCTGGCCCGTGAACTGGCCGAGCTGACCGACTCGGTGCACCGGGACGAACTGGCCCGCGCGCAGCAGCGCCTCCGCATCGAGGCCCTCGAACTGCGCAGCGTCGAGGAATTGGGCCTGACCGCGGACCAGCTCGTGGCCGACTTCGGCCCGGACAAGCCGGTCCCCGTGCAGGCAGGGGAGACCGGTGACAAGTGGGCCGCGCTCCGGGCCCCCGTGGACGAGGACGGACAGGAGATCGTCGAGGGCAAGCCCTTTGTCCGCGAGGAGCAGGAGAAACGGCTCCGCAAGGCCGAGCGCGACCTCTCCGCCCTGGGCCGGGTGAATCCGCTCGCGCTCGAGGAATTCGCGGCCCTGGAAGAACGGCACCAGTTCCTCAGCACGCAACTGGAGGACCTCAAGTCCAGCCGCAAGGACCTGCTGGACATCATCAAGGAAGTCGACGACCGGGTGCAGAAGGTGTTCGCCGAGGCGTTCGAAGACACCGCGGCGCAGTTCGTCCGGGTCTTCGCCCGGCTCTTCCCAGGCGGCGAAGGGCGGCTGGTCCTGACCGACCCGACGGACATGCTGACCAGCGGCATTGAAGTGGAGGCCCGTCCCGCGGGCAAGAAGATCAAGCGACTTTCGCTGCTCTCCGGCGGTGAACGCTCCCTGACGGCGGTTGCGCTGCTGGTGGCGATTTTCAAGGCCCGGCCCTCGCCGTTCTACGTGATGGACGAGGTGGAAGCAGCCCTGGACGACACCAACCTCGGCCGGCTGATCACCATCTTCGAGGAACTGCGCGAGTCCAGCCAGCTAATTGTCATCACGCACCAAAAGCGCACCATGGAGGTCGCGGACGCCCTGTATGGGGTCACCATGCGCGGCGATGGTGTGTCCACGGTCATCAGCCAGCGCCTCGGGGCCGACGTCTGAGCTCCTCCCGCGGCCGCGTTACTGGTGCGGCAGCGCTGCCCGCGGGGCATTTGGGGATTGTGAGAAGCTAGGGGAGTGAACGACATTCTCCCCATTGTCCTGCCCATCCTCGTTGCCCTGGTGGTCCTCGGCGCGCTGATTCCGGTGCTCATGAAGACCCGGAAGAACACCACGAACTACCCGTCGCAGCGCGACGCGAACGACCCCGTGCAGGGTGGCGGCGGCACGCTGCTGGAGGACCGCCCGGCGCCGTCCAGCGGAACAACAGTCCAGGATGACGTCGACGGCCTCGGGACCGTCGAGGTGCCTGACGACGTCGCGGGCCTTGAAACGGTCCCGGTCGAGACCCCGCTGCCGGTGGCGGGCCGCCTGACCCGGCTGCGTGAGCGGCTGGTCAAGTCCAACAACATCCTGGGCAAGGGACTGCTGGCCCTGCTGTCGGCAGACAAGATCGATGAGAACGTCTGGGATGAGGTCGAGGAAACCCTCCTGCTGGCCGATCTCGGCACCGAACCGACCATGCAGCTCGTGGATGCGCTGCGGGAACGCGTCAAGGTCCTCGGCACCCGCTCACCCGAGCACGTCAAGGAGCTCCTGCGGGAGGAACTGGTCAAGCTCGTGGACCCGACCATGGACCGCAGCCTGAACGTCGAACGCCACGCTGACAAGCCGGCCGTGATGATGGTGGTGGGCGTCAACGGCGTCGGCAAGACCACCACGGTGGGCAAGCTGGCCCGCGTGCTCGTCGCCGAGGACAAGGACGTTATGCTCGGTGCCGCCGACACCTTCCGCGCCGCCGCGGCCGAACAGCTCGCCACCTGGGGCCAGCGCGTCGGCGTCCCCACGGTCAAGTCCGACGTCGACGGCGCGGACCCGGCCTCCGTCGCCTACGAGGCCGTCAAGGCGGGCATCGACCAGGAAGTCGACGTCGTAATGATCGACACCGCCGGCCGGCTGCAGAACAAGGTCGGCCTGATGGACGAGCTCGGCAAGGTCAAGCGCGTCATCGAAAAGCTCGCCGAGGTGGACGAGGTGCTCCTGGTCCTGGACGCCACCACCGGGCAGAACGGGCTGAACCAGGCCCGCGTCTTCGCCGAGGTGGTCAACATCACCGGCATCGTCCTGACCAAGCTGGACGGCACCGCCAAGGGCGGCATCGTCGTCGCGATCCAGAAGTCCCTCGGGGTGCCGGTCAAGCTGATCGGTCTGGGCGAGGGCGCGGACGACCTCGCGCCGTTCGAAGCCGAGAGCTTCGTCGACGCGCTGCTGAACTAGGCAGGCGCCTCCGCCGGGGTGCTCCTGAACGTTTCGCGGGCGAACATCCAGCCCACGGCCGCAGCCAGGAGCACCCCGCCGGTCACGCCAAACGCCCAGCCGTAGCCCAGCCGGTCGGCCAGGAGCCCGGCGATGACCGGGCCCAGGATGGCTCCGCTGTCCGAGGTCATCTGGAACACCGCCAGGACCCGGCCGCCGGAACGTTCATTACCCACGACGTCGGCGATGGCCGCCTGCTGTGCCGGCCCCAGCAGCCCGGAGCCGACGCCGGCGATGGTGGACGCCAGCAGGAACCAGGGCAGCTCGTGGGTCAGGCCGATGCTGGCTGTGGCGAGGCCCGTGACCACCAGGCCGGCGAGCATCAGCGGCTTCCGTCCCAGGTTGTCCGCGAGCCGGCCGGAGAAGGTGAGGGCCGCCGCGTTGCCGGCGGCGAACACGGCCAGCGCCCAGCCCGCAGACGAGGACCCCGCGCCCAGGGCCACGACGGCGAAGAGCGGGACCGTCGCCATCCGGACGCCGAACGTGGCCCAGCCGTTGGCGAAGCTGGACGCCAGCCCGGCCCGGTAGGCGCTGTCTCGCAGGGCGTCGCGCAGTTGCATGGCCGGGGCGGTGGCGCCGGCCTCGCGGGAGCCCGTGGGGACGTGGGTGAGCTGGGTTTGCACCACTGCGGCGGCGAGGACCAGGGCGGCGGCGTAGGCCAGGAAGGGCACCCGCAGGCCGAAGCTGGCCAGCAGGCCGCCGACGATCGGGCCGCACACGTTGCCGATGAGGAAGGCCGACGCGTAGGCGCCGGAGACGCGCCCGCGGCTTTCCGGCGGCGCCAGCCTGACCACCAGCGCCATCGACGCCACCGTGAACATCACCGAGCCGGCTCCGCCGAGGCCGCGGAAGACCAGCAGCTGCCAGTAGTTCTGGGCGAACGCGCACGCCGCCGTCGAGGCCGCGACAATCAGGAGCCCGGCCACGTAGACCGGGCGTTCGCCTAGCCGCACAATCAGTGCGCCGCCCGCCGGGGCGAACACGAGCCGCATAAACGCGAAAATGCTGACGATCACCGCGGCCGCCGTCGCGCCGACGTCGAACGTCGTGGCGAACTGGGGGAGCACCGGCGCCACGAGGCCAAAACCCAGCGCAATCAGGAACGCCGCGACCAGCATCACCTTGATGTCCCGGGGCAGGCGCGGCCTGCCGTGCGGCCGGAGGACGGCCATCGGCCCGGTGGGGGCGCCGGAACGGGTTGTTTTGCTCATGCTGCTGCCTTCGGTGTTGCGTGGGGTGCCTGGTGGGAGTCCGGGGCGGGATGGAACGCGTGAAACATAACCGTAACAAGCGTGAGATGCACCATTTACTTCCGGGAGGTTCTTGTAACAACCCGGCAATGTAAATCCTCAGCCGGTGAAACACGCCGCCAGCAAACTCTTCTTAGAACGCAAACCGCGTTGGGCAGGCGGACTATTCCGCACCTACGAGCAAGACACCTAAGAGCAAGAGAGGACGCAGACCATGGAACTCACCGCAGGTCTCGTTTGGCTCCTGGTCGCATCAGCCCTCGTGCTGTTTATGACCCCGGGCCTGGCATTCTTCTACGGCGGCATGACGCGCGCCAAGTCGGCTTTGAACATGATGATGATGAGCTTCGTCGCCATCGGAACCATCGGCATCATGTGGGTCCTGTGGGGCGCCTCGATGGCTACCAGCAACAAAGACAACTTCTTCCAGATCTTCGCCAACCCGTTCAGCCACTTCGGTCTGCACAACTTCACCGACCCGGCGGACCTGCTGAAGGTCGGCTACGCAGCCACCTTCGCGATCATCACCGTTGCGCTGATCTCCGGCGCCGTCGCAGACCGCGCGAAGTTCTCCGCGTGGGTTATCTTCACCCCGATCTGGGCCACGCTGGTCTACGCGCCGCTGGCGTTTATGGTCTGGGGCGGCGGCCTGTTCTCCAAGGACGGCTGGTTCGGCCAGACCTTCGCCCCGGTCATTGACTTCGCCGGCGGCACCGTGGTGCACATCAACGCCGGTGTCGCGGGCCTGATCCTCGTCCTGGTCATCGGCAACCGCAAGGGCTTCGGCAAGGACCCGAACCACCGCCCGCACAACGTCCCGTTCGTCATGCTCGGTGCCGCGATCCTCTGGTTCGGCTGGTTCGGCTTCAACGCGGGCGCCGCCGCCACGGTGGAGCAGGCCGGCCTGATCTGGGTCAACACCCTTGCCGCCCCGGCCGCCGCGATGCTCGGCTGGCTGGCCGTGGAACGCTTCCGTGACGGGCACCCCACCTCCCTCGGTGCCGCCTCCGGTGTGGTTGCCGGCCTGGTCGCCATCACCCCGGCCTGCGCCAACGTGTCCCCGCTCGGTGCGATCGCCCTGGGCGTCGTCGCCGGTGTCGCCTCGGCCCTCGCCGTCGGCCTCAAGTTCAAGTTCGGCTACGACGACTCGCTGGACGTCGTCGGTGTTCACCTCGTCTCGGGTGTCGTCGGCACCGTCGCGATCGGCTTCCTGGCCACCCCGGCCCAGGGCACCGCGGGTCTGTTCTACGGCGGCGGCAGCACGCAGCTTGTCGCCCAGGTCCTCGCGGCCGTCTTCTCGATCATCTTCACCGCCGTGATGACGTTCATCATCGCCTTCCCGATCCACAAGCTGATGGGCTTCCGGGTGTCCCAGGAGCAGGAAGTGGTGGGTGTGGACCTGAGCCTCCACGCCGAAACCGCCTACGAGTTCGGCGTCGGCGGCCGCGGCGGAAGCTTCCAGCCCCTGCATGAACTCATCACCGGCAAGCCGCTGGGCGAGGGCATCGAGGTACCGGCGGCCGAGACCGTGGATGTCACCTCAAACGGCAAGAAGTCCTCAGCTGGCAAGGAAAGCGTGGAAGCATGAAACTGATTACCGCAATCGTCCGACCGGAAAAACTCGACGCCATCAGGGAAGGCCTGGAAGCCTACGGGGTACAGGGCCTGACGGTCAGCGCGGCCAGCGGCTACGGCCGGCAGCGCGGCTACACCGAGGTGTACCGCGGCGCGGAGTACAACGTGGATCTGCTGCCCAAGATCCGGGTAGAGGTCCTGGCCACCGACGAACAGGCGGACGACATCCTCGATGTCATCATCGCCAGCTCCAACACCGGCCGGGCCGGCGACGGCAAGGTCTGGACCATGGATGTGTTCGAGGCAGTCCGGGTCCGCACCGGAGAGCGCGGCGCAGCAGCCATCTAGGCTGCAGCCCTCCAGCCGCAGCCGCGCCACCGCGGACCGCGATCGGGGGTTGCGACAGCAGGCCGGGCACCTGAAAAGGTGTCCGGCCCGCTTTTCGCTGTTCCGGGGCCAGCCGCTAGGCCGGCCAGCCCTCGGGTCCGGGCGTCCCGGCGGCGTATTCCTCCAGCGGCACGCTGTCCCGGGCCCACGCTTTGATGACGGGTTCGAGGATGCGCCAGCAGTCCTCGGCCGTGTCCCCGCGCACGGAGAGCAGCGGATCGCCGCTGAGCACGCCCTCGAGGACTTCGCCGTAGGGGAGCAGGTCGGAGGCGCTGAGTTCGGCCTTGAGCGTGGCCCGGTCCAGGCTGAGGACGTTGCCGGGGCCGTTGACGTCGACGTCGAACTGCAGCGTGTCCGGGCCGAAGCCGATCCGCAGCTGGTTGGGGGAGTCGACGCCGGTGAAGCCCTTGGGCAGGTGCGGCACCGGCCGGAAAGTCACCACGGCTTCCTTGCGCATGGAACCCAGCGCCTTGCCGGACCGGAGGATGAAGGGCACCCCCTGCCAGCGCCAGTTGTCGATGGACACCTGGACCTCAGCCAGGGTCTCCGTGTTCCGGGAGGCGTCCACGCCTGCTTCCTTCGTGTAGTCAGGCACCTTCCGCCCGTCGATGGAACCGGCCGTGTACCGGGCGCGGCGGGTGCTCTTGGCGTAGGGGGCCTTGATGCTGCTGGCCCTCAGCAGGGTGGCTACGGCGTCCCGGAGGTCCCGCTCGTTCACCGACGCCGGCGGTTCGATGGCCATCAGGGCCATGATCTGCAACAGGTGGCTCTGGATCATGTCGCGGAGCGCTCCGGCGCCGTCGTAATAGCGCGCCCGGCCTTCCAAGGCGAGGTCCTCGTCGAAAATGATCTCGATTTTCTCGATGTGCTCCCGGTTCCAGACAGGCTCCAGGAAGGTGTTTGCAAAGCGCAGTCCCAGGATGTTCAGGACTGTCGCTTTGCCCAGGAAGTGGTCCACCCGGTGGATGTGGTCTTCCGGGACCAGGGCCGCCAGGGTCTTGTTGAGCTCGTGGGCGGAGACTTCGCTGGAGCCGAAGGGTTTCTCCATCACCAACCGGGTTCCGGCCGGCAGCTGTCCCGGGGTCAGCACCTCGCAGGCCTGCTGGCTGATCTTGGGCGGCAGGGCGAAGTACACGGCGACGGGGCCTTCGAGGGTGGCCAGCAGCCCGGCCAGTTGTCCCTCCGCTGTGACATCCAGCTGGTGGTAGCTGGTGTTCTCGCGGATCCGCTTCAGCTCGCGTTTGCCGCTGGTGTCGGCCTGGGAGTTGGCGTCCGCGAACGATGTTTCGAGGCGCTCGTGCCACTGGTCCGCCGTCCAGTCGTCGGACCCGGCCCCCACCAGGGTGAGGCCCGGCGCGTGGCCCCTGGCCACCAGCCGGGCCAGGCCCGGCAGCAGCAGGCGTCCCGTCAGGTCGCCGGACGCGCCGAGGATGAGCAGGGTCTTTACGGTGGGTTCACTGGTCACGCTAGCCAGCATGCCATCTTGAAGGCGCGTATTGGTACCCTAGATAGTCGAGTCCCGTTGTCGAGGCAATTCGTTCCGGCGAACAGTCACGACTCTGGCGCGCCGCACCGGCCGCCAGCTGTAGATCCACTGAAAGAAGTGCACGGCGCGTGTTCAATTCACTCTCTGACCGGTTGACAGCAACCTTCAAGAACCTCCGTGGCAAGGGCCGCCTCACCGAGGCGGACGTTGACGCCACGGTCCGCGAGATCCGGCGTGCCCTGCTGGACGCCGACGTCGCCGTTCCGGTGGTCCGTGAGTTCACCGGCCGGGTGCGCGAGCGTGCCCTCGGCGCTGAAGTCTCCGGCGCGCTGAACCCGAGCCAGCAGATCGTCAAGATCGTCAATGAGGAACTCGTCGAGATCCTGGGCGGCGAGACCCGCCGGATCCGCCTGGCCAAGACCGGGCCCACCATCATCATGCTCGCGGGCCTCCAGGGCGCCGGTAAGACCACCCTCGCCGGGAAGCTTTCGAAGTACCTCAAGGCCCAGGGACACAGCCCCATGCTGGTCGCCTGCGATCTGCAGCGCCCGAACGCCGTGACCCAGCTGCAGGTGGTCGGCCAGCGCGCCGGCGTTCCCGTTTTCGCCCCGCACCCCGGTGCCACGTCCACCGAACTGGACCACCCCGCCGGTGACCCGGTCGCCGTCGCCCGCGCCGGCGTCGAGGAAGCCAAGCGCACCCTGCACGACGTCGTTATTGTCGACACCGCCGGCCGCCTCGGCGTCGACGCCGAAATGATGGAACAGGCCCGCCAGATTCGACGGGCGATCGTCCCCAACGAAGTCCTCTTCGTGATCGACTCGATGATCGGCCAGGACGCCGTCAACACGGCCATGGCCTTCGATGAAGGCGTCAACTTCACCGGCATTGTGCTGTCCAAGCTCGACGGCGACGCCCGCGGCGGTGCGGCACTGTCCGTCGCGTCTGTCACCGGAAAGCCGGTGATGTTCGCGTCCACCGGCGAAGGTGTGGACGACTTCGAGCTCTTCCACCCGGACCGCATGGCCTCCCGCATCCTCGATATGGGTGACGTGCTCACCCTGATCGAGCAGGCCGAGAAGTCCTGGGACAAGGACGAAGCGGCCCGGATGGCGAAGAAGTTCGCCGACCAGGAAGACTTCACCCTCGAGGACTTCCTCGCCCAGATGCAGCAGATCCGCAACATGGGCTCGATGAAGAAGATGCTGATGATGATGCCGGGTGCGCAGAACATCCGGCAGCAGCTCGAACAGTTCGACGAACGCGAGATCGACCGTGTCGAGGCGATCGTCCGCTCCATGACCCCGCACGAGCGGGTGGCCCCGAAGATCATCAACGGTTCCCGCCGCGCCCGCATCGCCCGCGGTTCCGGCGTCCACGTCTCCGAGGTCAACGGGCTCCTGGAACGCTTCGCCCAGGCGCAGAAGATGATGAAGAAGATGGCCGCCGGCGGCGGAATGCCCGGTATGCCGGGGATGCCCGGAATGGGTGGCGGCGGAGCCCGGAAGGGCGGAAAGAGCGCGCCGAAGAAGAAGGCCCGTTCGGGTAACCCGGCCAAGGCCGCGCAGGAGCTGAAGGACGCCGAGGCACGCCGTGCCGCGGGCAACAAGGCGGTCCCGACCGGAGCCTCCTTCGGGCAGCAGGGCGGCGAGTTCGATCCGTCCCAGCTGAACCTGCCCAAGGGCTTTGACAAGTTCCTCGGCGGCAGCAAGTAGCCGGAGCCGGCCGCCTAAAGTAGGCCGCCGGCCACAATGTCGTCGGTCTTAGTGACGGACCTGTGCCATAGGGTTAGACCATGTTCAAGCAGCGCGTAGTTTTCGTTCACGGGGCCGGCAGTTTTGGTGCCGCGGCGTGGCCGAAACAGCACGGCATGGCGCTGGCCTATGACGCGTTGTTCCTGCGCAGGCACGGTTTTGACGCCGTCGCCGAACCGCTGGAAACCGATTTCGCAGCCGACGCCGGCATTGTGCTCCGTGCCCTTGCTGACGACGGCCGGGGCGCGGCCGGCGGCCATGTCGTGGCGCATTCGCAGGGCGCCATCGCGGCAATGATGGCCGCCGTCGAACGTCCCGACCTTGTGCACTCGCTCACCCTGGTCGAACCGGCGTGCCTCTCGCTCACGGCCGAACTGCCGGCGACCGCCGCGCACAGGGCGCTGATGCAGCCCCTGTTCGATGTCCGGCACAACCTGAGTGACGAGGACTTTCACCGCGAGTTCGTCCGCCGGGTGTTCGCTGCCCATGCACCCGTCCGCGGCAGTGTGGGAGCGCCTACGCCCGACGACGGCCGGGACATCCGCCGGCTGAGGTTGCAGGCCCCGCCGTGGGACGCGCCGCTGCAGATCGTCCCGGGCGTCCCGACGCTGGTCCTCACCGGAGGCTGGGAACCGCTATATGAGGAGATTGCCGGCTACCTGCGCGAAACGGGCGCCCTGCACCGCACGGCCCCGGGCGGGCACCGTCCGCAGGATTCCAGGGAAGGCGACCGCACCATCCGCACCTTCATCGCCGGCGTCAGCCGCAGCCGGCAGCCGTACGCGTCCTGACACGGACGTACCGCGAATCCGGACGGCGACGCAGGGCGCCCGCCCTGGGCGGGAGGGCGACCTGCGGCGGCCGGGTCCGAGTTACTCGGGCGAACCCACGGCCGGCTCGGGCAGGTAGACCTTGCCGCCAGCCGCGAGGAACTCCGCGCTCTTCTCCCGCATCCCGTCAGCCTGCCGGGCGATGGCAGCCTGGGTTTCCGCTGACCCGAACTCGTCCCGGATGTCCTGGCTGATCCGCATGGAGCAGAACTTAGGCCCGCACATGGAACAGAAGTGGGCTGTCTTGGCCGGTTCCGCCGGCAGCGTCTCGTCGTGGAAGGCCTCTGCGGTGACCGGGTCGAGGGACAGCGCGAACTGGTCCCGCCAGCGGAACTCGAAACGCGCCTTGGAGAGCGCGTCGTCGCGCTCGTGGGCGCCGGGATGCCCCTTGGCCAGGTCCGCGGCGTGGGCGGCGATCTTGTAGGTGATGACGCCGGTCTTCACATCGTCCTTGTTGGGTAGCCCGAGGTGTTCCTTCGGCGTGACGTAACACAGCATGGCGGTGCCGTATCGGGCGATCTCGGTGGCGCCGATTGCTGAGGTGATGTGGTCGTAGCCGGGTGCGATGTCCGTCACCAGCGGTCCCAGCGTGTAGAACGGAGCGCCCTGGCATAGTTCTTGCTGGCGCTCCACGTTTTCCCGGACCAGATGGAGGGGCACATGTCCGGGGCCTTCAACCATGACCTGCACGTCGAACTCCCACGCCCGCTGGGTCAGCTCAGCCAGGGTATCCAGCTCGGCGAACTGGGCAGCGTCGTTGGCGTCCGCCGTCGAGCCCGGCCGCAGTCCGTCGCCCAGCGAAAACGAAACGTCGTACTTCGCGAAAATCTCGCACAGCTCATCGAAATGTGTGTAGAGGAAGTTCTCCCGGTGGTGCGCCAGGCACCACCCGGCCATGATCGAGCCGCCGCGCGACACGATACCCGTAACCCGGTTGGCTGTCAGGGGGACGTAACGCAGTAGCACGCCTGCGTGGATGGTCATGTAGTCCACCCCCTGTTCGCACTGTTCGATCACGGTGTCCCGGAAGATCTCCCAGGTCAGGGCATTCGCCTCGCCGTTGACCTTCTCCAGCGCCTGGTAGATCGGTACAGTGCCGATGGGGACGGGGGAGTTGCGGATGATCCACTCGCGCGTGGTGTGGATGTCGTCACCGGTGGAGAGGTCCATGACGGTGTCCGCGCCCCACTGCGTGGCCCACTGAAGCTTGTCGACTTCCTCGGCAATAGAGCTGGTAACGGCGGAGTTGCCGATGTTGGCGTTGATCTTCACAAGGAACGCCTTGCCGATGACCATCGGCTCTGACTCCGGGTGGTTAATGTTGCTGGGAATGATTGCCCGGCCGGCGGCCAGCTCGCTGCGAACGAGTTCGACGTCGCAGTTCTCGCGCAGGGCGACGTAGCGCATCTCGGGTGTTACCGTTCCGTTCCTCGCGTAATGCATCTGCGTGACCGTCCGGCCCGCAACCGCGCGGCGAGGCTGCGGGGGCGCGCCGCGCCACTCGGCAGAGGCGGCGCCCCGCCGGACCGCGGACTTGCCGTCGTCGAGCAAGTTGCGTTCCCTGCCGCTGTAGGGCTCGGTGTCCAGGCGTTCGGTTATCCAGTCGCTACGGAACGGGGCCAGACCCACGACGGGATCGCTGCCCGGTCCTGCCGTCCGATACACCCGAAACGACGCATTTGCCGAGCCTCCGGGCGACGGCTCCAAGGCGATCTCCGTCACCGGTACGCGGATCCCGCCGGCTTCGACATACGCCAGGCCATGCGACTTCAGTGACTGGGTTACCGGCGGGGCAGCAACGGCGGCGGGGCCGTTCTGAACCGTGCTGTTCCCGTATCGGGCAGGGCTGTGCTGGGGATTTGTGGTGCTCAAAGGGTTACTCACTTCCTTCGCCGGCATTACCCGGACAGGTTCAACGGTCGCAGGCTGCGTCAGCCCGATCTCAGCCCCTGCAAGGGCACCCGTGTGGTCGTAGACGAAGCTACCACAGGCTGCTTGTAGTTGACGGTTGTCCCGGGGCGCCGGGTCGTTATGCGGATTAAGCTGTAGGCCATGAGCATTATCGAGTTCAGCGGCACGGTTCTCACTTCCCCGGATCAGGAGCGGCGCGGGTTGTGGGCGGTCGACGGCAAGCTGACTTTCGACCGTCCGCGGGCGCCGTCGGACCTCGTGCTGGACGGCTGGGTCATTCCCGGACTGGTCGACGCCCATTGCCACATCGGCCTCGGCCCGGAGGGCGAGCTTCCGGAGGACGTAGTGGAACGGCAGGCGCAGACGGACCGCGACGCCGGGACCCTCCTGGTCCGCGACGCAGGAGCGATGCATGACACCCGCTGGGTCCAGCAACGGGCCGACCTTCCTCGAATCATCCGCGCCGGCCGGCACATTGCCCGGACCCGCCGGTACCTGCGGGGCTTCGCCGTTGAAGTGGAGCCGGAGGAACTGGTCGAGACGGTCCGAAAGCAGGCCCGTGCCGGCGACGGATGGGTGAAGCTGGTGGGGGACTGGATCGACCGCGACGCCGGCGATCTCGCCGCCAGCTTCCCGGCGGCGGCCGTCAGGGACGCAGTCCGTGCAGCCCACGACGAGGGGGCCCGCGTCACGGCGCATTGCTTCGCCGAGCAGACCCTGGACGACATGCTCGACGCCGGGATCGACTGCATTGAGCATGGAACGGGCCTGCTGCCCCGGCACCTGCCCCGCTTCATCGAACAGGGCGTGCCGATTGTGCCGACCCTGATCAATATTGCGACCTTCCCGGACATCGCGGCCCAGGCGCGGGACAAATTTCCCCGTTATGCAGCCCATATGCTCGGGCTCTGGGAACGGCGGGCCGAGCGGGTCCTCGAGGCGCACGAGGCCGGCGTCGTCCTGTACGCCGGGACCGACGCGGGCAGTGTCATCAAGCACGGGCGGATTGCCGACGAGATCCAGGCCCTGCACGCCGCGGGACTGCCCGCCCCGGCCGCCCTCGACGCCGCCGCCTGGGCCGCGCGGGCATGGCTCGGCGCAGAGGGCATCGCCGAGGGGGCCAGCGCCGATGTGCTGGTTTGCAGCGAGGATCCGCGCCGGGATCTCGCCACCCTGCAGGCACCCCGGAACATCGTGTTGCGCGGACAACTGGTTCGGGCCGAAGTGCATTAGGAATAAATTGAAGCTTCAAGTAATTTAGCACTATGAAGGGTCACCGAAAGGCGGTGGCCACAAACCACCGGAGCGTTGCGATGACCGCAGAAACCAGCACCCAGGATCTCCTTCCGGCCGAACTCACCATGGGCACCGTGATGCTCAAGGTCGGCGACATGAAGGTGATGACCGACTACTACCAGCGCGCCCTTGGCCTCGACATCGTGGCCGAGCAGGACGGCGGCCTCTACCTCGGCCGCAAGGCCAAGCCGCTGGTCCACCTCGCGCCTGCGCCCGGACTCAACCTGCCCTCGCGCGGTGAAGCGGGCCTGTTCCACACCGCCCTGCTCTTCGATGACCAGGCTTCGTTGGCCGCCACTATCGCCTCCGCCGCCCAATACGAACCGCAGTCCTTCACCGGCAGCGCCGACCACCTGGTCAGTGAGGCGTTCTACTTCAACGATCCCGAGGGCAACGGCATCGAGCTCTACTGGGACCGGCCGCGCGACGCTTGGTCCTGGGAAGGAACGAACGTGGTGATGGATAGCCTCGCCCTGCCGCCCCAGCGCTACCTTGAGCAGCACCTGACCGAGGCCTCACTGGCCGGACAGCGCGAGGCCGAGGCCGGCGTCGGGCACGTCCACCTGCAGGTCGGCGACGTGCAATCCGCACACGACTTCTACGTCGGCACACTCGGCTTTGAGAAGACCGCCGGCTGGCACGGCCAGGCGCTCTTTGTCTCGGCCGGCGGCTACCACCACCACATGGCTATGAATGTCTGGAACAGCCGCGGGGCCGGACCGCGCCGCGACACTCTGGGCCTCGGCGAGGTCCTGATCGAAGTACCGTCGGGCGACGACGTCGGTGCCCTTGCCGACCGCCTCAAGGCGGCCGGGGTCGAATCGCACCACACCGGCGCCGAGCTCCGATTCGACGACCCCTGGCGCAACCGCATCCGGGTCGCGGTCCGCTAACTGCCCTCGACGGACATGCCCGTTCCGTGGCCCAGGGATGGACATGCCCATCCTTTGGCGTCAGGGGCGGGCATGCCCGTTGGTTGCCGCGTTGGCGCACGGACATGTCCGCTCCTCGGGTCGGCGCATGGACATAACGTGAATATGTCCATTCGTCGGCGCCAGGGATGGGCATGTCCGTCCCGGGGGTGGCGTGCGAACAGTTAGGCTGAACTGACGCCACCACCGCGGCCTCGCCGCACTCCACCGAAGGATGAGTTCATTGGGATTTGCTGAAATCTTCGTGGCCACCCATGATGCCGCCCTCAAGCGCGCGACGGCCCTCGACGGCGGCGCCGCAGCCGCCCCGGGCGCGGTCCGGATCCAGGACATCAGCGACTTCGAGGTCGAGCGGCTCGGCGACCTGGCCGGTACCGCGGTGCACGCTGCGGGCGCCGATTACGAACTCGCCATGGTGGACGTGGCCAGCGACTCGCTACTGGGGGTCCCCGCCGCCATGGTCCGCGCACTGGCCGACCTGCTCAGCTACGAGACGGAAGGCGACGGCGACGTACTCGCCGACGTCGCCGAAAGCTGGGCGGCGGAAGAGGATATGCCCTTCGGCGCGGACCAGGCGGCCCGCTATGTCCGCCAGCTCGCCGAGCTCGCGGCCGGCGTCGACCCGGCCACCCGGGCCGGACTCTACGTCTGGACTTCCTGACGCCGCGAACATGGGCCGCCGCCCCGTCACCCTGGTAAAAACCGGCGCCGTCACGCCGGACTGGGGTGTCAAGTCGAAATCCTCGCGGTGATCTGGCACAATGAACAGGTACTCGATCTGCGTGGCCCCTCTCTCCGCGTCCGGATCCTGTCCTTTAGAACCCCCAAGTACGGCCCGCCCCACGGGTGCAGAACGCCGGGCTCGACCCCGTTTCAGAAACAGGAGTGACCACAAAAGTGGCCGTAAAGATTCGCCTTAAGCGCTTCGGTAAGATGCGCGCACCGTACTACCGCATCGTCGTCATGGACGCACGCTCCAAGCGTGATGGCCGTGCCATCGAAGAGATCGGCAAGTACCACCCGACCGAAGAGCCCTCGTACATCGAGGTCGACTCGGACCGTGCCCAGTACTGGCTCGGCGTCGGCGCACAGCCGTCCGAGCAGGTTTCCGCGATCCTGAAGATCACCGGTGACTGGCAGAAGTTCAAGGGTCTCCCGGGCCAGGAGGGCACCTTGAAGACCAAGGCTCCCAAGGAAGCCTTTGTCACCCCGGAAAAGGGTTCCGTGATCATCCCGGAAGCCATCACCAAGAAGGCTAAGAAGGACGACGCAGCCGAGGCTCCGGCCGACGCCGAAGCAGAGACCACCGAGGCTGAGTAGATTGCTGGCAGAAGCGCTCGAACACCTGGTCCGCGGGATTGTTGACAGCCCCGAGGACGTCAAGGTCAGTGCCAAGAACAACCGCCGCGGGGACACCCTCGAAGTGCGCGTTCATCAGGACGACCTCGGACGGGTGATCGGTCGCCAGGGCCGCACCGCACGCGCACTGCGCACTGTGGTGGCGGCACTGGCGGACGGCGAGCAGGTCAGGGTCGACGTCGTCGACACCGACCGCCGCCGGTAGCGCGACCAGCAGTACTTAATCTTTAGTCCGGCCCCTCCACCAGCTTATGGTGGAGGGGCCGGACTGTTTTGCGCAGCAAATGCACCAACACTTTCAAAACGAATCGAACAGAGGAACAGATGCAGCTTCAGGTGGCACGAATCGGCAAGCCCCACGGCATCCGCGGCGAGGTAACCGTTCAGGTGCTGACGGACGCTCCCGGTGACCGCTTCGTTCCCGGCACCCAGTTGGTGGTTGAGCCGGCCTCGTCCGGTCCACTGACCGTGGAAAGCGCCCGCTGGAACAAGGACATCCTGCTGCTGGCCTTCGAGGAAGTGGAAACCCGCAATGACGCGGAAGCCCTCCGCGGCGCCAAACTCTACATTGAKACCGAGGAGCTGGACGAGCACGACGACGAGGGCTGGTACGAGCACGAGCTCGTGGGACTGGACGTCCGCGTCGGCGATACCGTCGTCGGCAAGGTCTCCGGACTGCACACCATGCCGGTCCAGGACCTGTTGGTCGTAACGGACCGGGGCGGCAAGGAAATCCTGATCCCGTTCGTGGAGCAGATCGTCCCCGAGGTCAACGTCGCCGACAAATACGTCGTTGTCACCCCGCCGGCGGGCCTGTTTGAGGTCAACACCGAGGCGGGCGCTACCCCGGACGACGGCGACACTGTCGGCCGCTCCCAGGGCGGCGCGGACAGCGCCGCTATCCAGGGCAGCGCGGAGGACAACGCCTAAGATGCGGATCGACGTCGTCAGCATCTTCCCCGAGTACCTCGCCCCGCTGGAACTTTCCCTGATCGGGAAAGCCCGGCAGGACGGCCTGCTGGAGCTCAACGTGCACGACCTCCGGGATTTCACCACCGACCGGCACCGGACGGTGGATGACACCCCGTACGGTGGCGGAGCCGGCATGGTCATGAAGCCCGAGCCCTGGGCCCAGGCGCTCACTGCCGTGGCCGAGGCCGCGATCGAGACGGCGCCGAAGGCCGCGATCGAGGCAGCGGCCGAGAAGCCTGAGGACTCGGCGGTGCGCAAGCCGGTCCTGATTGTCCCGTCGCCGGCGGGGGAGCGCTTCAGCCAGGCCATAGCGCATGAGCTCGCGGAGGAGGACCAGCTGGTCTTCGCCTGCGGCCGGTACGAGGGCATCGACGAACGCGTCCTTGAATGGGCGTCGGAGCATTTCACCGTGCGGCCCATGAGCCTGGGCGACTATGTACTCAACGGCGGCGAGGTCGCCGTGCTCGCGATGGTGGAAGCCGTCGGGCGGCTGCTGCCCGGCGTCGTCGGCAATCCCGAATCGCTGGTCGAGGAATCCCACTCCGACGGCCTGCTGGAGTACCCGGTCTACACCAAGCCCTCCAGCTGGCGGGACCGCGAGGTCCCGGCGGTGCTGCTGAGCGGTAACCACGGCAAGATCGCCCAGTGGCGGCGGCATGAACAGTACCGCCGCACCGCGGAGCGTCGCCCGGACCTGCTCGAGGAGTTCGACGCCGGGGCCCTGCCCCGCGCGGACCGTACGGCGTTCGGTGACCTCGGGTACGACGTCGTCGACGGCCGGCTGCGCCGCCGCGGCGCCTGAAGCGGGCTGTTCGGACCGCGTAATTCACCAAATCACCGGTGAATGTGGCAAAATTAGTCCTTGTGCCTGCTGGGTGCGAACCTGCCACAGGGGGAGCGTCACCAACAGCGCGGCACCCCGGTCCCGTCGATTCCCGACGGAACCGGAAAGTCAAAACTTTCGGCGGCAATTTCCGGTGCCTTCAGCGCCCGGGCTTGGCCGCCGTGACCCAACGTGAATGACCTGTGGCGTTCACCAGGAGTGGATCAATGCATATCCTCGATTCCGTAGACGCAGCCTCGCTGCGCAACGATGTTCCCGAGTTCCGCGCGGGTGACACCATCAAGGTGCACGTGAACATCATCGAAGGCAAGAACTCCCGTGTCCAGGTCTTCCAGGGCTTCGTCCTGGGCCGCCAGGGCGACGGCGTCCGCGAGACCTTCACCGTCCGCAAGGTTTCCTTCGGTGTCGGCGTGGAGCGTACCTTCCCGGTGCACTCCCCGATCATCGACAAGATCGAGCTCGTCTCCAAGGGTGACGTGCGCCGCGCCAAGCTTTACTACATGCGTGCACTGCGCGGTAAGGCTGCGAAGATCAAGGAAAAGCGCGACTTCCAGACCGCCAAGTAAGTCCTCCGGACTTTCCCAGCGGATCCCCGGAGGGCTCCGGCAGTTGCCGGAACCACCCGCCACTGCGCCGTTCAATTAGAAAAGCGTTAGAGGACACGGATCATGGAACAGACAAAACGCCGGCCCAGGAAACTGGGCTGGCGTTTTGTGCTTTTGGGATTGGTGCTGGCCGTGGCCATCAGCGGCCTCGTCCGGTCCCTGTGGCTGGATATCTACTTCATTCCCTCTGCCTCGATGGAGCCATTGCTTCGGGACGGGGACCGGATTGTGGTGTCCCGTACCGACTTTGCCCTTGACCCGGTCCGCCGCGGCGACATTGTCGTCTTCGACGGCCGCGGCTCCTTCGCCCCGCTCAACAGCGGCAAGGGACCAGTGGGTGATGTCCTGGCCGGCGCGGGGCACTGGCTCGGCCTGACCGGGAGCGATACCACTTACGTCAAGCGGGTTATCGGTCTGCCGGGCGACCACGTGGTGTGCTGCGGCGCGGACGGTCGGCTCACAGTCAACGGCCAGCAAGTTCCGGAACCCTATGTCTATGAGGGCGATGCACCCAGCCGGCTCAAATTCAACGTCCTCGTTCCGGAAGGACGGCTCTGGCTGATGGGGGACCACCGGTCCAAATCCGCGGACTCCCGGAGCCTGCTCGGCGCCCCCGGCGGCGGCATGGTCCCGCTGGAGCGGGTGATTGGCCGGCCGGTCCAGATCATCTGGCCGCTTGATAGATTTGCAGCAATACCGCGGCCCACCGGGGCCGAGACGACTACCACAAAGAACGGACAGTAGATGCCCGAGACCGGACCCCGGACTCCTGATCCGCGGGGGCACGACGAGCCCCGAGTGACCTCCGCACCCATCCCCGGCGGGGAACATCCGACCACGAGGATGCCGGCCACACCGCGGCCCGAGCCTGTGGCCGAGCCTGTGGGGGAGCCGGTGCAGGCGGAGAAAGCCGAGCGCCGGGAGGAGGCCCGGGTGCAGCCCGAACGGGCACTGGACGCTCCGCTGGCCGGCCCCTCGCACGCCGGACCGTCGTCGGCGCGGGCCCGGAAAGCGAAAGCCCGCGAGGGCCGCAACCCCATGCTGGCCTGGCTCAAGGAAATCGCCACGGTGGTGGTGATCGCCGTCGTCCTGTCGTTCCTGATCAAGACCTTCCTGTTCCGTGCCTTCTACATCCCGTCCGAGTCCATGATGAACACCCTGGACGTCAACGACCGGATTTTCGTGAGCCTGCTGGTACCGGAGCCGATCGCCATGCAGCGCGGCGACGTCGTGGTCTTCCGCGACACCAAGGGCTGGCTGGTCCCGACCGCGCAAAAGCCGGCCGGACCGCTCACCGGCGTGCAGGATGCACTGACTTTTGTCGGTCTGCTGCCGGATAACTCCGAGCAGCACCTCGTGAAGCGGGTCATCGGCCTGCCCGGCGACCACGTGGTCTGCTGCGACGGCAGCGGCCGCCTCACCGTCAACGGCACCCCGCTGGACGAAAAGTACGTCAACAAGGCCGAAGTGCCGCAGGTCCGCGACTTCGACGTTGTGGTTCCCGCCGGCAAGGTCTGGGTGATGGGCGATAACCGCAACCACTCCGCCGACTCGCGCGCGCACCAGGAAACCAACGGCGGCTTCATCGATGTGGCCGACATCGAAGGCAAAGCGGCAGTCATCGCCTGGCCGCTGAACCGCATCACGTCGCTCGACAATTACCCCGACGTCTTCCGCAACGTCCCGGCGCCGGCACGAAAGTAGCTACCGCTGTGTCCGTCGCGCCCACTCTCGACTACGAGCGCCGCTTCCGGGGCTCCGGCGCCCGCCTGCTCGCCGGAATCGACGAGGTAGGCCGCGGCGCCCTCGCCGGGCCGGTCAGCGTCGGCATCGCCGTCGTGGATCTGCACCAGCAGGGACTGCTCGCGGATGTCCGGGACAGCAAACTGCTCAAGGTGGCGGAGCGGGAACGGCTGGAACCGCTGGTGCGCGCGTGGAGCGTTGCCTCCGCCGTCGGCCACGCCAGCGCGGCCGAGATCGACGCCTTAGGGATCATCGGCGCGCTGCGCCTTGCCGGGAACCGCGCCTGGGCTGCGGTGCTGGCGGACGGCGTGACCCCGGACGTGGTGCTTCTGGACGGCAGCCACAACTGGCTCTCACCCGTGGCTCAGGCCTCCCTGTTCGACCCGGAGCCCGACGACGGCGCGCGCGAGCCCGGCTGCGACGCGCCGGTCCACACCCTCGTCAAGGCGGACATGCAGTGCCTTAGCGTGGCCGCTGCATCGGTGCTGGCCAAGGTCGAACGTGACCGCCAGATGGCGGCCCTGCACACCGAGTACCCGGCGTTCGGCTGGGACGTGAACAAGGGCTACGGCACGGCGGCGCACAAGGGCGCCCTGCGCGCCGCGGGACCCACCCCGTACCACCGGGTCAGCTGGCAGCTGCTGGGCGACTAGGCCGGGCCGAGGCCCGCCGTGGCGCACGGCCGGCGCCCGATGGTGCAAGATGGAACCATGAGTGCCGAGGACCTTGAAAACTATGAAACCGACATGGAGCTGCAGCTCTACCGCGAATACCGCGACGTCGTCGGGCTGTTCAGCTATGTTGTCGAGACCGAACGGCGTTTCTATCTGGCCAACCACGTGGACCTGCAGGCCCGCAGTGCAGACGGCGAAGTCTATTTCGACCTGACGTTGCAGGATGCCTGGGTCTGGGACGTCTACCGCTCGGCCCGGTTCGTCAAAAGCGTCCGTGTCATCACGTTCAAGGACGTCAACGTCGAGGAACTCCCGCGCAATGAGGAGCTCGCGCTGCCGAAGGTTGAAGACCTGGGGAACTAGGTTTCCCGCCGGAGTTATCCACATAGCCAAAGTTCTGGCCGCGACCTTTCCGTGCTGCGCCCCACGCTGGAGGCATGAGAGCTAAGGACGTGCTGGGCCGGCACGGCGAGGAACTTGCCGCCGGCTTCCTCGAAGGCCAGGGCATGCGGATCGTGGACCGCAACTGGCGCTGCGCCGAAGGCGAGATCGACATCGTCGCGCTCGACGGCGATGCCCTGGTCATCGCCGAAGTGAAGACCAGGAAGTCCCTCGCCTACGGGCACCCTTTCGAAGCCGTCGGTATCGACAAACTGGCCCGGCTGCACCGGCTGGGCTCGGCGTGGTGCCGGGACCACGAACTTCGGATGCCGCTCCGCCGGGTGGACGTCATCGCCGTGGTCGACGACGGCACCGGCGGCCCGGCCATCGAACACCTCAAGGGGGTGGGGTAGGTGGCGCTGGGACGGACCTACTCGGTGGCGCTCGTGGGGTTGAACGGCTATATCGTCGAGGTCGAGGCGGACATCGGCCAGACTTTGCCGGCGTTCGTGATTCTTGGCCTGCCGGACGCCTCGCTCAACGAAGCGAAGGAGCGGATCCGCTCCGCCGCGCACAACTCCGGCATCCCGCTGAGCCGCCGGAAGATCACCGCGAACCTCATTCCCGCATCACTGCCCAAACGCGGCTCGGGCTTCGACCTCTCCATCGCCATGGCGGTGCTCCTCGCGGCCAACGATGTCCGCTCCACCGGCCGGCACGTATTCATCGCGGAACTCGGCCTGGACGGGCGGCTGCGTCCAGTCCGTGGCATTCTCCCCGCCGTGATGGCTGCAGTCCGCGCCGGGTACCCGGACGTGGTGGTGGCGCAGGCCAACGCCGCCGAGGCCGGGCTGGTCCCGGGCGCCCGGGTCAGCGGCTACCGGACGCTGGCCCGGCTGGCCCTGGACTTCGGGGCCGACCCGCAGGACCTGGCCCTCGACTTCGAGCCGGCTGATGAGAACCCCGACGACGCCGAGGAGTCCAATACCCCCGGTCTGGCACCGGACATGTGCGACGTCTCGGGCCAAGGCGAGGGCCGCCGTGCACTGGAAGTGGCCGCCGCCGGAGCGCACCACGTACTCCTGACCGGGCCGCCGGGGGCCGGCAAAACCATGCTCGCCGAGCGGCTGCCGGGCCTGCTCCCGGACCTCGGTGACCGGGAAGCCATGGAGGTGACTGCCATCCACTCGCTGAGCTCGCTAACCTCCGCCGCCGTGACGCTGCTGCGCCGGCCGCCGTACGAGAACCCGCATCACACAGCGACGGCGGCCGCCATCATCGGCGGGGGATCCGGGCTACCCCGGCCGGGCGCAGCGTCCAGGGCGCACCGGGGCGTTCTGTTCCTGGACGAGGCCCCGGAGTACGAGCGACGGGTCCTGGACGCCCTCCGGCAGCCGCTGGAAAGCGGTGAGCTGGTCATTCACCGTTCTGCTGGCACCGCGGCCTATCCGGCCCGGTTCCAGCTGGTCCTCGCCGCCAACCCGTGCCCCTGCGGCAAGGCTTCCGGCAAGGGCGTGGACTGCACGTGCACGCCGATGATGCGCCGGCGCTATCTCGCGCGGATGTCCGGGCCGTTGCTGGACCGGGTGGACATCCAGCTGGCGGTGGAGCGCGTCGCCCTGGCGGATTTCGGGCAGGCCCGTCCCGAAGAAGGAACAGCCGACATCGCCGCGCGGGTGATGGCCGCCCGGGAGCGTCAGCTTCAACGGCTGGAGCCGCTCGGGCTGGAAACCAATGCGCAAGTCCCGGGGCGGGTGCTCCGCGGTCCGCTGCGCCTCGCCGGTCCCACCACCCGGATCCTCGACCACGCGCTTGAACGCGGAGCCCTGACGGCCCGCGGCTATGACCGGGTGCTCCGGCTGGCATGGACACTGGCCGACCTCGGCGGCCGCGACGGACCGGACGTGGACGACATTGGCCAGGCGCTCGGGCTCCGGCAGTCCACGTCGGTGGCAGCGTGAGTGCGCCGTCCGGGGCCGCCTGCGCCCCCTTTCCATTGCGGACCGTCCGTTCGCCGCGCCGCAATTCTGCCCGCACGAAAAGGAGTCAACAGCAGCATGACTGAGAACGAACGCACCGCGCGGGCGGCGCTCTCCCGGCTCATGGAACCCCAGGACGCGGCGGGACTGGCACTGGTACGGGCTGCCGGGGCAGAGGACGCACTGAGGATCGCCACCGGGCAGCTCGCCCCCGGACAGGCCCTTGAGCAGGAGCTCTCGCAGCTGCTGGCGGAGAACAGCGCCGGCGGCGGATGGTCCGGTCTGGGGATGGCATTGAAGCGCTGGGCGCCCAGAGTCCAGGACCTCGCGCCGGAACGCGATTTGGCCACCGTGCAGCGCCTCGGCGGGCGGCTCATCATTCCCGGCGACGACTTCTGGCCCGGGCAGCTCGCCGACCTCGGCCTGCAGGAGCCGCTCTGCCTCTGGTGGCGCGGCGTGGAGCAGGAGTTGCCGCCCCTGAACAGGTCCGTCGCCCTGGTTGGCTCGCGTGACAGCACCTCCTACGGTGCCGCCGTCACCGGGGATCTGGCCTACGGACTGGCCCAACGCGGGTTCACGATCGTCTCCGGCGGCGCCTACGGTATCGACGCCCACGCCCACCGGGCAGCCCTGGCCGGCGCCGCCGGGGGTCTGCCCACCATTGCCGTGATGGCCGGGGGAGTGGACCGCTTCTACCCGGCTGGCAACGACGATCTGCTCCGCGCCGTGGCCAACCACGGCGCCGTGCTGGCCGAGGTTCCGCCGGGATCCGCCCCCACGCGGTACCGCTTTCTGCAGCGCAACAGGCTCATTGCCGCCCTGGCGGCAGTCACGGTGGTGGTCGAGGCGCGATGGAGGTCCGGAGCGCTTAACACGGCACACCACGCCGAGAACCTCGGCCGTGCCGTAGGGGCCGTGCCCGGGTCGGTGCATTCCGCCAACTCGGCGGGCTGCCACCGCCTCCTCCGCGAGGGCGGTGCCGTCTGTGTTACGGATACCGGGGAAATCGCCGAGCTGGCCTCGCCCAGCGGTGAGTCGCTGCCGGAAGCGCGGTCAGGACATGTCGAGGCCCACGACGGGCTGACCCTGGAGGATCTGATCCTGCTGGACGCCCTCCCACTGCGGGTTACAAGCTCCGTGGAGAAGCTCGCAGTGGTTGCGGGCCTGAGCACCGACTCGGTCAGGGCAGGCCTGGGCCGGCTCGGGCTGCTGGGTTTGGCCGAATCCCAGCGCGGCGGCTGGAAACGCTCCGCCGCCGCCGGATGACCCGCCGTCGGGCGCGCCGCCCGTCCCCATACGCCGGGACGTGGGGGTCCGGCGCGCCGTGGGGGTGCGCCGGAGCAGGGCACTTTGCTGGGAAAGTGGAAGCGTGTCAACAGATCAACTGCCTTCCGCCCTGGCCGCCGCTGCCCGCGGCTTCGGCCGGTACCTGGAAGCGGAGCGGGGCCGCTCCGCCCACACGGTGCGCGCCTATCTGTCCGATGTCGCGAGCCTGCTGGACCACGCAGCGTCCGAAGGCGTCCTCACCCTGGCCGACCTTGAGCTCGGCACCCTGCGCCGCTGGCTCGGCGGCCAAAGCGAAGCGGGCATGTCCCGGGCCACCTTGGCGCGCCGCGCTGCAACGGCCCGGGCCTTCACTGCCTGGGCCGTCCGCGAGGAACTCATCACCGTCGACCCCGCCCTGCGGCTCAGGGCGCCGAAGCGGGAGAAATCCCTGCCGGGCGTCCTGCAGCAAGGGCAGGTGCGGCGGCTGGTGGAGGGCGCCGAATCCGCTGCGGCGGAAGGGGAACCGATGGCCTTGCGGAACCGGGCCATGCTGGAGCTGCTCTACGCCACCGGCGTCCGGGTCGGTGAGCTCGCAGGCCTGGACATTGACGATCTCGATCCGGACCGCCGGACGTTGCGGGTGCTCGGCAAGGGCAACAAGGAGCGGACGGTGCCCTACGGACTGCCCGCGGCCCTGGCCGTGGACGACTGGCTGCGCCGCGGACGCCCGGCCCTCGCTGCCGACGGCTCGGGCCCGGCGCTCTTTCTTGGTGTGCGCGGGAAGAGGGTGGACCAGCGCCAGGTCCGCAGCGTCGTGAAGGGGCTGCTGGACGGTTTGGGCGACACGTCCGCGACGGGCCCGCACGCGCTGCGGCACTCGGCCGCCACACACCTGCTGGATGGCGGGGCGGACCTCCGGGCCGTGCAGGAGATCCTGGGCCACAGCAGCCTTGCCACCACCCAGATCTACACCCACGTCTCCGTCGACAGGCTCCGGCAGAGCTATCAGCAGGCACATCCCCGCGCCTGAACACGGCCGCCGTCGTCCCGTAACAAAGTCCGCCACGACGCGCCGGTAACGACGCGCCGAATTGCACTGGCGTAATTAGGCGGGGTACGGCAGAATAAGACTCACGCCCGGCAACTTTCAAGTGGTGCTTGAAGCTCTTGAGCATCGTTCCACCACCTGAGATCCGGACCTATTTTTTGCAGCACTAGAAACTGAATAGTCTGGCAGGGGCATCCGCCCCGCACGCGGATTCACGCAGCAGACAGACATCCAGGCAGAGGTCGTTGGGGAAGACGTACCTATAGCTATGGAGGATGGAATGTCTGTTGCACTAACCCGCGGTGTCCTGTTCGTTCACTCGGCCCCGACCGCCCTGTGCCCCCACGTTGAGTGGGCCATTGGGTCGGTCGTGGACAAGCGCACGGACCTTGAGTGGACTGCCCAGCCCGCCGCGCCCGGAATGTTCCGGGCCGAGCTGTCGTGGACCGGAACACCGGGCACGGGGGCTCAATTGGCGTCTGCGCTCCGCGGCTGGGCGCACCTGCGCTACGAGGTCACCGAGGAGCCCAGCCAGGGCGTCGACGGTGGGCGCTGGTCGCACACCCCGGAACTCGGCATCTTCCACGCCGTCACCGACGTCCACGGCAACATCATGGTCTCTGAGGACCGCATCCGTTACGCCTACGAATCAGGCGCCGGCGACCCCTCCGCGGTCTACCACGAGCTCTCCCTGGCTCTTGGCGAGGCCTGGGACGAGGAACTCGAGCCCTTCCGCCACGCCGCCGAAGGCGCCCCCGTGCGCTGGCTGCACCAGGTCGGCTAGGCAACCCCGCAAGCCACCCCCGCAGGCGAACCCCCACAGGGTCAGCGCGCAACCACGGCAGCACACTCCATAGCAACGCTAAATGACAGATGGCGGCAATGTTCACGAAGAACATTGCCGCCATCTGTCGTTTCAGCGTGCGGGCCGGAGGCCTTTGGCGCTAGATGCTACGGATTGCAATAACGGCGTTGTGGCCGCCGAAACCGAACGAGTTGCTCAGCGCCACAATGCCGCCCTCGGGCAGCTTGCGCTCGGAGGTGACGACGTCGAGCGGGATCTCAGGATCCTGGTTCTCGAGGTTGATCGTCACCGGGGCCTTGCGCTCATGGACGGCCAGGACGGTCAGCACGGCCTCTACGGCGCCGGAGGCACCCAGCAGGTGGCCCATCTGCGACTTGGTGGCGGAGACCGCCACGTTCTCCACGTGGCTGCCCAGGGCGGCCTTCAGGGCGGCGTACTCGGGCTTGTCGCCCACCGGTGTGGAGGTGGCGTGCGCGTTGACGTGCACCACGTCCTCGGCTTGGATCCGGCCGTCGAACATGGCGGCCTTCAGGGCCCGGGTGGCGCCGAGGCCCTCGGGGTCCGGGGCCGTGATGTGGTACGCGTCGGCGGTCACGGACGTGCCGGCGAGCTCGGCGTAGATCCGTGCACCGCGGGCCAGGGCGTGCTCCTCGGCCTCGAGGACCAGCGCGCCGGCACCTTCACCCATGACGAAGCCGTCACGGTCGCGGTCGTAGGGGCGGGATGCGCGCTCGGGATCGTCGTTGCGTCGTGAGAGCGCCTGCATCGAGGCGAAGGCGGCGATCGGCATCGGGTGGATGGCGGCTTCGGCGCCGCCGCAGACGACGACGTCGGCCTTGCCGGAGCGGATCAGGTCCAGGCCCACGTGCACGGCCTCGGTGCCGGAGGCGCAGGCGGAGACGGGGGTGTGGGCGCCGGCGCGGGCACCCAGGTCGAGGCTGACAGCCGCGGCAGGGCCGTTGGGCATCAGCATCGGCACGGTCATGGGCAGCACACGGCGGGGACCTTTTTCGCGCAGGGTGTCCCAGGCGTCCAGGAGGGTCCAGACACCGCCGATGCCGGTCGCGAAGGCGACGGCGAGGCGGTCGTGGTCGATCTCGGTGATGCCGGAGTCCGCCCAGGCCTCACGGGAGGCGACGACGGCGAACTGCGTCGACGGGTCCATGCGCTTGGCCTCGACACGGCTCAGGACCTCGGTTGCGGGGTTGGAGGCGCGTGCGGCGAAGTGCACCGGGAGCTCGTACTTGGCTACCCAGTCGTCCTCAAGCGTGTGCGCGCCGGAGACGCCCTTCAGCGCGTTCTTCCACATCGTGGGGACATCGCCGCCAATGGGTGTTGTGACACCCAGACCGGTAATGACTACTTTGCGTGCCATGGGATCACTCTCTGTCGGTGCGCCTGCCGGATCCGGAACCTGGGAAAGGCTGCCGCGGCGTGCGTAGGGAAAACTCGGTGGTCTTGCGGAAGGTCATGCAAAAACGGGATGCTGCGGTGGTGTTCCGGTCCGGGGCGCCGTTGGGCGTCCCGGACCGGCCACGGGCCGGCGTCTCGCCGGCCGAACCAAAGGTCAGGCGGAATTAGGCCTGGGCGTTGGCGATGAAGCTGACGGCGTCGCCGACGGTCTTGAGGTTCTTGACCTCTTCGTCGGGGATGCGGACGCCGAACTTTTCCTCAGCGTTGACCACGATGGTCATCATGGAGATGGAGTCGATGTCCAGGTCCTCGGTGAAGGACTTGTCCAGCTCGACAGCCTCGGGGGCCAGGCCGGTCTCTTCGTTGACGATTTCAGCCAGGCCGGCCAGGATTTCTTCGTTGCTAGCCATTGATGGCTCCTTTTCTTGTTGGTGCCGTCGGCTTCCGGTGGTTGTGCCGGGAGAGTCTGGCGAAATGATTCAAACCGAGGGTTCGGCTTGGTGTGGGAATCCGTGCTGTTGAGCAACGCTCCAGCCGGGGGAGTCCGGTGTCCGCCTACGGAAGCACAATCACCTGGGCGCCGAAGACCAGTCCTGCGCCGAACCCGATCTGCAGGGCCAGTCCGCCGCTTAGTTCAGGGTTTTCCTGCAGCAAACGGTGGGTGGCGAGGGGGATGGAGGCTGCCGAGGTGTTACCCGCCTCGGCGATATCCCGGGCGACCTTGACGGTCTCCGGAAGCTTGAGCTGCTTGGCCATCTCGTCGATGATGCGCATGTTGGCCTGGTGCGGGATAAAAGCGGCGAGGTCCTCCGCGCTGACGCCGGCGGCGTCGAGGGCCTGCTGCGCCACCTTGGCCATCTCCCAGACCGCCCACCGGAACACCGTCTGGCCGTCCTGCCGCAGCGTGGGCCACAGGGCAGCCTCGGTGACCGCGGCTTCACCTTCGCTGAGGGCCGGGTCTTTCTTGCCGGCGGCGGCGAAGTCCCGGATGTCCAGCATTGAGTGGGTCATGCCGATGGCGTCCCACTTGCTGCCGTCCGAGCCCCACACCGACGGCCCGATGCCGGGAGTGTCGGAGGGGCCGATGACGACGGCGCCCGCGCCGTCGCCCAGCAGGAAGGAGATGGTGCGTTCGGTGTTGTCGATGACGTCGGAGAGCTTCTCGGCGCCGACGACCAGGACGTACTTGGCCGCGCCGGAACGGACCAGCGCGTCCGCCTGGGCAATGCCGTAGCAGTACCCGGCGCAGGCGGCGGAGATGTCGAAGGCCGGTGCCGGGGTGGCGCCGAGTCGGTCGGCCAGGCTCGCGGCGGCCGACGGCGTGGCATACGGATGGGTGACGGTGGAGACGATCACGGCGCCGAGTTCAGAGGCCTCAATGCCGGCCTTCTGCAGGGCTTCGCGGGATGCGCCTTCGGCCATGTCGATGACACTGATGTCGGCAGGAGCCCGGTGGCGGGTGATGATGCCGGTGCGCTGGCGGATCCACTCGTCCGAGGAGTCGATCCACTGGCAGACGTCCTCGTTCGTAACGATGACGTTCGGCCGGTAGGCGCCGAGACCCAGGACGCGGGTGTTTTCCTGCAGTGCTGCCTGCTTCAGAGCGGGAGCGCTCATTTGCCTCCCTCCAGTTCTGCGAATAGGGCCAAGGCGGCGGAGAGGTCGTCCGGGGTCTTGACGGTGACTGTCTTCACGCCGGGCATTCCACGTTTGGCCAGCCCGGCCAGTGTACCGGCCGGGGCCAGTTCGATAACGCCGGTGACGCCGCGCTTGACCATGGTGTCCATGCAGAGGTCCCAGCGAACGGGGCGGGAGACCTGGGCGATAAGGCTGTCGACGGCGGCACCGCCGTCGGCCACCTCGGCGCCGTCGAAGTTGGACAGCAACGGCACCTGCGGGTTCCGCGGGTGCAGCGAGGGCCGGAGGGCCTCCAGTGCAGCGACGGCGGGTGACATATGCGAGGTGTGGAACGCTCCGGCGACCTTCAGCGGGATCACGCGGGCCTTGGCCGGCGGGTTGTCGGCGAGGGCCTTCAGCTGCTCCATGGTGCCGGCGGCGACGGTCTGGCCGGCGCCATTGACGTTGGCCGGGGTCAGCCCGCAGGCTTCGATTGCGGCTAGTACCTCGGCGGGGTCGCCGCCGACGACGGCGCTCATGCCGGTGGGCGTGGCAGCTGCGGCAGCGGCCATGCCGTTGGCACGTTCGCGGACAAACGTCATGGCTTCGGTTTCGGTCAGCACACCGGCCAGGGCCGACGCGGTGATTTCGCCGACCGAGTGGCCGGCGAGGACCACGGGGAGCGCGCCGAGTTCGACGTCGAAGAGTGACTGGGCGGCAACGAGTCCGGCGGCGACGATCAGGGGCTGCGCGACGGCCGTGTCCTTGATGGTCTCCTCGTCGGAGGTGGTGCCGTGGGCGGTGAGGTCGATACCTGCTATTTCGCTAAGTGAGGCCAGGTGGCCTGCGACGGGAGGCAGTTCCAGCCAAGGGGCCAGAAAACCAGGGGTCTGGGAGCCCTGTCCAGGGCAGACGATTGCAAGCACGTATCCAGCTTTCCAAATTGCCGCGTGATTCATCGGTACTTTCATGCACCAAGCTCACTGGGTCAGTTTGTAGGAAGTCTACAACGGGTCAGGAGTTGTTACGGGAGGGCTGGCGTTCGGTGGAGGGCCTCGGCGGTGCCGAGAGGCGGCCCACCACCAGCGCCGCCTGAAGCACAAATGCCTCGCGGGGGATCAGCGGATCCCAGCCGGTGACGTCGCAAACACGCTTGAGCCGGTACCGCACGGTGTTGGCGTGGACGAAGAGTTCGCGGGCCGTCGCTTCGAGGGAATGGCCCAGTTCCAGGTAGGTCCCCAGGGTCTCGACCAGACCGTTCGAGGCTGCGACCAGGGGCCGGTAGATGTTCTTCACCAGGGAACGGCGGGCGGCGTCATCGCCGGAAATCACCCGCTCCGGCAGGAGGTCATCCGCCGCCACCGGGCGCGGCGCGGAGGGCCATGCCCGGGCGGCGGTGAGGCCCGCGAAGGCGGACTGGGCGGAGCTGCTGGCCTCCAGCAAGGAGCCAGCCTCGGCCCCGTAGACCACCGGCCCCGGGGCGAAGAGCTCGCTGAGTTTCTGGCAGGCGGTCTCGCGGTCCTGCACGCCGCCCAGGATCAGGATGAGCCGGTCGCCCTGGATGCCCACCAGGGCATCCTCGGCGAAACGCCCGGCAGTGCGGCGGAGTTCGCTGACATAGCTGGCGCTGGGCTCCGACGGGGAATTTCCGACCATAACAGTGAAGCGTTCCTGCGCCTTCCAGCCCAGGGCCGCGATGCGGGAGCGCAAGGCGTCCGTGTTTTCGCCGCGCAGGATGGCGTCCACAATCAGGGCCTCAAGCCTGGTATCCCAGGAGCCCCGGGTCTCGGCGGCGCGGGCGTAAACGTCCGCGGCGGCAAAAGCCACTTCCCGGGAGTACCGCAGCACGGCCTCGCGGAGGTCCGCCTGGTCGGCCTCCGGGGCGATGATCGGCACCTGGTCCTCGACCACTTCCACCACAATCCGGATCAGCTGGAGGGCTTTCTGCAGGCTGATCGAGCGGGTCAGTTCGGTGGGTGCGGTCCCGAAGACGTCGGAGAGGATCCACGACGGCGAGCTGGGCCGCTCGAACCAGGTGACGAAGGCGGCGATGCCGTTCTGCGCCACCATGCCGAGGGCGGAGCGCTCGTCGGAGTTCAGCCGGCTGTACCAGGGCAGCGATTTCTCCAGCTGCCGCAGTGTAGTGGTGGACAATTGGCCCACGCTGGCCCGGAGCTTTTTGAGCGTCTCGGCTTTCTCCGGGGTGAGCGCCCGCACGGACGGTTTGCGTTTCGCGGGGGTGGTGGTGGGCTCTGCCATGCATCGAGCATACGGCGCCCGCCGTCCAAGCTCCATTTGTGCAAAGGCTACAAGACGCTTTGGGCTGCATCACAGCCTTCGCGGCGCAGGCCCGCGCGTGTCGGCGGGCCCCCTCCGGTCCGGACCCTACCCGTTAAACGCCCGACGGCGGCCCCCACCTGGGTGGGGACCGCCGTCGGGCGCTGGCTCTGTATCCTGCGCGGACGCAGGTTACGAGTCGCCGCCGGCGTTGCCGGTGGTGCCGGCGTTGACGTTAAGAAGGCGGTACTTCTCGATCGCCTGGGCCGGGGCCTGGGCGTCGACCTCGCCGCGGCGGGCCAGCATCTGCAGGGAACGGACCACGATCGAGTGGATGTCGTTCTTGAAGAAGCGGCGGGCTGCGGCGCGGGTGTCCGAGAAACCGAAACCGTCGGCACCGAGCGAGGCGAACTCGTTCGGGATGAACTGGCGGATCTGGTCGGGGACGGCCTTCATGTAGTCCGAGACGGCCACGATGGGTCCGGTGGCCCCGGCGAGCTGTTCGGTGACGAACGGGACGCGGGCGGGCTGGCCGGGGTTGAGGAAGGCCTCTTCCTCGGCGGCCATGGCGTCGCGGCGCAGTTCGGTCCAGGAGGTGACGGACCAGACATCGGCGGAGACGCCCCAGTCCTCGGCCAGGAGCCGCTGGGCCTCAAGGGCCCACGGAACCGAAACGCCGGAGGCGAGGATCTGCGTACGCGGGCCGTCGATCTTGGCCGGTGCCAGCAGGTAGATGCCCTTGACGATGCCCTCGACGTCGAGCTCCGCGGGTGCCGGCGGCTGGATGATCGGCTCGTTGTAAACCGTGATGTAGTACATCAGGTTCCGTGCCGGGTCGTTATCCGCAGGGCCGGGGCCGTACATCCGGTTCAGGCCATCACGCATGATGACGCCGATTTCGTAACCGTACGCCGGGTCGTAGGTGACCACGGCCGGGTTGGTCGAGGCGAGGATCGGGGAGTGGCCGTCAGCGTGCTGCAGGCCCTCACCGGTCAGCGTGGTGCGGCCGGCGGTGGCGCCGATGATGAACCCGCGGGTCATCTGGTCGGCGGCTGCCCAGAAGGAGTCGCCGGTGCGCTGGAAACCGAACATCGAGTAGAACACGTAGATCGGGATCAGCGGTTCGCCGTGCGTAGCGTACGACGTGCCCGCGGCGGTGAAGGCGGCAACCGAGCCGGCTTCGTTGATGCCGGCGTGGACGATCTGGCCGGCGATGGATTCCTTGTACGCCAGGACCAGGTCGCGGTCCACGGACAGGTAGTTCTGGCCGTTCGGGTTGTAGATCTTGGCCGTCGGGAAGAACGCGTCCATACCGAAGGTGCGTGCCTCATCCGGGATGATCGGCACGATCCGGGTGCCGAAGTCCTTGTCCCGCATCAGGTCCTTGAGCAGCCGGACGAACGCCATGGTGGTGGCGGCCTGCTGCTTGCCGGACCCGCGGTTGGCGACCTCGTACGCCTTGTCACCGGGCAGGGTGACGTCGGTGTGCTTGGAGCGGCGTTCGGGGACGAACCCGCCCAGGGCGCGGCGGCGCTCCATCAGGTACTTGATTTCCGGGGCGTCGGCGCCCGGGTGGTAGTACGGCGGCTGGTACGGATCGGCTTCGAGCTGCTCGTCCGTGATCGGGATGCGCAGGTGGTCGCGGAAGGCCTTCAGGTCCGCCAGCGTGAGCTTCTTCATCTGGTGGGTCGCGTTGCGGCCTTCGAAGTGGGTGCCCAGGCCGTAGCCCTTGACCGTGTGGGCCAGGATGACCGTCGGCTTGCCCTTGAACTCGGTGGCGGCCTTGTACGCGGCGTAGACCTTGTTGTAGTCGTGGCCGCCGCGCTTGAGGTTCCAGATCTCCTGGTCTGTCATGTCCGCGACCATGTCCTTGGTCTGCGGGGTCTTGCCGAAGAAGTGTTCGCGGACGAACCCGCCGGATTCGGCCTTGTAGGTCTGGTAGTCGCCGTCGACGGTTTCGTTCATGATCTTCACGAGCGAGCCGTCTTCGTCCTTGGCCAGCAGGTCATCCCACTCGCGGCCCCAGACAACCTTGATGACGTTCCAGCCGGCACCGCGGAAGAATGCCTCGAGCTCCTGCATGATCTTGCCGTTGCCGCGGACGGGACCGTCGAGGCGCTGCAGGTTGCAGTTGATGACGAAGTTGAGGTTATCCAGCTTGTCGTTGGCTGCGAGCTGCAGCAGGCCGCGGGATTCCGGCTCGTCCATTTCGCCGTCGCCGAGGAAAGCCCAGACCTGCTGGTCGGAGGTGTCCTTGATGCCGCGGTTGTGCAGGTAGCGGTTCGACTGCGCCTGGTAGATGGCGTTCATCGGGCCGATGCCCATCGACACGGTGGGGAACTCCCAGAACTCCGGCATCAGGCGCGGGTGCGGGTAGCTGGAGAGGGCGTGGCCTTCCTTGGACTTCTCCTGGCGGAAGCCGTCGAGGTCCTCCTCGGTCAGCCGGCCTTCCATAAAGGCGCGCGAGTACATGCCGGGGGAGGCGTGGCCCTGGAAGAAGACCTGGTCGCCGCCGCCGGGGTGGTCCTTGCCGCGGAAGAAGTGGTTGAAGCCCACCTCGTAGAGGGTCGCCGCGCCGGCGTACGTGGAGATGTGGCCGCCGACGCCGATTTCCGGGCGCTGCGAGCGGTGGACCATAACGGCCGCGTTCCAGCGCAGCCAGGCGCGGTACTTGCGTTCGATTTCTTCATCGCCGGGGAACGGTGCTTCCTGGTCCACGGGGATGGTGTTGACGTAGTCCGTGGTGGTCACCATCGGCACGCCTACGCTTTGTGCGCCGGCCCGCTGAAGCAGGCTCCGCATGATGTACTGGGCACGCTCGGTGCCCTGTTCCTGAATCAGGGTGTCCAGGGACTCCAGCCATTCGGCGGTCTCTTCGGGATCACGATCAGGCAGCTGGTTAGTCAACCCGCTGAGGATATGGGAGGTATCTTCTCCTGCAGCCACGTCCAACCTCTCTTTGAGCGCATTCATCGGCACCCTCAGCTCCGGCAGGGTAACTGCCTGGCGTGAACGCGACGTGTGCGACATATCGGTAACAGCAGCCCGGTCCTGTGTGCCGGGCTAGGTCCAATCACAACCATGCCCGCCTGTATCAGCGGCCTATGTCCGCGCAGGCATAGTCGTCATCAGCCACTCTAGCCTTGTGCGTCGGCGGATGCGTAGCCGCTGCATGGGGCCCGCTCCGTATTTCACGGGCATACTGGTTCTGTGACGCGGAGGCCTCCCAAGGCCCCCGTAAGCCGCGGTGTGACGCAGAATATGGCGGATCGCGGGGTTTACAGCTTGAAGCCAAGGCGCAAAGGGTGTTGGCTTGGAGTAATGGAAATCACTAGCAGTAACGGAACCACCCAGCAGTTCACCAGGACGCACAAAGAGCATAGGAGCAACACGTGAGCGAGGCCGACGCCGCCACTTCGGTAAATGTGGCGGAAAAATTGGGTTTCAAAAACGGAGACCTGATTCAGGAATTCGGTTATGACGACGACGTCGACTTCGACTTGCGTGACGACATTGAGGACCTCACGGGTTCTGAACTGTTCGATGAAGACGACCACGAGGTGGTCGACGCGGCCATTCTCTGGTGGCGGGACGGCGACGGGGACCTGGTGGACACCTTGGTTGACTCGCTGACGACACTGACCGAGGGCGGTGTGGTCTGGGTACTCACCCCGAAGAACGGCCGCGAGGGTTACGTTTCCCCGTCGGATATCCAGGATGCGGCCCCCACCGCCGGACTGCACTGCACCACCTCCGCCGGGGTCTCCCGCGACTGGAGCGCAACCCGGCTGGTCACGCGGAAGAACAAGTGACCCGTAGCTCCACGGAAGTTGCGGTCGTGGCTCCCGACGTCCCGGCTGTCGGCCAGGCCGCCCCGGACTTTGAGCTGGTCAATCAGTTCGGCGAACCGGTCCGTCTTTCCGGACTGCGCGGTCGCACTGTGGTGCTGGTCTTCTTCCCCTTCGCCTTCTCCGGCATCTGCACCGGCGAACTCTGCGAGATCCGCGACAACCTGGCGCTCTTTGACGACGCCGGCGCGGCCGTGCTCGGGGTGTCGGTGGACAGCAAGTTCACCCAGCGCGCCTATGCGGAAAAGGAAGGTTACGAATTCGACCTGCTGGCCGACTTCTGGCCGCACGGCGACGTGGCCCACCGGTACGGCGTGTTTGACGCCAAGAGCGGCATGGCCCAACGCGGCACCTTCATCATCGATGCATCGGGAATTATCCGGTACGTCGTGGTCAACCCGCGGGGCCAGGCCCGGGACTTTGCGGAATACCGCGCGGCCCTGGCGGCCCTCGAGGGAAACTGACGGCAGGGGCAGGAAGCATGAGGCAGCGGCGGCCGGGTATTGGCATGACGGGATTCGCCAGTCTGCCGCCGGTGACCGCCGTCGAACCCGCCCGCAGCGACCTGGAAGTCCTGCAGGACATCCACGGCGTCCTGGCGGGAAAGCGCTTTGCGTTGCTAACCGGTGCGGGCCTCAGCACGGATTCGGGGATCCCCGATTACCGCGGCCCGGGCGCTGCCCCGAGGGCGCCCATGACCTACCAGGAATTCATCGGCGACACGGAGAACCGGCGCCGCTACTGGGCGCGGAACCATATCGGCTGGTCGCACCTGCGCCGCGCCGACCCCAACGACGGTCATGTTGCTGCCGCACGCCTGGAGCGGCGCGGGCTGATTACGGGCCTCATCACGCAGAACGTGGACCGGCTGCATGAGGACGCCGGGAGCGAAAATGTGGTCGATCTTCACGGCCGCTTCGACCGCGTGATCTGCCTGGCCTGCCACCGGCGCTACACCCGCTCACTGCTCGCCGGGGTCCTTGAGGAGCTCAACCCCACCTTCCTGGCCGACGCGCTGGCCGCCGGCGTCGTGGAAATGGCGCCGGACGCCGACGCCACAGTGGAGGATTCGGAACTGATTGCCGGCTTCGTCGTTGCGAATTGCCCGGCCTGCGGCGGAACGCTGAAACCCGATTTTGTCTATTTCGGCGAGAACGTTCCGAAGGACCGCGTGGAGCGCTCCTACGCCATGGTGGACGCCGCGGAGGCCCTGCTGGTGGCGGGATCGTCGCTGACCGTGATGAGCGGGCTGCGGTTCGTCCGGCACGCGGCCAAGCAGGGCAAAGCCGTGGTGATCATCAACCGGGGGCAGACCCGGGGTGATGACCTGGCCACCATCAAGCTGGAGGCCGGCGTCAGCGAGTCCCTGACCTGGCTCGCGGCGGAGCTGCCCGCGGTTTGAGGTTCCCCGCCCCCGGCCGCCGATTAGTGTTTCGCGCCAGGATTCGGGTAGAGTCATTGTTCGTTGGTTGACGCACTTGCGGTGTGGAAACAACGTTTGGGTCTTTAGCTCAGCTGGTAGAGCGCCACGTTTACACCGTGGATGTCATCGGTTCGATCCCGGTAGGACCCACCAAGGAAAACCCCGTCACGGCAGGCTGAAACGCTTGCCGGGCGGGGTTTTTTGCTTGGCTCGGCAGAATGTCGGTGCCCGGCCCTAGTGTCACGGGCATGGAACATGTGATGGTGAAAACCGGCCCGGACGGGCGCCCTGCTGCAGTTGTCCGGGGCGGCCGCGAATGGGTGGTCGGTGCCGAGCCGGTGCGCTGGTTTGAGCGGGTGAGCTGGTGGGAGGCGGAGCGCCGGATGCCGAAAGGGCTCAGCCGGGTGGACGTCGAGGTGTGGCAGGTCCAGGCGAGGCTGGGCAGGAACGCCGGATCGGCGCTGACCACCATGGAGATCATCAGGGACGGCCTTGGCGGGGGCTGGAGGCTCCGCGGGGCGGTAGCGGACGCAGCGTAGGACTGTGCCGGCTCCGGAGCTCCGGCGCGGAAATCCGCCGGGAATTGGAAAAGCCTTCCACCGCGACTATTGGGGGATGCCGCGGTGGAAGGCTTGCTAGAAATATACCGTGAATGCGTCCAAATGTGAAACGCATTGCGGTTGAATTACGCCATCGTCAGGACAAATGGTGATTGTCCGTGTGGTGCCGGCTCAGGCCGGCCGGGGATGCTGGACCGGAACAAAGACACGGGGCTGGTCCTTCCACGTGGGTTCCATGTCGGCAATAGTTTCGCGCATGATCTTGTTGGATGCCTCCCGGGCCGCCACCCCATTGCCCGAGGCGATCGACTCCGCCACATCCACGTGCCACTGCAGCGCCGAAGTCCGTGGATGGTCCGGCATCAGGCCGTGGACGGTGCGTCCGGTCAGCGTCTCGGCAACCTGGCCCACCATGTTGGCAAACATTTCATTGCCGGAACCGGTCAGCAGCAGCGAATGGAACTGGATGTCCAGATCCAGGAATTTTTGCACGTCCCCGGCCATGCCGGCCTCCCGCATGGCATAGGAGGTTTCCACCAGCTTGCTGCGGAGCTCGTCCGGGGCGTTGCCCGCGGCCAGTTCGGCGGCCACCGGCTCGACGGCGGTGCGCAGCTCGGCAAGGGAGCGCAGCTGTGCTCCCCGGCCCTCGCCGGCGAGGCGCCAGCGGATCACCAGCGGGTCGAAGGGGTTCCAGCGGCTGGCGGGCAGCACCCGGATACCCACGCGCTTGATGGTCTCGACCAGGCCGAGGGACTGCAGCACACGGACAGCCTCGCGGACCACCGAACGGGAGACCTTTAGCTCGTCCTCGAGGTCCTCGGCCAGCATTACGTGGCCGGCCGGGAGGTCGCCGGCTATGATACGGGTGCCCAGGTGCTCAATGGCGCGGTGATGGAGGCTGGTCGACATAGTCGTAAGCATAGTGGCGCTGGCCGCTGCTCCCGCGGCTACACCGCACCTGCCGACGTAAACATAGACTGTTTATGACGCGACGTATTCCGCCACGTGGGCGCTGCTTTCCAGCTGTCCGCGGAAATACATATGGTTTATCGACAGCCACCGTTTCCAAGAAGCGTGTTCCGCAGCAAGCGCGGGACGAACTGCACTCGATGCACAGAATGAATTGGAGTTTTGATGTCAGCACACATCGGTGTCACCGGCCTTGCGGTGATGGGGGCCAACCTGGCCCGGAACCTGGCTCGCAATGGCTTCACCGTTGCCCTGCACAACCGATCCGTGGAGAAGACCGACGCGCTCCTGCAGAAGCACGGCACGGACGGTGACTTCGTCCGCACGGAGACCCTGCAGGAACTCGTCGACTCGCTGGAGAAACCGCGCCGGGTGCTGATCATGGTCAAGGCCGGCAAGCCCGTGGACTCCGTGATTGAGCAGCTCGAACCGCTGCTGGAGCCGGGCGACATCATCATCGACGCCGGCAACTCCCACTACGAGGACACCCGCCGCCGCGAGGCTGCACTGGCCAAGAAGGATCTGCACTTCGTCGGCATCGGTGTGTCCGGCGGCGAAGAGGGCGCCCTCAACGGCCCCTCGATCATGCCCGGCGGCTCCAAGGAGTCCTACGAGGCGCTCGGCCCGCTGCTGGAAAAGATCGCTGCCCACGTCGACGGCCAGCCCTGCTGCGCCTGGATCGGCACCGACGGCGCCGGCCACTTCGTCAAGATGGTCCACAACGGCATCGAATACGCCGACATGCAGGTCATCGGCGAGGCCTTCGACCTGTTGCGCTCCGGCGCGGGCATCGAACCGGCCGAGCAGTCGAAGATCTTCGCCGAGTGGAACAAGGGCGAGCTCGCCTCGTTCCTGATCGAAATCTCCGCCGAGGTCCTCGGCCATGTGGACGCCAAGACCGGCAAGCCGTTCGTCGACGTCGTGGTGGACGCCGCCGGGCAGAAGGGCACCGGCCGCTGGACGGTCATCTCCGCCCTCGAACTGGGATCCCCGACGTCCGGCATCGCCGAATCTGTCTTCGCCCGCGCTCTGTCCTCCCAGTCGGAGCAGCGCAAGCTGGCCCAGGACCTGCTCGCCGGCGGGGAAGCCGCCGTCGAGGTCCCGGAGACCTTCGTCGAGGACGTCCGGCAGGCGCTGTACGCCTCCAAGCTGGTCTCCTACGCGCAGGGCCTGGACATGCTCACCTCCGCCGCGAAGGAGTACGGCTGGGACCTGAAGCTGGACGAGATCGCCTCGCTGTGGCGCGGCGGCTGCATCATCCGTGCTGAGCTGCTGAAGGAAATCACCAAGGCTTACGCGGCCGACGAGAAGCCCGCCAACCTGCTGTTCGCCCCGGCGTTCACGAAGGCCATTGGCGAGGTCCTGCCGGCGTGGCGCCGCGTGGTGGCCACCGCCGTGCAGCTCGGCATCCCTGTGCCGGTGTTCTCCTCCTCGCTGGCGTACTACGACGGCCTGCGCCGCAAGCGCCTCCCGGCCGCCGTGATCCAGGGACAGCGCGACCTGTTCGGCGCCCACACATACGGGCGCATCGACACCGAGGGCACGTTCCACACCCTGTGGGGCGAGGACAAGTCCGAAATCGAGGCCGTGGACACGCACTAGACCACGCCCTCAGCGGTCCGGCGGCCGGCGCTTCCCGATACTGTGGGAGCGCCGGCCGTTCGCGTTTCCGGTCCAGGCGCCCGCCAGGCGCCCTCACGCTGCAAACTTTCAAGGAGTCCGCTCATGACCCAGCCCGTCGCGTTTGTCACCGGGGCGTCCACCGGCATCGGCTACGAGGCCGCCCGGAAACTCGCCGCCCGCGGGTTCACCGTCTACGCCGGCGCCCGGCGGGTGGAGAAGATGGAGCCGTTGAAGGCCGACGGCGTCCGGACCCTGCCGCTTGACGTGACGGACGAGGCGTCGATGAATGCCGCCGTCGGCCACGTCCTGGCAGCCCACGGACGGATTGACGTCCTGGTCAACAACGCCGGCTACGGGTCCTACGGTTCGCTGGAGGAGGTTGCGCTGGAGGAGGGCAGGCGGCAGTTCGATGTCAACGTCTTCGGCCTGGCGCGTATGACGCAGCTGGTGTTGCCGGCGATGCGGGCCGCCCGCCGGGGCAGGATCATCAACATCTCCTCCATCGGCGGAAAGATGTACGAGCCGCTGGGTTCCTGGTATCACGCCACCAAGTTCGCCGTCGAGGGCCTCAGCGATTCGCTGCGGGTGGAGCTCAAACCGCATGGCATCGACGTGTCCATCATCGAACCGGGCGGAACCCAGTCGGAGTGGGGCGGTATCTCCGCCGAGGGGCTCCTGGCCAGCTCGGGGTCGGGACCCTACGCGGCGCAAGCCAGGGTAGTGGCTGCCGCGCTCGGTTCCACGGACGGGTCGGCGCTGTCCTCGCACCCGGCGGTCATCGCGGACGCGATCGTCCATGCCGCCACGTCCCCGCGACCCCGGACACGCTACCCGGTGGGTAAAGGGGCACGGGCGATCCTGCTGCTGCGCAGGCTGCTCCCGGACCGCGTCTTCGACGTCGTGCTCTGGAACATTTACAAGCGGTTCCCCGGGCAGGGGTAGACCTAGCGGGCGCGGGCGCCCGGCCCGGACCGCAAACCCGGCCCGGACCTCAACCCGGGCCCGGGGGGAGCCGCCGGGCTCAGATCCGGTATTCGATCAGGTATTCCGCCGGGTCGACGGCGGGCTTGGTCTCGCGCTGGGCGTCCCGGTGCCGCCACGTGGCCGGCACCCCGGTGAGGATGGATTCGGCCGGCGCGTCCTTGACCACCACGGCGTTGGCGCCGATGGCGCTGTCCCGGCCGATTGTGATGGGGCCGAGGACCTTGGCGCCCGCGCCGATGACCACGCGGTCCTCGATGGTGGGGTGGCGTTTGATCTTGGCCAGCGAACGGCCGCCCAGGGTGACGCCGTGGTAGATCATCACGTCCTCGCCGATCTCGGCGGTCTCCCCGATCACCACACCCATGCCGTGATCAATGAAGAAGCGGCGGCCGATGGTGGCGCCGGGGTGGATCTCAATGCCGGTCAGGAAACGGGCCAGCTGGGAGATCAGCCGCGCAGGGAAGCGCAGCGACGGGTTCTGCCAGAGCCGGTGCGTCACGCGGTGGGCCCAGATCGCGTGCAGGCCCGAGTAGGCAAAGAAGTTCTCAAAAGAACCTCGCGCCGCCGGGTCGTGGGACCGGGCGGCGTCGAGGTCTTCTTTCAGCCTTGCGAAGAAGCTCACAAAGACCTTTCTACGAAATCTGGAAGCGGCTGGACTTAGCCGCGGATGTCGTCGTACAGGACGGTGGAGATGTAGCGCTCCCCGAAGTCGCAGACAACGGCAACAATCAGTTTACCGGCGTTCTCGGGACGCTTGGCGACCTCCAGGGCAGCCCAGACGATCGCGCCGGAGGAGATGCCGCCCAGGATGCCTTCCCGGACGCCGAGGTCGCGGGCCACGCGGACGGAGTCCTCCAGGGCCGCGTCGATGACCTCGTCGTAGACGTTGGTGTCCAGGATGTCCGGGACGAAGTTGGCGCCCAGGCCCTGGATCTTGTGCGGACCGGGAGCCCCGCCGTTGAGGATGGCTGAATCCTTGGGCTCGACGGCGATGACCTGCACGTCCGAGTTGCGCTCCTTGAGCACCTGGCCGACGCCGGTGACCGTGCCGCCGGTGCCGACGCCGGCAACGAAGATGTCCACCTTGCCGTCGGTGTCGGCCCAGATTTCCTCAGCGGTGGTCCGGCGGTGCACCTCGGGGTTGGCCTCGTTGGCGAACTGCTGGGCCCAGATGGAGTTCTCCGTGTTGGCGACGATGCCCTGGGCTTTCTCCACGGCTCCGCGCATGCCCTCGGAGCCCGGGGTCAGCACAATTTCGGCACCGTAGGCGCGCAGCATCACGCGGCGTTCCGTGGACATGGTCTCCGGCATGGTGAGGATGACCTTGTAGCCGCGGGCGGCGCCCACCATGGCCAGTGCGATGCCGGTGTTGCCCGAGGTTCCCTCGACAATGGTGCCGCCGGGCTTGAGCGCACCGGACTTCTCCGCGGCATCGATGATGGCAACGCCGATCCGGTCCTTGACGCTGTTGGCCGGGTTGTAGAACTCGAGCTTGACCGCCACAGTGGCGTCCAGGCCTTCGCTCAGCCGGTTGAGGCGGACCAGCGGAGTGCCGCCGACCAGCTGGGTAACATCGTCATAGATCCGTGCCATGGGTATGTGTGCCTGTCTGTGAGGGGGAAATCTAAGGTCAGCCTAACGAGGGCGCTCAGGCCCCAGCTAAGCATTAAGCCATGCAGAGTAATATTTCCTGGCCTTCGCCAGCTTCGGGTTGATGATCACCTGGCAGTACCCCTGGTCGGGGTATTTCGCGTAGTAGTCCTGGTGGAAATCCTCGGCCACATGGAAGACCGGAAGCCGGCTCACTTCGGTGACAATCGGGTTCGACCACAGCTCCTGGTTCCGGTCGATCGCTTCCTCAAACAGGATCTTCTCTTCGGTGGTCTCATAGAACATGGAGGACCGGTACTGGGTGCCGACGTCGTAACCCTGGCGGTTTAACGTGGTCGGATCGTGCAGGGCGAAGAACATGTCGAGGATGACCTCGGCCGGGATGATGTCCTCGTCAAAGGTCACGGCCACCACCTCGGCGTGGCCGGTGGTGCCTGAGCAGACTGAGTAGTAATCGGGGTTGCGGTCATGGCCTCCGGTGTAGCCGGAAACTACCGAGCTCACACCCTTGGTCTTTTGGTAGACGGCGTCGAGGCACCAGAAGCAGCCTCCGCCGAGGACGAAAGTTCTCATGTCCTGTTCAATGGACGAACCCGCCGGATCATTCCCGAACCCGGCATTTCCCGCGTCCTCATGACTCCGCGCTGGGACGTCCCGGCCGCCGGATAGGGTAAAAATGAGGTTATGGAACCTGAGAACACCGACGTTTCAGCGCAGCCTTCCGACGCCGAGAGTTCCGGTGCGGCCGCCACGCTGGGCATGATCCTGCTGGCCGTCGAGGAACTCTGGCCCGAATCTCTCGCCGAGTCATGGGACGAGGTGGGCCTGGTTGCCGGGCACCCGTCGGCAGAGGTATCCAAGATCCTTTTCGCCGTGGACCCCAGCCTCGAAGTCATCGAGGAAGCCGTCGACTGGGGCGCGGACCTGCTGATCACCCACCACCCCCTGTTGCTTAAAGGCGTCACGTCCGTGGCGGCCAACACCCCCAAGGGCAAGGCGGTGCACCGCCTGATCGAGACTGGTACAGCGCTGCTGACCGTCCACACGAACGGTGATTCCGCCGTCGGGGGAGTCTCCGATGTGCTCGCCGACGCCCTCGGCCTGCAGGACGTAATGCCACTGACCCCTGCGGCGGACGGTCTTCCCGAGGAAGGGATCGGCCGGGTCGGGGACCTTGCCGACGTCCAGACGCTGGGGGACTTTGCCGCCCGGGTCTTCGGCATCCTGCCGTCCGTGGCCGGCGGGGTGCGGGTGTCCGGTGACCGGGACGGCCTGGTCCGCCGGGTTGCCCTGTGCGGGGGAGCCGGGGACTCGCTGTTCAACGAGGTCCGTGCGAGCAACGCCGATGTTTACCTGACCGCGGACCTGCGCCACCATCCGGCGTCCGAGGCCCGCGAAGCGGCCGTCAATGACCGGCCGTACCTGATCGATGTCTCGCACTTCGCCAGCGAGTGGCTGTGGCTGCCGGCGGCCGCGGATGCGCTCGGGAACGTCCTGGCTGACCAAGGGCACGACATCGAAATCCGGGTCAGCACCACCAACAGCGACCCGTGGGACTTCATCCTGACTCCCGACTAGGCGATAGAGTCTAGGAAGCGCCACTACGGTGCCCGGCTCCGGCCGGTAAGTGAACACGCGGAGGAAATAGTGGCCAAGGCAGCACCGGCGGAACAGATGAAGTTGCTCGAACTGCAGGGACTCGACGCCAAGCTCAAGTCTCTGTCGAACCGCCGCCGCAGCCTTGAAAGCGACTCCCGGATCACCGACCTTGAGGCGGCCCTCAGCATCGCCATGGGCGAGCTCGGTGCCGCAAAGGTAGCCGTCCACGACGCCGAACTGGAACTCAAGCGGGCCGAGGCCGACGTCGAACAGGTCGCCTCCCGCATCGAACGCGACGAGGCCCGGCTCAACAGCGGCACCGGGCTGTCGAAGGACCTGGTGGCCCTGCAGCGGGACATCGCCTCCCTGAACAAACGCCGTTCGGACCTTGAGGACGTCGAACTCGAAGTCCTGGAGCGGCTGGATGCACTGCGCCTCCGCCAGGCCGCACAGCAACAGATCGTCGACGACATCCAGGGCTCGTTCGGCAGCATCCGCGCCGAACTGGACGAGCAACTGGCCGAGGTCGCGGCCGAAACCACCGTGGTGCGCGGCCAGCGTGCCGAGTTCGCGGACGGACTGGATGCGGCAATGCTCGCGGTCTACGACAAAACCCTCGCCAAGCGCGGAGTCGGCGCCGCCCGGCTCTTCCACGGCACCTCGGAGGGATCCGGCATGCAGCTGAGCCCCGGCGACCTCGCGGAGATCAAGGCCGCTGCCGAGGACGACATTGTTTTCTGCCCCGACTCCGGCTGCATCCTGGTCCGCTCCGCCGAGTGGGCCTAGCCGGCGCAGGTCAGGACTAGCCGGGCAGAATGAGGTTCAGGGTGTGCGGCTTGCGGGCCGTGCCCCCCACCAGCTCCGCGGACCACTTCTCGGCGGCTGCCTGCTGCAGTTGCGCCGGAGTCTGCGGCGCCTTGCCGCGCCGGGCCAGCAAGTGCCGGGCCAGTTCGCCACGGGTGTGCTTGGCGAAGTGGCTAACCACTTTGCGGACCCCGTCCACCTCCGTGAAGACGTTCACGGCCACGGTCTGCTCCGGCGGGGGTGCCCACGCCGCGGTGTAGGTGCTGGAGCGGCAGTCAACAATGAGCTCGTCCGCCGTTTCGGCGGCCAGCGCCGCCGTGAGCTGCGGCTTCCAGAACGAAGCGAGGCGTCCGACGTCGGGGAGGGCAGTGCCCATCGACAGCCGGTAGGCCGGGACCCGGTCCGCGAACCGGATGGCGCCCCAGAGCGCGGAAATCACCACCACCGACTCATCGGCTTTCTGGCGCTGCCGCGGAGTCAGAGAGCGGTAGCCCAGAGCGTCGTACAAAACTCCGGAGTACACCCGGTGCGCCGGGGCCGCCGGCTCGGCGTGCAGCCGGGTGTTGCGTTCGACGTCGGCCGTCAGCGAGGCGCCGACCCCCAGCAGCGCGAGGGCGTCGTGGTGGGCGCTGACCGTACCGAGCGCTTCGAGGACGCGCGCCCGGTGGGCATTCAGGGCGGGGAAGCTGAGCGAGTCCGGGTCGACGGGGGCGCCTCCGGTTGCGGGGGTCTTACCTTCGGACGGGGGCAGCAGAATCAGCACCGTACGATCCTACCGGCGGGCGGGTGCCGGTCAGGCGACCGTGGGCGCGGTCAGGCTACCTTGGGCGGCGCGGCCGGGATAGGGGTTGGTGCGTGCGCCGGGGCGACGGCGGGGGCCTGGAGCTGTGCGGCAGCCCCGGCCGCCCGGGTCTCCCGGGCCAGGAACGCGGAGAGTTCGCCGATGGTGCTCATCAGCGGGGCAGGGAAGACCACCGTGGAGTTCTTGTCGACGGCGATTTCCACGAGGGACTGTAGATTCCGCAGCTGCAGCGCCAGCGGGTGGGCCATCATCATGTCCGAGGCTTCCCCGAGGGCTGCCGCCGCGATTGCCTCGCCCTCGGCGGCGATGATTTTGGCCCGCTTCTCCCGCTCCGCCTCGGCCTGCCGGGCCATGGCGCGCTTCATACTCTCCGGCAGCTGGATGTCCTTGAGCTCCACGAGCGTCACTTCGACGCCCCACTCCAGCGTCAGGGCGTCCAGGATCTCGCGGATATCGCTGTTGATGTGCTCGGTCTCCGAGAGTGTCTGGTCGAGGCTGTGCCGGCCAACAACCTTCCGCAGCGTGGTCTGCGCGATCTGGTTGATGGCGGCGGCCACGTTCTCGATCGCCACGACCGACTTCACGGCATCGATCACGCGGTAATAGGCGACGGCGGAGATGTCCACGCTGACGTTGTCCTGCGTGATGATGCCCTGGGACTGGATCGGCATGGTCACAATCCGGAGGCTGACCAGCTGGAGGCGGTCGATCACCGGAATGATCAGCCGCAGGCCCGGCATACGGACCCCGATGACCCGGCCCAGCCGGAAAAGCACGCCTTGCTCGTACTGGCGGACAATCCGGATCGACATCCGGGCCGCGGCGACCAGCAGCACCGCGATAAGAAGCCATACGACGATTGCGGTCAGACCCATCCGGATCGCTTCCTTTATCTGACGGGATTGCTGCTTCAATTCTCCCACCGGCGGGGCGAAAAGGCGCCGGTCAGGCCGGCCGCCGGGGGACCCGTAGAATGTACTGCGGATGGGTTGACCAGGCGGCCGCGCGCCTTGCAAGTGGCTCGAGGAACGTCCGGGCTCCGCAGGGCAGGGTGGTGGGTAACGCCCACTCGGGGTAACCCGCAGGCCAGTGCCACAGAGAACAGACCGCCTGTACCGCGCCGTGTCCGCACGGCGGGGGAGCAGGTAAGGGTGAAACGGTGGTGTAAGAGACCACCAGCTTCCCGGGTGACCGGGAAGGCTAGGTAAACCCCACCCGGAGCAAGGCCAGACAGGACACGTTTGAGGGCTGCCCGCCCGAGTGTCCGGGTAGGCTGCTGGAGGGCGTCGGCAACGGCGTCCGTAGATGGATGGCCGCTACTCCCGCGCCGGTAACAGCGCGGGAACACAGAACCCGGCGTATCGGTCAACCCATCCCACCCAACGAAAAAGGGCTGGCACCATCTGGTGCCAGCCCTTCTCGTTTAAGGCGTTAGGAGTGGATTAGGCCTTCGCCTTCCGCTTCACCCAGCCCCACGCCGCCGTGGCGACGAACAGGACCAGGCCGATGATGGCCAGCCAGATCAGGCCCTTAACGACGAAGCCCAGGATCGAGAGGATAAGCCAGATGACAAGTAGTGCAACGATGAGTCCCATCTGGACATCCTATGTCATGCGCCGCGCGGTGGCGTGTGAGTGATTTCACGCTTCCCCCGGCCCGCACTTCCGCATACGAGGACGTATGTGGTGGATTTTAGGAAGGTAGTTCTGTGAGCCAGACGTCAGATTCTTGTCTTGATACGTGGATGGGCCGGGAGGCGCTCGCCGAGGCCATGATTCCGGTCATCGGCCGGCTGTACCGCGAGAACAACGTGGTGACCTCCATCCACGGTCGGAGCCTGATCAACAAGTCCACCATGAACATCCTGAAGGCGCACCGCTTCGCCCGCCGGATGAGCAAGGAGGAGCTGCGCCTCGAAGAGACGGCCCCGCTCCTTGACGCCCTCACCCAGCTGGACCTCGGCGCCGCAGCGATCGACATCGCCCGCCTGACCGAGAAGTACCGTGCCGAGGGCGACGGCGTCAGCCTCGACGAATTCCTCCGGGCCGAGCTCGCAGACGTCGTCGGTAAGCGCGGCGGCGATGACCGCACCAGCACCGACGTCGTCCTCTACGGCTTCGGCCGTATCGGCCGGCTCCTGGCCCGCCTCCTGATCGAAAAGGCCGGTGGCGGTCACGGGCTGCGCCTGCGCGCGATCGTGGTGCGCCGCGGCTCGGACAACGACCTCACCAAGCGCGCCAGCCTGCTGCGCCGCGACTCGGTCCACGGTTCCTTCGAAGGCACCATCAAGGTGGACCTCGAGAACGACACCATCACGGCCAACGGCGTCCAGATCCAGGTCATCTACTCGGACAACCCGGCCACCGTGGACTACACCGCCTACGGCATCCACGACGCACTGGTGGTTGACAACACCGGCCGCTGGCGCGACGCGGAGGGCCTGTCGCAGCACCTCCAGAGCAAGGGTGCGGCCCGCGTCCTCCTCACGGCGCCCGGCAAGGGCGAACTGAAGAACATCGTGCACGGCATCAACCACGCCACGATTACCGACTCGGACACGATCGTCTCCGCGGCGTCCTGCACCACCAACGCCATCACCCCGGTGCTGAAGGCCATCAACGACCGCTACGGCGTGGTGCACGGGCACGTGGAAACGGTTCACTCGTTCACCAACGACCAGAACCTGATCGACAACTTCCACAAGGGTGACCGCCGCGGCCGCTCCGCCGCGCTGAACATGGTCATCACCGAAACCGGTGCGGCCAAGGCCGTGGCCAAGGCCCTGCCCGAACTCCTCGGCAAGCTCACCGGCAGCTCCATCCGCGTCCCCACCCCGGATGTGTCGCTGGCCATCCTGAACCTGAGCCTCGAAAACGGCACCACCAAGGATGAGGTCAACGACTACCTCCGGGAGATGTCGCTGCACTCCGAGCTGCGCAAGCAGATCGACTACATCGATTCCCCCGAGGTGGTCTCCACCGACTTCGTCGGCTCCCGCCGCGCAGGCATCGTCGACGGCCTGGCCACCATCTCCAACGAAAAGAACCTCGTGCTGTACGTCTGGTACGACAACGAGTTCGGCTACAGCTGCCAGGTTGTCCGCGTGATGGAGGAAATGGCCGGCGTGAACCCGCCGTCGTTCCCGGCCAAGGATGCCGTGGCCACGCTTGAGGCCGCCGGCCTTCCGGTCGAGGTCGGATAACTCCTTTTGGTGACTTTCCCGGCCGGTCGCTGGAATCGGCCGGGAAAGGGAACCACAATGGAGCCATGGAACAGAACTCGGCTGTGGAGCACGAAACCACCCTGGAACACGCCCTCGACATTGCGCGGGGCAACGCCAAGGAAGCCAAGCGCCTCCTTGACGACGCCCGCGCCAAGCGCGAGGCGGGAGAGGTCGACGACGCGCGGGTGCACCAACTCGAAGCTCTGCTGAACGTCGCCGAGGAAGACCTCCGCCGGGTCACCAAGGAGCAGTAAGGGCAGTCGGCCCACCGGCCGCGACCGGCGGGGGCCCGCCCCGCGACTTGTCCCGCACACTGTGGACAACCGGGCCGACGTCGGCGCTCCTGCCTAGGCTGGGCGGGTGCAGCAACCCTACCTACAGGCGGTCCGTCGGTGACCGCCACGTGGCTCGGCTACCGGCTGGCCCGGCGCCGGTCCCGGCAGGCCTGGGCGCTGCTCGCCGCTGCCGTGCTGGCCATCCTTGGAACGCTTGCCTGGTTCTTCACCGCCGGGCAGTTCGACCTCGCCGAGCCGCGGTCCGCCGGACCCACCGAGGCGCCCGTGCTTGCACCGGGCTGGATGAAGGCCGTGGCATCCGTTGCGGCAGTGCCCGCCGGCCGCGCCGCGGACGTACTGGAGTCCCTCCCGGTCAGGGACCGGGCCGCCGCCGACAACTACGACAGGACCGCTTTCGGCCAGGCCTGGCTCGACGTCGACCGCAACGGCTGCGATACCCGCAATGACATCCTGCGCCGCGACCTGGCCGGTGCCCGTTTCACCGATGGATCACGCTGCCGGATCGGGACGGGATCCTTCCTGGAGCCCTACACGGGACGCACGGTGGTATTCCAGCGCGGAGCCGCCTCCAGCAAAGCCGTGCAAATCGACCACGTCGTGGCACTCGGGGACGCATGGCAGAAGGGCGCCCAGCTGCTGAGCCCCGAGCAGCGGCAGCATCTTGCGAACGATCCACTGAACCTGATCGCGGTGGACGGCCAGGCCAATCAGGACAAAAGCGCTTCCGATGCCGCCACCTGGCTGCCGCCAAACAGAGCGTTCCGCTGCCACTACGTAGCCCGGCAAATCTCGGTCAAAGCTGCCTACGCCCTGTGGGTGTCACCGGCCGAAAAGGAGGCGATGAAGCGGGTTCTCGATGGCTGTCCGGCCCAGCAAAGCATTGTCCCGCGCTGACCGGAGTCACCCCTGTTCCGCAGCTCATTGACAGCCGTGCTCCGCGGGTCTACGACTGGGAATGTCAGGTGCGGCCCACGATTCGAGGAGCAGGAAATGGCTTACGGAGTTGTGCACTTTTTCCCCGGGGGGACCAAAGAACAGTACGAGGCCTCCATCGCCGCGGTTCACCCGGGCGAAGGCCAGTTGCCCGAAGGGCAGATCTTCCACGCCGGCGGCGAGTCGGCGGGCGGCTGGACAATCATGGCGGTCCACGATTCAAAAGAAAGCTGGGAGAAATTCCGTGACGGCACCCTGATGCCGGCAATGCAGGCAGGCATCCAGGGCGGATTCGCGGCGCCGCCGGAGGAGACCGTGGTTGACCTGTATAAAGTGCTGCCTTAGCCGGCCGCCTCAGCCAAGCACGGAGAATGCGCACCAGGCGGCAACCAGCAGGACCATCACCAGCATCGGGACGTTCCATCCCGAGATCACGGTGGCGTTTGCGGAAGCCGCTCCGGTGTGACCGGCCCCCGGGTCAACGATACCGGACGCCTGCCGTGCGTCGTGCCAGGCACGTACGATCGCGTCCCGGCTTTCCGGGGCCGGGGACTGGCTCATTCGTTCGTTGGATGGGAGCATCCCTGGGGGACGCTCCTTCCAGTCCCGGGCCTGGTTGAATCCGGCGCCGAAGGCGCTGGGCGGCGTTGGGGCACCCCAGCTGACGTATTTCCTGCCGGCCGCTTTCACGGTCACTGTGTAACGGACCTCGACGTCGTCCACGGCGGCGAAGGGGATGCGGTGCCGGCGGAGGCCGTTGAGCAGTTCAAACGCGCCGGCGTCGATGATCAGGCGGGGCTGCCACTGCGTCAGGTAGACCAGCAATGAGGCTGCCGCCAGCCACGGAGCTGCTGCCGCGGCCGGGCCACTCTTCCCGTCGGCCAGGAGCCAGCCGACGGCGAGCACGCTTCCGGCCCACACGGCCAGCGCGACGTACCGTCCGGACGGCTCTTTGAAGCTGCGCCGCACCGGACCTGACAATGTTCTGGTTTCCCCCATGCGCCCATCATGCCAGCGGTGCGGGGATTTCGGACCTAAGCGCCGACGGCTTGGGCGGCGAGTTCACTTTCCAGCCGCTCGACGTCGTCCCGGCGGCAGAGCTCCGTGGCCCGGGTCATGACGGTCGCGCTTCCGGCGGCAACGGCGGAGCGGAACGCCTCGGCCGGTCCGCGGCCCTGGGCCAGACGAGCCGTCGGACACCAGGGCCATGGCCGCATCCAGTTCGCCCTGTTGGCCCTCCAGCTCCGTCCCGAAGTGCAGCCCGAGCTCCCGCCGGCTGGGTTTGACCAGGAATACGCCTTCGGCCAGTGCCGCGGCCAGGGCCGGTCCGGACGCATCCACCACACAGCGCGCTCCCTGCTCGCGGGCCAGCCTCGATATCTCAGCGTAGAAGGTGTGCGGCACCCCGGGTGGAAGGCTCCCGCTGGCCACGACGTAGCCGCCCGGCTGGATCGAGTCGGCCACCAGTGCCAGGCACAGCCGCCATTCGGGTTCGCTCAACTCCGGCCCCTGCAGGACGAAGCGGAACTGTTTCCCGCTGGAGGTCTCATCGACCGTGAAGTCCTGGCGGGTGCTGCCCAGGACGGGGACCACCAGGGACGGCAGCCGTTCCGCCTCGATCAGCCGCCGGTATGCCTCGCCGGTGGGCCCGCCCGCGGTGTAGACCGCCAGCGGCCGGCCGCCGAGGCGTTGGATCACGCGGGCCACGTTGACCCCGCCGCCCCCGGGGTCGAGGCGGCTGGGCCCGCACCGGAGCTTGTGGCCGCTGGAGACTACGTCGGTGGTGGTGCTGACATCGAGGGCCGGGTTGATCGTGACAGTGAGGATAGGTTGCGCCGGCGTTGAGGCTTCCATGGGCCCAGCATAGGAGCAGTCCGACGGCGTGTCCCCGGGCCGGTATCCCCTTGTGGGCACCCGGTCGCTCCGCAAGACTGGGCGCGACGGGCCCGGGGCGCGAGGGGGCCCGAGAGGGACGGTGACCCGTCACGACCGAGGCGGGATGCATGGCACACACCAAAGGCGGCAACGGCAAGACTGGCAACGGCAAGACCGACGCCGGTAAGGCCGGCCCGGATACCGCGCCCGCGCACCCGGGACGGGCGCCGCGGCGTCCGGCCCGCCTGCCGCTGGAAGTCTACGAAGCCGAACTCGCCCGGCTGCAGGCCGAGCTGGTCGCGCTGCAGGAATGGGTCCGCAGCACCGGGGCGCGGGTGCTGGTGATATTCGAGGGCCGGGATGCCGCCGGTAAGGGCAGCGCCATCAAACGGGTCACCGAGTACCTGAACCCCCGCGTCGCGAGGATCGTTGCGCTCCCGGCACCCACCGAAAGGGAGCGCGGCGAATGGTATTTCCAGCGCTACGTGGAGCACCTCCCGGCCGCGGGGGAAATAGTGCTGATGGACCGGTCCTGGTACAACCGCGCCGGCGTCGAGCGCGTTATGGGGTTTTGCACACCGGCGGAGCACAAACGGTTTATGGCCCAGTGCCCTGTGTTCGAGCGCCTGCTGATCCAGGACGGCATCCTGATGTTCAAGTACTGGTTCTCCATCAGCCACGCCGAACAGGAACGGCGCTTTAAATCCCGGCTGGAAGACCCGCTGCGGCAGTGGAAGCTCTCACCCATGGACAGGGAGGCCATCCTGCGCTGGGAGGACTATTCGCGGGCCAAGGACGACATGTTCGTTCAGACTGATACCGCCGAATCACCCTGGTTCGTGGTGGAAGCCGAGGACAAGCGCCGGGCCAGGATCAACATGATCGCGCACCTGCTGGCAAGCATCGACTACGTCGAGGTCCGGTCGGAGCCGGTCACCCTGCCGGCGAGGCCCCGTGCCGTGAACTACACCCGGCCGCCGCGGGACCTCTTCCGCTACGTTCCGGACCATGCCGCAAGCCTACAGAAGCCGGCCGGCCGGGAAGCCACGCCGCCGGGATAAACCCCACCGGCAGGAACCCCGGCCCGCCGTCAGTGGCCGAAGGGGTCGGGATCCACGCCCGGCATCCAGGTCAAGCCCGGGACACCCCAGCCGCTCTTCTTGGCCTGCTTCATGGCCTTGCGGGAGTAGCGGTCGATCAGCCGGTTGACGTACAGCTTCCCGTCGAGGTGGTCGAATTCGTGCTGGATCACGCGCGCGAACCAGCCGGTGGCTTCAAATTCCAGCGGGTTGCCGTCGCCGTCGAAGCCCTGCACCCGCGCCCACTCGGCACGCTTGAGCGGGTAGTGGCCGCCGGGGAAGGACAGGCACCCTTCCTCTTCCTCATCCGGGTCCGGCAGTGCGCCTGAGACCTTGGAGAGCGTCAGCACCGGATTGACGACGACGCCGGCCGGCGGGGCGCCGTCGTCGTTGGCGTATTTGTAAACAAAGAGCCGCTTCCCCACACCGATCTGGGGTGCGGCGAGGCCCACACCGTTGGCGGCGTCGTTGGTTTCGAACATGTCCGCGATCAGGGTGCGGAGTTCGTCGTCGAAGACCTCAACCTCGGCGGCGCGCCGGTGCAGGACGGGCTCGCCCCAGATCGTGATGGGAAGGACTGTCATATCGGGTGGTTCCTTTGGTGCGGTTGGCGGCGCGGGTCAGTCGGCGATGGTGCGGCCGACGACGTCGCGCATGATCTCGTTGGTGCCGCCGAAGATGGTCAGCAGGCGGGCGGCGAGGTATGCCTGCGCCACGGGGTATTCCAGGATGTAACCGTAGCCGCCGTGCAACTGCAGGCACCGGTCGGTGACGGACTTGGCCCGTTCGGAGGCCCAGAGCTTGGCACGGGCGGCCGATGCGGCGTCCAGCTCGCCGGCGTTGAACGCCTGGACCGCCCGGTCCACGTACCCCTCGGTCACCTCGACCTCGGTGAGGAGGTCCGCCAGCTCGAAGCGGCTGTTCTGGAAATCGATGATGCGCTCGCCGAAGGCGTTGCGGTCCTTGGTGTAGGTCACCGTTGCCTCGTAAACAGCGCGGGCGACGGCGGAACTGGCGACGGCGATGGCCAGCCGGCCCTGAGGGAGCTGTTCGGCCGCGTACTGCAGGCCCTTGCCCTCCTCACCGACGAGATCCGCTTGCGGCACCCGGACGTTGTCGAAGAACAGTTCGGCGGTGTCGGAGGCTTTCAGCCCCATCTTGTCCAGCTGGCGGCCCGCGGTGTAGCCCTCACCCTTGCGCACCATAAAGAGCGAGAAGGCGTCGCGGCCACCCCGGCCGGATCCGCCGTCGGTGCGGGCCAGGACCAGGGACGCGTCCCCGGAGACGCCGTTGCCGATGAAGGTCTTCTGGCCGGTGATCAGCCAGTCGTCGCCGTCGCGCACGGCCTTGGTCCGGATACCCCGCAGGTCCGACCCGGCCCCGGGCTCGGTCCAGGCCACCGAAGTGATGGTCTCACCGGAAACCATGCCCGGTAGCCAGCGCGACTTCAGGTCATCCGAGCCGTAGGCCAGCAGGTGGGGGAGGACCATGTCATCGTGCAAGTGGAAGGCCAGCCCGACCGCGAGGTGGTTGCTCTTGGCGAATTCCTCGTCCAAGACCGCGCGGAAGCGGTAGTCGGACATGCCCAGCCCGCCGAACTCCTCGGGAACGGCGAGGCCCAGCAGGCCCTGTTCGCCGGCTGCGGTCCACAGCGAGCGGGGCATGATGTGGTCCTGATCCCACTGGCTGTAATGCGGGGCCACTGCCCGGGCGTTGAACTCCGCCGCCATCTCACGGAACATCTCGTGGTCTTCTTCAAAGAGCTGGCGCTGCATCGCGGTTCCTTCCGTGCACGGTCAACACTGGACAGATAACAAGTGGCAGGCAGCCCGGCAAACAGCAAAGGCCGCACCGGATAACCGGTGCGGCCTTTGGCAAGGTCGGACAATTCTGCCGTCCTTGGTGAGGGTGAGCGACGGGGGTTGAACCCGCGACCTCCTGGACCACAACCAGGCGCTCTGCCAACTGAGCTACGCCCACCATGTGCCGGTCAAACCTTCCGGCGGACCGGCGTCTGAAAAGGCAACGACAAATAGCTTACCTGCTGTTCGGGGGTGGTTTTGCCACTTTCGGCGAATTTGCCGAAATTTTCCCCAAACGTGGTGGAGATTACTCCGCCGATGCGTTTGCCGGGGTGTCCGCGGGGGTCTCGGCGGGGGCCATGACGGACTTGGCGATCCGCTGCGCCGTCGCGCTGTCCGGCCCGGGAGCCGGGACGAAGACCGCCTCCCGGTAGTAGCGGAGCTCGTCGATCGAGTCCTTGATGTCGCCAAGGGCGCGGTGGCCGCCCATTTTGGCGGGGGACTGGAAGTACGCCCGGGCGTACCAGCGCCGGGAGAGTTCCTTGATGGTGCTGACATCGATCACGCGGTAGTGCAGGTGCTCCACCAGTTCCGGCATGTCGCGGACCAGGAACACCCGGTCTGTGCCCACGGAGTTGCCGCCCAGCGGGGCCTTTTTGGGATCCGGGACCCACTTTTTGATGTACTCCAGCACCAGCTCCTGGGCTTCGGCCATGGTTTTGCCGTGCGGCAGCTCCGCCAGCAGCCCGGAGCGGGTGTGCATGTCGCGCACGAAGTCGTTCATTTGGGCCAGCGCGGCGTCGTCCGGTTTGATCACGACGTCGACGCCGTCGCCGAGGATGTTCAGCTCCGAGTCCGTCACCAGCGCCGCCACCTCGATGAGGGCGTCGTTCTTGGAGTCCAGGCCGGTCATTTCGCAGTCGATCCACACGATGCGTTCATTAGATATAGGCACCCGCCCAGCCTACCGTTCCGCCGCCGCAGAGAGGTCCGGTGCTAGGCTTTCGAATACGCGGCCGTCGAAAAACTTCGTCATCGCGGCTTGCCCCATGGCCGGATTTCCGGACCATCTGCGGGGATCAAAGCAGCCCACAACAGATTGGACGATCCTGAGATGACGGCGCCTGTACCTGCGGCGGGGAAGACAGCCGCCGGTGCATCCCGCACCGCTACCGAGGCGGTGGCCGCGGACGTGGACAATGCCCGGTCGCCGATCCTGGCCGGGTTCGTGGGCTCCGTCTTTATGGCCATTGGTTCCCTCGGCGTCGGCTGGCTCGCGCCGGTCTCCGAGCTGCGCCGCCTGCCGCTGTTTATCTGGATGCGTACCGAGGCTGTCGGCGTCGGGCTCAGCATTGTGCTCCTGGCCGTCGGCGGCATGCTGCTGGTCCGTGCCTGGCTGCGGCTGGGGCAGCGGGTACGCACCTGGGGCACAGGTGCGCGGAAGGCAACGCTGCTGGCCGTGACCGCGTGGGGGCTGCCCATGATGGTTTCCGTTCCTTTGTTCAGCCGGGACGTCTACGCCTACATCGGCCAGGGCCGGCTGATGGTGGAGGGGTTCAACCCGTACGAGAACGGCATCTCGGCGCTGTCCAACTATTTCCAGCTGGGCGCGGACAAGATGTGGACTGAGGCGCCTGTGCCCTATGGGCAGCTGTTTCTCTGGATCGAGCAGTTTGTTGTCTGGTCCACCAACGTGCAGCCCGAGGCGAGCATCATGCTGTTCCGCCTCGCCGCCCTGGTCGGCATTGTCCTGTGCATGATCTACGTGCCCAAACTTGCAGTACTCCACGGCGTGAACCCGCACCGCGCCCTCTGGCTCACCGCGGCCAACCCGCTGTTCCTGACCAACTTCATCGCCAGCGTGCACAACGACGCCCTGATGATCGGACTCGCCCTGGCGGGGCTCTACTACTGCGCGACCAAGCGGGTACCGCTCGGCCTGGTGCTGGTGGTGCTCTCCATCTCCGTCAAGCCCATCACCATTGTCTTCCTGCCGTTCATCGGCCTCCTGTGGGCAGGAAAGAACGCCAACTGGCCCCGCAAGTTCGTCTTCTGGGCGCTGACTGCAGGTCTCAGCCTCGGCATGCTCTACGCGATGAGCCTGGTGAACGGCTTCGGCTTCGGCTGGATCAACGGGCTCTCCGCCCCGGGCAGCATCTGGATCTGGTACGCCCCGGTGGGCCTGCTCGGGCTGATCGTCGCCTCGATCTTCAACGCCTTCAGCCTCGACGGCTGGGGGATCGCCAAGTGGGTCTACGACGCCGGAAAGCTGCTGGCGCTGGGAATCGTCGGCTGGCAGATCTTCCGCGGCGACTTCGACCGCCTGATGCGCCGCCTGACCCTCGCCTTCGCCGCCGTCGTCTTCCTGGCGCCGATGATCCAGTCCTGGTACGTCGTCTGGCTCATCCCGCTTTTCGCGGTCACCGGCATCCGGGACGACTGGCAGGTCAAAGCGGTGTACTTTATGGTCTCGTTCTTTATGGTCTACGCCATCTCGGACCAGTTGGAGGTCTTCCCCTACCTGCAGACCGACGATCTCGGCCTGGCCTTGGCGCTCGCCCGCAACGCGGCAGCGATCATCGCCCTGCTTTTCGCCCTCTATCTGATCTTCCTCGACCCTAAGACGAAGCAGCTGTTCAGCAAGCCCTCGGAACCTGTCACTACCCGGCCGGTCATCTGATCTTGCGCAGCGCGCGCCTCCCTGCGCGACAGCGGGCTTAGGCGTCCTCTGTGGTGCTGCACGAAGCCGCGCACCGGTCGATCGCCGCATAACGTTCCTCGCGCCGTCGTGCCTGGCGCCATAACGTGGGGGCGGTCTCCTGCAGCTCGGCCAGCGAAGCGGGCGGGAACGGCCTGGCGGCATCCTTGACGGTTCTGCGGAGCGCTGGCACCCGGACGCCGAACCATGGCATCTCTGACTTCAGAAACTGTTGCGCCGCCGCGGCCCGCACCGGATCCGACGCCGCACTGAAGGGCCGGACGGACGGCAGCAATCAGGTCGGCGTTCGCCATGCGTCCGCGCCTGTCATCCTGATGAGCTCAGCGGCCCGAGCTTTGGCCTGCAAGGCGCTTGCGCTGCCGGTGCGTGGCCACCCGGAGCTGGATGATCCGCGCCGCTCCGGCAATAGCCACCAGGATCCCGCCGCCGACCGCGGCGATAAACAGGGCCACACCCAGCGGGACCGATCCCTCAAGGCCGAAGAACCGCACCTGGACATAGGCCTGGTTCTGCAGGATAAAGACGATCAGGAGGACCAGCACCACCAGGGCGGCGGCGACGGCGGTCCAGACCATTCCGGCCCGGGTCACCCTGTGTGGCTCCGGGCGGCCGGTGCCGTTTCCCGGCGTGCTGGTGTCCGGCGAGGGCCGTCGGTCGACAGCGAGTGGGTCGGCGGCGAGTGGGTCCGCCGGGGCGCCGACCGCCGGATCGGTGCCCACTGCGGCGCGGTCAGCCGCATCAACCTGCCCCGGCGATCCGCCGGGAGCGACTTGTGTCACCGGGGGAGCGGAGGGCACGTCGTAGGGATCCTGGGAGTCCTGGGAATCAAATCCGCGGGGCGTCTGCGTCATGGTGGCCGTACCTTTCGGTTGCGGGCGGGCCGCGAGGAAATTCACAGCGGCCCCTTCTGTCACCACAATACTAAGCCTGCTTAGGGCTTCGGGGCAGGTCCAGCCAGCCGCGCGGTTTGCCGGTGGCGCCTGCTGGCGGGAATCCAGGCTGTTGGCAGCGCGCCATGGACGGTATAGCGTCACTGCCAAGGGATGCCCGGAGCGTGCGGGTCAGCGGAGGAGGCACTGCCGTGACCATCGTCGATAACGCGGTGTATGTGGACGGATACCGGACCGCTGATCCGGAGGATCTGGATGAGACGTATTTCGTCCTGCGGCAGCGGCAGGGGATGGCGTGGATCGGGCTCTACCGCCCCGATGCTGCGGAACTCCGCTCGGTGGCGGACGAGTTCGACCTGAACCATCTGGCTGTCGAGGACGCCCTGGCCGGCCACCAGCGCGCCAAACTCGAACACTACGGCGACACCAACTTCCTCGTCCTCCGGCCCGCCCGGTACCTGGACGACGTGGAGAAGGTCCAGTTCGGCGAGATCCACGTCTTTACCGGCCCGGACTTCGTCGTTACTGTGCGCCGGGCTGAATCACCGGACCTGGCGCGGGTCCGCCGCCGGATGGAATCCCAGCCGGAGTTCCTGGCGCTCGGTCCGGATGCTGTGCTGTACGCCATCGTGGACCAGGTGGTCGACGAGTATGAACCGGTCGCCGCCGGGCTGGAGAACGACGTCGACGAGATTGAAGACGATCTTTTCGCCGCCGACCCCGGTGTTTCCCGGCGGATCTACGAACTCTCACGGCAGGTCATCATGTTTCAGCGGGCGACGGCGCCGCTGGCCGCGATCCTGCAGTCGCTCCGCGCGGGCAGTCCCGATCGCGTACCTGAGACCGAATTGCAGGATCATTTTCGGGACGTCCTGGACCACGTCCTGCGGTTGGGCGAACGTATCGCCGCGTTCCGTGCCTTGCTGCAGAACGCGCTCGCCGTCAACGCCGCGCTGGTGGCGCAGCGGCAAAACGATGAAATGCGGCTGCTGACCGAATCGAGCATCGCGCAGAACGAACAAACAAAGCGGATCTCCTCCTGGGCAGCAATCCTCTTCGCCCCGACGCTGATTGCCTCCATCTACGGGATGAACTTCCGTCTGATGCCCGAACTGGACTGGTATTTCGGCTATCCGATGGCCCTGGGCCTGATGCTCCTGATGGGCGGAATCCTTTACCTGACGTTCAGGCACAACAAGTGGATCTGACGGCGGCGTAGCCCGGGCCGGCGTCGCGCCCGCACTTTGCTTGGTGCCCCGGCGAAAAAATGCGGTCCTGGACCGCGGATGACCGCGACCAGGACCGCACGTTGCGCCCCAGGAGGGAATCGAACCCCCGACCGGCGGATTAGAAGGCCGCTGCTCTATCCCCTGAGCTACTGGGGCACTTACGGCTTGGCCGGCTGCTGCCGGATACGCCTCAAGAAGTTTACAGTGCCGGGCGCACCCCGCCGGCCGGGCCGCGCACCGGGCCGCGCACTGGCCGCCTGCCGGCTCTGTCCGGCTTTGTCCCTGCGCCACGGGTTTTCCACATAGCGGGTGATGACCCTGCCGCCGCCGCTGGCCTGGCGCGAAGCTGGAACTGCCTGCAAGGGCAGGACCATTCCAGACAGGACTATGGGAGAGAGGACAACGTAATGAATGACAGCATCACCGTCCGCGGCTTCGTTGCCACGGAGATCAAGAGTTCGACGACGCCGGGCGGGGTTGCCACCGCCTCCTTCAGGCTGGGCTCCACGGAGCGCCGGTTCGACCGCTCAGCCAACGCCTGGGTGGACGGCAACACCAACTGGTTCACGGTTCAGGGCTATCGCCAGCTCGCCGGAAACATGGGCTGCAGCATCAGGAAAGGCCAACGGGTCATCATCGTGGGACGGCTCAAGATGCGCAGCTGGGAGAAGGAAGGGCGGATCCACCATGTGGCCGAAATCGACGCGGAGTCCGTTGGCCACGACCTGATGTGGGGCTCGGCCAACTTCACCCGCACGGCAGGCGCCGGCCCCATGCCGGGCCAGGACGCGGCAGTCCAGGAACGCCCGGGCGGCGACGACGCCGGTCACGACGCAGACTCCGATGCCGATTCAGGCGCCGGAGGGAGCGGGGGCGACGACCTGGACTTTGACGCCGAGACGGGCGAAGTGCGGGAGGCCGCCGCCTAAGCAGAACGGGCCTGCACCCGTGGCAGAATTGCCGCGTGAGACGAGCCGGAACAAGCCTGGGACAGCGCTCGCTCCTCCCTGCGTTTGGGGCGTGCCTGCTGTTGCTCGCTGCGGTCCCGGGTTGCTCGCCGGCCATAGGCGGCTCCGGGGCCGGGGAACCAGCCGGCACTGCGCCCGCGGCCCAAGTCCCGTCGCAGCCAGGGCCGTCGTCCCCAACCCCGTCATCGTCCACAACCCCAGGCCCCGCTGTGACCGCGGCCGCGGCGCGAGTCCAGACGGTGCTGGCGCAGCTGGCGTCCGGAAACAGCAGACCCCAAACAGAGCAAATACGGGCTGCCCTCACCGGGGCCGGTTTCCCGGCCGGCGACCTCGAGGTGACGGCGAGCCGTACTCCCACCGGACTCGACGCCGACGCCGTGGAAGCGGCGGTCCGGCGGGGGCGGGAGTGCATTGTTGCGCAGCTTCGAAATGGCGGGGTAACTGTGGCGGTACTCCCGGTCCTCGCCGATGGCCGGTGCTTCGCGGGTTCGCCGGTCTAGGGCCGCTTCCTGCGGCCGGCAGGCCGGTGCCCCGATGACAGGGACGAAATGTGAGTTATCCGCCCGGAGCCATTAGATTTGTAGCCATGGCGGAATTTATCTACACAATGACCAAGGCCCGTAAGGCCGTTGGCGAAAAACTTATCCTCGACGACGTGAGCATGTCCTTCTTCCCGGGGGCCAAGATTGGTGTTGTTGGCCCGAATGGTGCCGGTAAGTCCACCATTCTCAAGATCATGGCCGGTCTGGACACTCCCTCCAACGGCGAGGCGCGCCTGAGCGCCGGCTACACCGTCGGCATCCTGCTCCAGGAGCCGCCGCTGAACGAGGAGAAGACCGTCCTGGGCAACGTCCAGGAAGGCGTTGGCGAGATCTACGGCAAGATCCAGCGCTTCAACGAGATCTCCGAGGAAATGGCCAACCCGGACGCCGATTACGACGCGCTCCTTGAGGAAATGGGCCAGCTTCAGGAGGCCATTGACGCCGCCGACGCCTGGGACCTCGATTCCCAGCTCGAGCAGGCCATGGACGCCCTGCGCTGCCCGCCGGCCGATGCCGACGTCACGCTGCTCTCCGGCGGTGAGCGCCGMCGAGTCGCCCTCTGCAAGCTCCTGCTCCAGAAGCCGGACCTSCTGCTSCTYGACGAGCCCACCAACCACCTCGACGCCGAGAGTGTCCTGTGGCTCGAGCAGCACCTCTCCTCCTACCCGGGCGCCGTCCTGGCAGTCACCCACGACCGGTACTTCCTTGACCACGTGGCCGAATGGATCGCCGAGGTAGACCGCGGCCACCTGTACCCGTATGAAGGCAACTACTCCACGTACCTGGAGAAGAAGCGCGCCCGTTTGGAAGTCCAGGGCAAGAAGGACGCCAAGCAGGCCAAGCGTCTCTCCGAAGAACTTGAGTGGGTGCGCTCGAACGCCAAGGGCCGCCAGACCAAGTCCAAGGCCCGTCTGGCCCGCTACGAGGAAATGGCCGCGGAAGCGGACCGGACCCGCAAGCTCGACTTCGAAGAAATCCAGATCCCGCCGGGACCGCGTCTTGGCGGTGTGGTGCTGGAGGCCAAGAACCTCCAGAAGGGCTTCGAGGACCGGACCCTGATCGACGGTCTGTCCTTCACGCTGCCGCGCAACGGCATCGTTGGCGTCATCGGCCCGAACGGTGTGGGTAAGACCACGCTCTTCAAGACCATCGTCGGGCTCGAACCCCTCGACGGCGGCGAACTGAAGATCGGCGACTCCGTCAAGATCTCCTACGCGGACCAGAGCCGCGGCGGCATCGACCCGAACAAGACCCTCTGGGAGGTCGTCTCCGACGGCCTGGACTTCATCCAGGTGGGCCAGGTCGAGATGCCTTCGCGCGCCTACGTGGCCGCGTTCGGCTTCAAGGGACCGGACCAGCAGAAGAAGGCCGGGGTGCTCTCCGGTGGTGAGCGCAACCGCCTGAACCTGGCGCTGACCCTCAAGCAGGGCGGAAACCTGCTGCTCCTCGACGAACCGACTAACGACCTCGACGTCGAGACCCTCAGCAGCCTCGAGAACGCCCTGCTCGAATTCCCGGGCTGCGCCGTCGTCGTTTCGCACGACCGCTGGTTCCTGGACCGGGTGGCCACCCACATCCTCGCTTACGAAGGTGACGAGGAGAACCCCTCCAAGTGGTACTGGTTCGAGGGCAACTTCGAATCCTACGAGGAGAACAAGGTCGAACGCCTCGGCCCGGACGCGGCCAAGCCGCACCGGGTGACGCACCGCCGCCTGACCCGCGACTAGGACCCCACGCAAAAGGCCGGCCCCCACTGGGAGCCGGCCTTTTGCGTGCCTGAACCGCCGCGGCCCGACGCCGTCGGCGGCCTTCAGTATCTGCTGGTGTCAGCCGCGGTCGGCCTTGCGCATCTGGTGTTCGAGGACCTTCGCCTGGACGGCGCCCTTGACCTTGGCCTTGATGTCCGTCGGGACCCGGATCATGCCCTCCTGGGCCACCGTGGCGACGTGCCTGCCGTCGCGGCTGAAGATCTTGCCCGTTGCCAGCCCGCGGGCACCCTGGGCGCTGGGGGACTCCTGGACGTAGAGCAGCCACTCGTCCACCCGGACGGGCCGGTGCCACCACATGGCGTGGTCCAGGCTCGCGACGGACATTCCCGGGGTAATCCAGCTCATCCCGTGCCGGCGGAGGACGGACTCCAGCAGCGTGTAGTCGCTCGCATAGGCCAAAGCGGCGCGGTGCATCTCCGGATCGTCCGGCATAGGACCGAAAGTGCGCATCCAGACGGCGTTCCGGGCTTCCTTCGGACCAGTGGCCGAGACATACAGGGCGGGGTCAACGTGGCGGATGTCGAAGGGCCGCTCGTAGGCCCAGTGGCGGGCCACCGGGTGGTCGAACTTGCCCAGCAGGTCCGCAGTGCTCGGCAGCGACTCCGGATCCGGAATCCCCGCGGGCATCTGGGACTGGTGCTCAATGCCCTCGTCCTCGTCCTGGAACGAGGCAATCATCGACAGGATGGGCATGCCCTCCTGGTAGGCGTGCACCCGGCGGGCGGAGAAGGAGCGGCCGTCGCGCAGCCGCTGGACACCAAAGGTGATGGGCTTGTTGGCATCGCCCGGACGCAGGAAGTAGCCGTGCATGGAGTGGACGCCGCGGCCGTCGGGAACGGTGCGGCTGCCGGCAATTAGGGACTGGGCCAGCACCTGGCCTCCGAAAACCCGCTGCCGGGGCTGCTTCTGGGAGGGACCCATGAAGATGTCCTCGTCCGTCCGCGCGCCCTCCAGCTCGCCGAGGTTCAGCAGTTGGATGAGCGAGGAGGTGGGGTCCTCAGTGGGAAGTGCCTGCAATCCGGCTTCGGCTTCAGTCATGGTTTGACTTTAGACGGCACCGCGGCACGGCTCAAAAGAGGCACAACCGGTAGAGTCGGGAATGTGTCTGACGTCCTCACCCAGTCCCTGCTTTTCACCGATCCCCGCGACCTCGCCGACCTCCGCACCTTCGCGACCCGCGCCCGCAGCGTGGACGACGGCGCCATCCGGCTGAACGCCGCCGGCCCGGTCCTCGCCGCGTACGTGTGTGTGCTCCGTCCCCGGCTGCTGGGGGAGGCGACCCCGACCATCCTTGGGCTCCGGACCATGGCGCTGGCGGTGCCGGCGGAGCTCGACGCGACCGTTCCGCTTTCCGCCGTGCTGGACCGGCTGGCGCGCGCCGGCGCCGACGACGTCGAACTCCCCGTCCCGCCAATGACGGTTGCGGAGTCCTGGGCCGGCGTCGGCGCTCCCCGCGCAGGCTGGGAGCAGCTCGGAAGCCTGCCGGACGAAACCCTGCGGCAGGCCGCGCAGGCCGGTATCTCCGAGATCGCCGCGATCATTCCGGACAAACCCGGTGCCCTGATTGTCAACAATGCCCGCGCCACCGTCTGGGGGCGGCCGTTGCCCGAGGGCGGCGGCCTTCCCGCCGGGGCGGCGTTCGCCGCACTGACCCTCGGGTTCCTTGCCGACGGCGAGCAAAGCCTCTACCGCTCCGGGCGCTGGTTCCGGCTCAGCAGCCCCCGCGGACACGTTCTGGTCCGGGCAGGTTCCGGGCTCTAGCCGCCACTCCCCGCGTCAGGGACTGGTGAGGCGTGCCAGGGTGACCGGTGCCGTCTGGCCCGCCCAGCTGGCGGTCAGCGAGGGTCCGGCCGCAGCGCTGTCCTGCTGATCGAGCCGCCGCACAAGGAGCATCTGCAACCCGCCTGCGCGGATAAGTGTCCCGTCTGCGGTGTTGCTGGCCTCGACCGGCCCGTCGCTTGGCAGACCCTCGGTCGGCGGCACGGGGCGTTTCGGCCCGGTGGTCTGCACGGAGACGGATTCGGGCAACGGCTCGAATTTGCCGCCGACGTCGAGGAACTGGCCGGCCTGCGGTGTGCCGGCCAGGAGGGCCGAGGCCAGGGCTGCCGCATAGATGGGGTCTCCGCAGGCGTCGTACACCCACCGGGGACCAAGGACCGAATGCTCCATGGTCCCGACCAGGAACGGCTCAGTGCCGGCGAGGGGCGCACCGCGGTAGGTCAGGGGCACTTGGTAAACGGAACCGCCGGCCTCGACCAGAAGCGTCTCAATTCCCACTTCGCCGGCCGGGTCGTCGAACCGGAACGCGCCCAGTTTGCCCGGGTCCGCGGTCTCGGCACCCCGGAACCAGGGCTGCCCGGGCAACCAGGTTTCGAGGAGTTCCATCTTGGTCGGATGCAGTTCAGCTTGATGAATGATTGCCATACGGCTCAGCCTAGCCGGGCCGTCCCCGGATGGTGCGGGGATCAGAACTTAAGGATGTTCAGTTCCTCCGCGGGCCGGAAGCCCAGCCGGGCGTAGAAGCGCCGGGAGTCGGACGACGGCGAAAGGACCATCCGTACCGCGTTGATCCCGCGGGCGAATCCGATCGCCGCCTGCACCAGCCCGGCCCCGATCCCTGCGTTCCGGTGGGCCGGCAGCACGTAGACGTTGCCGAGGTAGACCCAGCAGGATGGTTCCTTGCCGGGTTTGGGCATCCGTTCGAAAACCAGGAGGTTGAGCATGCCGACCAACTCGCCATCGAGCTCGGCCACAAAGAACTTTCGCGGGTTGGCGTCCGCCCAATCACGGTAGACGGCAGCGAACTCGGGATCGTCCGGTCGCCCCGGGTCCTGTTCGGCAGCCCACACGCTCCTCAGCGCGGCCAGGCGGGCCAGGTCATCCGGACGGTCTTCCCTGATCAGCAGCATCAGCCCAGCCTAGCCAGCGCCGGGCCTCTCGCCCGGAAACCGCTTGCCGTGCGCATACCCGGCTGGGTATTATTAGGGCAGAAAGACCCCGGAGGCATTCCCCCAAGTGCCTCCGGGGTCTTTCCACATTTTCCTCAGGCTCCGGACGGGCTGTTGACCATGGACAGCGCCGCGCGTTCCATGTAGTCCCACAGCGTTCCTTCATAGAGCGGCGGCAGGTCAAGGGCGTCGACGGCGGACCGCATGTGCCGCAGCCAGGCCTCCTTGGCCTCCGGCGTGACCCGGAACGGCTGGTGCCGCATCCGGAGCCGCGGGTGGCCGCGCTCCTCGCCATACGTCGTGGGGCCGCCCCAATACTGCTCAAGGAACATAAGGAAGCGCCGCTTCGCCGGCCCGAGGTCCTCTTCCGGGTACATCGGCCGGAGCAGCGGATCCGTCGCGACACCGTCGTAGAACACATCGATCAGCTTCACAAACGTGTCGTGGCCGCCCACGGCGTCGTAGAAGTTGTCGGTGTAGCCGGGCTGGCTGAAGGGGTCGTTCTGCATGAGCATCCTGGGCTGGCGCGGTTCGCCGCCGGTGGGGATCGTCATATTATTCTCCGGCCTGTTGCTGGGGTGCGGATCCGGCGTCGTCGGCCGGTGTGGTGTCGGGCGAGACGTAGCTTCCCTGCGAGCGGTTGCCCACCCGCAGGATTTCACCGTTGCGCAGGTACCAGACGGTGCCGTCCTCGGCCCGGACGCGGGTGATGCGCAGCCCCATCGACTCCACGGTGCCCACCACCTCGGAGGTCTCGATGACGTCGCCGATGCCGTACTGGTCCTCGATGGTGATGAAGATGCCGGCCAGGAAGTCGCGGATCAGCTGCTGGGCACCGAAGCCGATCGCGACGCCGAGGATGCCGACGCTGGTCAGCAACGGGGCGATGTTCACGTTGAGGTTCTGCAGGACGTACATCACCGTGATCACCACCACCAGCACGCTGCCCACGCTGTTCAGCAGGGACCCGATGGTCTTGGCCCGCTGCTCGCGCCGCTGGTGGTCGAGGGCACGCAGCGCCGGGGCCACCCAGCGGAAATGGGGCTTCTTGAAGAAGGTGGTGCCGGCGGCGACGCGCTTGGTGATCCCTGCGATGACGAACGACGCCGCCAACCACACGGCAATGCCCACGCCGATGCTGATCAGGACGCCGGGCAGGTTGACGGCGGAGATGTCCGGCGGCGCGATGGGCTGGGCAGTCGTCGCGGCAGTTGACGCGGCAGTGGTCAGGCGGTACATCGGCGGGGTCTGCTCCTTCGGTGCGCCGGCGTTCGCCGGGCGCATAACACTCTGTGCAGTTTCAACATTAGCGCCGTAGCGTGGGCGCATGCGCATCCTGGTCCTCGGCGGCACAGCCTTCCTCTCAGCCGAACTCGTCCGGCAGGCCGTCGCGGCCGGGCACCACGTCGCCTGCCTGGCCAGGGGGACCCGCGCGGCCCCGCCGGAGGGCGCGGCCTGGTTCCGGGCGGACCGTTCGCTGGGCCCGTCCGCGTACGCCGAAGCGGCCGGCGCGGGAGAGTGGGATGCCGTCGTCGACGTCGCCAGGGACCCGGTGATTGCGCGTGAGGCCCTTGACGCACTCGCCGGCAAAGCCCGGCACTGGACCTTCGTCTCAAGCTGCTCCGTTTACGCGGACCACTCGGTCCCGGGCGCGGCCGAGGACGCCGATGTCCTGGCGCCGCTGCCGGCAGGCACCGAGCCGACCCTGGAGAACTACGGTGAGGCCAAATCGGCCATCGAACAGTCGACGGCGGAGCTCGCCGGGGGTCGGGCACACCTGTGCCGGCCCGGGCTGATCGGCGGTCCGGGCGACGGCTCGGACCGGTATGGCTACTGGCCGGCGCGTTTTGCCCGGGACGCCGGACCGGTGCTGGCCCCCGATATTCCGGCCGACGCCACCCAAGTGATCGACGTCCGGGACCTGGCCGCCTGGCTGCTCCTGGCGGCCGAAACCGGCGTCACGGGAGCCCTGAATGCCGTGGGCGACCCGGTGCCCTTTACCGGCTACCTTGAAGGATCGCGGCAACTGTCCGGAGGAACCACCGAGGTGGTGGCCGCCCCGCCGGAGTGGCTCACGGGGCGCGGGGTGAACTACTGGGCCGGCCCGGAGTCCCTCCCGCTCTGGCTCCCGCCCGGCCACGACGGTTTCGCGACCCGCAGCAATGCAGCGGCCAAGGCTGCCGGGCTGCGCCTGCAGCCCTGGGCGGAGACGCTGCGGGACACACTGGACGATGAACGCCGTCGCGGACTCGACCGGGAGCGCAAGGCCGGGATCGCCCCGGACACTGAGCGCCGGCTGCTGCGTGAGCTCCAGACCGCGAGTCAGTCCATCTGAGCCGCCGCGGCGGGGTCCACGCTCGCGGACGCCTCATGCCGGACGGGGAAGTTGACGCTGCGGGCGATGAAGCACACGGCGTTAGCCGCATGGTGCAGTTCCGCGAAGAGTTCGTCGCTGACCGGTGCTGCCGTGGTGACCCGGGGTTTGAGCGTCACGGATTCGAACTGACCGCTGCCGTCCCGGTTGGTCCGCATCAGGCCCTCGGCCTGGTCCTCGTACCCCGTCACGGTCACCCCGTGCTTTACGGCAACGTGGAGGAAGGACAGCATGTGGCACTGTGACAGGGCGGCCAGCAGGAGCTGTTCCGGGTTGTACCGCTCCCGGTCGCCGTGGAACGTGGGGTCCGCGGAGCCCTTCAGGACCGGCAGTCCGGGGATCTCGACGTCGTGGTCGCGGGAGTAGGCACGGTACGAGGACGTTCCGGTGCCCAGGTTCCCGGTCCAGCGGACCGTCAGGGCGTAGCGGTGCTCATCAAGGCTCATGGCGCCAGTCTAGTGGCGCCATGGTGCCCAGCCGGCCCGTCGTACGTAGGGCTGTGAGCCGTCTGAACGGCAGTACGTACGGGCCGGCTGGCCAGTGGCTGGAGCTAGACGTCCGCGGCGCGTGCGCGCAGGGCGCGGGCCACGCCGTCGCGGTTTTCCAGCATCATCCGGCGGAGCGCGGCGCTGTCCTCCGGCAGGGCCGCGAGGAACTGGTCCGTGCGGTCCACCGTTTCCTGCGTGGTCAGCTGCGCCGGGTAGAGCCCGACGACGATCTGCTGGGCCAGGGCGTGGGTGCGGTCCTTGACGATGCCCGGCACGGCCTCGAAGTACTTGCCGGCGTAGGGCTCCAGCAGGGAGGTGTCCAGCACCCGGGTGAAGCCGGCGACCGCCGAGCCCTGCAGGGCGTTGGACAGCTCGCCGGTGACCACAATCGAGTTCCAGGCCGCGGCCTTGGCCTCGGCGGTGGGGATGGCGGCCTTCGCCAGGGCGGCGGCGTTCTGGCCGGTGGCGGTGTTGTCGTGGGCCAGCTCGGCGTCGATCTGCTCCTGTCCGGCGCGGCCGCCCGCCACCAGGGAGGTGAGCAGTTCCCACCGCAGGTCCTGGTCCACGGCCAGGCCCGGCAGGTCCTGTGAGCCGTCGAGCAGGCCGGCGACGGTGTCCAGCTGGGATGCGCTGCGGGCCAGCAGTGCGTAGGACTTGATGAACTGCAGCTGGGCGTCGGAGCCACCCGGGACGCGGGACGCGAGCTCCCAGAGCCGGTCGGCGGCGGCGGTGGCCGTGGCCTCCTTGTGCTCGCCGGCCACGTAGAAGTTCAGGGTGGTGGCGAGCTGCCGGAGCTGGACCAGGATCACGGAGGAGTCGGACTCCTCAGCAATGTTGGCCAGGATCAGGTCCACGTAGCCGCGGGCCGGGGTCTCGCCGTCGCGCGCCGCGTCCCAGGCCGAACCCCACACGAGGGTGCGGGGGAGGCTCTGGCTGAAATCCTTCAGGTGGGCCGTGGCGGTGGCGAGCGACTTCGGGTCCAGCCGGACCTTGGCGTAGGCGAGGTCGTCGTCGTTGAGCAGGATCAGGTCCGGCTGCGTGAGGCCCGCCAGGGCGGGAACGTCGGTGCGTTCGCCGTCGACGTCGAGCTCTTCGCGGTGCACCCGCTCCAGTTTTCCGGCGCCGTCGAGGTTGTAGAAGCCGACGGCGAGACGGTGCGGACGTATGGTCGGCTGGGCGTCGGTGGCGGACTGCAGGATGGCGAAGGAGGAAATGGTGCCGTCCTCAGCGACCGAGAGTTCCGGCTTCAGCGTGTTGACGCCCGCCGTCTCCAGCCAGAGCCGTCCCCACTGGTCCAGGTCGCGGCCGCTGGCCTTCTCGAGCTCGACCATCAGGTCGCTGAGTTCGGTGTTCTGCCAGGAATGCTTGCGGAAGTACTCCCGGACGCCGGCCATGAATTCCTCCGGACCAACCCAGGCCACCAGCTGCCGCAGCACGGAGGCGCCCTTGGCGTAGGTGATGCCGTCGAAGTTCACCTCGACGTCCTGGAGGTCGTTGATCTCGGCGAAGATCGGGTGCGTTGTGGGCAGCTGGTCCTGGCGGTAGGCCCAGGACTTCTCCACCGAGGCGAACGTGGTCCAGGCGTGGTCGAACTTCGTGTTCTCGACGGCGGCGAGGTGGGACATGTACTCCGCGAAGGACTCGTTGAGCCACAGGTCATTCCACCAGCGCATGGTCACGAGGTCGCCGAACCACATGTGTGCCAGTTCGTGTAGCACGGTGATGGCGCGGCGCTCCACCTGGGCATCGGTGACCTTGCTGCGGAAGACGTAGCCTTCGAGGATGGTGACGGCGCCGGCGTTCTCCATGGCCCCGGCGTTGAATTCGGGCACAAAGAGCTGATCGTACTTCTCGAACGGGTACGGGCAGCCGAACTGCGCCTCGAAGAACTCGAAGCCCTGGCGGGTGAGGTCGAAAATGTTGTCCGCGTCCAGGTACTGCATCAGGGACTTGCGGGCGAAGACGCCCAGCGGCGTGACCTTGCCGTCTGCGGACTTCACCTCGCTGCGGACCGACTGGTACGGGCCGGCGATCAGGGCGGTGACGTAGGAGGAGAGCCGCGGGGTGGGCGCAAACTCCCAGACTGAGCGGGCCCCGCCGTCCTCGCCGGGGAGGGTTTCCACCGGCTCGGGCGTGGGGGAGTTGGAGACAACGTCCCAATGCGAGGGGGCGGTGACGGTGAACGTGAAGCTGGCCTTCAGATCGGGCTGTTCGAAGACGGCGAACATACGGCGGGAATCGGGAACCTCGAACTGGGTGTAGAGGTAGACCTCGTTATCCACCGGGTCCACGAACCGGTGCAGTCCTTCGCCGGTGTTCATGTACGGCGCATCGGCGACCACCAGGAGTTCGTTGCTGGCCTCCAGGTCGGGGAGTTGGATGCGGATGCCGTCGGAGACCTCAGCGGGATCCAGCTCACGGCCGTTCAGGGTGACGCTGTGGACCGTGTGGGTAACGGCGTCGATGAAGGTCGAGGACCCCGGCTTCGCCGTGAATGTGACGGCGGTGGTGGATCCGAAGACCTTCTCGCCGCGGGTCAGGTCCAGGCTGACCTCGTAGGACTCGACGGCGATCAGTTCGGCGCGCTCGCGGGCTTCGGCGCGCGTGAGGTTCATACCGGGCAAAGGGTGCCTCCAGGAGTGGTGGGAACGGTGGAAACGATACTGTGAAATTATTCTTTCACGATGAGGTCGGTTGGCAAGTTGCGCCCGTCACAGCGAGTCCTCACCGGGCGGCCCCAGCAGGGGTAGCGTTGGCTGTATGGGAAAGATCCAGGATTCCGTCGACGCCCGGGCCCTGCGGTTCGCCGTCGGCTTCCCGCTGATGCTGGCAGCGGCCTTTGTGGTGTGCGCTTTCCTGATCCGCCCGGACCTTCCCGAGCCCCTCGCGGTCCGGTGGACCGACGCCGGAGCGGCGGACTTCGCGCCCTTTGGCGCCGTGGTGGGTACCGGCGCCGGCATGATCGTGCTGGTGGGCTGGGCGGTTCTGCTGCAGGCGGCGCCGCTGTCCCGCCCGGCGCTGATGCGCAGGTTCATGATGGGAGCGGGGCTGGCCGTGAGCCTCTTCGTCACCACCGTCCTTGCCGCCGTCCTGGTGGGCCAGCTGGGACTGGCGAACGCCCGGGAATCCCGCGTCGACGTCATTGTCCTGGCCATGGGCAGCGGGGCGGCCCTCGGACTCGGGGTGGTCATGGGCTTTGTGTTCAAGGCGGACGAGCGCTGGTCCACGGATGACGAACGGGCGGTGCGGGCGGCGCTGCAGCACGAACTCGACCCCGAGCTGGCCGGCGACTCGGTGAGCCTGTGGGTCCACGCGCGCAGTTCGGTGTTTGTGATGCTCGGAATCGCCACGCTGTTTCCCGCGGCCCTGCTCACCGTCGCCGTGCCGTGGCTGGCCGCCCTCCTGGTGGCCGTCGCCCTGCTCGCCGCCGTGTTCCTGTTTGCCCGTATCAGGGTTGACCGCAGCGGCCTGCGGGTGTTCGCGGCCGGCTTCGTGCGGGTCATGGATGTTCCCGCCGCCGCCATCGATTCGGCGACGCCGAAGGAGGTCAGGGCCGCCGACTATGGCGGTTGGGGCTACCGCAGCCACGGCACGACGTCGGCGATGCTGGTCAGCAGCGGCCCCGCCGTCGTCGTCGACCGGGCCGATGGCCGGCGCCTGGCGGTGAGCGGCGGAAGCGCCACGACCGCCGAAAATATGGCGCGGACGCTGACCCGGGTGGCGGCCCGGGCACGCCGCAACGGCGGGGCGCCGGCCTCCCGGCCCTAGTAGGCTTGGAGTAGCCCTGATCAGCAGCGCCACGAGACCGCCGGCGCCCCACAGAACGGATCTGCCGTGACCACTGCACCGGACTTCCCGCGCGTTCACATCGCCACCGACCACGCCGGCATGGAGCTCAGCGCCCATCTGGTGGGCCACCTCAGCGCCCTGGGCTACGCCGTGGTGGACCACGGCCCGAAGGTCTATGACGCGCTGGATGACTACCCGTCGTTCTGCATCAACGCTGCCCGCGCGGTGGTCGCCGACCAGGAAGCAGGCACCAACGCCCTCGGCATCGTCCTGGGCGGCTCCGGCAACGGCGAACAGATCGCGGCGAACAAGGTCAAAGGCGTCCGGGCCGCCCTGGCCTGGAACCTGTCCACCGCGAAGCTGGCCCGCGAGCACAACGACGCCAACGTAGTGGCCGTCGGCGGCCGTCAGCACAGCGTCGAGGAAGCCACCAGCATCATCGAGGCGTTCCTGGCCGAACCGTTCAGCCATGACGAGCGGCACGTCCGCCGGATCGGCAAGATCGCCATCTACGAAACCACCGGCGAGGTTGTCGACTAGTGCCCGAGGGGCACTCGGTCCACCGCCTCGCACGCCAGTTTGGCGACGTCTTCGCGGGGGAGCGGCTCGCCGTGTCGAGCCCGCAGGGACGCTTCAGCCAGGGCGCCGCCCAGTTGGACGGGCACGTCCTGACCAGTTCCGTTGCGCACGGGAAGCATCTCTTCCTCGGCTTTGACCACGGGATGGTCCTGCACGTCCATCTGGGCCTGTACGGGGCCTGGAACTTCGGCGGGGACGACGGGTTCCGCGGTGCGTCCAGCATCGGGGCGCCGCGAAAGGTGGGGGAGCGGGAAACTTACAGCGACGGCGGCGCCGAGCCCGCCTACGCCGGACCTCCTGCCCCGGTGGGCGCCGTCCGGGTGCGGCTGGTGGGAGCCCATGGCTGGGCGGACCTGCGCGGAGCGACCACGTGTGAAACCCTGACCGAGGCCGAGGTGGACGCCGTGCTGGCCCGGCTGGGTCCGGATCCGCTGCGGAACCTTCCGGGGGACCGGGAGGCATTCGTTGCGCGCCTGGCCAGGAGCCGCACTCCGCTGGCCACTCTGCTGATGGACCAGAAATTCATCGCCGGCGTAGGAAACGTTTACCGCGCCGAACTGCTGTTCCGGCAACGGTTGGACCCCTGGCGGCCCGGCAACGCGCTGCCGGCCGAAGCGGCCGCGCAACTGTGGGACGACACCGTTGCCGTGATGTCCGACGGCGTCCGCGACGGCCGGATCATCACCACGCCGCCGCGCTACTGGACGTCGACCACTAGCGGGGGAACTCAGACCAGCGCCGGGGGAACCGTCGTCGTCGGCGCAGACGGGAACGGAGCCGGCACCCGCGCCCTGCCGGACCCCGAGGACGCGCACTTCGTCTACCGCCGGCACGGCCAGGAGTGCCGGGACTGCGGTACAGCCGTGGCGCTGACCGAACACGGCGCCCGGAAGCTCTACTGGTGCCCGGCCTGCCAGTCGGCCTGAACGCACCGGGAAGCATGAAAAAAGCCCCTCCGGCGGGAGGGGCTTTTTCGTCATATATCGGAGGGGACGACGGGAATCGAACCCGCGTAATCAGTTTGGAAGACTGAGGCTTTACCATTAAGCTACGTCCCCGGGAATTTGCTGGAACTTCGGCAAAACTTCCGGGCGGCTGTTGAAGCCGGATACAACTAAACCCAATTCAGGCCCCCAGTGTCAAATGTGCAAATCAGCACAGTATGACCGTAGACTGTTCTGTGCACTTACGGGGTGTAGCTCAGCTTGGCTAGAGCGCCTGCTTTGGGAGCAGGAAGTCGCAGGTTCAAATCCTGTCACCCCGACTCTGCAGCAACTGCCGCACCGTGGCGTTGCAGAACCCCATCCCCCCACACCAGGAGTACTTAGACTGTGAAGAGCGCTGTCGAGAACCTCACCCCCACGCGGGTCAAGCTCAATGTTGAGGTCCCCTTTGAGGAATTGAAGCCCAGCATCGCAGAGGCATACAAGACTGTAGCTTCGCAGATCCAGGTTCCCGGGTTCCGCAAGGGCAAAGTCCCCTCCAAGCTCATTGACCAGCGCGTTGGCCGCGGCTACGTCCTCGAGACGGCCATCAACGAAGGCCTCAACAGCTGGTACCAGGCCGCTGTCCAGGAAACCGGCATCCGCCCGCTGAGCCGTCCCGAGGTTGAGATCACCGAGGTTCCCGACCCGTCCGCAACCGACGGCGAACTGAAGTTCCACGCCGAGGTGGACATCCGCCCGGAGATCGAACTCCCGGATTACTCCGGCATCAAGGTTGAGGTCGCTGCCGCCGAGTCGTCCGACTCCGACGTCGACAAGGCCCTCGATGAGCTGCGCGGCCGCTTCGGCACGCTCAAGTCCGTTGACCGTCCCGCCGCCGACGGCGACTTCCTGACGATCGACATCAACGCCTCAATCGACGGCGCCGAGGTTGACTCCGCTTCCGGCCTGTCCTACCAGGTTGGCGCCGGCACCATGCTCGAAGGCCTCGACGAGGCCGTCACCGGCCTCAGCGCCGACGAGGACGCCATCTTCGACACCACCCTCGTGGGCGGCGACCACGCCGGCGAATCGGCACAGGTCAAGGTTGCCGTCAAGGCCGTCAAGGAGCGCGAGCTCCCCGAGGCCAACGACGACTTCGCCCAGCTGGCTTCCGAATTCGACACGCTGGCCGAACTCCGCGAGGACCTCGCCAAGCAGGCCGCCGACTCCAAGACGGTCGAGCAGGGCGTCGAAGCCCGCGACAAGGTCCTGGACAAGCTCGTCGAGCTCGTCGAGATCCCGGTTCCGGACTCCGTCGTCGAAGAGCAGCTCGAGCAGCACTTCAGCGCCGAGAACTCCCACGGTGAAGGCGATCACGACACCGAAGAGCACCGCGCCGAGGTCAAGGCCAACACCGAGCGTGCCTTCCAGAACGAGATCATCCTCGACGCCATCGCTGACAAGGAAGACGTCAACGTCACCCAGAACGAGCTGATCGACTACATCGTCACCACGGCCAGCCAGTACGGCATGGACCCGAACCAGTTCGCGCAGATCATCGATCAGAGCGGCCAGGTTCCGATGATGGTTTCCGAGGTTCGGCGCCGCAAGGCACTCGCCGTGGTCCTGGGCCAGGCCGAGGTCACGGACACTGAGGGCAACAAGATCGACCTCAGCGACTTCGTCCGCCCCGGCGGCGAAGAGGCCTCCTTCGAAGCCGAGAGCGCCGACGACTCCGCCGACGACGCCGCGGCAGCGGAAGCACCGAAGAACGACGACCCCGCGGCCGTGAAGTTCTAGCACCAATAGTTCCCGCAGTATCTGCCCGCACCCCCGGATCACCGATCCGGGGGTGCGGCTTTTTAAGCCTGCAATGAACCCCTCCGGGCAATCGTGCGCCGTCAGCGAACAGCCCTGCGCCGGAGCACAAAGCGGGTCCGAAAACCGTTAGTGTCCATGTAGGAAAGTTCAGTGATGCCGTCCAGTGGTGTCACCGTCGCCAGCGAGAGGTAAGTACACATGTCACAGCAAGCAGGGGCACCCCGGATGGCTACCGTCGATCCGGCCGCCCAGGATAACTACATTTACAACCGCCTGCTGAAAGAGCGCATCATCTGGCTCGGCTCCGAGGTCCGCGACGAGAACGCCAACGCGATCTGCTCGCAGCTGCTGTTGCTCTCGGCAGAGAACCCCGAGAAGGACATCTACCTCTACATCAACTCGCCGGGCGGCTCCGTCACCGCCGGTATGGCCATCTACGACACGATGCAGTTCATCCCGAACGACGTCGTCACCGTCGCCACCGGCCTGGCCGCCTCGATGGGCCAGTTCCTGCTCTCCTCCGGCACGAAGGGCAAGCGCTACGCCACCCCGAATGCCCGCATCCTCATGCACCAGCCCTCCGGCGGGATCGGCGGCACCGCCTCCGACATCAAGATCCAGGCCGAGCTGATCCTGCACATGAAGAAGGTCATGGCCGAGCTGACCGCCGAGCAGACCGGCCAGACCGTGGAGACCATCCTCAAGGACAACGACCGCGACAAGTGGTTCACGGCGCCCGAAGCCCTGGAATACGGCTTCTTCGACAAGATCGCGGCGCACGCCGGATCCGTGGCCGGCGGCGGCGGAACCAACGCCGACGCCGAAACCGAAAACTAACCGGCACGCAGCCAGAACCGACTTCAGGAGTAACGAACATGAACTACAACTTCGGATCGACTGCCGGCAACCTGCCGACCAGCCGCTACGTGCTGCCGCAGTTTGAAGAGCGGACCCCCTACGGCTTCAAGCGCCAGGATCCTTACACCAAGCTGTTCGAGGACCGCATCATCTTCCTGGGTGTCCAGGTCGACGACGCCTCCGCGGATGACATCATGGCGCAGCTGCTGGTTCTCGAGTCCACGGACCCGGACCGCGACATCACGCTGTACATCAACTCCCCGGGCGGTTCCTTCACGGCCATGACTGCCATCTACGACACCATGCAGTACATCCGCCCGGAGATCCAGACGGTCTGCCTGGGCCAGGCAGCCAGTGCCGCCGCCGTGCTGCTGGCCGCCGGTACCCCGGGCAAGCGCCTGGCGCTGCCGAACGCCCGTGTCCTGATCCACCAGCCCGCCCTCTCCGGCGGACAGGGCGGACAGGCCTCCGACCTGGAGATCCAGGCCGCCGAGGTCATGCGGATGCGCTCCTGGCTGGAGGACACCCTGGCCAAGCACTCCGGCCGCACCTCGGAGCAGGTCAACAATGACATCGAGCGTGACAAGATCCTCACGGCCGCCGAGGCCATGAGCTACGGGCTGATCGACCAGGTGCTTGACTCCCGCAAGATCAAGCCGCAGGCGCTCACGAAGTAACACCGCGGCAGTCCAGTAAACGACTGCCACACGGCGCCGGTGCAGCTCAGGAGAAATGGGCCGCACCGGCGTCTTCTTTCCACCCATCAGGCCGAAAGTGACCTAGAGTGGAAGAAGTCACGGCCGCGTCCCGCGTGGGGCGGCCGCGACTCCACTAACGGAGTGCAGCGCTGCACTGGAGCACAACCCAGCCGGCAGCAAGATACTAAGGGGTTCACATATGGCTCGGATTGGCGAGAGCACCGATCTGCTGAAGTGTTCTTTCTGCGGAAAGAGCCAAAAGCAGGTCCGCAAGCTCATTGCCGGGCCCGGCGTCTACATCTGCGACGAATGCATTGAACTCTGCAACGAGATCATTGAAGAAGAACTCGCCGAAGTAGCTGACCTGGGCAGTTTCGAACTGCCCAAGCCCCGCGAAATCTTCGACTTCCTGCAGGAATACGTGATCGGCCAGGAGCCCGCCAAGCGCTCACTCGCCGTCGCGGTCTACAACCATTACAAGCGCATCCAGGCCGGCCACGCGCCGAAGAGCGGTGCGCTGGCCGAGGGCGGCCACCATGATGACGTCGAGATCGCCAAGTCCAATATCCTGCTGATCGGCCCCACGGGTTGCGGCAAAACGTACCTGGCGCAGACCCTCGCCCGCCGCCTTAACGTCCCCTTCGCCGTTGCCGACGCCACCGCTCTCACGGAGGCCGGCTACGTGGGCGAAGACGTCGAGAACATCCTGCTCAAGCTCATCCAGGCCGCTGACTACGACGTCAAGAAGGCCGAGCAGGGCATCATCTACATCGACGAGATCGACAAGATTTCCCGCAAGAGCGAGAACCCCTCCATCACCCGCGATGTCTCCGGCGAAGGTGTGCAGCAGGCGCTCCTGAAGATCCTCGAAGGCACGGTTGCCTCGGTCCCGCCGCAGGGCGGACGCAAGCACCCGCACCAGGAATTCATCCAGATCGACACCACCAACGTTCTCTTCATCGTGGCCGGCGCCTTTGCCGGCCTCGAGGAGATCATCGGATCCCGCTCGGGCCGCAAGGGCATCGGGTTCGGCGCCCCGCTGAACGAGGTCAAGAACACCACGGACTCCTATGGCGAGGTCATGCCGGAGGACCTTTTGAAGTTCGGCCTCATCCCCGAATTTATTGGCCGCCTCCCCGTCATCACCACGGTCTCGAACCTGGACCGGCCGGCGCTGATCCAGATCCTGTCCACACCCAAGAACGCTTTGGTCAAGCAGTACCAGAAGATGTTCCAGCTCGACGGCGTCGAGCTGGTGTTCGAGGACGAGGCCCTGGACATGATCGCGGACCAGGCCCTCGAACGCGGCACCGGTGCCCGCGGGCTCCGGGCCATCATGGAGGAAGTCCTGTTGCCGGTGATGTTCGACCTGCCGAGCCGCGACGACGTCGCCAGCGTGGTCATCACCGAGGACGTGGTGGCCAAGAAGGCCGAGCCCACCATGATCGCCCACGACGTGAAGCGGCGTAAATCCGCCTGACGCCTCGGTAGCCCGCAAGAGCGGCCCGGAATAAATCCGCCCGCCAATCCGCTGTGCATAGCTGATGCGCCATGCCGTCCGGACCAGCAGCCGGATGCGGTGCAAACCGCCAACACATCCCAAGGAGAGTTTCCGTGCCTGAAACGATTGCGAACAAAGCAGACTTCTGGTTTGACCCCCTGTGCCCCTTCGCCTGGGTCACCTCGCGCTGGATCGGTGAAGTGGAAGAAGTCCGCGACATCAAGACCGAGTGGCACGTGATGAGCCTGGCCGTCCTGAACGAGGGCCGCGACGAGCTGCCCGCCGAGTACAAGGAAATGATGGCCAAGGCGTGGGCGCCGGTGCGGGTCATCATCGCCGCCGCCGAGAAGCACGGCGCCGAGTACATCAAGCCGCTCTACGACGCCATGGGCACCAAGATCCACAACGAAGGCAACAAGGACTTCGCCGAGGTCATCGCCAAGTCCCTCGCCGAGACCGGCCTGCCGGCTGAACTGGCCGCCGCCGGCCAGAGCGACGAATTCGACGCCCAGCTCCGGTCCAGTCACGAGGCCGGCATCTCGCTGGTGGGCCAGGACGTCGGAACCCCTGTGGTGGCGGTCAACGGCACGGCCTTCTTCGGCCCCGTCCTGACCCGCATTCCGCGCGGTGAAGAGGCCGGCAAGCTGTGGGACGCCACCGTGACCCTGGCATCCTTCCCGTCCTTCTTCGAGCTCAAGCGCAGCCGCACCGAGAGCCCCCTTTTCGACTAGGCCGCAGCCCCGCCGGGCATCCCGTACGGCCGCTCCAGGGCCCCGGAAGAACTACTGCCATGTAGTTCCTCCGGGGCTCTTGTGCATCCGGAAGGGCGGGAGAACAATAGAACTTACCCACCTCGAAAGAAGCGGGACGCAGGAACCAAAGATTCAGTGACACTCATCCGACGCAGCCTTCGGCAAAGTCAGATGATGGCTACCAGTGACGAGGTAGGAAGACCTGAAATTCCACGGATCCCGCCAGATTACCTAAGACGTCACGTGGTAATCGAAAAGTCGAAGCCCCACCAACCGCAAAAAGCTGATGGGGCTTCCCCTTTGCCCGAAATCGCTGGAGGGTGGAGCGGTGAGCACTGAGCCGATTGCCAACTACGCGCTGCTGTCAGACTGCCGGTCCGCCGCGCTGGTCAGCGCCGCAGGTTCCGTTGAGTGGCTCTGCTTCCCGCGGTTCGACAGTCCCTCCGTCTTCGGAAGGCTCCTCGGCGGGGAGGCCGGTTTCTGGTCCATCCGCCCCACCGCCGAGTATTCGACCACCCGGCGTTACGTTGGCCCCTCCATGGTGCTCGAATCAACCCACACCACATCCGGGGGACAGCTCACCGTCAGCGACGCCCTGGCCCTCGGCGAGGGCCGGCGCGGCCACGAGCTCGGCGATGGCTCGCCCGGGACGCTGCTGCGCTGGTTGACGTGCATCACAGGCAGCGTCGAGGTGGAAGTGGTCTTCGCGCCGCGGCCGGGTTACGGCCTGATCGTCCCGCGGCTGCACCCCGTCGACGGCGGGCTCCTGATCCGGTCCGCGGACGGCGACCTCGCCCTGTCCTCAACCGCACCCTTACGGCCCGACGGCGGCACAGCCCGGGCCGTCCTCCGCCTCACCGCCGGCGACACCGCCGGCTTCGCGCTGCACTGGCAGGAGGCCGCGGACAGTGAGCCTGCACTGTGGAGCCGGCAGCAAATGGCGGAACGCCTCGCCGACACGGTCGAAGGCTGGACCAGCTGGTCCTCGATCCACCAGAACTACCGCGGCCCATGGCAGGACCTGGTCGCGGGCAGCGGCCGGGTGCTGCAGGCCCTGAGCTACTACCCGTCCGGCGCCATCGTGGCAGCCCCCACCACATCCCTGCCGGAGGTGGCCGGCGGCACCAGGAACTGGGACTACCGCTACACCTGGGTCCGCGACGCGAGCATGACCCTGCAGGCCCTCTGGGTCGCGGCGTGCCCGGACGAGGCAGGGAAGTTCTTCCAATTCCTGGCGACGGCCGCGGCCCGCCAACTGGCCCGCGGCGAGGAACTGCAGATCATGTACGGCATCGGCGGTGAAAGGGAACTGCCGGAACGGGTGCTGCCGCACCTTCCCGGCTGGCGGTCCAGCGCCCCCGTGCGGGTGGGGAACGGCGCCTGGAACCAGCGCCAGCTGGACGTCTACGGTGAACTGCTGGACGCCGCGGCCACCATGCCGGAGTTCCTCGACGGGCTGGCCCCGGAGACCCTGCGCTTCCTCGCCGATGCCGCGGACGGGGCCGTGGCCCGCTGGCGGGACCAGGACCAGGGGATCTGGGAGGTCCGCGGCCGGCCCCGGCATTACCTGTACTCCAAGCTGATGTGCTGGGTGGCGGTGGACCGGGCCATCACGCTCGCCCCGGTCCTGCAGGCCACGGACCGGGTCCCGCGCTGGGCCGCCGCGCGGGAGGAGATTGCCGAGTCCATCCGCTCCCGCGGCTGGAGCGACGCCGCGGGGGCGTACACCCAGGCCTACGGGACCGAACAACTCGACGCGTCGGCGCTGATGCTGGCGATCGTCGGATTCCTCCCGGCAGACGACCCCCGCTTCCTCGCCACGATGGACGCCATCGAGCAACGGCTCACCGATCCCCGCGGCCTGGTCTACCGGTACCACAGCGACGACGGCCTCCCGGGCGAGGAGGGCACCTTCCTGCTCTGCACCTTCTGGCTCGCCCATGCCCTGGCCCTGGCCGGCCGCACGGAGCGAGCCAGGGCGGTCTTCGAGCGTGCCGCGGGATTCGCCACCGGCCTGGGCCTTATGGCCGAGGAAGTGGCGCAGGACAGTGGGGAACTGCTCGGGAACTTCCCGCAGGCGTTCAGCCATATCGGCCTGGTCAACGCCGCCTGGGCCATCAGCGAGGCGGAACGGCTGAACAGCGGCTCTGCTGCTTGACCCGATTCGCGGCACCAGTGGCCGCCAGCCGGAACGGAGGAGGAACAACCCGGGCCGCGCCGCTGTTACTGCCAATGACCCTGTACCCGCGACCATCGGAGCGCCATGCCCATCACCGCCCACCTAGACCTGTCCCTCACAGCGGAGGCCCTGCCCACAGCGCCGGCCGTGCTCCGCGAAATCCTTGCCGATACCCGCGCCTTCGACGGCTGCCTGGGCGTCGACATCCTGGTCGACAGCACCAACCCGGCGCATGTCCTGGTGGTGGAGCAGTGGGAATCGATGGAGCACGATGCCGCCTACCGTGCCTGGCGTGCCGGCGAGGGGGCCAGCGGTCTGGGAGCGCTGCTCGCGGCCCCGCCGGTGCTGACGCATTTCGAGACCTCGTTCGGGCTCTAAGCCGGACGACCCCACGAAAGAGGGTCCCCTGGCCGGCCGCAGCCGGCCCGGGGACCCTCTTTTTTGTGAAAGGAAGCCGGCCTAAGCCTGTGCGGGCTCCTCGGCGGCCGCCAGGACCACGTCGCTGACCGTCAGTTCGCCGTCGCCGGCCATCAGGGCCAGTTCCCGGGCGTTAGCGGCGGCCTTGAGGTCACCCAGGCCCGCCGTCAGCTGCGCCGTCAGGCTCTCGGACGCCGTGATGGTCGCGGAGAGCACCTCGGTGCGCTGCTTGACCTTGGCCTCGGACTTGGCTTTCCGGATGCCGCCGAGCGCGGCGCCGACGGTCGCGAGCAGGGTAGTGTCGCCGTCGATCTCCACGGCCGCCGGCCACTGCGCACGGTGCACCGAGCCGGTCCGCCACCAGCCCCAGACTTCCTCGGTCGCAAACGGCAGGAACGGGGCGAAGAGCCGCAGCAGGGTGTCGAGGCTGGTGGCCAGGGCAGCCAGCACGGATGCCTGCTGGGCGTCGCCGGCGGCACCGTAGGCGCGGTCCTTGATCAGCTCCACGTAGTCGTCCGTGAAGTGCCAGAAGAAGGTCTCGGTGATCTGCAGCGCCCGGGCGTAGTCGTAGTTCTCGAACGCCTTCGTGGCCTGGGTGACCACGTCGGAGAGCTGCGCGAGCACTGCTCGGTCCAGGGGGTTGCTCAGCACCGAGAGGTCGGAGGTGACAACGGAATCCTCGGTGGCCCCCAGATTCAGGACGAACTTGGAGGCATTGAGCAGCTTGATCGCCAGGCGGCGGCCGATCTTCATCTGCGCGATCTCGTAGGCGGTGTCCGCGCCGAGCTTGGCCGAGGCCGCCCAGTACCGGACGGCGTCCGAGCCGTATTCGTTCAGCACATCGGTGGGGACAATCACGTTGCCCTTGGACTTGGACATCTTCTTGCGGTCCGGGTCGAGGATCCAGCCGGAGATCGCGGCGTGCTTCCACGGCGCGACGTCCTGGAGGGCATCGGCGCGGACGGCGGTGGAGAACAGCCAGGTCCGGATGATGTCGTGGGCCTGCGGGCGCACGTCGAACGGGAAGACCGTGGCGAAGAGGTCCTCGTCGGTGCTCCAGCCGCCTACGATCTGCGGGGTCAGCGAGGACGTCGCCCAGGTGTCCAGGACGTCGGCGTCGCCGGTGAAGCCGCCGGGAACGTCGCGCTGGGCCTCTTCGTAGCCGGGGGCCGCGTCCGCGGCGGGATCCACGGGGAGCTGCGCGTCGGCAGGCAGGATGGGCGCGTCGTAATCCGGGTTGCCGTCGGCGTCGAGCGGGTACCAGACCGGCACTGGGACGCCGAAGAACCGCTGGCGGGAGACCAGCCAGTCGCCGTTCAGCCCGGTGATCCAGTTCTCGTAGCGGGACCGCATAAAGGACGGGTGGAAGTCGATCTGGTTGCCGCGGCTGATGAGGCGTTCGCGGCGTTCCTCGTCGCGGCCGCCGTTGCGGATGTACCACTGGCGGGACGTGACGACCTCGAGCGGCTTGTCGCCCTTTTCGAAGAAGTTGACCGGGTGCATGATCTTCTTCGGCTCGCCGTCGAGCAGTTCCGCCGCGGCGAGGAGTTCCACAACGCCCTCCTTGGCGCTGAAGACGGTCTTGCCGGCGATCGCCTCGAAAGCGGCCTTGCCTTCCGCGGACGTGATCCACTCCGGGGTTTCGCCGATGATGCGGCCGTCGCGGCCCACGATCGCGCGGGTGGGCAGCTGCAGTTCGCGCCACCAGGTCACGTCGGTCAGGTCACCGAAGGTGCAGACCATGGCGATGCCGGAGCCCTTGTCCGCCTTGGCGAGCGGGTGGGCCTTGACCTCCACCTTGACCCCGAAGAGCGGAGAGGTGACCGTCTTGCCGAACAGCGGCTGGTAACGCTCGTCGTCGGGGTTCGCCACCAGGGCGGCGCAGGCGGCGAGCAGCTCCGGGCGGGTGGTCTCGATGTAGATCTTCTCGCCGTCTTCGGTGAAGAACGGGTAGCGGTAGTAGGCGCCGGCGACCTCGCGGTCCTCCAGCTCGGCCTGCGCCACGGCGGTGCGGAACGTGACATCCCACAGGGTGGGGGCCTCAGCCATGTACGCGTCGCCGGCCGTGAGGTTGGCCAGGAACGCCCGCTGCGAGATAGCGCGGGACTTGTCGTCGATGGTGCGGTACGTCAGGTCCCAGTCGACGGACAGGCCCAGGGTCTGGAAGAGGTTCTCGAAGACCTTTTCGTCCTCGACGGCGAGTTCCTCGCAGAGTTCAATGAAGTTCCGCCGCGAAATGACATCGAAGTCGCGCTGGTTCTTGGCCGGCTCGGCCGGCGGCCGGTACCCGGCGTCGTACGGGATGGCCGGATCGCAGCGCACGCCGTAGTAGTTCTGCACGCGCCGTTCGGTGGGAAGGCCGTTGTCGTCCCAGCCCATGGGGTAGAAGACGTTCTTTCCGGTCATCCGCTGGTAGCGGGCCAGGACGTCCGTCTGCGTGTAGGAGAACATGTGTCCCACGTGCAGGGAACCGGAGGCCGTGGGCGGGGGAGTGTCGATCGAGTAGACCTGCTCCCGGGTGGTCTCCCGGTTGAACTTGTAGGTCCCTTCGTCAAGCCAGCGCCGGGTGAGGGCGGCTTCCAGCCCCTCGAGGGCGGGCTTGTCCGGAACGTTGATGGGCGCGGTGGTGGGCGTGTCTGTACCCTGAGTGTCTTCAGCCATGGGCCAATTCTTCCATCTTTTTCTGCGGCCTTCTCCGGCAGCGCCGCCGTGCGTCCTGCAGTAGCATGCAGGCGCATGGAAGAAAGTGCCGGCCGCTTCGTCATCAAGCGCATCTATGAGGAGCCCGCCGCCGACGACGGATACCGGGTCCTGGTGGACCGGCTCTGGCCGCGCGGCATCAGCAAGGAACGCGCTCAGCTCGGGCTGTGGCTCAAGGAAGTGGCGCCGTCGCCGCCCTTGCGCACCGAATTCGCGCACATGCAGGAACGCTTCGCGGAGTTTAGGGCGGCCTACGAGGCGGAGCTCGAAACCAACCCCGCGGTCGGGACGCTGCACGAGCTCGCGGCGGAGCATGGAGCTGTGACGCTGCTCTTCGGCGCGCGGGATCCGGAGACCAACCACGCCCGGGTGCTGCTGGAGTTCCTGCAACGGAAGTAGCAGTAGGAAATGGGGCGGATGTTCCCGTTAGGGTGGTGCCATGACTGAGGGAATCAACAACGCAGGAACTGCCGGCAGCGCACAGGCGAAGGCGGCGGTTGTTACCGGCGCCAGCACCGGGATCGGCGAGGCCACCGTACGCGCGCTCCGGCAGGAAGGCTGGACCGTCTTCGCCGTCGCCCGCCGGGCCGACCGGCTTGAAGCGCTCGCGGCCGCGACCGGCGCCGTCGCCGTCCCCGCCGATGTGACCGACGACGCCGACGTGGCCCGGCTGGTGGAGCAGGTCACCGCAGCCGGCGGGATCGACACCCTGGTCAACGTCGCCGGCGGCGCGCGTGGCGCGGACAAGGTGGCCGAGGCACGCACCGAGGACTGGGCCTGGATGTACGAGGTCAACGTGCTGGGCACCATGAAGCTCACCCGCGCCTTCCTCCCGATGCTGCGCGCCTGCGGCGAAGGCACCGTTCTGAACCTGACCTCAACCGCTGGCCTGTCCGCCTACGAGGGCGGCGGCGGCTACAACGCCGCCAAGTTCGCCCAGCACGCCCTCACCGGTGCCCTGCGCCTGGAAGAGGCCGAACACAACCTCCGCGTTATCGAGGTGGCGCCCGGCATGGTCCAGACCGAGGAGTTCTCGCTGAACCGGCTGGGTGACCAGGGCGCCGCGGAAAAGGTCTACGCCGGTGTCGCGAAGCCGCTCACGGCCGACGACGTCGCCGACGTCGTCCGCTACGCGGTCACCGCCCCGCACCATGTGAACCTGGACCAGATTGTGATCCGTCCGGTAGCCCAGGCCTCCAACTACAAGGTGATCCGCAAGGGCTAGGCGGGGGCCGGCCGCCGGGGTAGGTGGCCGGTCGGCCGACCCCTGACGTTTACCCGCGCGTCGCACGGCGGATGCGCGGGGGTGGGCAGGCGTTGGCCGGCGCGGGACACCGTGGGGGGTGCAACTGCACACCACCAGAGTGGAGAACTTTTCCCATGCGAACCCCCACGAAGCCCACTGCTTCGATTCTCAGCGCCGCCGCACTAGGCGCCGCCCTGCTCCTCACCTCCTCCATCCCGGCCCAGGCAGCCGACACGCACACCGGCAGCGGCCAGGGCGACGGTCCCGCCAACCACTTCGACCTTCAGGCCCACCGTGGGGGCATCGGCCTGACTGTGGAGTCCACCCTGGCCTCCTTCGCGAAGGGCATGGAGACCGGCGTTTCGACGCTGGAACTTGACTTGCAGATCACCAAGGACGGCCGCGAAGTCATCACGCATGACCGCAAAATCAGCGCCAAGAAATGCCTGGACACTGCTCCTGTCACCCCAAACGACCCCCAGTTCCCGTACGTGGGCAAGTACGTCAAGGACCTGACGTTCGCCCAGGTCCGGAGCCTGGACTGCGGCTCGCTGACCCAGCCGGAGTTCCCCGGCCAGCAGGCATCCCCGGGTGCCAAGATGCCCACCCTCGCCGAGGTCTTCGCCCTAGCCGACGCGCACCGTGCCAGCCAGGTGAAGTTCAACATCGAAACCAAGGTGGAGGCCGGCGCCCCGCAGGAGACAGCGCCGCGGGAACAGTTCGTCGACGTCGCCCTCCGTGAAATCAACAAGGCGCACATGCAGCACCGCGTCTCGATCGAGAGCTTCGACTGGGGCTCCCTGCGCCTGGTGCAGCAGCGCCAGCCGCAAATCCCCACGGTGGCCCTGACCAACAAGGATTTCCTGCAGGCCGGCCAGCCCGGTAAGTCGCCGTGGCTCGGCGGCATCGACGCCGACGACTTCGGCGGGGACCTGGTCGCGGCGGCCGCGTCGCTCGGCTTCGACGCCATCTCCCCGGTCCATGGGACCCCGCAGAACGGCAAAGTCACGGACCCGGACTACGTCCCGTACGTCACCGCCGACATGGTCCGCCGGGCCCACGCCGCGGGCATGAAGGTCATCCCGTGGACGGTTGACGACAAGCCCACCATGCGGGCGCAGATCAAGGCCGGCGTCGACGGACTCATCACCGACTACCCGGACCGGCTCCGCGAGGTCATGGCCGAATCGGGCATAAAACTGCCCAAGCCGGCGCCCGCCGTCAAGTAGCCGGGGGCCGTTTGGGCTGGCGGCGAAGCCGGCCCAAACGGCCTGGCTCGCCGGCAACGTCGTGCACGGGAATCTGGCCGAGGATGGTGCGGCCGCCGACTAGGCCTGTAGTCTCTGTTCACGGCGATGGATCCCGCCGGAACACCGCACTCATGGTGCGGGGTGTTCGAACCGCCACTTGGCTGATGGTTCCTACCTTTGCTACTTCGAAGGTAGGTGAGCTATGCCTGGCCCTGAACAGCCTGCTGTGACGCCGGCGCCCACCGGGGAGAACAGGCTCGGGCCGATGGGGTTCGTGCTGGGCTTCGGCGTCGTGAGCATGCTGGCCGACGTCGTCTACGAAGGCGCCCGCTCCATTACCGGACCATTCCTGGCCACCCTCGGCGCCTCCGCCGTTATGGTCGGGTTCATCACCGGGGTTGGGGAGGCCGTCGCCCTGGTCCTGCGGCTCGGCACCGGCCCCCTGGCGGACCGCACCCGCAAGTACTGGCCCCTGACCATCGCCGGTTACGCCCTGACTGTCATCGCTGTGCCCGTGCTGTCCTTGGCGGGGTCGCTATGGCAGGCCTCGGCGCTGGTGGTCACGGAACGGTTCGGTAAAGCTGTCCGGACCCCCGCGCGTGACACTATGCTTTCCCACGCGGGGTCGGTTCTGGGGCACGGCCGGGCCTTCGCCGTCCACGAAGCCCTGGACCAGTCTGGGGCTCTGATCGGTCCGCTGCTCGTCGGCCTTATGGTCGCAATCTCCGGCTACCAGCTTGGATTCGGCGTGCTCGCCGTGCCCGGCGCGGCCGCCCTCGTGGCCGTGTTGCTGCTCCGGCGCGCTGTCCCGGATCCCGGAAGATTCGACTCGCAGGCCGTGGACGGTGGCGGCGGCACACCGCACGTCGACGGCGGCACCCCGGCCGGGCGCCGCCCGCTCCCGGCCGAGTTCTGGTGGTACAGCGCGTTCACCGCAGTCTCAATGTTCGGCTTTTCCACCTTCGGCGTGATTTCCTACCATCTCGAAGTCCAAAAAGTGCTGCCGTCTGCACTGATTCCGGTCACCTATGCCGTTTCCATGGGGGCTGCCGCCCTCGCTGCGCTGGCCTCCGGGGCGCTCTATGACCGAATCGGTCTGCGCGGGCTGCTCATCGCCCTGCCACTGACTGCCGCCGTCCCGTTCCTGTCCTTCACCGCAGCTCCGGGGCTGGTCTGGGCAGGCGCCGTCGTTTGGGGAGCAGCATTGGGAATCCATGAATCCACCCTCCGTGCGGCGGTCGCGGACCTGGTTCCCGCGGCCCGCCGCGGGACCGGATACGGGATCTTCACGGCCATCTACGGGGTTGCCTGGCTTGCCGGGTCAACCATCATCGGGGCGCTATATTCGGCCTCCGTCGCCGGCCTTATTATCTTCACTGTGGCCACCCAGCTTGCGGCGCTGCTCGTTTTCATCCCGCTCCTCAAACGCGAGCCTTCCAAACGGGTTGAACCGTAGGCGTCCGCGCTGACGGGCGGTGAAAGCCGGGGGCAGTTTCCGGTACGATCGAGGTATCAGCTTTGACCCGGCTATCACCGGTGAGCTTCCGGAAGAACGCCCCGGCGCGCGGAGACGACGCGGCAGGGCTGGTAGACCCGGACGGGTAAGCCCGTCACAGCAGTCAACGAGCGGCCGCTGCCGGTGCAGCCTTTTTCCCGGATTCCCGGGGGAGCGGGCGGACCGGTGCCGGTAAGTGAGGTGGTACCGCGGTGCCGGTGTTGTTCCGACAGCACAGGAGCCGTCCTCGCATCCTGAATGAATCCCGTTGTTCAAGCTCAACCCAGGATGTCGAGATGACCCAATACCCCAAGGCCTCAGCAGCACCGTCGGATCCCAGCGCCACCGCTTCCGCCACCTCCGGCGTGTCCGCCTCCGTGAAGTTCCCGGAGATCGAAGAGCGCATCCTCAAGTACTGGGACCAGGACGGGACCTTCCAGGCGAGCATCGACCAGCGGGACTCCGGCGTTGACGGATCCAACGAGTTCGTCTTCTACGACGGCCCTCCCTTCGCCAACGGGCTGCCGCACTACGGCCACCTGCTCACCGGCTACGCCAAGGACCTGGTGGGCCGCTACCAGACCCAGCGCGGACGCCGCGTCGAGCGCCGCTTCGGCTGGGACACCCACGGCCTGCCCGCCGAGCTGGAGGCCATGAAGCAGCTCGGCATGACGGACAAGACCCAGATCGAAGCCATGGGCATCGACAAGTTCAACGACGCCTGCCGCGCGTCCGTCATGAAGTACGCCGACGAATGGAAGAGCTACGTCACCCGCCAGGCCCGCTGGGTGGACTTCGAGAACGACTACAAGACACTCAACGTCGAGTACATGGAGTCAGTGCTGTGGGCGTTCAAGCAGCTGCACGAAAAGGGCCTGACCTACAACGGCTACCGGGTCCTGCCGTACTGCTGGAAGGACGAGACGCCGCTGTCCAACCATGAGCTGCGCATGGACGACGACGTTTACAAGAACCGGCAGGACCAGACCGTCACGGTCACGTTCCCGATCACGGCAGGGGAGTCGGAGCTTTCGAAGCAGCTCGCCGGGGTGCAGGCGCTGGCCTGGACCACGACGCCGTGGACGCTGCCCACCAACGCAGCGCTCGCCGTCGGGCCAGCCATCAACTACGTTGTGCTGCCCGCCGGCCCGCACGGAATCAAGGCCGCCGCAGCGGAGGCCCCCGTCACGGGCAGCTTCCTGCTCGCCGCTGACTTGCTGGGCGCCTACGCCAAGGACCTTGGCTACGGCGACGGCGCCGAGGGTGCTGCCGCGGCCGACGCCGCCGTCACCTCACGCCACGCCGGCGCCGAACTGGAGGGGCTGACGTACGAGCCGCTCTGGGATTACTTCCACGACGCCGAGAAGTACGGTACCGAGAACGCCTGGCGCTTCCTGGTGGCGGACTACGTCACTACCACCGACGGCACTGGCATTGTCCACCAGGCGCCCGCGTACGGTGAAGACGACCAGAAGGTCTGCGAGGAGGCCGGCATCCCGGTTGTCCTCTCCGTGGATGAGGGCGCGAAGTTCCTGCCGCTGTTCGGCCATGGACCCCTCGCGGGGATCGCCGGACTCCAGGTCTTCGAGGCCAACAAGCCCATCACACAGGCCCTCCGTGCCCAGGGCCGCCTGGTCCGCCAGGCCAGCTACGAGCACTCCTACCCGCACTGCTGGCGCTGCCGCAACCCGCTGATCTACCGCGCGGTGTCATCCTGGTACGTCGAGGTCACCAAGTTCAAAGACCGGATGTCCGAACTGAACCAGGAGATCAACTGGATCCCGGGCAACGTCAAGGACGGCCAGTTCGGCAAATGGCTCGCCAACGCCCGCGACTGGTCCATCAGCCGCAACCGCTACTGGGGCAGCCCCATTCCGGTCTGGCAGTCCAGCGACCCGGACTACCCCCGGACGGACGTCTACGGTTCGCTGGCTGAGATCGAGGCGGACTTCGGCCGCCTGCCGCTGAACAAGGCCGGCCAGGTTGACCTGCACCGGCCGTTCATCGACGAACTCACCCGCCCGAACCCGGACGACCCCCGCACCCCGGAAGAGGGACAGTCCGTCATGCGCCGCGTCGAGGACGTCCTGGACGTCTGGTTCGACTCCGGCTCCATGCCCTACGGCCAGGTGCACTACCCGTTCGAAAACGGGGAGTGGTTCGACACGCACAACCCGGCCGACTTCATCGTCGAATACATCGGACAGACGCGCGGCTGGTTCTACATGCTGCACATCCTCTCCACCGCGCTGTTCGACCGGCCGGCCTTCCGCAACGTCATCAGCCACGGCATCGTCCTGGGCTCGGACGGGCAGAAGATGTCCAAGAGCCTGCGCAACTACCCGGATGTCTCCGAGGTCCTGGACCGCGACGGCTCCGACGCGATGCGCTGGTTCCTCATGTCCAGCCCGATCCTGCGCGGTGGCAACCTGGTGGTCACCGAACAGGGCATCCGCGACGGCGTCCGCCAGGTCATCCTGCCGCTGTGGAACGTGTACAGCTTCTTCACCCTGTACACCAACGCCGCCGATGGCGGCGCCGGGTACGACGCCAAGCTGCGCTACGACGGCTACGCCGACACCCTGGACACGTACCTGATGGCTAATACGGGCGACCTCGTCCGGAACATGACCGAAAAGCTGGACAGCTACGACATCTCCGGGGCCTGCGACGAGCTCCGCAGTTACCTGGACATGCTCACCAACTGGTACGTGCGCCGCAGCCGCCAGCGCTTCTTCGACGAGAACGTGGACGCCTTCGACGCCCTCTATACGGCGCTGGAGACGGTCTGCCGGGCTGCTGCGTCGCTGCTGCCGCTGGTCTCCGAGGAGATCTGGCGCGGACTGACCGGTGGGCGCTCCGTGCACCTGGCCGACTGGCCGGACGCCGGGCTGTTCGCCGCCAACCCGGGCCTCGTTGAGGCCATGGACCGCGTGCAGCAGATCTGCTCCACCGGGTCCTCACTCCGCAAGGCCGCCAACCTCCGTGTCCGCCTGCCGCTGCAGGAACTCACCGTAGTGGCACCCGGCGCGGACGCGCTGGACGGCTTCGCCGCCGTCGTCGCCGATGAACTGAACCTGCGTTCCGTGCGGCTGCTGGACGCCGGAAGCGCCTCCCCGGAGGAGTTCGGCATTGAGCAGAAACTGGTGGTGAACGCCCGGGCCGCCGGCCCGCGGCTCGGCAAGAACGTGCAGCAGGCCATCAAGGGCTCCAAGTCCGGCGACTGGTCCGTTAACGACGCCGGTGTAGTCACCGCGGGCGGGCTGCAGCTCGAACCGCAGGAGTACACCCTGGAGACAGTGGTGGCCGAGGCAGCCGAAGGGGAGGGTTCGCGCGCTGCGGCGGTGCTGCCCGGAGGCGGCTTCGTGGTGCTCAACACCGAGGTCACCCCCGAACTCGAGGCCGAGGGCATTGCCCGTGACATGGTCCGCGCCATCCAGCAGGCCCGCAAGGACGCCGGGCTGAACGTCAGCGACCGGATCCGGACCAACGTCAGCGCCCCGATGGACGTTGTGGACGCGGTGAAGGCCCACGAAAACCTCGTGGTCACCGAGACCCTCACGATGGAACTCGGCTTGTCCTCCAACGCTGACACCACGGAGTTGCAGATCACCGTCGAGAAGATTGGGGCCTAGTCCATGACCGACGAATTTTCCGTAGAGAGCGTCTACGCCGAGCTGCTGGGCCGTGCGCCGGAAAACAAAATGGAGCCGCGGCTCGCCCCGCTGTACCGGGCCATGGACATCCTGGGGGAGCCGAACAAGGCGTTCCCGATCATCCACGTGACCGGTACCAACGGCAAGACCTCGACGGCCCGGATGATCGAGGCCGGGCTGCGCGCCCACGGTCTGAGCACCGGCCGGTACACGAGCCCGCACCTGTCCAAGGTCACCGAACGGATCAGCATCGACGGCGAACCGGTCCCGGACGAGACGTTCGTCCGGATCTGGGACGAGATCCGCCCGTACCTGGAAATCGTGGACAACGAACTCCTCGCCGAAGGCCAGCCCCGGCTGACGTACTTCGAGTGCCTGACCATCCTGGGATTCGCCGTCTTCGCGGACCAGCCGGTCAACGTGGCCGTGATCGAGGTGGGCCTGGGCGGCATCACCGATGCGACCAACGTCGGTGACGGCCAGGTTGCCGTGGTGACCCCGATTTCGCTGGACCACACGGAGCTGCTGGGGGAGACCACCGAGGAAATCGCCTACGAGAAGGCCGGCATCATCAAACCGGGAGGCTTCCTCATCAGTGCCGCCCAGCCCGTCGACGCGGCGCAGGTGCTGCTGGAGAAGGCCCGCGAAGCGGATGTGCCGTTCCGCTTCGAAGGAGTGGAGTTCGGCGTGGAGTCCCGCACGGTTGCTGTCGGCGGCCAGATGGTCACCATTCAGGGCCTGGCCGGGCGCTACGAGGACCTGCTGGTCCCGCTGCACGGGGCGCACCAGGCAGAAAACGCTGCCGTCGCCGTGGCCGCGCTGGAGGCTTTCTTCGGCGCCGACAAGCCCCTGGACGCCGAGGTGATCCAGGAAGCGTTCGCCTCCGTCACCTCGCCGGGCCGCCTGGAGGTGCTCCGTACCGCGCCGACCATCATTGTGGACGCCGCACACAACCCGGAAGGGATCCGGGTCTCCGCCGAGGCCATCCACGAGGCATTCAGCTTCAGCAAGCTGGTGGTGGTGGTTGGTGTCCTCAAGGAAAAGGACGCCGAGGAAATCCTCCGCCAACTCAAAGATTCGCTGGGCGACCTCTCCGCCGAGTACTGCTTCACCCAGTCCAACTCACCGCGCGCCGTCCCGGGCGAGGACCTCGCGGAGCTTGCCGTTGACCTGGGCTTTGGCGAGGAGAACATCCACATCGCCGAGAAGCTGGACGATGCCCTCGAATGGGCCGTCGAACGGGCCGAATCCAACGATGACCTCGCCGGCGGCATCCTGGTCACGGGATCCATCACACTCGTGGCCGAAGCCCGGATCCTGCTCGGCAAGGACGGCGTGTAACCATGGCGCGACTGACAAAAGCACAGCGCGAATGGCGTCCCGGCATGCCCAAGAAGCGCCGCTCCACCAAGGTGATGTTTGCCTCCACCGTGCTGCTCCTGGAGGCGTTCGTGGCCGTCTTCGGCACCTTGGCGGTCTTCGGCCTTCGGCGCGGCGAACTCGCGCCGGGGCTGATTTTCGGGGTAGGCCTCGGCCTGAGCGTGGTCCTCGTCCTGGCCTGCGCGGTGCTCTCGAAGCCGTGGGGTGTGGCCTTGGGCTGGATCCTGCAGGTGATCCTGATCCTCACCGGCTTCGTGGAGCCCACCATGTTCATCGTGGGCGGCCTGTTCGCGATCTCCTGGTGGTACGGAATCAGGACCGGCATCCGGATCGACCGGGAAGCGGCCCAGCGCGAGCGTGAGCAGGCGGCCTGGGAGGCCGCCAATCCTGAAGGCCAGACCAACTAGACTTGTTCCCAAACCCCACCCCAACATATTGGAGCAGCTGTGAGCACTGAGCGCACCCTCGTCCTGATTAAGCCCGACGGCGTCGCCCGTAACCTGACCGGCAGCATCATCGCCCGGATCGAAGCCAAGGGATACACCCTGGCGGAACTGAAGAAGGTCAACGCAAGCCGCGAACTCCTCGAACAGCACTACGAAGAGCACGTCGGCAAGCCGTTCTACGAGCCGCTGGTCGAGTTCATGCTCAGCGGTCCTGTGGTGGCAGCCATCTTCGAAGGCCACCGCGTTATTGAAGGCTTCCGCTCCCTCGCCGGTACCACGGACCCGACGACGGCGGCGCCCGGCACCATCCGCGGCGACTTCGGCCGCGACTGGGGCGTTAAGGTCCAGCAGAACCTGGTCCACGGCTCCGACTCGGCGGAGTCCGCCGAGCGGGAGATCAAGATCTGGTTCTAGGATTTCCCGCCCCGCCGCCGGGCAACAGTAGCAACAGTAAAGGCCAATGTTCCTATGTGAACATTGGCCTTTACTGTTGCCCCGGGCGGCGGGTAAAGCCTCAGTAGCCCGAGGTCCCGACAAACACCTGGATGAATGCGAAGAAGATCGTGGCGATAACTGCTACGTAAAGAAGCGCCGTGAGGATCCACCCGGAGTCTCCGACGATGCGGGCCGCGCCGGCCGGCAGCGGGATGACCCCGTGGCTGATATTGCGGACCGTGACCCAGACGAACAGCGGGATCATGGCCGCCCAGACGATCATGCAGAAGGGGCACAGGATATGGATCGAGTAGAGGGCCTGTGACCAGAGCCAGACCACAAATACAAAGCCCAGGGTGACGCCGGCCTGCAGGCCAAGCCAGTACCACCGGGCGAATTTGGCGCCAGCCAGGATGCCCATGGCCGTGGTGATGATGATCGCAAAGGCGACGATGCCGATGAACATGTTCGGGAAGCCGAACGCGGAGCTTTGCCACGTCTGCATGACCTGCCCGCAGGAAATCCACGGATTGACGTCACAAACCGTGACGTGATTCGGGTCCTTGAGGACTTCCAGCTTCTCCAGCACCAGCGTCCCCGAAGCCAGCCAGCCCACAACACCGGTGATCAGCAGGAGCCAGGCGAAGGGTCGGTCACGCGTCATCAGCGGAAGCGGACGCTCCGCTGCGGCCGCGCCGGCGCCGCGCTCAGGGGCGGCCACATCGCCGGTGGCGTGGGAGATGCTGGGCATGGGATTTCAGTCCTTTGCGTCGGGAGCTCTTGGGCCGATTCTATCGCCGGAGCCTGAACATACGCGGAGAGTGCCCGTTCCGGAGCCGTGATTCGCCGGCGGCGCGGACCGGCCGGCCTCCTTACCCCTGCTTTGACGGCTGTTGTGAGACAATGAACCTGGCTGGGACGCGATCCACATTCGGGTCTCAGTCCGGCGACATTGTTTTCAAGACCGCCAATGATGAGCAGGGCATACTTCGGATCCCTCGATCCGGCCTATCCCGCAATGCCATTGGACGGCACCTGGTTGTGACGTACAGATCAACGGGTTCAGGGCAATCTTGCCGGCCTTCCAGGGCTGCCGCACCCCACTGCCGGTGCGAACCTGGAGGTATCCAATTGACTTCTGTCAATGCCTGCGGGTGTTGACAAATATTTGCCCCCGCGGGTGCCGGATGTGGCGGCACATCAGGGGCAGGAGTGTCGCCACATATGGATAATGACCAGCTAGTAGCCGGTAACAACGAAGCAGCCGCTACCGGGGAAGCACCGGAAACCACCGCCGCGGCGGAAGCCCCGAAGAAGGCAACCCGGACCCGCCGCAAGGCCGTGCCGAAGACGGCCGCCGAGCCCGCCGCCGAAATTCCCGTAGCCGAAGTTCCGGCCGTCGCATCCGACGACGCGGCTGACACCGCCGTCGTTGAGGCCCCCGCTGTTGACGCTCCGGAAGCGAAGGCCCCCGTGAGGCGCAGCCGGGCACGGAAGAAAGTCGAACCCGAGGCGGAGGCCGCCGTCGTCGACGCAGCCGTTCCGGCGGATGACGCCGCCGACGCAGAGCCGGCCGAACTGCCCGCCGCAGCACCGGAGAAGCCGGTCCGTCGCCGGGCGTCCCGTGCCAAGGCCGCCGCCCCGGCCCCTGCGGAGGAAACCGCCGCTACGGCCGAAACCGCCGCCGCCGAGATCCAGCCGACGGAGCCGGAAGCCGAAACTGTCGCGGCTGCTGAGTCGGCGCAGGCCACCGAAACCGCCGAGGCACCCTCGCTCTTCCTCGCACCCGGCGCCGTGACGTCGATGATTTTCCAGGCCCCGGACCTGAGCACCGTTGTCCGCCCGGTTCCCGCAGCTGCCGAGGAAGCCCCGGCCGACGAGGACGCAGAGGACGAAGACGGCGACGACGCCGGAAACCGCCGCCGCCGCCGCAGCCGTGGCCGCCGCGGCCGCAGCCGCACCGGCGAGGCCGACACTGAGACCGATGGCTCCGACGAGTCCGCAGACGAATCCGAAGGCACCCTTGAGGACGGCGTGACCTCCCGCCGCCGCCGGCGTCGCCGCCGTGGCGACCAGGACCTCGAACTGACCGGAGGCGGGGACGACGATCCGCCCAACACTGTGACCCGCGTGCGGGCGCCCCGGACGGTCAGCGAGGCGCCGGCCAGCAACCGCGTCACCTCCGTCAAGGGCTCCACCCGGCTCGAAGCCAAGAAGCAGCGCCGCCGCGAATCCCGCGACACCGGACGCCGCCGCACCGTTATCACCGAGGCGGAATTCCTGGCCCGCCGCGAATCCGTGGACCGGCAGATGATCGTCCGCCAGCGTGACGACAGAATCCAGATCGGTGTCCTGGAAGACGGCGTCCTGGCCGAGCACTTCGTGTCCAAGACCCAGCAGGACTCCCTGATCGGCAACGTCTACCTGGGCAAAGTCCAGAACGTGCTCCCGTCCATGGAAGCCGCCTTCGTTGACATCGGCCGCGGCCGCAACGCCGTGCTGTACGCCGGCGAAGTCAACTGGGACGCTGTGAACCTTGAAGGCAAGCAGCGCCGGATCGAAAACGCGCTGAAGTCCGGCGACTCCGTGCTTGTCCAGGTCACCAAGGACCCGGTCGGCCACAAGGGTGCCCGCCTGACCAGCCAGATCTCCCTCCCCGGCCGCTACCTGGTGTACGTGCCCGGCGGATCCATGACCGGCATCTCCCGCAAGCTGCCCGACGTCGAACGCAACCGGCTCAAGCGGATCCTCAAGGACCGGCTCCCGGAAGACGCGGGTGTCATTGTCCGCACCGCGGCCGAGGGTGCCTCCGAGGAGGAACTGACGCATGACATCAACCGTCTGCGCGCGCAGTGGGAAGGCATCGAAAGCCAGTCCACGTCCACCAAGATCCTCGCGCCCGAGCTCCTTTACGGGGAACCTGACCTGACCATCAAGGTGGTCCGCGACGTCTTCAACGAGGACTTCTCCAAGCTGATCGTCTCCGGCGAGGAAGCCTGGGACACCATCGAGGCCTACGTCACCTACGTGGCACCGGACCTGGTGGGCCGGCTCGAGAAGTGGACCAAGGACACCGACATCTTCGCCGCCTGGCGCATCGACGAGCAGATCCACAAGGCGCTTGACCGCAAGGTCTTCCTGCCGTCCGGCGGTTCGCTCGTGATCGACCGCACCGAAGCCATGACCGTGGTGGACGTCAACACGGGCAAGTTCACCGGCAGCGGCGGCAACCTCGAAGAAACCGTCACCAAGAACAACCTGGAAGCAGCCGAGGAAGTTGTCCGGCAGCTGCGCCTGCGCGACATCGGCGGCATCATCGTCATCGACTTCATCGACATGGTGCTCGAATCCAACCGGGATCTCGTACTGCGCCGCATGGTGGAGTGCCTGGGCCGGGACCGGACCAAGCACCAGGTCGCGGAGGTGACCTCACTCGGCCTTGTGCAGATGACCCGCAAGCGGATGGGCACCGGGCTCCTGGAAGTCTTCGGCGAGCAGTGCGAAGCGTGTGCCGGCCGGGGCATCGTCACCCACGACGAACCCGTCGAGCACCGCCGCGCCAACACCGTCGCCGCTGAGCACCACGTCCCGCGGACCGAACACCAGCCTGCAGCCCGCAGTGAGCGCAAGCGTCGCCGCGGCAAGGGCGGCCAGGGGAACGGCGAGGCCATGCCGTCCACGCCGGCCGTTGCAGCCCACCCCGAGCCGACGGAAGCGGAACGCCACGCCAAGGCGGAGGCAACCCGCGCGGCACTGGCGAACATCGCCGCCGCCGCGCACGCCGCCCACCTGCACGACGGCGACGCGCATTCCGCGCCGGACGCCGCCACCCGGCAGGCCGCGCTCGATGCCGCGGTAGAGCTCGCTTCGACGGAGGAAGCCGCCGGACGTCCGGCCGCGGTCCTGACCTTCGGCGGCGAACAGGTCGCCCTGCCGTTCGTCGAGCACGCCGAGGAAACCCGGCAACCGGCGCTGACCCTGGACCTGCTGACCGAGGCTTTCGCGAGCCTGGGCGACTCCGAGTCCGGTGCGCAGACGGCGGCGGCTGCCCCTGCCGTCGAGACGGCTGCAGCCGAAACTCCGGAGGCCGGGACCGCCGACGAGGCCCCAGCGGCGTCGCCCCGTGCCACCCGGGGACGGGGACGGGCCCGCACTGCCCGGATCCAGCCGCCAGGCACCCGCACCCGCGAAGAGCAGGCACCGGCACGCCAGGAGGCCGCCAAGGCCCCGGCCCAACAGGCCCCGGCACGCCAGGAGCCCGCCAAGGCCCCCGCGGCTAAGGCTCCGGCCGCAGCAGCGCCTGCTGCCAAGGCTCCCGTCAACCAGGCCCCTGCGGGTTCGGCAGACGGCACGGCACCCCGCCGGGTCCGCCGTAACCGCAGCGCCAGCCGCGCCCAGGGTGCCGCCAACGAGACGTCCGTGCAGCAGCGCGAGAACGCACCGTCGGTAGCAGCAGTCTCCGTCCACGAGGCCAAGGCGCCGGAACCGGCAACGCCGGCCGCTAAGTCCGCCGCTGCGGAACCGGTCATCCTCGGCGTCGGCGTACCGGCCTCGGAGCTCTAGGCCCGGGAAAACCCCACCGCCCGCGGGTATCGTCCGGGCCCGACGTAACATCACGTCGGGCCCGGACGGTGCCCGCGAGTGCGTTAACGGCCCGGAGCTGCGGGGCGGCTAGGCTGGGGAACTGACACGGGGTGCCGCGCATCGAGCCGGCTGAGATCCAGACCCGTTGAACCTGTCCGGTTAGCACCGGCGAAGGGATGTCTTATGCTTTCAACCACCCCGCAGGTAACCGTGCCCCCGGCCGCCCAGCCGGACCGCTCCCGCCCTGCCCCCATCCTGCATTCGGCGTTCCCGGGCCGGGCGGCAGCCCATACCCGGCCCGCTACCGCCCGGATACCCCGCGTCCTGGCCATCGCCGGGTCCGACCCGTCCGGCGGGGCCGGCATCCAGGCGGACCTGAAGAGCATCGCGGCGAACGGAGGCTACGGGATGGCCGCCGTCACGGCCCTGACCGCCCAAAACACCCGGGGTGTGCGGGCCGTGCACGTGCCCCCGGCCTCCTTCCTCACCGCCCAGCTCGAGGCTGTCAGCGATGACATCACCATCGACGCCGTCAAAATCGGGATGCTCGGCGACGCCGCGGTGATTACCGCCGTCCGGGACTGGCTCGAGAAGGTGCGGCCCGCCGTCGTCGTCCTGGACCCGGTCATGGTGGCAACCAGCGGCGACAGGCTGCTCCGCGAATCCGCGGAGGACGCCCTGAGGTCCCTCCTGCCCCTGGCGCACCTCATCACCCCGAACCTGGCCGAGCTCGCCATCCTGGTCGGAGAACCGATCGCCCGGGACTGGGCCGGGGCGTTGGAACAGGGCAAACGCCTCGCGGCGCGAACCGGGACCACGGTGCTGGTCAAGGGCGGACACCTGCCCGATGGCGGCACCTGTCCGGACGCGCTGGTCAACACCGGGGGAGTGCTCCGCGGGGAGACCGTGGAGGTGCCCGGTGAGCGGATCGCCACCCGCAACAGCCACGGTACGGGCTGCTCCCTGTCCTCGGCGCTGGCCACCGCCCAGGTCCGGTGCCAGGACTGGGAAGCGGCGCTGCGGGAAGTCAAACCGTGGCTTCAGGGGGCGCTGGCGGACGCCGGGCGCCTCGAAGTTGGCACCGGCAACGGCCCGGTGCACCACTTCCACCACGTAACCGGCGCCCGGCCGCCGGCTGACGGCGACTTCGCCGAGGGCCTCGACGGGATCGTCACCGGCAGCCTGGACGCTATCTACGGCCTGGACTTCATCCGGGGGCTGGCCAGCGGCGCCCTGCCCGAAACCGAGTTCGCCTACTACCTGCGTCAGGACGCCTTGTACCTCAACGGCTACTCTCGGGTCCTGGCCCGCGCCGCCGCCCTGGCGCCGTCGGAAGCGGAACAGCTCTTCTGGGCCCGGTCGGCGCAACAGTGCCTCGAGGTCGAATCCGAGCTGCACCGGACCTGGCTGGCCGGACGCGCGGGGGAGGCGCGGCCCGGCCCGGTCACCAAGGCCTACGTGGACCATCTTCTCGCGGCCTCGCTGGGCAGTTACGGCGTCCTGGCCGCGGCAGCGCTGCCTTGTTTCTGGCTCTACGCCGAGGTGGGCGCAACCTTGCACAGGCAATACCTCGACGCCGGCGCGCCGGCCGAGCACCCCTACGCGGAGTGGCTGCGCACCTACGCCGACGAGGCCTTCGCCGAGGCTACGCGGCAGGCAATCCGGTACACCGATGCCGCGGCCCGGCGCGGCTCCGAGTCGGAGCGGACCGCCATGACCGAGGCGTTCCGGCAGTCCTGCGACTACGAGGTGGCGTTCTTCGACGCGCCGAGGCTGCACGCCTGACGCGGCCCCGGCCCTGCGGCCGGTAACATTATGGGGCGCGGTTCCGGAAGTCGCCGCGGCAGCACCGCTCCAGCCCCTCGGGGACGGGGTGTGGCGGCCGTCACGCATCACTCTCCGGAGCCGGCCTCGTTTGCGGCCGAAGGCAAAATTAGCGTAGTCTAGATCTTCGGTGCTTACGCCAACACTTGGGTTATGACCTTGATGAACAGTTCACCCGCACTCCGGGCAGGACTTTCCACGGTATAGCTCATGGGTTCCCCCGGGGAATCCACCGGCGTTGAGGCACAGCGTGAGCCGGTCTACAAAATGTGGCCCCAGGTTCCGCACGCAAATCTAGTAATAAACGTCGAGAGAAGTGAGTCCCCCAAGTGGTGTACGCGATTGTCCGCGCAGGCGGCCGCCAAGAGAAGGTTTCCGTTGGAGACTTCGTTACCCTGAACCGCGTCGCCGGTGGCGCCGGCAGCACCATCGAGCTGCCCGCCCTGCTCCTGGTTGACGGCGAGAAGGTTACGTCCGCTGCTGCGGACCTGGCCAAGGTAACGGTTACGGCTGAGATCCTCGAAGACCTCCGTGGTCCGAAGATCGTCATCCAGAAGTTCAAGAACAAGACCGGTTACAAGAAGCGCCAGGGTCACCGTCAGGAACTGACCAAGGTCAAGATCACCGGTATCAAGTAACTAGCGTTACTGTTCAGGTTTTCAACAGATTCCCCAGAATTTTAAAGGCAGGCATTTCAAATGGCACATAAAAAAGGCGCGAGCTCCACTCGCAACGGTCGTGACTCCAACGCCCAGTACCTCGGCGTCAAGCGCTTCGGCGGCCAGGTAGTTTCCGCAGGCGAGATCATCGTCCGCCAGCGCGGCACCCACTTCCACCCGGGCGCCGGCGTCGGCCGCGGCGGCGACGACACCCTGTTCGCCCTGACCCCCGGTGCTGTCGAGTTCGGCACCCGCCGTGGTCGTCGCGTTGTGAACATCGTGGCTGCTGCAGCTGCAGAGTAACAACCAGTTCTAAATCGGTGGGGCGGACCAGTAGGTCCGCTCCACCGGTGTTTTAACCGCATTACAATCAACTTGGACCTTTTGCGGTCCGGGGAACAGCACTGAGGAGATCCACGTGGCGAGCTTTGTAGACCGGGTAGTACTGCACGTATCCGGCGGTACCGGCGGCCACGGGTGTGTCTCCGTACACCGCGAGAAGTTCAAGCCGCTCGGCGGTCCCGACGGCGGCAATGGCGGCAACGGAGGCGACGTCATCCTTCGCGTCGACCCGCAGACCACCACCCTCCTCGACTACCACCACGCCCCGCACCGGCACGCCACCAACGGCGGCCCCGGCATGGGCGACTGGCGCGGCGGCAAGAACGGCGAAACCCTGATCCTGCCGGTTCCCGAGGGCACCGTCGTCAAGAGCAAGGACGGAACTGTCCTGGCCGACATGGTGGGCGAAGGTACCGAGTTCATCGCCGCGGCCGGCGGCATCGGCGGCCTGGGCAACGCCGCCCTGTCCTCGCAGAAGCGCCGCGCCCCCGGCTTCGCGCTGCTCGGCATCGAAGGCGAATCCAGCGACATCGTCCTGGAACTGAAGTCCATCGCGGACATTGCCCTGGTCGGGTTCCCCTCCGCAGGCAAGTCCAGCCTGATCGCCGCGATGTCCGCGGCACGGCCGAAGATCGCCGATTACCCGTTCACCACGCTGATCCCCAACCTCGGCGTCGTCCAGGCCGGCGACGTGCGGTTCACCATCGCCGACGTTCCGGGCCTGATCGAAGGTGCCAGCGAGGGCAAGGGACTGGGCCACCACTTCCTGCGCCACGTCGAACGCTGCGCCGCGCTGGTCCACGTCCTGGACTGCGGCACGCTCGAATCCGAGCGCGACCCGCTCTCTGACCTTTCCGTCATCGAAGCCGAACTCGAAAAGTACGCAGTCGACATGAGCTACGCCGGTTCCGACGGCGAAGTTGTGCCCCTGAACCACCGCCCCCGCCTGGTGGCCCTGAACAAGGTGGACCTGCCTGACGGCAAGGACATGGCCGAATTCGTCCGCCCGGAACTCGAAAGCCGCGGCTACAAGGTGTTCGAAATCTCCGCCACGAGCCACGAGGGCCTCCGCCAGCTGGGCTTCGCCATGGCAGAGATCGTCAAGGCCGCCCGTGATGCGGTGGCCGCGACCCCGCCGAAGGTCCAGGCACCCGTCCTGCGTCCCCGCGCCGTCAACGAAAGTGGCTTCACCATCCGCCGCGAGGAGAAGAACCTCGAGCCGCTCTTCCGCGTGCTCGGCGAGAAGCCCGTGCGCTGGGTCAAGCAGACCGACTTCACCAACGAAGAAGCCATCGGCTACCTCGCGGACCGCCTCGCCAAGCTCGGCGTCGAAAGCGAACTGTTCAAGCAGGGCGCCAAGCCGGGCGACACGGTGGTCATCGGCGAGGACGACGGCGTCGTCTTCGACTGGGAGCCCACCATGATGGCCGGCGCGGAACTCCTCGCCTCACCCCGCGGCACCGACGTGCGTTTCGCCGACATCGGCGACCGCCCCACCCGCGGTCAAAAGCGCGAGGAGCAGCAGGAACGCCGGGATGCCAAGGCCGCCGCCCGGGCCGAGCTCGAGGCCGAGCGGAAGGCCGGGATCTGGACCGAATCGGTCAGCTCCCGCCGCGCACCGCAGCCGCTCAAGGAGAGTGGACTCGGCGAAGCCGATGACGAGTAACACGGTCGTGGCGCCCGGAACCGGGGAAGCGCCCGGCCGGGCCCTGCTCTCCAGTGCCCGCCGGATTGTGGTCAAAGTCGGCTCCTCGTCCCTGACCTCCATCAAGGGCGGCATCGACGAGGAAGCCCTCACCGGCCTCGCCGACGCGCTGGCGCACAAGCGGAACGCCGGCACCGAGATCATCCTCGTCTCCTCCGGTGCGATCGCGGCCGGGCTCGCCCCGCTGGGCCTGGCGAAACGCCCCCGCGACCTCGCCACCCAGCAGGCCGCCGCCAGTGTGGGCCAGGGCCTGCTGATGGCCCGGTACACCCATGCCTTCGGCGCGCACGGCGTGACCGTGAGCCAGGTTCTGCTGACCGCGGACGACTTTATGCGCCGCAGCCAGCACACCAACGCGTTCCGCGCCCTGGACCGGCTGCTGAACCTCGGCGTCGTCCCCGTGGTGAACGAAAACGATACCGTCGCGACCCACGAGATCCGCTTCGGCGACAACGACCGGCTCGCGGCGCTGGTGGCCCACCTGGTCCGCGCCGACGCCCTGGTGCTGCTCTCCGACGTCGATTCGCTGTACGACGGTCCGCCTTCGCATGGAGCCAAACGGATCGCCAGCGTCACCGGCCCGCGCGACCTCGACGGCGTTTCCATCGGCAGCACCGGCAAAGCCGGCGTGGGCACCGGCGGCATGGTCACCAAGGTCGAGGCAGCCTCCATCGCCGCCGGATCCGGAATCAGCGCGCTGGTGACCTCCACCCCCAACGCGGCTGCCGCGCTGGCGGGGGAGGACGTGGGAACCTGGTTCTCCGTCAACGGCGCCCGGAAGCCGATCCGGCTGCTCTGGCTCGCCCACCTCGCATCCGTACAGGGGACCCTGGTGCTCGACGACGGCGCTGTCCGGGCCGTCCGGGACCGCCACACCTCGCTGCTGCCCGCCGGCATTTCCGCCGTGAGCGGCGACTTCGAAGCCGGCGACGCCGTGGAGATGGTCGGGACCGACGGGACCGTCGTGGCCCGCGGCCTGGTCAACTACGGCGCCGGGGAACTGCCCCAGATGCTGGGCCGCTCCACCCGGGAACTCGGCAAGGCGCTGGGGCGCGGCTATGACCGTGAAGTTGTTCATGTTGACGACCTGGTGCTGGTCTAAGCGGCCTGCTCGCCTAAACTTGGAGCATGACTGAGGCCCTGACTTCGCACCCCGACCTGCCGGTTCACGACGCGCCCTCCACGGGCCTGCCGCCGGCCGTGACGGACGTCGAGTCAGCCGTGTACGCCATCGCCGACCGCTCCCGGGAGGCCTCCCGCCGGATGGCCCGTGCCAACCGGGCCTGGAAGGACCGCGGACTGCGCGCCGTGGCCGCCGCACTGCTCCAGCACCAGGACCGGATCCTGTCCGCCAACGCCCGGGACGTCGCCGCGGGCCGGGACAACGGCACCTCCGCGGCGCTGCTGGACCGGCTGACCCTCACCAACGTCCGGGTCCAGGCCCTCGCCTCAGCCCTGGAAAACCTCGCCAACCTGCCCGATCCGGTCGGCAACGTGGTCCGGGGCCAGACCCTCACCAACGGACTGCGCCTGCGCCAGATCAACGTGCCCATGGGCGTTGTCGCCGCGATCTACGAAGCACGTCCCAACGTCACCGTCGATATTGCGGGGCTGGCCCTCAAGAGCGGCAACGCCGTCATCCTCCGCGGCGGGAGCGCTGCCGCAGCGACCAACGAGGCGCTGGTGGGGATTCTCCGCGACGCCCTGGAATCGGTCGGTCTGCCCGCCGACGCCGTCCAGACCGTGGACCAGTTCGGCCGCGACGGCGCCAACGTCCTTATGAAGGCCCGCGGCCGGGTAGACGTCCTGATTCCCCGCGGCGGACGCGACCTGATCCAGACCGTGGTCACTAACTCCTCCGTTCCGGTGATCGAAACCGGCGAAGGCAACGTGCACATCTTCATTGACGCCTCGGCAGACGAGCAGATGGCCGTCGACATCCTGCTCAACGCCAAAACCCAGCGCCCCAGCGTCTGCAACACCGTTGAGACACTCCTGGTCCACTCCGGCTCGACCGTGCTCCCGGCCGTCGCCGCCGCCCTGCGCGAAGCCGGTGTCACGCTGCACACGGACGACCGGATCCGGGCCGCGCTCCCGGCCGGCCTCGACTCGGTGCCGGCCACCGACGAGGACTGGGCCACCGAGTACATGGACCTGGACCTGGCGGTGGCCATGGTGGACAGCCTGGATGAGGCAGTCCGGCACATCCGTACCTGGTCCACCGGACACACCGAGGCGATCCTTACCAACGACCTCGCGAATGCCGAGAGGTTCATCGCCGAGATCGATTCGGCCGCGGTCATCGTGAACGCCTCCACCCGGTTCACCGACGGCGGGGAGCTTGGCCTGGGCGCCGAGGTGGGCATATCCACCCAGAAGCTGCACGCCCGGGGCCCGATGGGCCTCACCGAGCTCACCACCACGAAGTGGATCGTGCAGGGCGAAGGCCAGATCCGCGGCTAGTAACGCGGTAACATGGAACAGAAGCCAGGGACGAGGGCGCATACCGCCGTCGTCCAACAATCGTATTTTTTGTGAACTCACTAGGGGAGAACATGCTGTTCCAGCAGATCGCCACATCCATCGCCGCAGCGGTCGAACACGAGGAACTCGCGCCGCTCATCGCGCCGCCGTTCGTCATTGGCGGCACCATGTTCGTGTTCCTGCTGGTCCTGATGTTCATCACGCTCTCCTACGGCAACCTTGGCAAGCGCCACGAGGCCGTCGAGGAGCACGCGGACCCGCACCGCCAGCACCCGAACAAGCACGACCACGGCCAGGGCCACTAGTTATTTCCGCCACAGTGAAGCAGCACGGCGCGAAGCGCCGCCTGCGGCTGGGTGTGATGGGTGGCACGTTCGACCCCATCCACCATGGCCACCTGGTAGCGGCCAGTGAGGTCGCGGCGAAGTTCGACCTCGACGAAGTGGTGTTTGTCCCCACCGGGCAACCCTGGCAAAAAAGCAGCAAAAAAGTCAGCGAGGCCGAGCACCGGTACCTCATGACGGTCATTGCCACGGCATCGAACCCGCGCTTCACCGTCAGCAGGGTCGACGTCGACCGCCCGGGTCCCACCTACACGATCGACACCCTGCGGGACCTCCGCACGCTGCGGCCGGATGCGGACCTGTTCTTCATCACCGGCGCGGATGCCCTGGCCCAGATCCTGTCGTGGAAAGACATCGACGAACTCTGGTCCCTGGCCCACTTTGTGGGTGTCACCCGCCCGGGCCACGTGCTGGACGGCATGGGCCGCAAGGACGTCAGCCTGCTCGAGGTGCCCGCCATGGCGATCTCGTCGACGGACTGCCGGGCACGGGTGGCCGCAGGAAACCCCGTCTGGTACCTCGTACCGGATGGCGTGGTCCAGTACATTGCCAAATACGATCTCTATGACGGCCAGGCCAGCCCCGAACCGGAACACCAGGAGCCCCGGCCGGCCCGCGAGACCCACCTAACCGCCAGCACCGAATGAGCCTTTAATGAGTCAGGAACAGCCTCCCATCCGCAGCCGCCGCGAATTGCGCCAGGCCAGGGATGAACGCCAGGACACCAAGCCGGGCGCCGGTACCGAGGGTGCCGGCGCTGCTCCGGCTGCCCCGGGCCAGGAGGGCTCCGCGGGCTCAGCACCACAGCCGGAGGGTGCGGCTCCCGCGTTCTCCGAGCGCCCGGAGGCTCCGACAGAGGCCGAGACCACCGGCCGCCGCCGCATCCCCGGCCCCGTGGACTCCGTCCCGGCGTCTACCCCGGCAGAGCGGTCATCCCAGGTCCGCGCCCGCGACCGCGCAGCACTTCGGACCATCAAGGAGCTCGCGGAAAAGGAAGGCCAGCTCTCGCCGGGCGGCCCACCCACGCGCCGGCAGTTGCGGCTCCAGCAGCTCGCAGAGGAAACGGCGCCCGCCACGTCGGCCAATCCGATCGTCCCGTCGCCGCGCACCCGCACCCACCCGGCAGTGGCGCAGGCTGCGAAACGACCGGCAGACCAGCCCGAGGCCGCCCAGCACACGGCGCCCGCGGCGGACGCTGAGCCTACTCCGGGCACGTTGCCCGCGGCGCAGGCAGCTGAAGCGGGTAACGAACCGGACGGGAAGCTTCCGGAGAGAATGAGCGTGGAGCAGGCTCTGGCCGCGCGCGAACTCCTCGCCGCCCAGGCCCGGAACCAGGTGGCGAAGATGGAGCACATCTCCGCCACGGACCCTGACGCCGTCGACCCCGAAATGCTCGCCGAGCAGATCGCCCTGGCCGAGCGCGCAGCCGTCCTCAACCGGCGGGCCGCCGCCAAGCAAAAACTGGCCCAGCAGAACAGCCAGCCGGCGCAGCAGCGGACCGAAGCACCAAAGAACGACCCCTCGACGGCCAGCAACCTGGCCATGGTCACCCCGCTGGAATTCGTCCAGGTGCCCGGCGTGGAGCGGCCGGTCATGAAGCGGCCCGCCACCTCCTACGTCCCGCTGGTCACCAATTCCAGCCCGAAGGTGCAGCCTTCAAAGACCTCCCGTCGGAACGGCCAGCCGCGGAAGCGGGACGCAGCGGCGGTCAATGGCCGCGCGGGCGTCCTGGCCCGTGCCGAGGCGGCCGCGCAGGCCGCGTCAAGCCGTCGTCCGGCCCGCGCCGCCGAGCCGGAGAACGCCAGTGTCCAGGCAGTGGAAGAGGAATTCGCCGCACGGCCACCGGTAGCCGCCAATGCCGCCTACGGCCTGGATCCACTGGATGCCGCCACCGCGGGCCTCGGCAGGGCGCAGCGCCTCCGCGCGCTGCAGCTTGGAGTGTTGGCCCTGGGGCTGCTGGCGCTCATCGCCGGCATCATCCTGATTATCACCGGAATGGCACACTAACAGCCGGGAAGCACCGGCAGGTCCCCGCGCCGGCGTCCGGCCGGTCACCGCACCAGCGGATGCGCCTCCGCAACAATTTTCAATAATCACCAGGTTTTATCTTCAACAAGGAGTCCCGTGACTGCAACCGATTCATCCATCGCCACAGCCCGCCACGCAGCCCGYGCTGCCGCSGAAAARTTGGCCGAGGACATTGTGGGCCTCGACGTCAGTGAGCGGCTTGCCCTCGCCGACGTCTTCCTGATCGTCTCCGCTCCGTCCGAGCGCCAGGTCAACGCAATCGTCGACGGCATCGAGGATGAACTGTCCAAGTTCGACCTCAAGCCCGTCCGCCGTGAAGGGCGCTCCGGCGGCCGCTGGGTATTGCTGGACTACGCCGACGTCGTCATCCACGTCCAGCACGAGGAAGACCGCGTCTTCTACGCCCTGGAACGCCTCTGGAAGGACTGCCCCGTCGTGGACCTGCAGCTCGGCGACGACGCCTCCGCGAAGGCCGGCGCAGCTACAGAAACCGACTAGGCGCCGCGTCCCTCCGGCGCGGAACCCCGAATATGCCCGATTTGGAATTTTCGGAAGTGCTGGTCTAAGATATTTGAGTTGCTTCGGAGAGAACGAAACCGGGGCAGCGAAAATTCGGGGCTGTGGCGCAGCTGGTAGCGCACCTGCATGGCATGCAGGGGGTCAGGGGTTCGAGTCCCCTCAGCTCCACCGGATGATCCGCCGGAATCGAAAGATTCCGGCGGATTTTTTTGTGCCCGTTCCACCGAATGACGCCGGTTTCGGACGGCATCGACGCACACCCGCCGCCGATTAGCGTCCGCGGGAAATGTAGATTACGCTAATCAGGTTGCTTGATCGGCGGGCTTCTCCGGAAGCCCAGATGAACAACAAATTCGGGGCTGTGGCGCAGCTGGTAGCGCACCTGCATGGCATGCAGGGGGTCAGGGGTTCGAGTCCCCTCAGCTCCACCGAACGAGGTCCCGCTCACTGAGCGGGGCCTCGAGTCATTTAAGCCTGGCTTAGGATGGGGACCGTGAACGAAACCCGGCCGCTTCGATTCGCCGAAGTTGTGGTGATCGGTGCCGGACAGGCCGGGCTCTCGGCCGCCTACCACCTGCAGCGACGGGGCTTCGTGTCCGCGCTGCGGCCGGCGCCGGCGCCAGCCCAGGGTCCGGGCGATTCGGGCGACGACAGGCAACAGCGCAGCTATGTGGTGCTCGACGCCGAGGAAGGCCCCGGCGGCGCCTGGCGGCACCGCTGGAAGAGCCTGCTGATGGACACCGTCAACGGCATCAGCGACCTCCCGGGCATCCCGCAACCCTCCGTGGACCCGAAGGAGGCAAGCTCCAGCTTCCTCTCACGCTATTTCGGCGGCTACGAAACCCAGCTGCGCCTCGCCATCCAGCGGCCCGTTAAGGTCCACTCCGTTGCCCGCGAAGATGCCGACCCGGCCGGACGGCTCCGGATTACCACCTCCCGGGGATCCTGGTCCGCCCGGGCACTCATCAACGCCACGGGGACCTGGACCCGGCCCTTCTGGCCCATCTACCCGGGCCAGGCGAGCTTCCTTGGCCGCCAGCTGCACGTGGCCGACTACGTTTCGGCCGAGGAGTTCCGGGGACGGCACGTGGTGGTGGTCGGTGGCGGAATCTCCGCCGTGGGCCTGCTGGACGAAATTTCCCGGGTCACCAGCACCACCTGGTTCACCCGGCGGGAGCCCGTCTGGCGGGACGAAGCCTTTGACCGGCAAGCGGGCCACAACGCCGTCGCCCTCGTGGAGGAACGCGTCCGGCAGGGACTGCCGCCGCAGAGCGTGGTCGCCGTGACTGGCCTGATCTGGACCCCCGCCCTGCGCGCCGCCGAAGCCCGCGGGGTCCTGCAGCGCCAGCCCATGTTCACCGGCATAGAACCCGGGGGAGTGCGTTTGGCCGACGGCGGCTTCCTGCCCGCCGACGTCATCCTCTGGGCCACCGGCTTCCGGGCCGAACTGGAACATCTCGCGCCGCTGCGCCTGCGGGGTCCCGGCGGCGGCATCGCCATGAACGGCACGCAGGTCGCCGCGGAGCCACGCGTCCACCTTGTTGGCTACGGCCCGTCGTCCTCCACCATCGGGGCCAACCGTGCCGGGCGTGCGGCTGTGACGGCGATCGTCCGGCTGCTGGCCGGTTCCGATAACGTAGAGCGTGGCAATTGACCCGTGCCTGATCTGAGACGGCCCGACAAGGAACGGCGGTAAAGCCCCGCGTGGCGGACCACATTCTTGATTCCCTTTTCCCTCGGCTCCGGAGGTTTCCCGACGTCGAAGCGGCAAACCTGCAGGCCTGGGACGCCACCGACCGCCTGCTGCTGGACACCGCCTCGGACCTGAGGTCCGAGGCCCTGCTGCCGTCGGACGGACCCGTGGCGGTCGTGGGCGACCGCTACGGCGCGCTGACCCTCGGCCTGCTGGCGCTGCGCCGGCAGGAGGGTACCGGGCCGGGCACGGGCCCGCAGGACGGTACCGTGCGGGTGCACGAGGACCTGGTTACCGGCGAACGCGCCCTGCTCCGGAACGCGGCGGCCACGGGGCTCACCGAGGGATTCGCCCAGCTGTCATTGGAAGAGGCCGTGGCGGGTGCCGGCGTCGTCCTCCTCCAGCTGCCCCGCTCGCTCGCCGAGCTGGAAGAGATCGCCGACGCCGTAGCCCGGCACGCGGCGGCCGGCGTGGTGCTGCTCGCCGGCGGCAGGGTCAAACACATGAGCCTGGGCATGAATGCTGTCCTGGACCGCTACTTCGGGTCGGTGCAGCCGCAGCTGGCCCGGCAAAAATCGCGGATCCTGCTGGCCCGTGCAGCGCGGCCCGCCACTGGCCCTGCGCCGTTCCCCGTCACGGAGCGGAACGCCGGCCTCGACCTCACTATCTGCGCCCGCGGGGCCGTCTTCGCCGGCACCGGGCTGGACATCGGCACCCGCTTCCTCCTGGACTTCCTCGACGACATACCGAGCGCCCGCCACGCCGTCGACCTCGGCTGCGGCACCGGCATCCTCGCGGCCATGTACGCGCGCCGCCACCCGGACGCCCGGGTCACCGCCACCGACCGGTCCGCGGCGGCCGTGGAGTCGGCACGGGCCACGGCTTTGGCCAACGGGCTGGAGGGGCAGATCGAGGTCCTGCAGGACGACGCCATGAGCACCATGCCGGACGCCAGTGCCGGGCTTGTACTGCTCAACCCGCCGTTCCACCTCGGGGCAGCCGTGCATGCCGGCGCCGGGATCAAGCTCATCGAAGCCGCCGCCAGGGTGCTGGCCCCGGACGGGGAGCTGTGGACGGTGTTCAACAGCCACCTGCACTACCGGCCTCTCCTGGAGCGACTGGTGGGCCCCACCCGCGAGATCGGCCGCAACCCGAAATTCACGGTCACCGCCAGCACCCGGCGCTCCGGCACGGGCACTGCCGGCCCGCTCTGACGCTCCTTGTGGGGCCGGAGGCCGCCGGTAACGTACCATTCTGAGATCAGCAGTGCTTGGCCGAAGACGTTTAGAGGTATCAGTGACTGAGATCCGAACACCCTCGCCGCGGCGCGGGACGAACCTTCCACGGATGGGGGATTTCAACCTCACAGTCATCCTGGACGCAATCCGGCGCGCCCCCGGCGGGCTGAGCCGGGTCGAACTCGCGCAGATCGTGGGCCTCTCACCGCAGACCATTTCCAACATTTCCCGCCGCCTGCTGGACCAGAACCTGATCGTCGAGGCCGGCAAGGAAGGCACGGGCCCGGGCAAGCCCAGGACCATGCTCCGGCTGAATCCGGGCGGGATGTACGCCGTCGGAGTCCACCTGGATCCCGCCGTTCTGACCTTTGTCCTGCTGGACCTGGTGGGCGCCGTCGTGATGCATTCACGGATCAAGACCCCGTCCCGCCCCGAGCCGCAGTCCATCATCGCCACCATCGCCGCCGAGATTCTGCAGCTCATCGAGGACTCCGGCGTGGACCGGGCCAAGGTCGCCGGGCTTGGCATCGCCTCGCCGGGCCCGATCGATCTCGAGGAAGGCGCGGTGGTGGACCCGCCGCTGCTGCCGGGGTGGGAACGCGTTCCACTGAGGGACGCCCTGGCCGAGGCCACAGGGCTGTCCACGCTGATGGACAAGGACGTCACCAGCGCAGCCGTCGCCGAAACCTGGGCCGGCGGTCCCAGCGGCGCGGGCAGCTTCGTGTTTATGTACATGGGCTCGGGGATCGGCTGCAGCATAGTCCTCAACGATGAAGTGGTCCGCGGCACATCCGGCAACGCCGGGGAAATCGGACATATCATCGTGGATCCCGACGGGCCCCCGTGTGACTGCGGCCAGCGCGGCTGCGTGAAATCCTCGGCCATCCCGCAGGTCCTGGTGGCACAGGCCGAGGCTGCCGGTGTCCTTGACAGTGCCTCCGAGGACCGGAGCGCCCCGGTGATCCAGGAGCGCTTCGCCGAACTCTGCGCCTTGGCGTACGGCGGGAACACCGTGGCGCTGGACATCATCCGGAAGTCCGCAGTGCTGGTGGGGCGGGCCATTTCAGCGGTGACCAACGCCCTGGACGTGGACCGCGTCGTCTTTGGCGGGCCGTTCTGGTCATGCCTGTCCCCGGCCTACCTGGAGCTTATCCCGGGGTTCATCGCGGAGGGCAGCGCCACCCGGAAGATCCACGGCATCGAAGTGGTAGGCACGGGCGTGGGCGAGGACGTGGGCGCCGTCGGGGCCGCTTGCCTGGTCCTTGAGCACACGCTGGCGCCCCGCTCGCAGCGCCTCCTGCTGGACGGCTAGCCCGGAACCTTCAGTCGATGTCCTCGATGACGGTGCCGAACGGAATGGTGTCGTCCAGGTGCGCCTGATGGTCGTGCGGGTGCACCACCACCCGGACGCCGTGCAACCGGTCCGCCGCCGACTGCATCAGGATCGGCCGGACAGTGTTGATGAGGCTCTCGCTCTTACCGGCGAGATACTCCTGGTAGCTGGCTGGAAGCTGGATCATGCACCCAGAATAGACCTGCGCCGCGTTCAGGGGGAGGGGCCGTGGGGTCCTGGTCCCGGGGAGGCGCCGGCCATAAAAGAAGCCTTTCCAACGAACAATCTTCTGCCGCATGCCGCCAACAGGCGTAAAGTCTCGTCTTAATTCGGCTGCCGGCTTGAATGCCGCCCCGGCGGCCCCTAAAGTCGTACACAAGTTACCGCGGTAACGTGTCAGCGATCCTCCGCTGCAGGCCCGCCCGACGGAACATTCCACGGGCAGCCGAGGAGGGTGTGGGTGCCCCCATGTGGGCCTGACATTTGCTCACGGACAACTTCGTATCAGGCGTAACAGTCGCGGCTGCGCCCTGCTGAAGTTTCCTCCGTGTTCCCCAAACTCAACTCATTGGTGCCAGCAGGCCGCATCCGGCCCGGCCGGCACCAATGGCTCACAGCCAAGGACGCAAATGTCGCCACCAAGCCTCATTGACACCCATCCAAATCTTGCCGGCTCGGCCCCCGTCGCCCTGTCCTACGAACTGTTTCCGCCCCGCTCACCCGCGGCATCCGAATCACTCTGGACCACCATCGGCGAACTCGAAGCCACCGGCCCTGACTACGTATCGGTCACCTACGGGGCGAGCGGCTCCAACCGGAACACCGCCGTCGAACTCATCAACCGGCTGGTGCAGGACACCACCCTGCGCCCCCTCGCGCACCTGACCTGCGTGGGCAACACCCCGCAGGAACTGGCCGAAATCATCGGCGAACTCCTCGACGTCGGCGTCCGCGGCATCCTCGCCCTGCGCGGCGACCAGCCCAAGGACGGGGGAGTACCGGCCGAGGGATCCCTGCGCTACGCCCAGGACCTGATCGAGCTCATCCGCCGGGTCGAACAACGCCGGTCAGCGCTGCTGTGCGCCGGGAAGGTCGCGGTGGGCGTGGCGGCGTACCCCACCCGCCATCCCGAGTCGCCCAGTGAGGCCCACGACGTCGAGGTGCTGCTCGCCAAGCAACGCTCCGGCGCCGACTTTGCCATCACCCAGGTCTTCTTCCACACCGAGCAGTACGCGCAGCTGCTCTCCCGGGCACGCCGCGCCGGCGTGACCATCCCGATCATCCCCGGCGTGATGCCGCTGACCAGCATCCGCCGGCTCACCCGGCTCGGTGAACTGACCGGCGTCGAACCGGCACCCGAGCTGCTCGAACGGCTCGCCGCCGCGGACACCGACGCCGAACGGAACCGCATCGGGGTCAGCGCCACCGTGGACCTGGCCAACGCCGCCCTGGATGCCGGCGCGCCCGGCCTGCACCTCTACACCTTCAACGAGCACGCCAGTGCCCTCGACGTGCTGGACAAGCTGGCGTTGCCACGCCCGCACCGCGGCCACCAGCGCCCGTCCGCCCGCCGCCAGCTCGCCAGCTGAGCGGCAGCCCACACTTTCCTCCCACTGCACCACCCGACACTTAGGACTTCCCATGACTGAGCAGAACACCGTTGTCCCCACCCCGTTCCCGGCCGCCTCGCTCCTCGGCTACCCCCGCATCGGACGCCGCCGCGAACTGAAGAAAGCCGTCGAGGCCTACTGGGCCGGCACCATCGACGCCGCCGCCCTGGACGCCGCCGCAAAGGAGATCCAGCTCGGGACCGCCAAGCGACTCCAGGACCTGGGCCTGGTTGAAGCCGCGGCTGTCCCCGGCACCTTCTCCTACTACGACCAGGTACTCGACGCCGCCGCGCACCTCGGCGCCGTCCCCGCCCGCTTCGGGAACCTCCTCGACGCCGACGGCCAGCTCGACATCGACGGCTACTTCACTTTGGCCCGCGGCACCAAGGACCAGCAGCCGCTCGAAATGACCAAATGGTTCGACACCAACTACCACTACCTCGTCCCGGAAATCGGCCCCGAGACCTGCTTCGCGCTGACCTCCACCCGGATCGTGGACGAATTCGCCTACGCCCTCGCCAACGGGATCGAGACCCGCCCCTATATCGTCGGACCGGTCACCTTCCTGCTGCTGAGCAAGGCGTCGGACGACGCGCCGGCCGGCTTCAACCCGTTGTCCCGCCTGGAGGACGTCCTCCCCGTATACACGGCCCTGCTGGAGAAGCTTGCCGCGGCCGGAGCCAGCTGGGTCCAGCTCGACGAGCCCGCCCTTGTTGTGGACCAGGACACCCCGGCCGTCGAGATCCAGGCTGCCGTCGCCCGCTCCTACGAGGTCCTGACCGGCGCCGCGCGCCGGCCGCAGCTCTTCGTTTCCACCCCGTACGGTGCACTGAACGGCCAGCTAGGCACCCTCGCCGCTACCGGCATCGACGCCCTGCACCTGGACGTCTTCAAGGGCGACGTTCCTTCCGCCGCCGCCCTGGCCGCGCTGGGCACCACCACCTTGGTGGCGGGCGTCGTGGACGGCCACAACATCTGGCGCAACGACCTCGCGGCCTCGGCGGCGAAGATCGCGGAACTGCAGAACTCGGTGTCCCGCCTCGCGATCAGCACCTCCACCAGCACCGCTCACGTCCCGCACGACGTCGAGGAGGAAGTCCAGCTCTCGGCGCAGCTGCGCAGCTGGCTGGCGTTCGCCGACCAGAAGGCCGTCGAAGTGGTGACCCTCGCCGGGCTGCTGACCGACGCCGCGGCGGCCCAGCCTGCGATCGACGAGGCCACCCGCGTCATCGCCTCTCGCGCGGCCGCCGAGGGTGTCCGCCGGGACGAGGTCCGGGCCCGCACCGGAGCCCTCACCGACGCCGACTTCAGCCGTTCCGCCTACACCGTCCGCGAAGCCGCGCAGGCCGAGGCGCTGCACCTGCCGCCGCTGCCCACCACCACCATCGGGTCCTTCCCGCAGACCGCCGAGGTCCGCACCGCCCGGGCCCGCGCCAACCGCGGAGATCTCAGCACCGGGCAGTACGAGCAGCTGATGAAGGACGAAATCAAGCGCGTCGTCGACCTGCAGGAGGAGCTGGGGTTCGACGTCCTGGTCCACGGCGAGCCGGAGCGCAACGACATGGTGCAGTACTTCGCCGAAAACCTCGAGGGCTTCGACGTCACAGTGCACGGCTGGGTTCAGTCCTACGGCTCACGCTGCACCCGTCCGTCCATCCTGTGGGGCGATGTCACTCGCAGCGCCCCGATTACGGTGGACTGGGCCGCCTACGCGCAGTCCCTGACCGGGAAGCCGATGAAGGGCATGCTCACCGGCCCGGTGACCATCCTCGCCTGGTCCTTCGTCCGCGATGACCAGCCGCTCGGCGAAACCGCCAACCAGGTGGCCCTGGCCCTGCGTGATGAGATCGCGGACCTGGAAGCGGCCGGCATCAAGGTCATCCAGGTGGACGAGCCCGCCCTGCGCGAACTCCTGCCGCTGCGCAAGGCGGACCAGGCGGCTTACCTGGACTGGTCCGTGAAGTCGTTCCGCCTCGCCACGGCCGGCGCCGGCGACGCCACCCAGGTGCACACGCACCTGTGCTACTCGGAGTTCGGGGCGATCATCGACGCGATCGACGGCCTCGACGCCGACGTCACCTCGATCGAGGCGGCCCGCTCCCGCATGGAGGTAGTGCACGATCTCGAATCCCACGGCTTTGGCCGCGGCGTAGGTCCGGGCGTCTACGACATCCACTCGCCCCGCGTCCCCGGCGAGCAGGAAGTCACCGACCTGCTCAGCACCGCCGTCAAGCACGTTCCGTCGCGCCAGCTCTGGGTCAACCCGGACTGCGGCCTGAAGACCCGCGGGTACGCCGAGACGGAGGAGTCGCTGCGCAACCTGGTCGAGGCCACCAAGGTGGTCCGCGCAGGATTGCTGGAAGCGGCCAAGTAGCACCAGGGTCCGTTCCAAAGCCCGTCTCACCAATCGACGGCACCAAACGGCGCCGGCCGGCCTCCCCCAGGGTGACCGGCCGGCGTCGTCCGTTTCAGTCATCGATTGCTGAGTAGGCGCCGTTCTGAGGGGTCAAAAGGGCATCCTCGGAGCAATCGATTCAGGATTCCCAGAGGATCTCGTCATCGACGACGCCGTCCTCGTCCGCCGAAGCGACCAGGATCTCGTCCGTAAAGTGCGCGCCGAGCGTGAAGTCCAGCACGAAGTACCGTTCCGGCTGGCCCGGGTAGATGCCCACGTGGCCGAGTTTGAGGGCCTTCAGGAAGACCTGGTTGGTCAGCTGCGACTTCTCCTCGACGCCGAACACCTGCTTGAGGTGTTCGGGCTTGAGCGCGTTGCAATGGAAACGGAGATACTCCTGCGGGCTGGTGCCGTCCTGCTCCAGCTCCTCGGCGATCATCTCGCGGACCTGGTCCACGAGCTCCGGAAGGAACCGCAGCCGGTAGTCGACCTTGTGCATGGCGGCCTCGTCGAAATGGTCATGGGCGTCGACGTTGAGGTCCAGCTCGAGGGGCTGGCCGGCCAGTTCGTGTCTAGCGGCGAAGTTGTGGTCACGCCCGTGGTTGAGCTCGATCTCCCCAAAGTGCCGGCTCGCTACCTTGCTCATGTCTTCAACATAGTCCTCAAAAGTGGTCCGTTCCAGCACCGCCCGGCATTTATCCGATACCGGCGGCGGAGTCCGGCGGGGGACCGGTACATTGATCGGATGCAAACTGTTGCCGCCGCCGTCGCCCGTGCCCGCGCCGTTTTCGACGGCGGAACCACCCGCCCGCAGGCGTGGCGGCTGGAGCAGCTCCGCAACCTGCGGCGGATGCTCACCGAGCGGCGGGGCGAGTTCGCCGCCGCCCTGGCCGCTGACCTGGGCAAGCACGGGACAGAAGCGCAGCTGACGGAAATCGGATTCGTCACGGCGGAAGCGTCGCACCTCGAGAAGCACCTGGAAGCCTGGCTCCGGCCGCGCCCGGTTCCCGTTCCGCTGGCCGTCCAGCCGGCGAAAGCCTGGTCCGAGCTCACTCCGCTGGGTGTGGTCCTGGTGATCGGGCCCTGGAACTACCCGCTGCAGTTGCTGCTCGCGCCGCTGGCCGGCGCCCTCGCGGCCGGCAACACCGTGGTGCTCAAGCCCAGCGAGCATGCCCCCGCCACATCAGCGGCGCTGGCGCGCTGGATTCCGGACTACCTGCCCGGCGCGGCCGAGGTGGTCGAAGGCGGCATCCCCGAGGCGACGGCGCTGCTGGCTGAGCAGTTCGACCACATCTTCTTCACCGGCGGCGAAGCGGCCGCCAAGGTGGTGCTGCGGGCTGCTGCCGAACACCTGACGCCGGTCACCCTGGAGCTCGGCGGCAAGTCCCCGGCCTACGTCGACGCGACCACGGACCTGGTCAAGGCGGCCAAGCGGATTGCCTGGGGCCGGTTCATGAACGCCGGGCAGACCTGTGTGGCGCCGGACTACGTTTTGGCCGCAGAGGACGTCCTTGAGCCCCTGGAAGCCGAACTGGTCAAGGCCATCACTGCGCTGTTCGGGAGGGACGCGGCGGCCAGCGGCTCCTACGGCCGGATCATCAACCGCCGGCACTTCGACCGGATCGCCGCGCTCGCGGACACCAGCACCGTGGTGCACGGAGGGGGCCGGGACGCGGCCAGCCGGTACTTCGAGCCGACGCTGCTGCGCCCGGCGCCGGGGGACGCCGTGATGGGGGAGGAGATCTTCGGCCCGCTGCTGCCGCTGGTCCCGGTCAACGGGCGGGACGATGCGATCCGGACCATCAACGCCGGTCCCAAGCCGCTGGCACTCTACGTGTTCAGCGACGACGCCGACACCCGGCGGGCGTTCGCCGGGCAGACCTCCTCGGGGGCGCTGTGCTTCGACGTGCCTGCCGCGCACCTGATGGTGCCGGGCCTGCCGTTCGGCGGGGTGGGCGGCAGCGGGATGGGCGCCTACCACGGGGAGCACTCCCTGCGGACCTTCTCCCACGAGCGAGCCACGCTGTCCAAACCCACGCGGCCGGACACGCTGGAACTGATCTACCCGCCGTACACCACGCTCAAGGACCGGATCATCCGCACCCTGGTGGCCCCGGCCGGGAAGACGGCGGGCAAAGCGGCCGGGAAAGCGACCGGGAAAGCAGCCTGGAAGCGCGCGAAGAAGCGCCGGACCCCTTAGCCATCACTCCCGGCGCGTGGTTCCCAGCTTGTGCAGCGTGTCCGAGAGCAGCTCCACGAACAGCTGGACCTGGGCCGTCTGCTGCTCCTTGGGAAGCAGGGCAAAAACGTTGCGGGCCAGCCGGATCTCGGGGACGTCCAGCACCACCACCCCGGCCGGCCGGTGCAGCAGGGCCAGTTCCGGAACCAGGGCCGCACCCAGGCCGGCCGCCGCCATCTCCAGGCTGGCGTGGAAGTCGTCGCTGTACGCCACCACACGCGGGTGCAGGTTGCAGCTGGCGAACAGGCGTTCAATGACCGTGGCGTCGGACGTCCCGGGGTGGTGCATGATCCACGGCATGTCGGACAGGTGGTCGGCCGCAACATTGGATCCGGGACCGATGCCCCAGGCCGCCGGCAGCACCACCCGGAAGTCGTCGTCACCAATCCACTGCCGGTTGACCGTATGCGGCCACGCCAGCCCGGACTGGCCCACCTGATAGACCAGGGCGACGTCGAGTTCGCCGCCGGTCCGCAGGCCCTGGATGGTCTGGCCCGGCTCGGCCACGGACACCCGCAGCTCGATCCCCAGTTTCTTCCAGTCAGGATTCTGCAGGATGCGGGGGAGCACATAGGTGGCAAGGCTCGGGAAGATGCCAAGCCGGAGCTCCTGGCTGGCGCTGTCACTGGTCCGGGCGGCTGCGGCCATCAGCGCGTCAATGTCCGTCAGGACCTTGGACGCGTGCCGGGTCATTACGACGGCGGCTTCCGTGGGCTGGATGCTGCGGGCCGAGCGCTGAAACAAATCCACCCCGGTGTCCCGCTCCAGTGCCGACATCTGCTGCGACACCGCCGACGCCGTGTAACCCAGCCTGGTGGCGGCCGCGGCGAAGGAGCCCAGCCGGACCACTTCCACCAGCGTTCGGAGGTGCACGGGGTTGATCACGGACTGCCCTTCAGTGGTTACGGTGAGCCGGGACCGAAATCCCGCTTCATTCTGGCACATTGGACTGCAGGCAGCCGCTGGGAATTCGGACTCATCCGGCCGCCCCGCAGTTACGAATTGCCCTGTAGACGGTCCATGAGGACAATTCAGGCGAGGCAACAGGAGCAGATCAGTGCAGCAAGAAGCGAGTATTCCGAACGGGCGGCGCATTGCCGTGATCGGCAGCGGAGTGGCCGGGCTGACCGCCGCTTACGTCCTTAACCGTCGGGACCACGTCACCGTGTTCGAAGCTGATGCCCGTCTGGGCGGCCACGCCCACACCCACGACGTCGCCCAGGCTGACGGCCCCACCTTGGGCATCGACACCGGGTTCATCGTCCACAACAACCGGACCTACCCCACGTTGCTGCGGCTTTTCAAGGAACTGGGCGTGCAGACCCAGGACTCGGAGATGAGCATGTCCATCCGCTGCGACGGCTGCGGCCTGGAATACGCCGGCGCCCGGGCCGGAGCACGCGGCATCATCCCGCAGCTGTCCACCCTGCTGCGCGGGCGCTACCTGCTGATGCTCCTGGAAGTCACGCGTTTCTACCGCCGGGCCCGCGCGCTCCTGAACGAGGACACCACCCCGGGCGCACCCGAGCTGACCCTTGGCGAGTTCCTGGACCGGGAGAAATTCAGCAGCTACTTCATCGTGCACTTCATGACCCCGGTGGTCAGCGCGGTCTGGTCCTGCGACCCCGTCACCGCCCTGGCCTACCCGGCCCGCTACCTCTTCACTTTCCTCGGCCACCACGGCCTGCTGGGCGTCAAGGGCTCCCCGCAGTGGCGCACGGTCACTGGCGGATCCCGCAGCTACGTGGACAAGATCGCCGCGGCACTGCCCGACGTCCGGCTCTCCAGCCCTGTCACCCGCGTCCGCCGCCACGACGGCGGGGTAGACGTGACCACCACCGGCGCCGCGGGCGGCCAGGAGAGCACCGAGACCTTTGACGCCGTCGTCATCGCCACCCACCCGGCGCAGGCCCTGCGGATGCTTGAGGACGCCACGCCCGCCGAGCGGGAGGCCCTCGCCGGCATGCCGTACTCGGTCAACCACACCGTCTTCCACCGCGACGACGCCGTCCTGCCCGCCAGTAACAACGCCAAGGCGTCCTGGAACTACCGGCTCCCCTCCTGCGACGCCCGCCCCGACCGCGTGCTGGTCAGCTACGACATGACCCGGCTGCAGCGGCTCGAGCCCGCCGACGGGAAACGCTACATCGTCAGCCTCGGCGAATCCGAGCTGATCGGGGATGGCACCGTCCTGGAGACAATGACCTACGAACACCCGCAGTACACGCCGGACTCCGTGCGTGCCCAGCAGCAGATCCTCAGCCTCGGCGACGGGAGCGTCGCGTTCGCCGGCGCCTACCACGGCTGGGGTTTCCACGAGGACGGGGCGCTCTCCGGAGTCCGCGCCGCCGCGAAGCTGGGACGCGAGTGGGAAGACGCGGGCGCGCCGGAGCTGCAGGTCGCAGCCCTGGAGGGCGCATGAGCACCCGCGCGGCCATCTACCGCACCTCCATAGCGCACGTGCGGCGCACCCCGCTGCGCAACGCCTTCACCTACCGCAGCTACAGCTGGTACGTGGACGTCGACGCCCTCCCGGCCCTGCCGCGCTGGCTGGCGCCACTGGCCGGCTTCTCCGCGGCCGACCACCTCGGTGACCCCAACGGAACGCTGCGCGGAAACGTTGACCGCTACCTCGCCACCCAGGGCATCGCGCTCGACGGCGGCCGCATCACCATGCTGGCCAGCGCACGCGTCCTCGGCCATGTGTTCAACCCGCTCAGCCTGTTCTGGTGCCACGACGCGGCCGGAAAGCTGCGCTGCGTCGTCGCCGAAGTCCACAACACGTACGGTGAACGGCACTGCTACCTGCTGGAGACGGACGACGCCGGCCGGGCCACCGTGCCCAAGGCGTTCTACGTCTCGCCGTTCAACGACGTCGAAGGGCAGTACCGGATGAAGCTGCCCGAACCTTCGGACCGGCTCTCCGTCTCGATCGTGCTGGAACGGGAGGGCCAGAAACCTTTCGTCGCCACCATGGACGGCGCCCGCAGCGAAGCCACCGTGCCGAACATCCTGGCCGCGGCGCTCGCCGTCCCGCTGGCCCCGCTGCGCGTTGCAGCGCAGATCCGCTGGCAGGGAATCAAGCTTTGGGCACGTCGGTTGCCCATCATCAAACGACCACACCACCCCTCACAGGAGGCAGTCCAGTGACCATGACCGAAGCGACCGGACCCCGCCCATCGGCACAGACCCCGGCGCAGACCACCCCGGCGGCCCTGGACCAGGTGCCGTCGACCCCGGCGGACCTCCAGCGGCCAGTTCCCTACACGGTTCCGCAGGCCCCCGCGAACATCGACGCCGCGATCTGGCCGAGCATCGCCGTCGTGCCCTCCAGCCTCAAGGCCCGGGTTGCGGGCAAGGCTGCGGACGCGATTTTCCGCGCCGCGGTACGCCGCCTGCCGCTGGAGGTCCGCTACCCGGACGGCACCGTCCTGGGCACGGCCGGAGAGGGGTTCCCGGTCATGACGATGAACCGGCCGGAGGCCTTCGCCGCCCGGCTCGGCGACGGCGGCCTGATCGGGCTCGGCGAGTCCTACATGGCCGGTGACTGGGATGCCGATGACCTAACGGCTGTGATGGAGGTCTTCGCCGCCCGGGTGGGCACCCTGGTACCGGAGCCGCTGCAGAAACTGCGCGGCCTCTACCTGCCCCGCACCCCCCGGACCGAGCGGAACACCGAGCAGAACACCCGCTCCAACATCTCCCGCCACTACGACCTCTCCAACGACCTCTTCGCGACCTTCCTCGACAGCACCATGACGTACTCCAGCGCGCTGTTCCCGGAGAGCGGCGACGCGCTGCGGACCGTGGCGTGGGACGGGCTGGCCGGTGCGCAGCAGGCCAAGATCGACCGGCTGCTGGACAAGGCCGGAGTCACGGAGGGCACCCGGGTCCTGGAAATCGGCACCGGCTGGGGCGAGCTCGCCCTCCGGGCTGCCGCCCGCGGAGCGACCGTCTACTCCGTCACCCTCTCCAGCGAGCAGCAGGAACTCGCACGCCAGCGGGTGGCCGAGGCCGGCTACGCCGACGCCGTTACGATCGAACTCAAGGATTACCGCGCCGTCGAGGGCGAGTTCGACGCCGTCGTCTCGGTCGAGATGATCGAGGCCGTCGGCTATGAGTACTGGGCCACCTACTTCCAGACCATCGAACGGGTCCTGGCCCCCGGCGGGAAGGTCGCCATCCAGGCCATCACCATCGGCCACGACCGGCTGATCGCCACCCGGACCAGCTACACGTGGGTGCACAAATACATCTTCCCGGGCGGCGTCATCCCGTCCGTGCGGGCCATCGAGGAAGTCACCGAAAAGCAGACCGGCCTCCGGGTCCGTGAACGCCTCGCCATGGGCGAGCACTACGCCCAGACACTCCGGCTCTGGGAAGAGCGTTTTATGGCCCGGGCCGAAGACGTCCGGGCGCTCGGCTTCGACGCCGTCTTCCAGCGTATGTGGCTCTTCTACCTGTGCTACTCCCGCGCCGGATTTGAGACCGGCTACCTCAATGTCCAGCAGATCGTCCTGGACAAGGTGGCCGCCAAGCCCGCGGCGCGCGCCTCCGTTGCCGGTACCGGCGATCGGAACGCCAAGTGACGGCCGCTCTCGCGACCACCATCGCCGAGGTCCTGCGCCCGGTGGTCGGCGGCGAACTCCCGGTGCGCCTGGTGGCTTGGGACGGAAGCGAAGCCGGACCCTCCGGCGCCCCGGTGGTCCGGCTCAACTCGCCGGACGCCGTCCGGCGGCTGCTCTGGGCACCGGGTGAGCTGGGCGCTGCCCAGGCCTACGTCACCGGCGAGCTGGACGTCGACGGCGACCTCAATGCCGCGCTCGAACACCTCTGGAAGGTGGTCCGCGACCGCGGACTGACCGGGATCCGCCCCACCCCCGGCGTGCTTGCCGGCGTGGGACGGATCGCCAAGGCCGCCGGTGCCCTGGGCGCGCCGCCCGCGCCGCCCGCGAGCCAGGCCCAGGTGAAGGGGCGCCTGCACAGCCTGATCCGCGACCGCGCCGCCATCAGCCACCACTACGACCTCAGCAACGATTTCTACGCGCTGATCCTCGATCCGCAGATGGCCTACTCCAGTGGCTACTGGACGGATTCGTCCGACGGGTACGGGCTGGAGGATGCCCAGCGGGACAAGCTGGACCTGGTGTGCCGCAAGATCGGTCTGCGGCCCGGGATGCGGCTGCTCGACGTCGGCTGCGGCTGGGGTTCGCTGAGCCTGCACGCCGCCCGGCACTACGGAGTCGACGTCGTAGGCGTCACCCTCTCGGTCGAACAGAAGGCGTTCATCGACGCCCGGATCAAAGACCTCGGCCTGGACGGCAGCGGGGCCGGCGGCAGCGTGGAGATCCGGGTCCAGGACTACCGCGAGATCCCCGACGGGCCCTTCGACGCCGTGGCCTCACTGGAAATGGGGGAGCACGTCGGACAGCGGAACTACCCCGTGTACGCCTCCGCCCTGTTCAACAACGTGGTCCCGGGCGGCCGCGTCCTTGTGCAGCAGATGTCCCGGCGCGGCAAGCATCCGGGCGGCGGGCCGTTCATTGAATCGTTCATCGCCCCGGACATGCACATGCGGCCGGTGGGGGAGACGCTTGGCTTCCTGGAGGATGCCGGTTTCGAGGTGGAGGGAGTCCAGGCGATGCGCCGGGACTACGTTCGGACCCTGGAGGCCTGGTACGCGCGGTTCGAGGAGAACCACGGCGCGGCGGTGGAGATGATGGGCGCTGAAATCGCCCGGGTCTGGCGGCTTTACCTGGTGGGCGCGCTGCGCAGCTTCGCCGAGGGGCGGATGGGCGTCGAGCAGATCCTCTGCAGCCACCCCGGATAGGGCCGGTTCAGCCGGTGAAGGATTTGCCCAGGACGGACGCGAACTTCCCGGGCACCTGCTTCACGCCGCTGCAGCTGTTCGAAGCGTTGCTGCCGGGTTCGGGCTGGCTGCTGGCAGTGCACGCCTTATCCCGGTTGAGGGACCACATGGAAATCCGTCCCATGCCCCGCTCCGCGGCGTAACTGTTGAGGCCGGCCGCATCCGCCAGGGTGAAGGTCTGCCCTTTGACGTCGTTGGTGCCGATCATGGGGGTGAGGCCCATCCTGCGCCACACGGCCGCCGTGTCCAGTGGCTTCCCGGCGCGCTCATAGAGGGCAGTGAGCGTCTGGTGGGTGGACTCGGCCGCCATCGTCGCGGCGTTCAGCATGGTCTTGCCCGGGTCCAGGGGTTCGAAGTCCATCACCATAATGTTCACGCCGGCAAGATCCACGCCGGCGTCGAGCATAGCGGTGATGGATTTTTCGCCGTCGGGGGTGAGCCCATCCAGGGAGACGGGAAGGGTCAGCCACACCTTGAGCGGGTTGCGGTTGGGACGGGCGGCCTGCAATTTTGCGGCGGCAGCGGCGCGCCGTTCGGCAGCGGCACGGTCGGCGAGGCCCGTGCCTTCGACGTCGAAGTCCACGGTGTCGAGGCCGTACCGCGAGATGACCTTCGTGTAGGCCTTCACCAGCGCCGCGGTGTCAGTGCACGTCCCGGACAGTTCCTTGCCGAGCTGGCCGCCGAAAGAGACGGCAACGTCGTTGCCTGCCGCCCGGTAGGGATCGACTTGGGCGTCAACATCCAGCCGTCCGCCCGCCTCGTCAAGGGTGTGGGTGCCGTCCCACGTCGGCTCGCACGGCTTTTGCGGGTGGGCGCTGATGAAGGACAGGACCGTGGTGACGGAACCTTGCTTCGGCAGGTCCTGCAGCCGCAGGCCCGGCGTCAGCGTGACATCGATGTAGCCGCCAAACCACTGGCCGTTCGGTGAGGTCCTGCTCACCCCTTCCTCCTGACCGTAGTTGCCCGGCGGCGTGGAGGTGCAGCCGGCGCTGGCCATCACGACGGCCAGCGCCGCCACAGTGGTGGCCCATCGGCGGGGTGCGGGCACTTTTCGGGGTCGCATTAGTGCCCATTATGTCCGCCGGCCAGGGCGGCCGCTATGGGGAAATTGTTTCCCGCCCGCCGGGCCGGCGTTCACAGATGCGCCAACCGGTCCGCGGGAACGGGCGCGGGTGCCAGTGCGGCTGCGGTGGCGGGCGCCGCCGGCATCAGCGCGCTGTTGGTGCGCTCCGGTTTGTACCAGCCGACGGCGGTGCCCCGCAGTGCCAGGAGAGCCGAGCCGAACACCACGTACGCACGGAGGGGTTCGTAGATGAGCCGGTAGATGGGCACTACGATCAGGTGCATGGGGCTCTCGCGGACCATTAGGACCGCCACGATCGAGATGAGCATGTGGGTGCCGGCTACGAAGGCCGAGAACCATGCGACGGCCTGCCATTCGCCGTGGATCAGGCTGTTGACTGCGACGATCACCGTCAGGGGCATAAAGATCAGGGGGACCACCACGGAAATCAGGGCGTACGGCATGGTCAGCAGGCCGAGCGCGCCGAAGCGCGGGTTGAAGAGCATCGACCGGTGCTTGTACAGGGTCTGGATGTTGCCGTAGGTCCAGCGGAGCCGCTGCTTGAACAACCCCTTCATGGTCATGGGTGCCTCGGTCCAGGCGATAGCGGAATTCTCCTGGACAATGCTGTATCCCAGTTGCTGAAGTGACAGGGTCAGGTCGGCGTCCTCAGCCAGTGTGTCGTGGGAGTAGCCGCCGGCCTCCAGGAGTGCCTCGCGCCGCCACGCGGCGCACGCGCCCGGGACAATGGAGATCGCGCCCATCAGTCCCTCAGCCATCCGGGTGACGCAGATGCCGGACAGGTATTCGAGGCTCTGCCAGGCGGTCAGGAGGTTGCGGCGGTTTCCGACCTTGACGTGCCCGGCCACGGCGCCCACAATCTTCCCGTGCCGAGGTGCCAGGAAATGCCGGGCGAACATCTTGATGGTCTGGGGCTCAAAGAGGGTATCGCCGTCCAGGGTCACCACAATGTCGCCCCTTGACTGGGCAATCCCGTGGTTGCTCGCTGCCGACTTTCCACCGTTGGGCTGGTCAATAACCCGCAGTTGGGGCCAGGTCTCTGCGTATTCGGAAAGCACGGCAAGGGTGCTGTCCGTGGAGCCGTCATTGATCGCCACCACTTCCAGGCGCGGGTAGTCGCTGGCTTTCAGGGCATCCAGGGTTTTGGACACCACTAGTTCTTCGTTGAAGACCGGAAGGACCACGCTTACGAACGGCCAGTCCTCGTCCTTGACGTCGGCCCATCGGCGCTTCTTCTGGCGGTTGTTGCTGATGACCGCCAGCACCACGTACAGGAAGGTCAGGATGGTCAGGGAACCGATGCCGAACCAGAACAGCCAGGTCAGCACTACGTTAGGGGTGACCAGATACGACGTCATTGCGGCGAGGGTGGCGTCGTCTGCGACCGATCCCTTAACGCCGGTCTGGGGAACGTACTCGGCCGGCAGGATGGGCTGGACCGTCGTGAAGGTGTAGCCCTGGGCTTTGGCCATGGGAATAAACGTCTTCAGCATTTCAATAGTTGCACTGCGATCGCCGCCGCCGTCATGCACCAGGACAATATGGCCCTGGCCATCCAGTTTCTGGGGTTTGATCGGCACGCCGGGGGGATAGGACCAGTCCCTCGTATCGAAATCCATATTGATGTGCAGGTACCCCAGTTGCTGGGCCTGAAGCAGGGCGAGCGAATTGTTTCCCGGGTCGCCGGTGGGGATCCTGAACAACCGCGTCGCGTAGTTGTCCGCGGCGCGCATCACCCGGTCCGCGCCAATGATTTGCTGGCGGTTGAAGGCGTCATCGTGGGCCCAGAAATCAATGTGGGACATTGTGTGGTTGCCCACCATATGGCCTTCCTTGACCATACGGCTGAAGATATCCGGGAATTTGACGATGTTGTCACCGACGGAAAAGAACGTCGCCGGGACCCCTTCGCGGGAGAGCAGGTCCAGGATTTGCGGTGTGTTGCGCGGATCCGGGCCGTCATCAAAGGTCAGCATCAGGGTGTGGTCCGCCGGCTTGCCGAAAGTTTCCATGGCGTACTTGCTATTGCCGATCAGGTCGATTTCGTCCGCAGTAGCCTCCCGCCAGATGGTGCTGCTGAAGGGATCCTTCAGGTAGACCTTGCCGTTCTTCCGTTCAATAAGGGCAATGCGGTCAAAGGCAAAGCCCCCCTCGGGACCAATCCTGGGAATGTTCCGGAGGTCCTGGCTGGAGAGCAGCTTCCGCGGATAATCGGCGGCCTGGTTTTCCTGCACGTTCCAGACCGGAGCGCTGGCGGCCGGCAGGATCCAGACAATGGACAGGGCAATCAAAAGGATGCTTGCAACGAGGGCAGCAAGAACCCGCCGCCACCTTTTCCCGCTGGGGTCAAAGAAGACTGGTGCTGTGCCGGAAACAGGGGATGATTTCGTCATGGATTGCCTCGCCATGGAATCGTTTGCTGAAGTCCTGGCCTGGGCCAGGGCGTGAGCGCCACCGCTGGTGGCCGGGGATCCAACCCGGGCCTGGCGATCGATTTCCATGAGAAGAAACCGGCGCTCGTTTGATCTCTCCCCTGAAGCCCTACGGGTCGCCGGCCTATGGCGGGCCCCCTTGTCTTTTGAGGTTAGGAGCGCCCTATGGGGTCACACACGCGTGGGTAACACTCGCGTTTTTTGGCCGGTTCTACTTGTTTTCCGGCACCAAGTACGCCGTCTGATAACCGGTTTTTGGGGGCGCGCCGCGGCAGCCGGGCGGACACGCGCGGATGACTTTCCAGGCCCGCGGAATTGGTGCTATCGCCATCGCGGAGGCAGGCGTAGCGTTCAACCTACGGGCCCGACTGAGTGGAGGCGGATGACCAATGCGCAGGGAAACCGGACTGCTGGCTGCCGCGCTGTCAATCCTCCTTGTGGCCGCTGCCTGTGAGAGTGCGCCCCCGGTACCGCCCGCCCCACCCGCCCCGCCGGCGTCGGCTCTGCCCGTTGCGCGGACGGCGGTTCCGGACACCTACATCACGGCCTACACCTGGTACGACAACACCCCCGAGGGTTCGCCGGACATCAGCCACCCGGTGCTGCACCGGAAAGCCGGCGGGACCGGGAGCTACGCGGACCCGGTGACCATCGCCGTCGGGCATTCCCTCGCAACGGGACGGGACGTCCTGGATTTCCCGGCGGGGACCCGGATCTATCTTCCTGACGTCCGCCGCTACTTCATTGTCGAAGACACCTGCGGGGACGGACCGACTCCCGAAGCCGGGCCGTGCCATGCCACCGCTTCCACGCACAGGGGTGCCGCCAGGTGGGTTGACATTTGGATCGGTGGCCAAGGTGCCGGAGAGTCGTTCACCAAGCGGTGCGCGGACCAGGTAACCGGCGTGCGGGTTGCCGTCTTTAACCCCGCGGCCAACCTGGTGGTGGCGCCCGGAGCGGGAATCATCCACGACGGCAAATGCGACAGCGGCTACGGCAACCAGCTCTTCACGACGTCGACCACGACGACGCCGTCCGGCTGAGGTGTGGGAGTTCCCACGATTAGCCACCCCGACCGGGACAAGGTAACGTTTAGGTCACCGGTTGGCCCACATGCCTGTCGGAGTGTTTTGAATGCTCTTGCGTGTGATAAGTCCCGCGGCGGCAGCGCCCCTGCGCTCCGCAGACCGTGACCGATTCCGGGCAAGGCTTCCAGAGGGCTTTCCCGATTCCGCACTCCCATGAATAGGCTTTATTTTCCATGCGCAGAAACTATCTGCTGGCTGCCGGCATGCTCTCCGTCCTCCTCGCCGCCTCGGCGTGCGGCGCGGGAGCCGGCGCCTCAAACTCATCCGCTCAATCCTCGGAGTCGGCCGCAGCCGGCGTTCAGGCCACCTCCAGCGCCTCGCCGGAGAAGTCGAATCCCGAGGTCGGCGCCTCGCAGCGTGCCGCCGCCGAGAAGGCCAAGGCCGCCGCCGTCGCCGCCAAGAAGGCCAAGGCAGTGGCTGCTGCCGCTGCGCAGAAGGCTGCTGCCCAGGCGCAGGCCGCCGCGCAGAAGGCCGCAGCTGTGCCCGCTGCACCCGCCCCCGCGGTCCCCGCCGTGGTTCCGGTGGCCCCGAAGCCGGCCCCGGCTCCCGTGGTGCCGGCGTCGTCCTCCGAGCGGGTCGTGAACACCACGTACACCACCGCGTACACCTGGTACGACAACACCCCGGTGGGCTCCGCCACGATCAGCCACCCGATCCTGCACCAGTCGGCTGGCGGCGCCGGGACGTACAACGACCCCATCACCATCGCCGTGGGCCACTCCACCGCTTCCGGCAAGGACGTGTTGGACTTCCCGGCCGGCACGCGCATCTACCTTCCGGACGTGCGCCGCTACTTCATCGTTGAGGACAGCTGCGGCGACGGGAACGATCCCCAGGGCGGCCCCTGCCACCAGGGCGTGAACGCCGGCGGCACCAACTCCACCATTTGGATCGACATGTGGATCGGCGGCCAGAGCATGAGCTCTGACGGAGCAGACGCCTGCGCCAGCCAGGTCACCAACATGCGCACCGCCGTCTTCAACCCGGCCAGCAACTACGCTGTGGCCCCGGGTGCGGGCGTCATCCATGACGGCAAGTGCGACGCCGGTTACGGCAACACGCTCCTGAAGCGGTAATCCACGCACCATTGAGCGTCCGGCCGAGACCGGAAGCTACAGCGGGGACCGGCGACTCGTCGCCGGTCCCCGCTGCCGTGTTCCCTGCCGTGTGGATACACGGAGGCTGGATGATGCCGGCCGATTCCCGGCCGGAGGCCCAAAGACCCTACTGTCCCGGTGGGGATGGACCAGAATAGGCGGAGTACTTGCACCCGGGAGGGGAGGGCGCCATGAGCCGGTCCGGTCCAGCCAGCAGGGGAGTTTCTGCCGCAGTCTTTGTTGCTGCACTGCTGACCGCCTGCTCGTCGCCCAGCAGCCTGCCGGTGGATCCGGGAACCTCCGCCGGTGTGACCACCCCCGCCACCTCAAAGCCAGCGCCCAAACCGGCGAAGGCGTCGCCGCGGGCGTCCGCGCAGCTCGAATGGAAGACCTATACGACGCCGGACGGCAAGCTGATGTTCGACTACCCGTCGACCTGGACGGTCAAGGACAGGGCGCGTGAGGCGGCGCCGGGCGGAATCTTTGTCGAAGTCCTCACCGCCGCCGGAAAGTCCGTGGCGACGCTGCGGACCAACATCATCCTCAAAGCCGATTGCCCCGCGAAGTATCCCTATGCCCTGATGGACTCGGGGGAGGTGCCGGCCCTGGAGCAAAAGGGGACCGCACCCATGTTTGTCTTTGAGGGCCGGGACGACCAGGCGGCATACCCGTCGCGGCCGGCGTCGCTGTCCTACGGCATTACCTCAGCGCCGCTGCCAACCGGACCGAGCGCGTGTCCGATCTTCCAGTTCTTCACCTGGCCGCCCGGTGTGGCGGCCTTCAGCGGTGTCTACGATCCGCTTGCCGCGATCCCCGGTGACACACCCAACGTCGATACCCCGGAGGCGTACACCGGGACCGAAGAGTACGAAGAGATCCGGCAGACCATCACCTCCCTCCGCCCGGCGGAGTAGCCGCCCGCAGGCCGCCTGCAGGCCGCCCGTAGGCCGTTCGCGGGACCAGCCGCCCGGCGTCGTCGTCGCCCCTGTGCCGTTAGGCACTACATGTAGTGCCACGTGCCACGTTGGAGCCCCTGGCGGGAGTACCGCGACACGCCGTCCAGTGCGCGACACGCGGGAGGGTTAATTGTGGCTAACTACTCCACAGGGTGTGGATTTCGTCCGCGAAAATGGCTGAAATCCGGACATTTTGAAGGCCCCCGGCTGTGGATTAAAGGTGCGTTAAATGACATACTTGTAATACATCATCTTGGGGTCCGCGCGGGACTCTTGCACTACATGTAGTATCGACATACAGTTCGAGCGGAGCGGTCGCTGACCGCTAAACGAGGCCAGTAACGGATAAGGATTCCTGTTCCGAGTCGGCCCCACCGGACACGAACCACAGACTTCAACAAAGGGGACCAGGACATGACCGTTACGGTGTACACGAAGCCGGCTTGCGTGCAGTGCAACGCCACCTACCGCGCGCTCGACAAGAAGGGCATCGCCTACCAGAGCGTCGACATCTCCCAGGATGCCGAGGCCCTTGAGCGCCTCAAGTCCCTGGGCTACATGCAGGCTCCGGTCGTCGTGACGGACCAGGACCACTGGTCCGGATTCCGCCCGGACAAGATCGAAGAACTGGCACAGGCTGCCGCCGTCGCGGTTGCCTGAAAGCCCCTCCAAAGCACCACCACATCGGATGAGGTGACTCCCATGGCACTGGCAACCGCCAGCACGCAGCCGGCAGCAGTCGCCCGGACCACGGCCAGCCACCTCATCTACTTCTCCTCCACCTCAGAGAACACCGAACGCTTCGTCCTGAAGCTGGGTATCGACGCCGCCCGCATCCCCCTCCACGCGAGGGAACCGGCCCTGCTGGCGACTGAGCCCTTTGTCCTGGTGGTTCCCACGTACGGCGGAACCGGGGGAGAGGGATCCGTTCCGAAGCAGGTCATCCGCTTTTTGAACGATCCGAGAAACCGGCATCAGCTCCGTGGAGTGATCGGGGCGGGCAACACGAACTTTGGGGACAACTACTGCATGGCCGGCGACATCATCGCCGCCAAATGCCAGGTCCCGCACCTATATCGATTCGAACTCATGGGGACGCCGGAAGACGTCAGCCGAGTACAACAAGGATTGGAAGAATTTTGGACACGACTGTCGCAGACACCGCAGTAGACGCGGCGGGTGCCCCGGCGCCCTCCGCCGTCGAGAGGCACACCGAGAAGCACACCGTTCCGGGCGAGAAGCCCGCGCTGCCCGCCGCCTACCAGGGCCTGGGCTACCACGAGCTGAACGCCATGCTGAACCTTTACGGCGCCAACGGCGAGATCCAGTTCGAGGCTGACCGCGAGGCCGCCCACCAGTACTTCCTGCAGCACGTGAACAACAACACCGTGTTCTTCCACGACCTCGAGGAAAAGCTCGACTACCTCGTCAAGAACGAGTACTACGAGCGGGAAACCCTCGACCAGTACACGATGAACTTCATCCGCGAGCTCTTCAACCGCGCCTACAAGAAGAAGTTCCGCTTCGAGACCTTCCTGGGCGCGTTCAAGTTCTACACCTCCTACACGCTGAAGACGTTCGACGGAAAGCGCTTCCTGGAGCGCTACGAGGACCGCGTCTGCATGGTGGCCCTGCACCTGGCCCGCGGTGACGAGAAGCTCGCCACCCAGATGGTGGACGAGGTCATCGAAGGCCGCTTCCAGCCGGCCACCCCGACGTTCCTGAACGCCGGCAAGAAGCAGCGCGGCGAGCTGGTCTCCTGCTTCCTGCTCCGCATCGAAGACAACATGGAGTCGATCGGCCGTTCCATCAACTCCGCACTGCAGCTCTCCAAGCGCGGCGGCGGCGTGGCGTTCGCGCTGACCAACATCCGCGAGGTGGGCGCGCCCATCAAGCAGATCGAGAACCAGTCCTCCGGCGTCATCCCCGTGATGAAGCTCCTCGAGGACAGCTTCTCCTACGCCAACCAGCTCGGTGCCCGCCAGGGTGCCGGCGCGGTTTACCTGCACGCGCACCACCCGGACATCTACCGCTTCCTGGACACCAAGCGGGAGAACGCGGACGAGAAAATCCGCATCAAGACCCTCTCGCTCGGCGTCGTGATCCCGGACATCACCTTCGAGCTCGCCAAGCGGGACGAGGACATGTACCTCTTCTCCCCGTACGACGTCGAAAAGGTCTACGGCATGCCGTTCTCCGATGTCTCGGTCACCGAGAAGTACTACGAGATGGTGGACGACTCCCGGATCAAGAAGACCAAGATCAAGGCCCGAGAGTTCTTCCAGACCCTCGCCGAGATCCAGTTCGAATCCGGCTACCCGTACATCATGTTCGAGGACACCGTAAACCGGGAAAACCCGATCGACGGCAAGATCATCATGTCCAACCTGTGCTCGGAAATCCTCCAGGTTTCCCAGCCCACCACCTACCACGATGACCTGTCCTACGACGCCACCGGCAAGGACATCTCCTGCAACCTGGGTTCGCTGAACATCGCCAAGACCATGGACTCGCCGGACTTCGGCCTGACCATCGAGACGGCCATCCGGTCCCTCTCCGCGGTCTCGGACATGTCCAACATCACCTCGGTGCCCTCGATCGCCCGCGGCAATGACCAGAGCCACGCAATTGGCCTCGGCCAGATGAACCTGCACGGCTACCTTGCCCGCGAGCGGGTCCACTATGGCTCCGAAGAGGGCCTGGACTTCACCAACATCTACTTCTACTCGGTGGTGTACCACGCTGTCCGGGCCTCGAACCTGCTGGCCATCCAGACCGGCCAGACCTTCGGCGGCTTCGAGAAGTCCAAGTACGCCTCCGGCGAGTTCTTCGACAAATACACGGAGCAGGAATGGGTCCCGCAGACGGCCAAGGTTGCCGAGCTGTTCCAGAACATCCACATCCCCACGCAGGATGACTGGCGCGAGCTGAAGGCTTCCGTCATGGAGCACGGTATCTACAACCAGAACCTGCAGGCCGTCCCGCCGACCGGCTCGATCTCCTACATCAACAACTCCACCTCCTCGATCCACCCGGTGGCGTCCAAGATCGAGATCCGCAAGGAAGGCAAGCTGGGCCGCGTGTACTACCCGGCGCCGTACCTGACCAACGACAACCTGGAGTACTACCAGGACGCGTACGAGATCGGCTACGAGAAGGTCATCGACACCTACGCCGCAGCCACCCAGCACGTGGACCAGGGCCTGTCCCTGACCCTGTTCTTCAAGGACACCGCCACCACGCGCGATATCAACAAGGCCCAGATCTACGCCTGGAAGAAGGGCATCAAGACCATCTACTACATCCGTCTCCGCCAGCTCGCGCTGGAAGGGACCGAGGTAGAGGGCTGCGTCAGCTGCATGCTGTAGCAACCCTTCGCGGGTAAGTACGACGGCGGGCGCCCGCCCGCCGTCGTACGCTTTAACTTAGAGAACTAACCCAACATTGAGGGGATGACATGACCGAGAAGGTCAAGCTGCTTAGCCACGTCGAGGCGATCAACTGGAACCGCATCCAGGACGACAAGGACGTGGACGTCTGGAATCGCCTGGTCAACAACTTCTGGCTGCCGGAGAAGGTGCCGCTGTCCAACGACGTCCAGTCCTGGAACACCCTGACGCCGGCCGAGCAGCAGCTCACCATGCGCGTGTTCACGGGCCTGACCCTGCTGGACACCATCCAGGGCACCGTTGGCGCCGTGTCGCTGATCCCGGACGCGCTGACCCCGCATGAAGAGGCCGTCTACACGAACATCGCGTTCATGGAGTCCGTGCACGCCAAGAGCTACTCGTCGATCTTCTCCACGCTGGCCTCCACCAAGGAAATCGACGAGGCGTTCCGCTGGTCCACCGAGAACGAGAACCTTCAGAAGAAGGCCCAGATCGTCATGGACTACTACCAGGGCGACGATCCCCTGAAGCGCAAGGTCGCCTCCACGCTGCTGGAGAGCTTCCTGTTCTACTCGGGCTTCTACCTGCCCATGTACTGGTCCTCGCGGGCCAAGCTCACGAACACGGCCGACCTGATCCGCCTCATCATCCGCGACGAGGCCGTGCACGGTTACTACATTGGCTACAAGTTCCAGAAGGGCCTGGAAAAGGTCTCCGAGGAGAAGCGCCAGGAGATCAAGGACTACACGTTCGAGCTGCTCTTCGAGCTGTACGAGAACGAGGTCCAGTACACGCACGATCTCTACGACGGCGTCGGCCTGGCCGAGGACGTCAAGAAGTTCCTGCACTACAACGCCAACAAGGCCCTGATGAACCTCGGCTACGAGGCCATGTTCCCGGCCTCCGTCACCGACGTGAACCCGGCGATCCTCTCGGCCCTGTCGCCGAACGCCGACGAGAACCACGACTTCTTCTCGGGCTCGGGTTCGTCCTATGTGATTGGCAAGGCTGTTAATACTGAGGACGAGGACTGGGACTTCTAGGTTCCTCTTTCCACGAAACGCAGAAGGCCCCGCACGTTGTCACCGACGTGCGGGGCCTTTGTTTGGCGGCGCGTTAGGTTCCGCTTTTGCCTGCAATTACAGGGGTGGCCGGCAGCCGTGGACTGCCGGCCACCCGTGCGTGCGGATTGCGATTAGAGGCCCGCGACTCCGTTTGGCGAGCCGACGCCGGTAGGTCCGTCCCAGCCAGTGCCTGCCAGGCACCACTGCGTAGTCGGGCAACTGCCCGTGGAACCTGCGGTGACATCGTTGAAGCTGCTGGTGTGTGAATAGGGGAGAGAGTTGGCCAGCGTGGAGGAGTTCCCGGTGTTTCCTGAGAGTGCATACATGGCGGCGATCAGCGGGGAGGACAGGCTGGTTCCGCCGTACTGGGCCCAGGACGATGCGGTGCTGGTGGTCGGTGCATACACTGACAAACCGGTCTGCGGATCTGCAACGGCCGAGACGTCGGCCGAGGCGCGCTTGCTGCAGCCCGTGCCGAATGACGCCGCTGCTGTCAGAGCCGCATTAACACTGGAGCATCCGGATCCCGAACCGGACCATGCGGATTCGCCCCAACCCCTGGTGCTCGAGTCCTTGACCAAAGACGTGCCGCCTACTGCTGTGACGTAGCTCGATGATGACGGGTAGGACGATCCGGTGTAGCCATTGTCGCCGGTGGAGGCCGTCACTGCGATGCCGGGGTGGTTGTAGTAGGCGCCGTAGCTGGAATCCGCGGAGTCGCCGCCGCCGTAGCTGTTGGAGATAGCGGCGACACCCGGCTGCTTGGCGGCTGTGGCGACAGCCGTTCCGAGATTGGCCAGGCTGGCTGTTGATGCCTGGACTACAAGGATTTTGCAGCCCGGGCAGGCGGCAGACACCGCGTCGACGTCAAGGGCCGTCTCGCCAGCCCAGCCCGCGTCGAAGCGGGGAAGTTTACTGCCGCCGTTCTGGTCCATGATGGTTAGGCACTTGTTGCTGACAGTGCAGGCCGGCAGACCAAACTGGGCGCGGTAAACGCCAAGGTCGCGCTCGAGGTTCGGATAACCGTATGCGTCCACGATGGCCACGGTACGTCCGCCGGGGTTGAGGCCGGCGATGTTATAGGCGCTCTGAATATCGGCAGGAGTCTTACCGGTGGGCGGCGGCGTGGTGGAAGCGGGCTGGACCTTTCCACCCTGGGCTGCGTTTGCCGTGGCTGAGTCGTCGACAAGTTTTAGCGCAAAGCATGAGGCGTGACCGCTTGGAGCGTCGGCGCAGACTCTCTGCGCATGCCAGTTGGCGGATGGAGCCGGCTGGGCGTTTGCCGGCGGCGCGAACGACGAGAGCGCACCAGCCAACAGCAGTAAGGTCCCTGAGACGCTAAGAATTTTCTTCACAAACTCTCCCTGAGGATCAACGTGATCCGTGTTGACAAAACCTGTCAGCACGTCGTGACAGAGAGTGTCGCACTATTTGTGAGAGTTGTCACTCATTTATTTTTCGGGGGTGACTGCCCGTCCGAGAGCAGCGGGGGATCGGGGCCCCGCCGACCCGGTTTCGTCGCCCGGAAGCCAGTGGTTGGGAGCGGAAGCCTCGTGCGTCCCGGCACGAGGGTGGCTGCAGGTGCGGAAGTGCGCGGCCCACACCCATGCCGGCCGGGCTGCGGTTGCTGCCTACTCCCGGGGCACGCCCGCGGCGGACTCGGCTGCCTTCAGGGCCTCGCCGTACGCCGTGACCGCGGACCGGTAGGTGACCGTGCTGCCCTCCGACTTGGCCTCTTCGGCTTTCCTTCTGGCCCGGATCATGGCCGCAGTCGCGGGGAAGGCGGTATCGGACATGGCGGGGAAGTCGAACTGAAGTTTCGGGTCGACCTCGTAGGCCAGCCACCGGCTGTCAAGGGCCTTGTGGCGGGCGGCGACCGAGGTGAAGGCCTGGGCATCCACCGCCGATAGGGCGCCCAGGGCCGCGGGTGCAACGCCGGCGGATTCCGCGGCCTTCCAGGCGGCCTCACGCTGGCGCTGCAGGGCGTGTGCCGTCCCCAGTTCCCGGGGGTCTTTGAGCCGGTGTTTGAGCCCCATGTTGTTCTCGTAGATCCGGATCTCCTCCGGCGTCAGGTTGTCGAGCTCCCCGGCGCTTTTGCTCACGACGTCGGCTGGGCCTCTTCGGCTGGCGATGCTGCTGCTCGGAATGGGGAACAGGAATTTGCCGGCCAGGAAGCCGCCGGCCAGGACAGCGAGGACAACCCAGTCCGGTGCACCTGCGGAGCCGCTCGAGCCGGCAAGAAAGAAGCCGCCCACACTGGTGACCGCCTGGCCCGTGGTGAACGTCAGGCGGGTCTTCCTGAAGCGGCGAACCGTGCGATGCGTGGTGAGCTGCCTGTAATGATACGAGCGGGCATCAGCGATCCACTTGCGTGCTCGGTCAACCGGTTGCGGGCTTTCAGTCATGGTCCCGAGAGTACCGTGGACCACCGACGTCACCAGCCGCCGCGCGTCGGCGTGTGACCTTTCCGGGCGTCGTCGGGCATCGCCATCTCAGCCCGCAGGCCCAGGAGCCGGATGGGCCGGTCCGCCTCGATGGCGGCAGCGAGGTCCAGGCTCTGCGCGAGGATGGTATCCCGGTCAAAAGTCTCCGGAATCTTCCGGGCGTGGGTCTTCGTCAGGAACGGTGCATAGCGAACTTTCAGGGTCAGTCCAACGACCGGACGGCCCTCGGCCACAACATCCTCGAGGACGCGCGCTGCAAGGTCCCTCACGGCGTCGTCCACCTGGGCAGGGTCGGTCAGGTCCTGCTGGAAGGTGGTTTCCCGGCTGTGTCCCCGGGCGACCCACGGGGTCGCGTCCACAGTGCTGGAGCCGTCACCCCGGCCCAGCTCCGCGTACCAGGGCCCCATCCGGGGACCGAACTCGGGGACCAGGTCCTGGGGATCGGCCGCAGCGAGCTCGGCGACCGTCGCGATGCCAAGTTTGGCCAGCCGGCCGGAGACCTTGGTTCCGACGCCCCACAGTTCCTTGGTGGGACGGCCGCCCATAACCTCGAGCCAGTTAGCCGCGGTGAGGCGGAAAACCCCGGCCGGTTTGCCGAACCCGGTGGCCACCTTGGCCCGGACCAGGGTATCGCCGATGCCCACGCTGCAGTGCAGCTGCGTGCGCTCCAGCACGGCGGACTGGATCTGCCGGGCATAGGCTTCCGGATCAGCCGTTTGAACGCCGACGAAGGCTTCATCCCAGCCCAGCACCTGCACGGTGGCGCCCGGCTGCGTGCGAAGGGTAGCCATCACCACCTCCGACGCCGCGAGGTAGGCCTCCTGGTCGACCGGCAGGATCACGGCGTCGGGAACTTTCCGGGCCGCGATACGCAACGGCATGCCGGAGCCCACCCCGAAGGCCCTGGCCTCATAGGAAGCCGTTGACACCACTGCCCGTTCCGTGGGGTCACCGCGGCCGCCGACGATGATCGGCTTACCGGCAAGCTCGGGCCGCCGGAGCACTTCGACCGCCGCGATGAACTGGTCGAGGTCGACGTGCAGCACCCACGGGATTCCGTTCACGCCAACAGTCTGCCCTAAACCGTCCTGGCCGGCATCCGCCCGCCGGCGTTCCGGAGCAGGCATCGTATTTAAGCGCCCCGCAACCGGCCTACCGGATATGGAACGTTGCCAGGCCCCAGTAGATGAGCGCATTGCGGACACCCGGGAGCGCCTCAAGCGTGTGGGGGCCGGTCCCGTGCATCAGGATGACGCCGCCGGCCCGCACGCGGGGGGTAAAACGGTCCCCGAACTGTACGCGCCGGATGATGGTGGCGGCCGATGAGCCGTCCCAGTCCCGGGTGTCGACGGTCCAGAAGGCAGGGCGGCAGCCGGCGCGGGCCAGGGCGTTGTAGACCCGGAGGCTGAATGCCCCGGCTCCATAGGGAGGCCGGCACAGTTTGGGCGACGTGGTGGGAATGACGCTGCCGAAGCGGCGGACCTCAACGTAGATCTGGTTGGCGGTCATCCGTGAGTAGTCGCCGTGGTCAAAGCTGTGGTTGCCCAGCAGTTGGCGGGCTCCGATGAGCTGCGCGCGGTACGTCGGGTGGGCCAGCATGCACTTGCCCGTGAAGAAAAAGATTGCCTGCACGTTGTACCTGCGCAGCCAGTTGAGGAGCCCGGTGAGGCGGGCCTGGGTGGCGCAATCATCAAACGTCAGGCGCACGTTCGCGCTGTGCGCGTAGAGATGAAGGATGTTGGACTGGTCGGCGGCCGACAGGCGGGCCGCGGTGAGCAGCTGCGGCATCGGGTTCGTGGCCATCCTGACCACGGCCGGATGCACGGCGGCAGCGGTCGGCGTCGGCGTCGGGGCGTTAAACCCGATGATGATCATCAGAGGGACGAGCATCAGCCGCAGGATCTTCATGTGCGCAGCCACCTCATTCTCAGGGAACAACCCGCGATTAGCACGCGGATTGGAGCGTTCCCGATTCAAGTCTGAGGCCTGTGCTCCGGCAGCACTAGGGCCAAGCGTCCCGTCGGCGGACCTCCGGGGGAGAGGAGACACGCAACAGGATTCATTACTTGACTTTTCAAGTATTAGTGGGAAACTATATGCATACGCATATAAAAGCGTAGGGCGGGAGCGCCGACCCGGATGCGCCCGCAACATTGCTCATAGATTGGACTGACTCATGCAGCTCGAGAACAAGGTCGCATTCATCACCGGCGGCGGATCGGGGCTGGGATTGGCTACGGCCAAGACCTTCATCGCCGAGGGGGCGAAAGTCATGATCTTCGACTACAACCCCAAGTCGCAGGAAGTCGCCGACGAAATCGGCGCCAAGTTCTTCCAGGGTGATGTCTCAAAGGCTGAGAGTGTGGCAGCGGCGGTGGCGCAGACCGTTGCGGAGTTCGGCGGCGTGGATATCGCCGTTGCCTCGGCGGGCGTCGGAGGCGAGGGCGACGTGGTCACCTCGACCGTCGACAACTGGGAGCGCACCAATGGCATCGATTACTCGGGGGTGTTCTACACCAGCAAATACGTCATCGAGCAGTTGCTCAAGCAGGGCCGCGGCGGTGTGGTGGTGAACCTCGCCTCCATGTTCGGCCTTGTGGCGGTCTCGAACAACATCGCGTACTCCGCGTCCAAGGGCGGTGTGGTGAACATGACCCGCGCTGCCGGCACGATGTACGCCAAGGAGGGCATCCGCGTGAACGCCGTGGCCCCGGGTGTCATCCGCACCCCGCTCATCGATGAACCCACGCTCGAGCAGTACGCCGGCCTGCACCCGGCCGGCCGGGTCGGGGAGGCCCAGGAGGTTGCCGACCTCATCACGTTCCTCGCCAGTGACAAGGCGAAGTTCATTACCGGCGCCACCATTCCGATCGACGGCGGCTACACGGCTGTCTAGCCGGACGACCGCTGCAGCCCTGGCCGCGCTTCCTTTCGAGGAAGTGCGGCCATTCTTTTGACACTTGAACCTTCAAGTAAACGTGGATAGAATAGTTTCCATGACACAGACCACCGGCCGCCCTCCCGTCCTTTTCCTCAGCCATGGAGCGCCGCCCCTCGCGGATGACGCCACGTGGACCCGGGAGCTGAGCAGCTGGTCCGGCACTTTTGAGAAGCCGAAGGACATCCTTATGGTGTCCGCGCACTGGGAGAACGCACCGGTCACCCTGAGTGCCACGGAACGCAACCCCGGCCTGGTCTACGACTTCGGCGGGTTCGCGCAGAAGTACTACGACGTCACCTACGACGCCCCGCAGGCCCCCGTTCTCGCCGCCGAGGTGGCAAAGCTGGTAGCCGGCCACGGCCACCACATCGAACGTGACGAGACCCGCGGCCTGGATCATGGCGCATACGTTCCGCTCAAGGAAATGTTCCCCGAGGCCGACGTGCCGATCGTGCAGATGTCCATGCCCACCCTGGATCCGCAGGGCCTGTTCGACCTCGGCAAGTCCCTGGCGCCCCTGCGTGATCGCGGCACCCTCATCGTCGGGTCCGGTTTCACCACGCACAACCTGCGCTGGTTCAACCCCGCCGGCGGCCCGGACAGCACCCCGCCGTCGGTTTCCCGCGAGTTCGACCACTGGGCGGAGGAAGCAATGGCGCGCGGCGACGTCGACTCCATCCTCGACTTCCTGCACAAGGCCCCGGCCGCCCGCGAAGCCCATCCCCGCAGCGAACACTGGGCCCCGCTGTACGTGGCTCTCGGCGCCGCTTACGAATCCGGCGACCTGCACGCCAAAACGGCCATCGACGGGTTCTGGTTCGGCCTCTCCAAGCGCTCCTGGACGCTGACCTAAACTGTAGCCCGCACCTCCGGCCGGCCGGCCCCCGGCCKGCCGGTCGCCAGATCGCCGGGCGTGCCGCGCCGGGCAAGGAAGTCCTCAGCCAGGGCGGCGAACTCATCGGCCCGCTCAATCTGGGGCATGTGGCCGGTCTTGGGGAAGACGTGCGATTCCGCGCCCGGCAGCGACGCCAGGGCCGCCTCGAGGTGGCTGAACGGCAGGACGTGGTCGTGGTCGCCCCAGACCACCAGTGTGGGAAGGTCCAGCCGCGCCACCGCGTCCAGCAGGGCCGTCCGCCATTCGGCCCGGATGCCCGAGATTGTCCCGAGGTCGCGGGCGACGTCAAGGACTGTTTGGCGGTGCGGAGCCCGCTGCGACAAGGCAAAGGCATGGCCGATGCGGTCCTCGGTCACCAGCGTCCTGTCGTAGAAGATCGACTGGACGGTCCGGCGGGACGCCGTCGGGTCGGGGCGCATCAGCAGCGCCGCCAGCGGCCTGATCGCGAGCAGCCGAAGGGCCAGCGCCACCTCCTTTCCGAACCCGGCACTGTTTGCCAGCACCAGTGCGGAAACGCGTCCCGGATGGTCGGCTGCCAGCTTCATGGCGACGGCGCCGCCGAGCGAGTTGCCCATCACGGGCACCGGGCCGTTGACCCCGACGGCGTCGAGGAACGCGGGCAGCGCGTCGGCAAGCGCCGCCAGCGTCGTCCGTCCCGGCAGCCGGTCTGAGTAAGCGAAACCGGGCAGGTCAACACTGATCACGGTGTGCTTCGCCGCGAGCCGTTCGTGCTGTTCGCTCCAGTCGTCCAGGCTCTGGCCAATGCCGTGCAGAAGCAGGACAGGGTCGCCGCTGCCGGTCCTTCGGAACCGCAGCCGGGTCCCTCCGGCGTTGATGTAGCCGGTGCCCGGAAGCCGGAGCGGATCCGCGAATATCTCCGGGGTTCTGGCGGCGGCGCGCTGCCCGCGCCGGCCGAAGCGGACATGGTCCGTAAGCCTCCCGGCCCGAAGGAGTGCGAAGTCGCGGAAGTAGTTCTGGTGCAGCCGCCAGGGGGAGACGGCACCCTGCCGCGGCAACTGGTCCGCCCCGCGGAAGATGTAGCCGGCCTTGAGGTCGATCAGGGAGCCCAGCTCGGCGTTGACCACCTCGGCCGGGGCGGCCGGCGCCACCCACTGCAGGTCTTTGCGGTCCAGGTGCTTCAGGAGCCGGCAGATGTAGCCGGCCACGAGATCCGCCTTCAGCGTCCAGGACGCATTGGTGTACCCGACGGTGAGCGCAAAGTTGGGGACGCCGTCGAGCATCATGCCCTTGTAGGTGAGGGTATTTCCCACGTCCACCGGGACGCCGTCGACGCTCAGCGCCATCCCGCCAAGCACCAGCAGGTTCAGTCCCGTGGCCGTGACAATCACGTCGGCCGGGATCGAGCCGCCGGAGGCCAGCTCAAGGCCGTCGGGCGTGATCCGGGTGATGCTGTCGGTCACGATGTCGGCGGTCCCGGCACTGATTGCCCGGTAGAGGTCGCCGTTGGGAATGGCGCAGACCCGCTGGTCCCACGGCTGGTACGTCGGCGCCAGATGCGTGTCCACGGCAAAGCCCGCGGGCAGTTTGGCGACGGCCGACTTCCGGAGGATGGCCTTCATGGTCTCCGGCCTCCGCCGGCTGAGCTGGTAGGTGAACATCGAAAAGAGGATGTTTTTGGCCCGGACGACGTCGTAGGCCAGTTGCGCGGGCACCTTGCCGCGGAGCCGGTCGGCGAGGTGGTCCCGGGACGGCACCGGGGCAATGTAGGTGGGGGAGCGCTGCAGCATGGTCACCTTGGCCGCGGACTTCGCCATGGTCGGTACGAGGGTCACGGCGGTGGCTCCGCTGCCGATGACCACCACCTGCTTTCCGGTGTAGTCGAGGCCGGCCGGCCAGTGCTGCGGATGCACGATCGCTCCGGCGAAGCTGTCGGCCCCCTCGATGGCCGGGGTGAACCCCTCGTCGTAGCGGTAATAGCCCGAGCAGACCGACAGGAACGAACACGTGAAGGTAACGTTCTCCCCGGCGTCGGGAGCGGCGTCGGCACTGTATTCGCCGGCCGCCGTGCGGACGGCGGTCACCGTCCACAACGCCGTGTCACTGGACCAGTCCGCCGCGACAACCCGCGTGTTCAGGCGGATCTGCGGTTCGAGTCCCTCATCTGCGACGGTGGCGTGGATGTAGTCACGGATGGAGTCACCGTCGGCAATGGCTTTGGCGCCTGCCCACGGCCGGAAGGAGTAACCGAGTGTGTACATGTCGCTGTCAGAGCGGATGCCCGGGTACCGGAAGAGGTCCCAGGTACCGCCAACGGCGCCGCGTGATTCGAGCAGCATAAAGGTTTTCCCCGGAAGGTCACGCTTCAGCCGGCTGGCGAAACCCACGCCGCTCAGCCCTGCTCCGACAATCAACACATCCACGTGCTCGCTCATCCCGCCAAGGTATCGACTCACAGTCGAGAGAGTCAACACCGTGTTGATTGGGAGGGTTAGGATGGGCGCATGGCTCAACGAGGACGACGCAGCGCACGGGTCTCGGGGGACGAACGCCAGGACGGAATCCTCGTGACTGCCGAGGCTCTCCTAGGCGAACGGTCCTTCGATGACGTCTCGATCGAGGACCTCGCCCGCGGGGCCGGGATCTCCCGGCCCACGTTCTACTTCTATTTCCCGGGCAAAGACGCCGTCCTGCTGGCCCTCCTGGACCGTGTCATCACCGAAGTGGAGCACCGGGTGGGGGGCCTGCCGCGGGACTTCGACAGTGACCCCGCCGGAGCATGGACCCGGTCCATCGGCATGTTCGTCGAGGTGTTCGTTGCCCACCGCGGGGTGGCCACCGCAGCCATCGCCGCTCGGGCACGCAACGAGGAAGTCCGTGAGCTCTGGTCCAGGTCGATGCAGTCGTGGGTCGACTACTCCAGCGGCGTGATCCGGTCCGAGCGGATGCGCGGCGCCGCTCCGGAGGGGATCGACGCCCACGACCTCGCGGTCAGCCTGAACCTGATGAACGAACGGGTGATCACCGCCGTCCTCAACCGGGAGACCCCTGCCATCACTGAGGCGCACGCCCTCGAGGTCCTATCAACCATCTGGATCCGCAGCATCTACGGGTCCGATACACCGGGCCGCTCCTAGCGCCCGGCCCCGAAAGGAAGAACCGTATGCCCCCGATCAAGACCCTGACCGTGCTCGGCACCGGAGTGCTCGGCTCACAAATCGCCTTCCAGGCAGCCTTCCACGGCTTCGCGGTGACAGCCTACGACGTCGACGACGCCGCCCTCGAGCTGGCCCGGGGCCGGTTCGCCAGGCTCGCCGGCATCTACCACGCCAGCATGCCCGGCGCGGAGGAGGGCCGGGCCGGGTCGGCCCTGGAAAGCCTCCGGCTCACCGCTGACCTGGCCGAGGCCGCAGCGGATGCCGACCTTGTTATCGAGGCAGTGCCCGAGCTGCTCGAGCTCAAACGCGGGCTCTACCGCCAGCTTGCCGGGCTCGCCCCGGACCGGACCATTTTCGCCACCAACTCCTCCACGCTGCTGCCCAGCGACCTGAAAGACTCCACCGGCCGCCCCGACCGATTCCTCGCCCTCCACTACGCCAACAACATCTGGGCGCAGAACATCGCGGAGGTGATGGGTACAGCCGAGACCGATCCGGCGGTGTTCAGCGCCGTCGTCGAGTTCGCCCGGAACAGCGGGCTGGAGCCAATCGAGATCAGGAAGGAGAAAGCCGGCTATGTGCTGAACTCGCTGCTGGTGCCGCTCCTGAACGCTGCCGCGGGATTGTTGTTGGAGGGTGTCGCGGACCCGCGGACCATCGACAAGACGTGGCGTATTGCCACCGGCGCCCCCAGCGGGCCGTTCCAGATTTTCGACGTCGTCGGCCTGGGCACCGCCTACAACATTGCCGCGTCGTCACCGGCGGCGGGATCGCAGGCGTTTGCCCGGCACCTGAAGGAGAACTACCTCGACGCCGGCAAACTCGGTGTCGCGACGGGCGAGGGCTTCTACAAGTACTAGGCCAGGACGGCCGCCGGGTCCGGCATGACTACTTCCCGTCGGTAAAGAGCTGCTGGGCCACGCCCATCGCGGCCATACCCTGGGGCCAGCCGGCATAAAGAGTGACGTGGGTGATGGCCTCGATGAGCTCCTCCTGGGTGACTCCGTTCTCAACGGCGCGTCCGAGGTGGAAGCCCAATTGCCCGGTGTTGCCGGCGGCGGTGAGCACGGCCACAGTGATCAGGCTGCGGTCCCGTGCGGAGAGTTCGGGGCGGTTCCAGACGTCCGCGAACAGGACGTCGTCGGTGAGTTCGGCGAGTTTCGGGGCGAAGTCGCCGAACATCTTGCGGCCGCCTCCCACCTGCAGGGGTTGTTCAGTCATGATGTTCCTTTCATGGGGTGCAGCGCGCGGGCTGCCGGTTGGGGGTTAGGTTTGGGGCTGCCGGCGTGTTCGACGGCGGTTCAGAGCCGGCGTGGAAATGCTGAACGGCGGCCGTACAAGGTGACCAGGAGGGCTGCCGCGCCCAGGCCGACCATCACCACCGGCAGCACCGAGCCGTCAAAAGGAACCAGCAGAACAGCGCCCAGAATACCGGCGCCGAAGATCGCGAGGTTGAAGGCAACCGGCAGGAATGAGTTGGCGACGTCTGCGTTCTCGCCGCCCGCCGTCGTCAGCGGTCCCTGCAGCTGCGGGGCCGCACCGCCAAAGGCGACTCCCCAGAGCGCCGCGGCGGTCAGGACGGCCGGGGCCGAACCGTGCCCGGCCAGCAGGATGATTCCGGCGCTGACAAACGCGGCGACACTCAGGTGCAGCAGCGGGCGCGGGTAGCGGTCCAGCAGGGCCCCGGTCAGCCCGACGCCGAGGACGGAGGCGATGCCGTAGACCAGCAGCACGAGGTCGGCGGTGAGGCCGGTGCCCCCGGAACGGAGATACGGGGCGATGTAGGTGTAAAGGGTGCTGTGGGCCAGCATCCAGACGACGATGACGGCCAGGATCAGGGCGACGCCGGGCAGCCGGAAGACGCGGCCCAGCGGAAGGCGGGTGGTGGCTGGCTGCCCGGGGGCATCCGGGACAAAGGCGATGATGAGCCCGACCACGGCGAGCGCCAGGACCGACAGAGCGCCAAAGGACCAGCGCCAGTCAGACGCCGTCCCGATCCAGGCGCCCAACGGCGTGCCGAACGCGAAGCCCAGCGGGGCTCCGGTGGAGACGATGGCCAGCGACAGGCCGGCGTTCCGCGGCGGGCTGATACGGCGGCCGTAAGCGGCCAGCATTCCCCAGATGACGCCGGAGAACGCGCCGGCCAGGAAACGGGAGACGAGGGACAACGCGACATCGGGGGAGAGCGCGGTGACAGTGTTGGCCACCACGAGTCCGGCGATGCCGGCGAGCAGCAGCGGCTTCCGCCGGAGACCCCGTGTCAGGGTGATCGCCGGGATGGTCGCGAGGACGGTGCCGAGGGCGTAGGCGCTGACCAGCAGGCCCACGGTTCCTTCGCTGGTGTGCAGGCCCGCAGCGATCACCGGCAGGAGGCCGGCCGGCATGGTCTCTGCGCTGATCAGGACGAAGCCCATCGCGGCCAGGAGGATCAGCGCCCCCAGCGGCAGGCGCGACGGGGCGGAAGGCGGTGTGGATGGTGCACTGACGGTGGCGGTGGTCATGGGTCTCCTGTGTGCGCTGTTTTCCGGGTCCAACCAGTCAAGCGCCGTTTCCGCGGGCGGGGGAGTCACTGCTGAGGGGTGTACCGGGAGGGGACCCCTTGTCCGGTCGCCGCGGCATAATCTTGAAGCATGGATAACCGGGCCGAAGTACGAGAGTTTCTGATGTCGCGGCGTGCCCGGCTCACCCCGGAAGAAGCGGGCCTCGCAGCCGGCGGCAACCGTCGGGTGGCCGGTCTGAGGCGCAGCGAAGTCGCCCTGCTGGCCGACGTCAGCGTGGAGTATTACGCGAAGCTCGAGCGCGGCTCGATCGCCGGCGCGTCGTCGTCGGTGCTGGAATCGCTCGCCCGTGCCCTCCGCCTCGACGACGCCGAGCACGCGCACCTGCTGCACCTGGCCCGTGCGGCGGACGGGATCCCTACGTCCGGCCGGCAGCGGAAGCGCTCCGGCCAGCAAACGGGTCCGCGCCTCAGCCTGCAATGGGCCCTGGACGCCGTGACCGACGGCGTCGCCTTTGTCCGGGACCCCTACCAGAACCTCTTGGCCACCAATGAGCTGGGGCGCGCCTTCTACTCGCCGGTGATCGGCGACGGCGGCCGCACCCCCAATCTGGCACGCTTCCAGTTCCTGGACCCGGCCTCGCGGGACTTCTATCCCGACTGGGAGCTGTTCAGCGAGATGTGCGTCGGCATCATGCGCGCCGAAGCCGGACGGGACCCGCACGACCGGACCATGCAGGACCTCGTCGGGGAACTCTCCACGCGGAGTGAAGTGTTCCGAGCGCTCTGGGGTGCCCACAATGTCCGCACCCACGGCTCGGGAACCAAGCGTTTCCAGCACCCGGTGGCCGGCGAGCTGATCCTCGCGTACGAGGAGCTGGCCATTACCGCCGAACCGGGCCAGGTGATGATGGTCTACACCGCGGAGCCGGGCTCGCCCTCGGCGGAAAGGCTCCGGCTGCTTGCAAGCTGGAGTGCCAGCGCGGACCCCGCGGCGGAGCGCCACCGCACCACGAGTTAACCCGTCAGGCCCCGGGCACCGCGGAGGGGCCGGCCGGGGCTGCCGCGAGGTAGGACAGGGCGGCGACAACGTGGGCCTGGACGCCCAGCGACAGCGTCGGATCCAGGACGGGCGCGAAGAAGGGCGAGTGGTTGGCCGGAATGTCCTGCGGCACGGTGCCCGCCGCGACGGCGGCCCGGTACCTCACGGGGTCCACCCCTCCGAGCAGCCAAAACGTGTACGGCACCCCGAAGGCGTCCGGGATGCGGCTGAAATCCTCCGAGGCGGTCTGCGGCGCGGCGCGCAGAACCGCGTCCGGACCAAAATGCGCGGCGAACGCGGCGCTCACCCGGGCAGTGACCGCGGCGTCGTTGCTGGTCAGCGGAAACTGGTCGTAGTACTCGAAGTCGGGCTCCCGGGGCGACCCGGCCGCAGCACACTCGCCCCGGGTGATCCGCTCAATCGCCGCCAGGACGGTGCGCCTGACCTGGTTGTCGTACGTGCGGATGTTCAGCAGGAGGACCGCGCGGTCCGGAATGATGTTCGACGTCGTCCCGGCGTTCAGGGCCCCTACGGTGACCACCGCGAAGTCCCCGGGTTTGGTCTCACGCGCCACCACGCTCTGCAGCCGCAGCACGATCGCGGCGGCCAGCACCACCGGGTCCACCGCCATGTGCGGCATGGACCCGTGGGCGCCCTTGCCGTGGACAGTAATCCTCAGCGAATCCCCGGCCGAGAGGACCGGCCCGGCCGTGGTGGCCAGGGTCCCGGCCGCTATCGGCATCACGTGCTGGGCCAGGGCGACGTCGGGCCGCGGCACGCGGGTGACCAGCCCGTCGTCGATCATGGCCTGGGAACCCGCGCCGATCTCTTCACCGGGCTGGAACAGTGCGACGTAAGTGCCCGACCACGCCCGGCGTCCGTCCGCCATCAGCTTCGCCGCTCCCAGCAGGGTGGCGACGTGGACGTCGTGGCCGCACGCATGCATGGTCCCGGGCACCTCCGAGGCATAGTCCAGTCCGGTGTCTTCGGTGACCGGCAGCGCGTCCATGTCTGCCCGGGCCAGCACGGTGGGGCCGTTCCCGTTTGCCAGGACGCCGACGACGCCGGTGCCGCCGCACCGGGTCACGGCGTACCCGAATGCGGTGAGTTTTTCCTCGACCAGCCCGGCCGTCTGGTGCTCCGCGAGGCTGAGCTCAGGCCGCCGGTGCACGGCCGTGTACGTTTCGCGGATCCAGCCGAGTTCCCGGTCCAGGTCCGCCAGAACCAGCTCCGAACTTTCCATGCGCCCGCGCTCCTTTGCGGTGGGGGCGCCCGGCCGTCCGGGCGCCGCTGGCACTGTCCACCCTAGACCCGAGGGCGGCACGTGCGCCTTGGAGGCTAGGAGGCCAACACCCCAAAAATTTGGCGTCGGGTCGCCCATATCCCATTTTCGCGGAGTAGCTTGGAAATTATGTTGACCGGATTCAAGAATTTCATCCTGAAGGGCAACGTCGTAGACCTTGCCGTCGCTGTCGTGATTGGTGCCGCTTTCGGTGCAGTGGTCACGGCCCTAGTCCAAAGCGTCCTCATGCCTTTTATCGCGGGCCTGACCGGAGCGCACAACTTTGACAGCTTCGCCGTTGTTACCCTCAACGGCAACGACATTAAATTCGGTGTCCTCCTCACGGCCATCGTCAATTTCCTGCTCGTGGCGGCGGCCATCTACTTCGTGGTGGTCGCGCCGATGAACCACATGATTGAACGCCGCAATCGCCGGCTCGGCATCAACACCGAAGTCAAGGACGAGGCGGCCGAAGACCCGCAGATCGCCCTGCTCACCGAGATCCGCGATGCCCTGCAGCAGGACCGCCGGGTCTAGCAGCGGCGCCGGCCCCGCAGGGTCCGGATACGGGCCCTGCGGGGCGGCGGGGTCCTGCAAAATTGGTCCTGATTTTCCCATCAATTATGGCCGGCTCTGCGATAGCCTAGCCGTCAGGGGTGCCGGGAATTTCCCGGTATCTGCGCAGTCCCTGGTCCGCCCCCGCGGTGGGAACGCGCATATTTCCGCATCGACGAAAGGAAATGAACATGGCTGTTTCCATTGAATTGGGCAAGGCACTCGATAAGGCCTACGAGAATGCCAGCCTCGAGGAAGTTCTCTCCGCGCCGCCCTCAGCCCTCGCGGGGCTGACGGAAAAGCACGACGAGCTTCTGGCCGGCCTCGGCATCAAGACCATTCGCGACCTCGGAAGCAACAAATACTTCGCCACAGCCGGTGTGCTTGTGGCACTGTCCGGCAAAGTCGGCTAGTTCCGGCGGCATTCGGTTCGACCAACAGGATGACAGTCCGGCCGGGGTCCCGGCCGGACTTTTCTGTGCCCTGAGCGGGCACCTTGACTCTTCCCGGAGAATCCGAATCGCTGGTAGACCGGCGGGAACCAGTTTCGGCCCGAGGCTCCGGAGGCGGCCATGTCCGAGGTGTTCATTGGAACCAGACGCGGCCGCATGCCGGCCTACCTTGCCGTGCCCGCTGGGCCGGGACTGTGGCCCGGCGTCGTGGTCATCCACGACGCACTCGGGCTCAGCACGGATACCCGCGCCCAGGCGGACTGGCTCGCGGCCGAAGGATTCCTTGCGGTGGCGCCGGACCTGTTCCACTGGGCACGCCGGGCGCTGTGCCTGTGGGCGCTGATCCGCGGCTGGCGTCCCCTCGGCGAGCTTGACCTCACCCGCGCCTGGCTGGCAGGACGCCCGGATTGCACCGGCCGGGTGGGAGTGATGGGTTTCTGCATGGGCGGCGGTTTCGCCCTGATGCTGGCGCCGGACCATGACTTCGCCGCTGCCAGTGTCAACTACGGCGGACTGGATGAGGCGACGGCGGCGGCGTTACCGCGCGCCTGCCCGATCGTTGCCAGCTACGGGGCCAGGGACCGCTGGCCGGGGGTGCGGGGTGTGCCGGACCGGCTGGAACCGGTCCTGGCAGAGGCCGGGATCGCCCACGACATCAAGGTCTACCCCGGCGCAGGCCACGGCTTCATCAACCGGCACGGCCCGGCGGACCTGTCGGTGGGGGACCGTGTGCTGGCGAAGCTCGTGGCGGCCGCGTATCACGAGCCGTCGGCGGAGGACGCGCGCCGGCGGATCCTTGCGTTCTTCCACGAGCACCTGCTCAGCCCGGGAACGGGGCGCTGAACCCGCCCCCGGCACCCGGCGGCGGGGCAAAGGGCCCGGCACCCGGCGGCGGGGCAAAGGGCCCGGCGCCGGCTCCGCCGCCGGTGCCKAGCAGGCTGCGGGTGAGTGCCTCGCCGTCGGCCATCAGGTGTTCCACGGCCGTCAGCAGGTGGCCGTCCGCCACCGCGGTGCCGTCCATCGCGGCCGCCACGACAGCACGGCGGATCAGTTCCCGGGCAAAAGAAGCCGTTGTGTCCCCGGTCCGGGCGGCCGCCTCGTCCAGGGCGGCGTCGCTGAACGGAATGTCCCGGGCATACAGCTTGAGCAGTGCGACCCGCTCCGGCAATGCCGGCAGTGGTATCTCCACGGCAAGGTCCACCCGCCCCGGGCGCTGGGCCAGGGCCCGTTCAAGCATGTCCACCCTGTTAGTGGTGAGCACAAAGGCAACATCGGCGTCGCTGGCCAGTCCGTCCATGGCATCAAGGACCTCAAACAACAGCGGCTGCGGCCCGTGCCCGAAGCTGCGGTCCTCGGCAATCAGGTCACAGTCCTCCAGAACGACAATTGACGGCTGAAGCGCCCGCGCCATGGCGGCTGCCTCCGAGATCCGGGCGAGCGATCCGCCGGCCAGGAGGATGGCGGTGGTGTCCGCGCTTCGGCTCAGCAGATACCGCACCGTGTGGGTCTTGCCCGTGCCCGGCCGGCCGTACAGCAGGACGCCGCGCTTGAGGTGCTGGCCGTACCGGGCGAGGGTGCTCCTGTGCTCGGCAATGGCCAGGGCATGGTCCGAGACCCGCTGCAGCAGGCCCTCAGGAAGGACCACCTCGGACGCGGACAGCTCCGGCCGGGCATGGAAGGTCACGCCCGCTGCGCTGGGCCCGTATTCGCCCATGACCAGTGAGATGACCTGGCCCTTGAGGACGCTGTGATTCTGCATCCGACGGCGGAACTCCGCCAGGAATGCCGCGGCCAGGTCACTGGATCCGGCCAGCACCTCCAGGGATGCCGACTGCCGGCCGTACCGGGGGTTCGCGTCGCGTTGCAGCACTGCGAGCGGTCGGCCCTCGTAGCGGAAGAGCCATAGGCCCAGCGCCACAGCCTGCCGCTGCTCGTCCGGACCCACCGCGAGGTTGGTGTAGTCCGGCTGGGCCAGCGGAAAGTTGGGGTACTGCTGTGCCTGTTGCAGCATGTCGCTGAGGGAGTGGTGGTGGCGTTGGTCCCCGCCGCCGATGCCGGCCAGCCGGAACTGTGGGTCCGCGCCGGCGAGTTCCGCCAGCTGAATGTCGGCGTCCACGAAGCGGTGCGGCGGAATGTCCTCGACCACCACGGGTAGTGAACCCGCCGGGCTGTCCAAATGCGCGGTTAGCGATGGCAGGAGCTGTTCGCCCGCGGGTTCCCGGCGCTGCCCGGACTGTGCCAGCTGTACGAGCAGCGCGAAATCGTCGATGAACTTCCCCAGTTTTTCATCCATGGGCAGACCCTACCAGTACGCCTGCGGCCGCGGAGCGGAGCCCTTACCGGAGGTCGCTGGCGTACCTCAGGCCGATCCTGCCGCGCACTGCGTCGAGGGCCGCCATCACCGCGACACTTTCGCTGGGCGGGAGGATCTCATTGGCGGTCGCGCCGGCGGCAACCAGCCGTTGCAGCTCCCATGCCTGGTATTGCATGCCCCGGCCGGACACCGGCTCGTCGAAGCGTTCGACGACGTTCCCGCCGTCGTCGTACCGGGTAAACCCGGTGGGCGTGTACCAGACCGGGTCCACTTCGATGCTTCCGGCGGTGCCGATGACGGCGGCCCGGTTGGGGCCGGCGGTGTCCAGCGCGCAATGCAGCACCGCTTGCTGGCCGTCCGCGTACTCGAAGATCATGGCGGTCTGGCGGTCGACGCCGGTGGTGGTCATGCTGGCGGCCGCTTGGATGGTGGCCGGTGCGCCAAACACGTCGAACGCGAACGACACGGGATAGATGCCGAGGTCCAGCAGCGCGCCGCCGCCCAGCGCCGGATCGTTCAGCCGGTGGCCGGGATCCTTGGGGAGGTTCTGGTTGTGGTCCGCGATGACCGTGCGGACCTCGCCGAGGGCACCCGTGGTGATCAGCTCCCGGATCCGCACCATGTGGGGCAGGTAGCGGGTCCACATGGCTTCCAACGCGACCAGGCCCCGTGCCGCAGCGAGGTCCACGATCTCCTGCGCCTGGCCGGCGCTCATTGCGAAGGGCTTCTCGACCAGCACATGTTTGCCGGCCTTCAGAGCCAGCAGCGCGTGCTCATGGTGGAACGGGTGCGGCGAGGCGATGTACACCACGTCCACGGCGGGGTCGTTGACCAGGGCCTCGTAGCTGCCGTGCGCCGTCGGCAGTTGAAACTTGGCGGCGAATTCCTGGGCCGTTGCGGCGTTGCGGGACCCTGCGGCCTGGACTGTGAAACCGTGGTCCACGAGGTCGGACGCCTGCAGCCCGGCAATCAGCCCGGTGCCGAGGATTCCCCAGCGGAGGCCGCTTCCGGAGCCTCCCGGGCCCCCGGACCGGTCGGCGGGAGCATGGATGGCGGTTTCTGGCATGGCTCGGATCTCCTCGGACGTGGTCATTACGGCGGTTGGGTGCTGAGCGGAATACGCAACGGAACCGTGTCTGCATGCTAGCCCAGGTCGGCGCAGGCCCGCCCAGTGTTGTCGCGTGCTAGGTGCCCACCCTGGCCATGACTTTGTTGATGGTGGCAGCCAGCCCGCGTGCTGCCTGCAGGGCCGTGGCCTCGGAGCGGGCCTCGGTTTCCGCTTCCACGGAGAGAGTGCCCTTCCGGGCGGCCACCAGGATGTGCCGGACTCGGGATCCGCCGGAGACCCCGTAGGAGAGGGCATAACCCGTTTCACCACTGGTGTCGACCGCGAGGCGGCGGACGGCCGTCCAGGTACGGGAGGGCACTCCCGGCACCTTCTGCTCGATGACCTTACAGCCGGCGAACCCGGCGGCCCGGCGGTCGAAGGGCATCGCGGCCGATGGGCCCCGGGCAAACCGCACCAGCCGGAGGCTGATGTGCTCCGACGTCGGCAGTGCCGCCGGAATCTCCGCGACCACCAGGGGTGCGCCATGGAGCGTCCCGAGGTACTTCGTGTCGTCGTAGGTGCACGGAGGCGACGGTGGTCCGGGCTCAGGGCCGGCCGGCGCGTACCGGCCGGCGAGGACCCGGGCTTCGTCACCGTGCGGGCCGGTGATGTGCTGCAGGAGCCGGGCCAGGTGCTGCGGTGTCTCCTGCGGCAGAGGGGCCGGCGCTGGAGCGGGTACGGCCGGCGGGGCTGTGGGAGACGGGGACTCCGCCGGCTGGCCAACCATGCGCTTTCCGATCCGGAGCAGCGGTTCCAGCGCGGCCCTGAGTTCGACGTCGGAACTGGTAGCGGGTGCCTGCCGGCTCAGCCCGATCGTCAGGGAGCCTTTGAAGACCTGCAGGGCAAGTGTGGCCGGCGGCGGGGGAGTTCCTGCAGCGGCCGCGGGAACGGTGGCGGTGGCGTAAGCCTTCTCGCCCACCGCTGCCAGGGGGAGCAGCCGGACCGTGGAGGCCGGTCCGCTGCCGGCGGTCCGCCGGAACCGGGCGCACCTGCGCGCCTGCTCATCCGTGTAGGAAAAATCAGCGGCCTGTACGTCACTGCGGGGAGCGCTGCGGACCAGGACAAAGGCGAGGGCCTCCCTGGACCATTCTCCGGTCAGCGTCAGCACTCCGGCCGCAAAATGCATCCCAAGGTCGGCGCTGCTGGTTGGGGCGCTGTGCGGCCGAAACACGCCGCACTCGGCGGGATCGACGGCGGGGCCGGGCCCGGGCTGCGGCTGATTCTGGAGCCGGGAGCGGAGATCGTTGCTGTCCGCGACCCGGGCAGTCCCGTTGTGCGCGGTGTTGATGGCCGCGTCCATCAGGGCCATCAGTTCCTGGTCGGAGAGTACCTTCTCTGGTGCGGAAGCTGGCGGCCCCGTGGTGGTAGCGGGTGTGGAAGGCGCGGCTGTGGCCGGGGTTGCAGTGTGGGGGGCCGCAGTCGCCGGTGGCGGCGCGGGCGGCGGGGAGGAAGTGCAGCCGGCGGGGGCGACGGCGGCGAGGGCGGCGGCAACAGCAAACCGGCAGGACGATAACCTGCCCCGCCGCAGCGGGACGCGGGTACTTCGCATGGGTGCAGCGCCTGGACACACGGCTGGGCTCCCTGCCGTCGGAGGTTGTGCTCCATCCATGCTGGGCCCCGGCTGCCGCCGGTGCCAGAGGATTTGGGCCCGTCCGAGACGGGGCTGTCGTCCTAGTAGCAGTCGCTCTCGTTGCGGTCGCCCTAGTTGTAGACGCGCACCCAGTCCACGTTCATCTGGGACGGGCCGCTGGTTCCGGCGTCGGGGAACCAGTCGAGCTGCATCATCTGGCGCATGTCCACCGCGGGCTGATGACCGGGGTCCGGATCGTTGAAAGTCCTGACGCCGTCGACGTAGCCCGTGATGCCGGAAGCGGTCCACTCCACGGCGTAGTTGTGCCACTGTGTTGTGTCGACGGGCGCCGCCGCCGCGGACGGTCCCGTGGCGCCGCCGCATGCGTAGTGCAGCAGGAAATCCACGCCGGTCCCTTTGGCAGTGCCCGTGGCGTAGTCCACCTCTGCGCAATTCGGTGAGGTGTTGTTGCTGGGCCAGAGCAGGACCAGGGGCCGGTAGTGGGCATCGCGGGTGGTGGTCTTCATCCGGGTTTCCCAGCGGCCGTACTTCTGCGCACCGAACCGCGCCGCCATGGCGCCGGTCGCTCCGGTGGCGTCGCCGCGGACGGTGGCGACCCCGTCAGCAACCGTCCAGGCTTCGGGCCGCCGGTTGCCCAGCCCGGCGTGGCCCGGGCCGGTGGCAACGTTCCACTTCGTGGCGTCAGGCGCTCCGGCATAGCCGAATTCGTCTCCGGCAATCACCGGCCCCCACCGGTGAGCAGTGGCCGCCTCCGCGCCCTCTCCGGCCGCCGGTGCTGCGGGAGCGGGTACCGCGGGAGGTGCTGTCCCCGCCGGCTCGGGGGTCACAGCCAAGGAGCCTGGGACGGACGGTGCGGCTGACGTGGTCGGTGCCGCGGCAACTGGCCCTTTGGTGGCTGTGCCCGGGGAAGTGCTGTCGGTGGCGGAAGCGGCGGGCGAGTGCCCCGGGCCGCGAGACGATGGCGTCGACGCGCCGGTATTGGCGGGGGAGGTCGACGCCGGCGTGCCCGATCCTGCAGGGGACGAGGGGGACGCCGCGCCGGTGCTGGGGGCAGCGCTGCATCCGGCCAGGGACAGGGCGCCGAGCGCAGCGGTAATGGCGATTTTCTTGAGCAAGCTACCCCTCCGGGCTGTTGACGTGGCAAACGCTTCTCCGCACGGACCCCGCGGACCAGCCGTCAACGTTACCTGATCGTGACCTGCGCCTGCAATGCCGCACGCCGCCCGCAAGCCGGAAAAGAGCGCGCGAAATGGGGGCTGCGGGTCGCCGTCCAAGTGGTCCCGCGGAGGGACCAAGTAGTGCGGCACGAAAAGCGCGAAATGCCCCGCAGAAGACGGGTGGAGCCCACTCGCGACCCCGTCTTTCCGCGCTTTTAGGCTCCTGAGTACTGGGTCATGAAAGTCAAATGCAGTGGTCAGAAATCGGGTCTCAACCATGCGTGCAGCAACAGAATCTGGGGTAACTGTCGATCAAATCCGCCGGCATGCCGGCCGGCGGCGCCGAGGCGCTAAACCGCGCTCGCAGGGCGCCTGGGCCGGGCTGTTGGCAGCCTCACTGACGCTCGCCGGGCTGAGCGTCGGTGCCGGTGCTGCCGCCGACGTCGGCACCATCGCCCACGACCTGCTGCGGACCGGGTGGGACAGCAACGAGACCATCCTGTCGCCGACGTCGGTCGCGTCCTCGAACTTCGGCAAACTGTTCTCCGCAACGGTGGACGGCCAGGTCTACGCCCAACCCCTGGTGGTGGGCGGCACCGTGATAGCCGCGACCGAGAACAACAACGCCTACGGCCTGGACAGCAGCACCGGAGCGCTGAGGTGGCAGCGGAACCTCGGGCCGGCGTGGCCGTCCGCAACCGTCAGCTGCGGCGACCTCGCCCCCAACGTAGGTGTCACCTCGACCCCTGTCTACGACGCCGCGACCAACAGTGTTTTTATGCTGGCCAAGACGAACGACGGCGCCACCCCGCAGCTCCCGCACTGGTACATGCACTCCCTGGACCGGACCACGGGTGCCGAACGGCCCGGATTCCCCGTCCTGATCGGGGGCGCCCCGACCAACGACCCGACCCGGCCGTTCAACGCCATGACCGCCATGCAGCGGCCCGGGTTGTTGCTGCTGGGCGGGGTTGTGTACGCCGGTTTCGCGAGCCACTGTGACTGGGCGCCATTCGTGGGCTACGTCGTCGGTGTTTCTACCGCCGGCCGCCAGACCACCATGTGGGCCACCGAATCGGGCAACAGCAGCGCGGAGGGCGGCATCTGGCAGTCCGGCGGGGGACTGGTCTCCGACGGCGCCGGCCAGATCCTCTTCTCCACCGGCAACGGCATCTCCCCGAAAGCCGGTCCCGGGAAGACCCCGCCCGCCACCCTGGCCGAGTCCGTCGTCCGGCTCACCGTCGGCGCCGACGGCAACCTCAAACCCACCGACTTCTTCAGCCCCGCCAACAACGCCAAGCTGGACCAGAACGACGCCGACCTCGGATCCGGTGCGCCCATCGCCATCCCGGCCGGCTATGGAACCGCAGCGCATCCCCGGCTGCTGGTGCAGGTCGGGAAGGACGGGCGCGTCTACCTGCTGGACCGGGACAACCTGGGCGGCATGGGGCAGGGGGCCGGCGGTACCGATGCGGTCGTCGACGAGGCCGGGCCGTACAGCGGAGTCTGGGGACGGCCGGCCTTCCTTGGGACCACCAGCGGCGGCTACGTCTACACCGTCGAGAACAAGGGGTACCTCCGGGCGCATAAGCTCCTGCCCAGCAGCACCGGCGGCATCCAGCTGGCCTCGGTCGGGACCTCCGTAGGCACGTTCGGCTATACCTCCGGGGCCCCGTCCGTAACCTCCAACGGCACCAACGCGTCCACCGCCCTGGTGTGGGCGGTCTACGTCACCGGCCCCACCGGTACCGGAGCTGAGCTTCGGGCTTACCGCGCCCTTCCGGACAGCGCCGGCAAACTCCAGCAGGTCTTCACTGCGCCGCTGGGCATTGCAGCCAAGTTCTCAACTGTGGCAACCGACAACGGCCGGGTCTACGTCGGGACGCGGGACGGCCACATCATCGGGTTCGGCGCGCCGACCACGTCCGCGATGGGCACCGCCAGCGGAGACCTCGGGACGGCTGAGGTCGGCACGGTGAAGACCGGCTCCGTGACCATCACCGCCACACGCGCCGTCACGGTTCAGACCGTCACGGCGGCCGCTCCGTTCGGGATTGGCACGCTGGCGCTGCCGCGCACGCTGGCGAACGGGGCGAGCTTGACGGTTCCGGTGACGTTCGCGCCGGCAGCCCCGGGACAGGCGGACGGGGCGCTGACTGTCACCATGGCCGACGGCGAGGTGGACCTTTTGGGGGTCCATGCCATAGGAACCAAGGAAGGCCTGGGCGCCACTCCGGCGACGCTCACCTACACCAGTGTCCCGACCCAAACCAGCAGCCGGCAGACGGTCAACGTCGTCAACACGGGCCTGAGCGTTGCAACCGTTACGGGTGTGACCCTGCCGGCCAATGCATCCCTGAGCGTCGACCCCGCCACGGTTCCGGCGGTGGGCCAGGTCATCCAGCCCCTCACCTCGGTCCCTGTCTCGGTGACGTTCAGCCCCACAACGGCGACCCCCGTCACTGACCAGCTGGTGGTCACCACCAACCGCGGCTCGCTGACCGTCCCCGTGAACGCCACCGCCGTCTCGGGAGCGGCCCACCTGCAGCTCCCGCCGTCCCTGGCGTTCGGCAATGTTCCGATCGGGACCTCGGCCACGTGGGACTTCACGATTGTGAACACCGGCAATATCCCAATGACCATCACCAAGGCGAAGGCGCCGCTCGGGGTCTTCTCCACCACCAATCCCATCGCCGAAGGCCTCGTGATCCCCGCGGGTGAATCCGCCTACCAGAGCGTCACGTTCAAGCCCACGGCGGTCGGCCAGGCCGGAACCGCGGACACCTACTACCTGATTACCGCCGACGACGGGCAGGGCGCGCAGAAGGTCATGCTCACCGGGGCCGGCGTCGATGACCCCATCGCCCTGAAGGCCTACCAGACCGGCGCCGGCGACCCGAGGTCGGTTTTGGGCAGGTCGCTGACCCTGGAGTACCCGGTCGGGGCAGGAAAGTGCCAGGACTACGTCAAGGGCGTCATCTGCTGGTCCCAGGCCACCGGGGCGCACTGGGTGGGCGGCGCCATCTACGCCCGCTACAAGGCCATGGGCGGGGCCGCCGGAATCCTCGGGTTCCCGACCACTGACCAGCTGACCACCCCGGACACGATCGGCCGGTACGGCCACTTCTCCGGCTCGGGCGGGGCCTCGATCTACTGGTCACCCGCCACCGGGGCGCACTACATTGTGGGGGTCATCCGGGCCAAGTGGACGGCGATGGGCCGGGAGCGCGGCCCGCTCGGTTATCCGACGCAGGACGAGACCCGCACCCCGGACGGGCTGGGACGCTACAACCACTTCGCCGGCTCGTCCGGATCGTCCATCTACTGGACCGCGAAGACAGGCGCCCACTTTGTCCTGGGCGCGATCCGCGGCCGCTGGACTGCCCTGGGCAGGGAAAGCGGACGGCTCGGGTACCCCACCACGGATGAGTACGCGGTCACCGTCGGCCGGGCCTCGGACTTCCAGCGGGGCCGGCTGACCTGGAACCGGACAACCAGGCTGGTCACCGGCTGAGACGGGCCACGGCCGCCGCGCGGCGCACCGCAGCGGCGGCACACCCCGGCGGCGGCACGACAGAATGGACCCATGAGCGAAGCCGGTGAATTCATTGACTCGGCCCTGCAGCGGGAGGGCTCGTGGCAGCGGGCGGAGGAGGCCCGGGCCCGTTTCGGGACCGGGCTGGCAAGCTACGGTTCATCCGTCGGGGCCATCCGGGGAACGGTCCGGGACGCACTGCGGCGGTACCGGAACCTAAGCCATGACGACATCACCGCCCTCTGCTCGGAACTGTGGGAGGCGCCCGTCTTCGAGCGCCGGTTCGCCGCCGTCGTCCTGCTCCAGTCCCGCCTTCCGGTGCTGGATAACTCGGACCTGACCCGGATCGAAGGTTTCCTGCGGACCGCGCGCCTGCGCGAGCTGGCCGATCCGCTGGCGACCGACGTCGTCGGGCCGCTCACCGCAGGCCTCGCCGGCCAGAACCGTTCCCGCGCGGAGGCCGTGCTGGGCCGCTGGCTGCAGGATCCGGACGATTGGCTGCGGCGGGCCGCCCTGCTGGCCCCGCTCCGCGGGCTCCGGGCCGGGGACGGCGACTGGGACCGCTGGCAGCGGCAGGCGGGGCTGGCCCGGACGGGGACCGCGGACGACGCCGGGCTGGTCCGGGAAGCAGTCGAAACGGGCGGTACGGAAAAGGCGAAGAGCGGTTACGTGCCGGGCCGGCGCTCCACCACGGCGTAGGCTTTCCCGTCCAGGAACTGCCAGTCCGTGACCACCATAAACCCCAGCGCGTCCACCCGGTCGTTCAGGACGTGCACATCGAAGCCCCCGTCACGCGGCTCGGCGTCCCAGGTGCCGACATGGATCTCGGTTCCTTCCAGGACCAGCAATTCGGTGTTGACATCAAAATCCTCCCGGGGCTGGTCGCTCAGCTGGCAGATTGCCACACAGGGACTGGTCATGTTCGGGCCTCCGCTCCGGGAACGCTGGATGCCTTCATCCTATGCGCGGCGGGGCACCCGGACGTAGGAAAATTTTGCCGCCACAACACGGTCCCGTTACCTGAATGTGACAATCCGGCGCGGAGTCGTTACCGTTGATGGGTGCCTGTTTGTATCCGATACGGGCGCTCCCGAGCCGATTGCCTAACTCTGCCGCGGCCCGGGATCCGAATGCAACCATCTGGCAGAGACGGGGAAACCACTTTCGACCTGCGCTCTTAGCGGGTCTTGGGGTGAAGCCGCACAGCGTCCGTTTCAGACGGGCCCGCGGCCGGGTGCCTCCCATCCGAATCCGACAGCTCACCTCGCAGGCATTGGGAGAGGCAACATTCATGTCTTCAAGCATTACTTCTGCGCGCCATCGCTCCGACGCAACCGCCGGGCGGGGTTCAGCATTCTCGGTCAAGTCCGGCACCATCGGCCGCCAGGCCGCGGTGATCTTCGCAGCCTCCGGCCTGGTCCTCACCAGCGGCATGGCCGCCAACGCCGCCACCGCACCGGCCGAGCGTGACGCCGCCCCGGCATCCTCCGTGGACGTCGGCAGCAAGGTTTCGGCGCCCGTCTCGGCGGACTCCGCCGTGCGCATCAGCTTCGACCGCCCGGCAGTCGCCACCACGCCGGCACCCGTCATCGAACAGCCGAAGCCCGTGGCTGCGGCACCGGCTCCCGCCGCCGTCCCCGCCCCTGTGGTTGCCCAGGCTCCGGCCGCACCCCAGATCACGGTCCAGGCAAAGGCTGCAGTCGCACCTGCCCCGGCAGCCGGCGGAGTCAACGCCGCGATGCTCTCGGCCGCCTACAGCCAGATCGGTATCACCCAGGACTGCACCGCCATGGTCGAAAAGGCCCTGGGCGCAGCCGGCATCCCGGTGGGCGACCTTGGTCCGCAGCAGTTCATGAACTACGGCAAGGTTGTCAGCACCCCGCAGCCTGGCGACATGATCGTCCAGTCCGGCCACGTGGCCATCTACGCCGGCGACGGCCAGGCCATCAGTGGTGGCATGAACGGCAGCAACCAGACCATCAAGCACCCCCTGTCGTGGCTCACCGCCACCGGCAGCGTGACGTTCGTCCGCGCCGGCGCCTAATTACCGCGCAAGGCCTCTTTCCAAGGCCGGCGGCCGGTTGCCCTCGGGCACCCGGCCGCCGGCCTTTTGGTGTTTTGAACGCCTAGCTGCCGTACCGCAGCAGGACCACGCCGTTGCCGAACCTGCGGGTTTCAGCGAGGGCCATTGCCGTCCTGCCCTCCGCAGGCTTGAACAACGGCTTACCCCGGCCCAGCAGGACGGGATGGACAAAGATCCAGTACTCGTCGATCAGTCCGTGCCGGCGGAAAGTGTCTGCAAGTTCCGCGCCGCCGAGCGCCAGGTCCCCGCCGGGCTCGGCCTTGAGCGCCAGCACCTCCTCCGCAACGACGTCGCGCACCACCGTGGTGTTCCAGCCGGCTTCCCGGAGGGTCCGGGAGTAGACGATTTTCGGCATGTCACGCCAGATCCGGGCAAACTCGACCTCCCGCGGTGAGCTGTCCGGGTCCTGGTCCGCCGTCGGCCAGTAGTCGGCCATCAGCTGGTAGGTGACCCGGCCATCCAGGAACGCCCCCATGGTGCTTAGCTGGTCGTTAAAGTAGCCGTGGAGTTCGTCATCGACCATGTGCCAGCCAATGTCGCCGTCCGGTCCCTCGAAGAAGCCGTCCAGGGAAACCTGCATCGCTACGATGATCTTCCGCATGGCCCGAGCGTACCCGTGGCCCCGCCGCCACGGGAAGGGCCGTGCGGGTGGTGCCTAGTCCGGTAATTTGGCGTAGGCGGCCGCACTCAGGAACTCAACCCCGACGAACGGATCGCCGCCTTCAACCCAGGCGTCGTGGCCCGGCGGAATGGTGTAGGAGTCGCCGGCGGCGATGTCGATCCGGCCGCCGTCGGTGGTCTCGACAGTCAGCTTGCCAGACACGCAGAAGCCAACGTGGCTGTTCTGGCAGGAATCAGTGTTCACCACGGGTTTGATGCATTCGGACCAGCGCCATCCCGGCTCGAAACTCAGCCGGCCGATGGTGTAGTCGCCGACCGACACGATGTCGATCTCGCTCTTGTCCGGCCGGCGCTTTTCATCAGGGGAATTGTGGGATTTTACTTGCAGCTGGGTGACAACGTTGGTGGACATTGCACTCCCTCTTTTCGCTCAGGGAATTTAACTGCTTACGGAGCCAAGAATCCTCGGTTGGCCGCCGGTTGTCGATACACCTTTCCTAGAAGCTGGAGGAGCTCCCGGAACCGGAAAAACTGCCGCCCGAGCCGCCGTATCCCGTGGTGCTTCCGCCCCGGGCTGAGCTGACGCTGGAAACCCCGGTGCTGAGCCCAGTATTAAAGGTGGGGACCGAGAAAAAGTAGTACGACGGATACACCGTGCCCAGGATGCTTGGCTCGTAACTGCGCCGTTGCTTCTTCCCCGTTCCTTCCTGCGCTTCCTCCATCTGCGTCCGCATGAGCTCGGCCTCCCGGTCATTGCGTGCATAGCCCGCGATTACCGTGTCGGCGTGGGCCTTGAGCAGCCCGGACAGTTCAGTCCTGGCGTCGCGCAAGCGGTCAAGCGCCGTCTCAGGGGTGATGGTGCCGTCCGCGAGGTCTGCGGTCCAGCGTTCCATGTCCCGCTGGCTGGCGTCGCGGAAGGACCGCAGGGAAGCGGCCGTCGCGGAATCGCCTTCACCGTGGCCCTTGGCGAGCATGCCCTCAATGCCGGCCAGGTCGCTGCGGAACGGTGCCAGTTGACGGTCCCACGCCGTCGCCCACGTGGACCCGCGGTTCAGCAGGGCGTTTGTGTCGGCGATGACGTCGTCCAGGGCATCGAGTTCCGCGGCCGCATCGGCGTACTCCCGGGCCAGCGCCAGGCCGGGCCTGCGTGAGAGTTCCCGGGACGTCAGCGCGTGTACCTGGTTGGAGAGGCCCGTGGCGGCTTTATAGCGGCTCAGGAAGGTGCGGTGTTTCTCCAGCACCGTGCTGCCGTAGCGCGAGGACGCCGGGATGGTGCCTGCGTTGAGTTCGGTCACCTGCAGGTCCATGCTGACGTTGGAGTAGTTTGCGTCACCGCGGGCAATTTCCCTGCGGCTTCCCACCCGGGTGCGCCACCGCACCAGCAACCAGGCGCCCGCACCGGCCACCACCGTTCCTGCGGCGCTCCAGGCGGTGACCAGGAAGGCGGTGGAGCGGTACCAGGGCTGGTTGATTAGTTCCGCGCCGCGGCGGATGCCGGCAATGGTCCCGTCCGTCCACTGGGCGTCGCGCAGCAGTTCCTTGGCTGCGTCCTGGATGTCGGTGCGCTGCTCCAGGGATACCTTCCGGTCTTCGCCCATGTAGGTCCCGACGTGCCGGCCCACCGGATCCAGCGCGAAGATGAACAGGCCGTCGGCCCATTTCTGGCCGTCCTTGCTGATCCAGTCCGGGTGCTCCGCCCGGGCGAAGCGCAGGACCTCTTCATTCAGATTGTCCGCCGCGCTGCCGTTGTACGTATATATGGCGACGGTGGTGGGCTGGTAGAACTCGATCTGCTGCACGGCCGGGAGCAGCGTATTGCGGTCCAGGACCCCGGCCTTGTCCTCCACGACGACGCCGACCGGCGCAACAGCGAACGCCGCCGCGGCGGGTCCCAGCAGGAGACCCGCCACGGCGGTGAACAGCATTAGTACAGCCGGCGGTTTGTGGCCAAAGACGTTCCGGATGATCCCCATGGTCAGAGACTAGTGTCTGCTGCCGGCGTCGTCGACGATCAGAAGCCCCCGGTTCCCGGTTAGACGCAGCTTGGCCGGTACGCAGGATCCGCCGGCTGCCCGGCGGGCCGGCCCAGCGCGTTGGAGACGAGGCGCTGCACCACGGGGTCGTTCGGCGTCTGGTCGTGCTCGATCACATCCGCCGGGCACTTGTCCTGGATGGTGATGTTGGTGACCTTCTGCGCGGATCCGGCCAGGAACTGGCTCTGGTACGGGGTCACTACCTCATCGTGCGTGGTGGAGATGACGGTGTACACCGGTCCGGCCACGGTGTCTCCGATGGAGTTCAGCTTGGTCAGGAACGCGGAGCCGGCCTGCTGGTCGGCGCAGGCCTGGCAATTGGAGCCGCCAACCGACGTTGCCGGCGGCACGGAGCCCGGGACCGGTGTAATCAGTCCCTGGGTCCCGTGGTTCGACGGGGCGATGCCCACCAGCTGGTTGACCTTTTTCGCCCCGTTCAGGAACCCCAGGTAGTACCGGGGCATCATCCCGCCCTGGCTGTGCCCCACCAGGTCCACCTGCTTTGCGCCGGTCGAGGCCAGCACGGCATCAACGAACGGGGCAAGCTGGGCTGCGGAGTCGGCGACCGGTCCGGTGGCATCGATCCCGTTGGTCGCTCCGTAATTGAGGGCATAGACGCAGTAGCCCTGGTTCTTAAGGGCAGGCGACATGGTGGCCCAGTTCTTCGCCATGTTCTCAAAGGTGCCCGGGACGAGGATCACGGGACGGGGGTGCGCCGCGCTGGGCTTGCAGGACCAGTCGTTTGCCCCGGGCGGGGAGATGTCCACGGTGTCTGCGGTGGCCGCGGGGGCCGACGCCAGGGATCCGCAGAGCAGGGCGATGGCTGCGAGCGCGGCGGACTTGGCGACTGCGCGGGCCGGTCGGGACGCAATATTGGGCTGGGTCACGGGACTACCTCTTAGGTTGGGCCCCTCAGCGGTGAGGGGCTTGATGGATGCAGGCGAGTTGCCGGCCCTTCCCCACTGTGACCTGACTCACGCCAACCCTTTCCACGGTAGGGACCATGGCGCGACGTTCAGAGGATTCTGCACGTTTGTGCACGATTATTTGGTCGAAGGGGGTTACTTTCCGGTAACCGGGGCGGGCAGCGTGCACGTTTTCGCGTTTCGCACCTCCGGTTTCCGCTGGCTTAGCCGACGGCTGCGGCGCCGGACGGCGGGGCGAAGTCCCGGGCGGCCCGCGATCCCGCCCAGGCGCTCGCGGCGATAGTCACCAGCGCGCCCAGGAGCAGGGCCGCGTTCTCTCCGGGCTGCAGGACATGGAGCTGTGTGCCGATGCTGGCTGCCGCCACCGGCACACCCAGCTGGGCGGCGGAGAGTACGCCGAGCGGCAGCGGCACTCCGAACACCCTGAGGCCGGCATGGAGCAGAAGGGTGCCGATCCCCAGCGACAATCCCAGGAGGACCATGTCCGGATGCCCGGCGAGGTCACGCAGGTTAAGGGAAGCGCCCAGCCAGACGAAAAAGATGGGGCCAAGAAAGCCGTCGCTCACGGCAAAAAGCTGGCGGGCCAGGCGCCGGGGTTCGCCGACGGCGGAGACCACCAGTCCGAACGAGAACCCCGCCAGCATCACCGATACGTGGCCGAAGCTCGCCACTCCGGCCAGGGCAAACAGCAGTGCCAGCTGGATCCGCAGCTCCAGGGCAAACTTGCGGTCCTCGGACAACCGGTGCATCCGCTGCCGGGTCCCGTTTCGCTCCAGGGCTCGCAGCACGAAGAAGAGGGCGACGGCGGCGGCTCCCACCGCGAGCGCCCCCAGGGCGGCGCGTCCTGCATTCGGCGGGTCCACCGCCAGCGGCAGGGCGAGAATGCAGGCGATGTCGGCAATGGCCACCTGGGCTGTCGTGGCGACGACGTCCGGTCCGCGCAGGCGCAGTGAGTCGACGATCGGGAGCACCAGGGCCGCGGACGAGGACGCCAGGAGCACGGCGTACAACGGGGCATGGCCGGTGCCGAACGCCAGGCCCACCCCCGTGCCGACGATCACTGCCGCCGCGGCCGCCAGCGCGGTCCGGGCCGACCCCTTCCCCAGGGCCGCTCGGATTTCCGGGTCCCGGACCGGGACGTGGGTTCCGGCGACGAACATCATCAGTGCGAAGCCGATGCTGGCCAAGAGGCTGAGGGTGGGGTCTTCGGGATCGACGAGGGAGAAGCCGGTCCGGCCTATCACCACGCCGGCGAGCAGCTCGCCGAGGACAACGGGCAGCCGCCAGCGGGCCGGCAATGCGAGGAGCGGCCCGGCCAGCGCGACCACCGCGATCAGCGACAGGGACAGGAACGTCATCCGGTGCCTGCCCGGCTGGCACGCGTCCTGCATTCTCTCGCCATGGAATGAGAGTAGCCCCGCGGACGTTCGGGTGCCCGCGTCTGGGCGCCCCGGCGTCGGAGTTAGGGTGCGGCCGGGGGAAGGATGATCTGCATAACCGTTCCGTCGGCCCCCGTCCGGGCAACCTCAACGGTGCCGCCGGCAGCCATGGCAATTTCACGGACCAGGGACAGGCCGATGCCGAAGCTCCGCTGGCGTGCGGCGCCGTCGGACCCGGGCGTCCGGACAAAACGGTCGAAGATGCGCTCCTGATCGACGCCGGTGATCCCCGTCCCGGTGTCCGCCACGGTGATAACAGCCTGGTGCGGCGTGGCCTCGGTTGAAATGGAGACCCGGCCGCCCGGGGGAGTGTGGGCAAGGGCGTTGTCCGCGAGTGCCAGCACCGCACGGCGCAGCGCGTTCCGTTCGATCCGGGCGTGCGGACGGTCGACGGCGGAGAAATCCACGCTGACGTTGCCGGCGGCCGCCAGCTGCTCGAGGCTCTCGGCGACGGAGGCCGCGACGTCGGCCAGATCCACCGGTTCGGCGGCCGGGTCCGGGGTGTCGGCCGTGGCCGCCAGCAGGAGTTCGTTGACGATCCCGGTGAGTGTTGCCGCGTCCTCTCGGATCCGGGCCAGCTGCCTGGCCGCCGCTGACTCCGGCTCTGCGCCGCGCTGCGCCAGCTGGATGCGGGTATCCAGGATGGCGAGCGGGGTGCGGAGTTCGTGGCTGGCGTCCTGGACGAACCTGCGCTGCAGGGCCAGGGCTTCGCCCAGCGGCCGGATGGCGCTGCGGGCGCTGAGCCACCCCACCAGCCCGGCGAGCGCGATGCCGGCGACTCCGGCAACGATCATGGCCTCGAGCAGGTCCTTCGAGTCCAGGTAGGCGTAGGTTGTGCCGCCAGGGCCCGGGGGCACCAGCTCCGGCCGGGCAAGTTTGTTCATCAGATACAGGGCGGCTACGGCGAGCAGGCCCAGGACCATCACGGCGCAGGCAGCACTGATGCGCACAGCCACCTTCAGGGATGCCCTGCGCAGGGTGGACTGGTCCGGGGTTCCACCGCGCGATGGTCCTGGTGTCATCTCTTCCTTAGTCATCGGCGTCGCCGATCTGGTAGCCGACGCCGTGGACGGTCCGGATGACGGACCGGGTGATCTTGCGGCGGAGGTGGTGGACGTAGGTGTCGATCACTCCGGGCTGGTCCGTGGGGTCGAACAGGGCGGCCAAGAGCTCGTCGCGGGTAAACACCCGGCCGGGTTCGGCGGCCAGGGCTGCCAGGAGTTCGGATTCCTTCGCCGTCAGCGACACCAGCCCGCCGTACACCGAGCGGACAGTGCGCGAGGACGGGTCCAGCTCCCAGCCGCCGATGGTGACCGGCCCGCCGGCCGGGGCGTAGCTGCGGGTCAGTGCGCGCAGCCGTGCGGCCAGCTCGCCGGCGTCGAAGGGTTTGGTGACGTAGTCGTTGGCGCCGGCATCCAGCCCGCGGACCTTCTCGTCCGGCTCCGCCAGCGCAGTCAGGATCAGGATGGGCGTGGCGATTCCCTTGGACCGCAGGGCCGCGATCACGGCTATCCCGTCCATCCCGGGCAGGCCGCGGTCGATCACCAGCACGTCCCACGGCTCGGTGAGGCCCAGGTGCAGGCCGTCCTGGCCGTTGGCGGCCAGGCGCACGCGGTAGTCCGGTTCCAGCAGTTCGGCGATCAGCGGTCCCAGGACGGGGTCGTCCTCGACGAGCAGGAGGGCGGGCCGGTCAGTGACTGTCATGCGGCTATTCTTTCGCGGCCAGCTCCCGGTTGGGTTCGACGTCGCCCGTGTCGCCGCCGTCCGCGGCCGGCGTGCCACCGGCATCCGCGGCGTCGCGCCGGTTCTGGCGGCGGCGCTTGAGCAGTTGGATGATCCAGGGAACGACCGAGACGAGGACCATAACGACGGCGATGACGTCGATGTTCTTGGCGATGATCTCGTAGTGGCCCAGCCAGGTACCGAGCAGGGTCACGGACACCGCCCACGCGAACGCCCCGACGATGTTCCAGAGCGTGAAGGCCTTGTACCCGTAGCGGCCGATGCCGGCGGTCAGCGGCGCGAACGTCCGCACCATGGGCACAAACCGGGCAAGTACGACGGCGGCACCACCGTGCCGGCGGAAGAACTCCTCGGTGGTTGCCAGGTGGGCGGTCTTGAGGATCCGTGCGTCATCTTTGAACCACCGTCGGCCGAAGGTGCGCCCCAGCATGTAGCCGACCTGGTCGCCCGCCACGGCGGCAGCGGTGACGACGCCGATCAGCACGGGCAATGTCAGGTGGAGCTGCTGGTGCAGCAGTCCGGCGGTGAAGAGCAGGGAATCGCCGGGCAGGAACGGGAACAGGACGCCGGACTCCACAAACACCATGGCGGCGATGACGCCGAGGGCGGCGGGTCCGAGCCCGGCGAGCAGGCTGGCCGGGTCCAGCAGGGACGGCGTGCCGGCCGCGGCCGCCAGGGCCGGGGCCAGCCCGGTGGTCAAAATGCTGTGCATGGTCACGTCCTTAGGGTCGGTGTGCGCGGACGACGGCGGCGGGCAGCCTGTCGACAAGCCGCGGCGCGAAGCGGTTCCAGAGTCCGGAGAGCAGAACGACAGCAGCTCCTGCGGCCAGGAACGAGCCTGTGACGTCAGTGGGGTAGTGGACCCCGATGTATAGGCGTGACCAGGCAACCACGAGGGCCATGGCGGCGCCGGCGTAGGCGGCCACCTTGGACCAGCGGGTGCCGCGGGCCAGGAAGTAGAGCGCGAAGGCGAGGGCGACGGCGAAGGAGACGTGGCCGGAGGGGAAGCTGTCCGTTCCTGACTCGGGGGCCAGCGGATCGAACAGCTGGGCCTGATCGGGCCGGTGGCGGGCGATCAGGAGTTTGAAGACCTCGCTCGCCGCCCAGCCGGAGCAGGCAACCAGGCCGAACGCCACAGCCGTGACGAGGTCGCGGCGGAACAGCAGGACGCAGAGCGCGATGGCGCCGATCAGCACCAGCCCGGGCAGCGGGCCGAACAGCACACTGATGCCCATGGCGAGCGCGGTCAGCGCCGCGGCGTGGTGCTGGCTGAGGCCCTGGTCCACACTTAGCTCGGCCTGGGTGTCGCCCGGCACCAGCTGAACGGTCAGGCCCAGGGCGATCACGGCGGCGCAAAGGAGCAGGCCCACCAGGAGCCAGTGGCGGACCTGCGGGAGTGCCCGGAAGCGCAGCCCGGCGGCGGGCGGGCCCACCGGGAAGCTGGGTGGTGCTAGGCGGTCCTCAGGGGCAGGTCCAGTCATCGAATCCTCCGGCTCGGTGGTGGGCGCGCAGTCACGCGCCCACCACCAGTCTTCCGTGCGCCGTTTAAGAAACGCTTAAGAAGTGGCTTAGACCCCGGCGTTGTAAACGTCCAGGCCGAAGCGGTTCAGCCCGGGAGTCCCGGCGTAGCCCAGGTACGGCAGGCCGAAGGTGTCTTGGATGCTGGCCAGCAGGCTGTAGTGGTTGTAGGGCGTGGTGGACCAGGTGCCGCCCTTGGTGAAGGGCGAGAGCACCAGTGCGCCCACCCGGCCGCCGCCGGGGCCCGTGATGCCCGGCAGCGCGGAATTCGGTCCCGGGCCCTCGCCGCAGCACGCACTGGCGTCACTCTGCGGTCCGTCCGATTCGTCGAAGGTGATCACCAGGACCCCGTCCTGTTTGAACGCGGGGGAGGAGGTGATGGCGGGCACCCACTGCTTGAGCCACGCGTCGGCGCTGGCCAGGCCGCCCGGCTGTCCATCGACGCAGGGGGAGTCGTGGCCGTCGTGGCAGAGGTTGGGGGTGATCATGGACAGGTTTGGGGTGGAGGCGGCGGAGGCGAGGTCCGTTTTCAGGGATGTGAGGTCGACGTCGTTGGCAGCGCAATCGGGCGGGCCCGTGATCCCGGCGAAGTAGACGAAGGGGTTGCGGCGGGCCGCGTACTGGTCCCCGACTTTGGCTTTCTGGGTGTCGTCAACGGCGCCCAGGGCGGGGTGCCGGCACGGGGTTCCCATGTCCTCCATGTATCCCTTCCACGTCTTGCCGGCGGCCTTCAGCTGGCCGGCGACCGTGGGCACGCTGGGCGGGAAGACGCACCCGTCACCCACGGCCTGGCCGGGGCTGGCCGTGCCGGTGCCGGTGAACGGCGTGTAGCTCTGGCAGTCGGCCTGCATCTGGGGGTTTGGGCCCTGCCCGGAAATCTGGGCCACGTAGTTGGGCTGCGAGTTGTGGGCCGTGCCGAAGTACTGGTTCAACAGCACACCCTGGCTCCGGAGCGTCTGCGAAAGGTAGGGCGCGGCCGACGCCGGTCCCCATGTTTCGTCATACCCCTTGTTTTCCAGGTTGATCACAAAGACGTGCTTGGCGCCGGGCAGGTAACTGCCTGCGGCGGCCGTTGCGGGAGCCGCGGCGTTTGCCGGTGTGCCTGCCGTCGCGGACGGGGGCCCGTAGCTGAGTGCCGCGGCGCCGAGCAGCACCAGCGCGGCCGCAGCGGCCCTCCGGAGGTAGCGGCGGCTGCGGCCGCGGGGCTGCGCGGTGGCGGGCGGTGCGGTGGTGGTGTTCACGGGAGCTTCCATCCGTCGGCGAGGGCTTTCTGTTTCAGGCCGGACCATTCCTCGGCCGCCGGCGGTCCTACGGGAGTGCAGGCCGGCCCGGCGGCGAAGGGCGGCACGAGGTACTTGGGGGCGGCGAGGTTGGGCGGTGTCCCGAAGTCCAGGACTTCGGCGATGTTGCGGGCCGCGGTGTCGCGCGGGGTCAGCGGGGGCAGGTTCCAGCGCCATTCGATCGCCTTGAGGACCGAGCTGTGGTCGTAGACGTCGTGCGCCACGTACCGGCGCCGGGCACGCGGGGAGATCACCACGGAGGGGACCCGGAAGCCGCGCAGCGCGGTGGCGGCGCTGGTGTCGGGGGCGGCGGCCGGTGCGACGTGGTCGAAGAAGCCACCCCACTCGTCGTAGTTGACCATCAGCAGAGTGTTGGCCCAGCCCGGTCCGCTGGTGACAGCGTTGTAGACCTCGGCGAGGAACGTCTCGCCGGAGCGGATGTCCGCGTGGGGGTGGTCATCACCCGAGGTGCCGGAGCCCTCGTCGGTGAACCGCGGGTCGACGAACGACACCGCCGGCAGCGTCCCCGCCGAGCAGTCCGTGAGGAACTCCGAGTAGTGGTGTGAGATGCCCTGGTACTTGGTGCCCCACAGCGCGGTGAAGGGGATGTCGCCGTAGTAGTACTTGCCGGCGACGCCGGCGGCGGCCAGCCGGTCCCAGATGGTGGGCAGGGTGGACGTGACGGTCGAGTTATGGATCCGGTCCGTGGCCGCGGAGTGCTGGTAGAAGCGGTTGGGATAGGTCTCGGCCATGGTCGCCGCGAAGTACCGGTCGCAGACGGTCCAGTCCGGGCCGGCCTGCCGCCAGAAGTCGAGGTCGGCGGCGTCGTAGTAGCCGACGGCGAACTCGTCGTTCTCGCCGGCCAGGAGCCAGCCGTTGTTCTTGCCGCCGTTGTACTGGATCCGGCCGCCCTCGTAGGAGTGGTCCGGGTCAGGATGGCCGCAGCCCTGGAAGTCCGTCAGGTGATGGGTCGCATGCGGGATCCCGTAGCGGTCCGTGAAGCTGAGCCCGGACTGTTTGCCGTCCGCGCCGGGCATCCAGCCCAGGAAGTGGTCAAAGGAGCGGTTCTCCATCATCACCACGATGATGTGCTCGATTCCGGAGCCTGCCGGCGTCGGCAGGGCCGCTGCCGTCTGGGCCGCACGGGCCGCGCCCCCGGTGGCGAGGGCGGTGGCCGCGACGGTCCGGGCGGCGGTCATAAAGTGACGTCGAGTTAAGTTCACGCCCAAAAGTAGATCACGAAAAGATCACGGGTCCGGGCCGTTTGTTGGCCCGTTCATGAACAGTTAACCGGGTGTTTAGCAGCCCGAGTGGCTCAGGCCGCGCCGCTCACCCCGGTGGCGCCCTTGGCGTCCTGCCCGTACTCCGCCGTGATGAGGATGGGCAGGTGGTCGGAGGCGCCGCGGGGCAGCGTTTCGACGTTGTCAATCATCAGGCCCTGGGACGTGGCGAAATCAAAGTGGCCCTTGAACACCTTGTACCGGGTGTAGGTCCTCCGGTCGCTGAGCGAGAGTTCGTAGCCCGCGTCCTTCATCTGCTCCGTCAGGTACTTGGTGAAGAACGGATAGTTGAAGTCGCCCACCATCAGCGTCATCGGCCCGCCGCCCATGCTCAGCAGTTCCCCGTGCGCGGCGTGGATCTGGTTCCGGCGCAGGGAGTTCGAGGCCGTAAGCGGCGCGGCGTGGAAGGAGGCGATCACCAGGTCATGGTCTGTTTGGTTGTCCACCACCCGGGTGCCGATCAGCCGTTCGTGTGCTGGTGCCAGGACCCGGTCGTGCAGGGATTTCTTCAGCGCGAAGGTCTTGGTCTCGTAGGCGGTGAAACGGTCCTGGCGGTAGTAGATGGCCAGGCCCAGCCGGTTGCCTCGCGTGGCGTCCGCCAGCTGAAGGTCGCCGATGCTGTCCGGCAGGTCTTCGGTGTCGCACTCCTGGAGGCAGAGCGCATCGATTGCATAGCCGCTGGCCAGGGCTTCCAGTTCGCCGCTGGCCTTGTGTTTCCGGAGGTTGTAGCTGATTACTCGGATCAGGGGGAGCACCTCTTCGCACGATAGTCGGGGTAAGCCTGATCCCGAGTCTACCCAGTCCGGCCGGGGGAGGAGGCGATAGGGTGGTGGGGATTCTCTGATTGTTGCTGCGAAAGGGTCGACGTTGACTGCTGAATTACCGGTGCTGGCCGAGGGCGATTTCTACTACGAGGTGCTCGGCGGCGGGCGTTTCCGCTCCACCGTCCACGCCCAGGGCGCCTGGAACGAGCACGAACAGCACATGGCACCGGCGTCGGGCATTATGGCCGACTGCCTGGCCCGGCACGAGCCGCGCGATGACATGCGCATGGCCCGCATCAGCTATGAGATCCTCGGCCTCATCCCCGGCGGCGAATTCGAGGTCACCACCACCACGCTGCGCCCCGGCCGCACCATCGAACTGCTGCAGGCCGAGTTGGTTGCCGGCGGCCGCGTGGCCATCCGGGCGACGGCCTGGCGGATGGTGACCTCCGATACCTCGGCTGTCGCCGCGTTTGAAGATCCGCGGATCCCGGCACCGGAGAATTGCGAGCCGTACGACGCCGCCACGGTCTGGCCCGGCGGGTACATCGCCTCCCTGAGCATGCGGATCGCCGAGGGGCACCGTGCCGGTTCCGGAACCGTCTGGCTGCACACCGACTACCCGCTGACCGACCGGGCGGACAGCAGCGACCTCGCCCGGCTGATCGGACTGGTGGATACGGCCAACGGCATTGCCGCCCGGGTTCCGCCGGGAAAGGGCAGCTACGCGTTCCCCAACCTGGACCTCCAGATCCACATGTACCGGCGGCCCGAGGGCGAGTGGCTTGGCCTGGACAACGAGGTCTCCTTCGGTACGGACGGCATCGGCCTGACCTCCACCGTGCTGCACGACCTCACGGGACCGTTCGGGCGAGCCGAACAGATCCTGACGCTGCGGAAGAGCTGACCGGCGGCCGCGGCGCCGGCTAGTGGAAAACGAGCCAGCCGACGACGGTGGCCAGGCCGGTCAGGAACGCGCCCCAGAGGATGTCCGCGACCACGATCGCCAGCGGCCAGTTTTTCAGGGTGGCGGCGTTGGTGAGGTCATAGGTTGCATAGGCGAAGCCGCCCAGCGCGGCGCCGTAACCCAGCGCCGTCAGCCAGCTGCCGCCGTCGAGCGCGGGCCGGAGGGCAAAGAAGAGGATCCCGGCGATGTACAGCACGTAGAACACCACGGCGTACCCTAGATGGGGCTTGTCCGACATCAGGTGGCCCAAGTGCCGGCGGTAGAACTTGTTCATCGACTTGAGCCAGACGGCGTCGATGACGGCGAACGCGGCGGCTACCACCAGGAATTGCAGAATGACCATAAGGGAGCATAACAACATGCAGCAGGCCGCGGCGGGACCCCGGAACCTGACGGTGTTCCGGCAGGATCACTCCCTCGGCCCGGCGGCGGACCTCGACTTCGCCCTGACCCTTCTGCAGCGGGTCAAGACCGGGTCCCTGGTCCCCCTGCTGCGGCTCTACCGGCCCGCCCCCACGGTGGCGTTCGGCCAGCGTGACACCCACTTGCCCGGCTTTGACGCCGCCACCCTGGCCTGCCGGGAACTTGGTTTCGAACCGCTGGTCCGGAAGGCCGGGGGCAGGGCCGCCGCGTACCACGAGGGCACCCTGGTGATCGACCACCTGGAGCCCCATGCTGACGCGATTGCCGGGGCCAAAGGCCGGTTCTCCCTCTTCGGCGAGCTGCTGGCGCAGGCCCTGCGCGACGCCGGGGTGGCGGCCGCTGTCGGCGAGATTCCGGGGGAGTACTGCCCGGGCGAATTCAGTGTCCACGGCCGGGATCCCCTGGTCCCGGAGCACCCCATCAAGCTGGTCGGCACCGCCCAGCGAGTGGTGGCCGGCGGCTGGCTGTTCAGCTCCGTGATCATCGTGGAGAACTCCGCGCCCATCAGGGCAGTCCTCGAGGCGAGTTACGCCGCGCTGGGCCTTGACTGGGACCCGGCCACCGCCGGCGCCGCCGATGACCTGGTCCCGGGCCTGGACGTGCCCGCCGTGGAGGCAGCCGTACTGGCCGCCTACGCCCGGTACGCCACGCTCGACGACGGCGACTTCGGCGCCCTGCTGCCCTAACGGCCGAGACGGCTCACGCTGGGCGGGCGGCCAGGAGCTGTTCGCGCAGGATATCGGCGTGCCCGCAGTGCTGGGCCAGTTCCCGCAACAGGTGCAGGTAAACCCACCGCAGCGGCAGCGGGCCGCGCCTGTTTCCGGTCACCAGGTGGTCCAGGGCGAGAGGTGCGGCGCGCTCACGCGATTGGGCGCAGGCTTCCCGGTACGCGGCCTGGACGCCGGCGATCGAGTCATCGGGAGCCAGGATGAAGGACTCGTCCGGGGTGGCCGGAATACCGATGTCCTGCCGGCTGCGGCGGGTGATGGCCTCGTCGAACCAGACCTTCTCCACGAACGTGGCGTGCTTGACCAGCCCCAGCAGCGTGGTGCGGGAGGTGACCAGGGACGCGCGGGCCTCCTGTTCGGTCATTCCGTCCAGGCAATCGTGCAGCGCGGCCCGGTGTTCGTCGAGGAATGCGTCGAACTGCGTCCGCAGATCCGCGGCGAAAATACCGGGCTCCGTGCTGGGGTGATGGCTCATAGGGCCACATCCTAATAGCACCCGGCCCGGCACCGGCCCCTGCGGCCCCTCCGGCCCGGCCGGTGCTATCCGCCCGGAGGACCTACCGGCGGGTAGCGCCAGAACGCGGGCTGCGTCACAAATCCGGCGGTTTGACTTTCCGGCGTGATCCATCCCACACTGAATCCGCCGGACAATCCTTCCGAGGAGGTCCCGGCGATCATGTTTGGCGGTTACCGGCCCGAGCCAGGGCACGGCAACCATGACGACGCGTTCTTGCCCGGAGCCACCCTCCGCAGCGCCGCGCCACCCCCTATAAGTAAACAAGCCTATGATCTGCGGCGGGAGAGTCCTGCCGGTACATGCAGCAGGCGCCGTAGGAGCAAATCCTCCCCAGGAATCTCTCAGGCCCACGTACCGCCGCGGCGAGGCAACTCTGGAAAGCAGCCGGATCATTTCCCGGCTCACCGACGGTGCAAGCGGTTCCTGCGGGGGCAGGTACGCGGAAACTCTCAGGTCCAAGACAGAGCGGGGAGGAACCCGAATCATCGTGGCACCAGCCACTTGAACGATGGAGTTCCTTATGACGATTCAGCGACCACCTTCCACCATGGTTGAAGCTCCCCACCTCGAGCGGCAGCTCAGCAACCGGCACATCCAGCTCATCGCGATCGGCGGCGCCATCGGCACGGGCCTGTTTATGGGCTCGGGCAAGACCATCTCCGCGGCCGGCCCCTCGGTCATTTTCGTCTACATGATCATCGGCTTCATGCTGTTCTTCGTCATGCGGGCCATGGGCGAACTGTTGCTCTCCAACCTGCACTACAAGTCCTTCAGCGATTTCGCCGCCGATCTGCTGGGCCCGTGGGCGGGCTTCTTCACCGGGTGGACGTACTGGTTCTGCTGGGTGATCACCGGCATTGCCGACGTTATTGCCATTGCCGGGTACTCCCAGGAACTCTGGCCCGGCCTGCCCCTCTGGATTCCGGGCCTGGTCACCATCGCGATCCTGCTGCTGCTGAACCTGACCACCGTCAAGGCCTTCGGCGAGACCGAATTCTGGTTCGCGCTGATCAAGATCGTCGCGATCGCGGCGTTGATTGTTGTGGGCCTGTTTATGATCTTCAGCGGGTTCAGCTCCGACGCCGGACCCGCGACTTTCAGTAACCTCTGGAGCCACGGCGGCTTCTTCCCGAACGAGTTCATGGGCTTTGTGGCCGGCTTCCAGATCGCCGTCTTCGCCTTCGTCGGCATCGAACTGGTCGGCACCACCGCAGCCGAGGCCAAGGACCCCGAGAAAAACCTGCCGCGGGCCATCAACTCCATTCCGATCCGTGTCCTGCTGTTCTACGTCGGCGCACTTATCATCCTGATGTCGGTCACGCCGTGGACCCAGTTCGCCGCCGGACACAGCCCGTTCATCGCCATGTTCTCCCTGGCCGGCCTCGGCGCCGCCGCCACCGTGGTCAACCTGGTGGTCCTGACCTCGGCCATGTCCTCGGCCAACTCCGGGATTTACTCCACCTCCCGCATGGTCTACGGCCTCGCCCAGGAAGGTGACGCCCCCGCCCGCTTCGCAGCGCTGTCCCGCCGCAAGGTTCCGCAGAACGCCTTGTTCCTTTCGTGCGTGCTGCTGCTCTCCGGCGTCGTGCTGATGTACGCGGGGGAGAACATCGGCAAGGCCTTCGAAATGGTTACAACCGTCTCCGCCGTCTGCTTCGTCTTCGTGTGGTCCATCATCCTGGCCAGCTACCTGGCCTTCCGCAGGCGCCGCCCGCAGCTGCACGATGCCTCGAAGTTCAAGATGCCCGGCGGCGTGCCCATGGTCTGGGTCGTCTTCGCCTTCTTCGCCTTCGTGCTCTGGACGCTGACCACGCAGCCGGACACGCTGTCGGCCCTGCTGGTGACGCCGGTCTGGTTCATCATCCTCGGCGCCGCATGGCTGGTCCTGCGCCGCCGTCCGGTGCACCTGGCCCGTTACGAGGCCTTCAAGGCCGAACTCCAGTCCGAGCAGGATGAAGCTGCCGGTTCCCGGAAGGTGGATAGCCTGTGAGCACCGCAGCAACCCCACAGTCCGGCGGCCCCGCAGCTGTACAGCGGGAGGAGCCCGGCGCCGAGTTCGTCCTCACCCTCGACTGCGCCGAATCACCCGGCATCATCAACGCGGTGTCCAAATTCCTGCTGGACCACGGCTGCAACATTGTGGACATCAAGCAGTTCGGCGACCGGCTCGTGGAGCACTTCTTTATGCGCGTGCACTTCGTCTCAACCGGCACCGCGGCGGACGTCGAGGAGCTCCGGCAGGATTTCGCGCCGGTCGCCGCCGAGTGGGCGATGACCTGGCGGCTGGAACGCCACGGCCGGAAGCAACGGATCCTCGTTATGGTCTCCAAATACGGGCACTGCCTGAACGATCTTCTCTTCCGCGCCAGAATCGGTGAACTCCCGGTCGAGATTGTCGCCGTCGTGTCCAACCACCCGGACCACGAGGGCCTGGTCACCTGGCACGGGATCCCCTTCCACCACGTGCCCGTCAGCCCCGCGACCAAGCCGGAGGCGGAAGCAACGCTCCTGGACCTGGTGGAGGCGTACAACGTGGAACTTGTGGTCCTCGCCCGGTACATGCAGGTCCTCAGCGACAACCTCACGGCCAGGCTCGCCGGCAGGGCCATCAACATCCACCACTCCTTCCTGCCGAGCTTCAAAGGAGCCAAGCCCTACCACCAGGCTTACGCCCGCGGCGTCAAGACTGTCGGGGCCACGGCGCACTACGTGAACTCGGAACTGGATGAGGGGCCGATCATCGCCCAGCAGGTCATCGAGGTGGACCACACCTATACCCCGGAGGACCTCGTCGCCGTGGGCCGGGACGCCGAATGCAAGGCCCTGACGAACGCCGTCCGCTGGCACTCCGAGGGGCGCATCATCCTCTCAGGGAACCGCACCGTCATCCTGCGCTGACCCGCGCCCGCCTGCCCAAATTCTGGAGTTCCCTGTGAAGACCCACCTTCCTCTGTCAACCGCGTCCCATGCCCCGTCCGCCCAGCCGGATTGCGCCCCGGCAGACACCACACTGCCGGCGCGGCTGGAAATCATTCCCACCTCCGGCATCGTCACCAGAGTCCAGGCCGGACTTGCGCCGGGGGCGGCGCTGACCGTGACCTGCCTTCCCCATCACGGTGTCCAACCCACCCTGGAAACAGCCGTCCAGCTGCGCGGGCTCGGCTACAGCGTGGTCCCGCATCTGGCGGCGAGGAGCCTTGAAAGCCGGGCGCAATTGGCCGGCATCCTCACCGAGTGCCGGACCGCGGGGATTACCGAGGTTTTTGCCGTCGGCGGTGATGCCGCGCAGCCGGCCGGCCCGTACCAGAACAGTGCACGGCTCCTGGAGGACATCGCCGATTTGTCCGGCGGGTCCATGTCGGCCGGCGTTGCCGGGTACCCGGAAGGGCATCCCGGGCAAAGCCAGCTGTACATGCTGGATGCGCTGCTGGAAAAACAGCACCTCGCCACCAGCGTGGTGACGCAGATGTGCTTCTCGGCGGCCCGGATCAGTTGGTATGTCGAGTTGCTCCGCCGCGAAGGCGTCACCCTTCCGGTGTGGGCCGGCGTCGCCGGGTCCGTTCCACGGACCAAGCTCATTTCGCTGGCGACCAAGATCGGGGTGGGACCGTCCCTGCGGTTCATCAGCCGCAAGGGCCCGCTGGCCCGGCGGCTCCTCGACGGCGGCAACTACTCGCCCAGCCGCCTCGTGGCCGAATTGTCGGCGGCGCAGCCGGCCCTGGCGGGCGTCCACCTCTATACATTCAACAACCTGGAACCGTACGCGGCCGCCGGCGTAACGGCGGCTTCTGGAACGGCGGCGCCGGTGGAGCGGCAGCCATGACCGCGCCGGCCGGCGACCCCAGGCAGCTCCCGCGTACCGGGTGGCGGCTGCCGTGGGCAGCCCTGCCGCGCGGCCTGCCGGTACGGATCACGGCCGGCGGCCGTTACCTGGGGCCGGGAACCGTGGACGGGTCGACGCCGGACGGTGCGGTGATGTGGGTCCGCTTCAACGGCCTCGAGGGCCGCCGTATGTTCCACCGCGACGACACGGTGTTCGTCGAAGTGGGCTAGTCGAAGTCGGCTGGGCGGCGGTGGCGGCCCGCGGCGCTGTCAGTGGCCGCGGGCTATCCACTCCTCCAGGTGCGGCGCCTCGGCGCCCACCGTCGTCGAATCGCCATGACCGGTGCGCACCACGGTGTCTGCGGGCAGCGTGAGCAGCCGGTCGCGGATGGACCCGATGATGGTGGGGAAGTCGCTGAAGGACCGGCCGGTGGCGCCCGGACCGCCCTGGAAGAGCGTGTCACCGGTGAAGACGGTTCCCTCGGCGGGCAGGTAGAAGCTCACCGAGCCGGGGGAGTGGCCCGGGGTGTGCAGTGCTTCGAGGCGGGCCCCGGCCACCTCGAACGTGTCGCCGTCGTCAATGCCGTGCTCCGGTTCGGTCCCGGGGAAGACGCGGTCCCACAGCATCCAGTCCTGCTGGTTCAGGTAGACCGGGGCGTTGACCAGGCTGCGGAAGGCGCCGACCGCTGCGATGTGGTCGTCGTGGCCGTGGGTGAGCAGGATGGCCTTGACGTTCCGGCCGGCGACGGCGGCCGCGGTGGCGCCGGCGTCGTGGGCGGGGTCGATCACCACGCATTCCTGGTCGTTGCCGACGATCCAGACGTTGTTGTCCACGTCCCATGTGCCGCCGTCGAGCGAGAACGTCCCGGACGTGACCAGGCGGTCGATCCGCAGTGCTCCGCCGCTCACAGTTCCACCACCGAACGCAGCACGGCACCGTCGTGCATCTTGTCGAAGGCGTCCTCGATCTGGTCGATGGTGATCCGCTCCGTGACGAAAGCGTCGAGGTCGAGCCTGCCCTGCCGGTACAGGTCGATCAGCATGGGGAAGTCGCGGGATGGGAGGCAGTCGCCGTACCAGGAGGACTTCAAGGCACCGCCGCGGCCGAAGACGTCCAGCAGTGGCAGTTCCAGGGTCATCTCCGGGCTGGGAACACCCACCAGGACCACGGTGCCGGCGAGGTCGCGGGCATAAAACGCCTGCTTGTAGGTCTCCGGGCGGCCGACGGCGTCGATCACGACGTCGGCGCCGAAGCCGCCGGTCAGTTCGCGGATCGCCTCGACCGGATCCACGCCGGAGGAGTCCACGGTGTGGGTTGCGCCGAGCTCCTTGGCGCGATCGAGCTTCTTGGCGTCGATGTCCACCGCGATGACAGTGGTGGCGCCGGCCAGGGCCGCGCCGGCCACGGCCGCCACGCCCACTCCGCCGCAGCCGATCACGGCCACGGAATCGCCGCGGCCGACGTTGCCGGTGTTGATGGCGGCGCCGAGGCCGGCCATCACGCCGCAGCCGAGCAGGCCGATGGCGGCGGGGTCGGCGTCGGGGTCCACCTTGGTGCACTGCCCGGCGGCCACCAGGGTTTTCTCGGCGAAGGCGCCAATGCCGAGCGCAGCGGTGAGCTCCGTGCCGTCCGCCAGGGTCATCTTCTGGGTGGCGTTGTGCGTGTTGAAGCAGTACTGCGGCTCGCCGCGGCGGCACGCGCGGCACTCGCCGCAGACAGCGCGCCAGTTCAGGACAACCCGGTCACCGGGGGCAACGTCGGTCACGCCGGGCCCCACCGCGCTGACCACCCCGGTGGCCTCATGGCCGAGCAGGAACGGGAAGTCGTCGTTGATGGCGCCCTGCTTGTAGTGCAGGTCCGTGTGGCAGACCCCGCAGGTGAGGATATCCACCAGGGCCTCGCCGGGCCCGGGGTCCGGAACCAGGATGGTCTCCAGGGTGACGGGGGCGTTCTTGGAGCGGACGACCGCGCCTTTGACTTCGTGGACCATGGGTGGCTCCTTTCATCACCGCGTCCGCGACGGGATGCGGCACGGCGCGGAACCCCGGGGTCAGCAGGGAGTCCGCGCCGTGGTGGTGTGGTGGTGGGTGTCCTGGTGGGACTTAGGCCGCGAGGCGGGTCTTGACCTCGGCCGCCGAGGGATTGGTGGCTGCCGTGCCGTCCGGGAAAAGGACGGTGGGGACGGTGCGGTTGCCGCCGTTGAGCTTCTCCACGAGTTCGGCGGTGCCTTCGACTTCCTCGATGTTGATCTCGGTGTAGCCGATGCCCTGGGCGTCCAGCTGCTTCTTCAACCGGTTGCAGTAACCGCACCAGGTGGTCGAAAACATGGTGATGGTGCCGGAATCGGGGGTGAAGTCCACGAAGTTCTCCTCAACGCTGGTGGGCGGCGCGCAGTTGGCAGCGCCTCTGCCGGCAAAGCCGGATGTCACTGTGATCAACCGTAACCCGGGAGGCCCTATTCCCGCACGGCGGGTCCCGATGGCATGCTGGTGCCATGTGTGGACGCTACGTGATGGCCCGGGCCGTGGGGGATCTTCTGGCCGAGTTCGACGCCGGACTCGAGGAGGAGGTGGTCATCCCGCCGTCGTGGAATGTGGCCCCGACGGCGGACGTGCCCATCCTGCTGGAGCGGCTGGTGGACGGCGAACCGGTGCGGCAGCTGCACATTGCCCGCTGGGGCCTGGTGCCGTCGTGGGCCAAGGATCCCGGCATAGGCTCCAAGATGATCAACGCCCGCAGTGAGAGTGTGCTGGAGAAGCCGGCCTTCCGGAAGGCCACCCGTGCCCGGCGCTGCGCTGTGCCGGCGGACGGATATTACGAATGGAAGGGCGAGGGCCGCGGCAAACAGCCCTATTACGTGCACCCGGCGGACGGCTCCCCGGTGGTCTTTGCCGGCCTCTACGAATGGTGGAAAGACCCGTCCAAGGCCGAGGGGGATCCGGAACGCTGGCTGTTGTCCACGTCGATCCTGACCACTGACTCCCCGCCGGAGGGCTACGCCGACGGGATGCTCGCCGAACTGACGGCGCTGCACGACCGCGTTCCGCTGCCAATGGACCGGGCTACCATGGCGACCTGGCTGGATCCGCAGGCCGACGACGCCGCTGCCCTGGTGGGGCTGGTCCGGGCCGGCGCGCACGACGTCGCCGAGGGCTGGAAGATCGACGCCGTGGGCACCGCCGTCGGGAATGTCCGGAACGATTCCCCGGAGCTGATCGAACCGGTCGGCAGCCTGTTCTAGGGGACACCCCGCGGTCGCGCGAACGGCTGCGGCGGGCGGCCCGAGGGCCGCGCCTAGACCGTGACTTTGCCGCCGGCGTCGACCGTCCACGTGGGGTTGAAGGCGACCTCCCAGCGGAAGCCGTCAGGGTCCGCGAAGTAGCCCGTGTACCCGCCCCAGAGTTGCGTCTTCGGGGCAGCCACGACGGCGGCCCCGGCGGCTTCTGCCTGGCGCAGTGCGGCATCAACTTCCGCGGCGCTGCCCACGTTGTGGCTCAGGGTAATGCAGGGGATGCCGGCCGGGGCGTCCGTGGCCGCCTCGGCCTGCATCTGGCCCGCATCCCACAGGGAGAGAATCAGGCCATGGTTGGCCTGCAGGAAAAGCACTTCGCCGGGAACCTCGCGGTGGACAGGCCACCCCAGTCCCTCGACATAAAAGCGGCGGGAGGCGTCAACGCTGCGGACACCCAATGAGATGAAGTCGACTCGTGGTTGCATGATTCGATACTGTCATGCACATGTCCACACATCACCGTGACGCCAAACACGCCCAGGCCGACAAGGAACAGCTCGCCGCCGTGCGGGTGGCCGTCGACGAAGTGGATGAGCAAATCGTCGCGCTGATCGGCCGGCGCGAACGGCTGATCCGGATCGCCGGCACCCTKAAAGCGGACAGCGCCGAGGTCAGGGCACCGGGCCGGGTTGAACGCGTCCTGGAGCACGTCAAGGCAACGGCTGAGCAGAAGGACATCGACACCGACATTGTCGAACAGACTTACCGGGGCATGATCGATGCCTTTATCCGGCTGGAGCTGGAAGTTTACAAGGCCAGCAGCTAAGGCTGCGGCAGGACACCCCTAGAGCGACTCTAGAGGGATTCTTCTACGGGCACGTTGGACTGGTAGTCCCTGCCCTCACAGTCGCTGTACGCCGTCATGAGGTGGCCCTTGGCCAGGCCCATGACCGTGCTGAGCGGAAAATTCCCGGTAATGGTGTTACCGGAGTGCTCCACGCCCTTGATGTCGAAGTTCTCCTCCGTGCCGTCGTGGCTGAAGCAGAAAAAGGAGACGGCCTCGCCGTTCATGAACTCGATTTCCATCCGGCGCTGGTGGGAGTGGTCCGGGGTGGCCGCCACGAGCCCCACCACGTAGGCCCCGGAACTCGGGATATTCCCGTCAATATCGAACTTCGCCACCAAGGTTGAATCCTTGGCGGCGATGCTTACGTGCTTCAGGAGTGCGCTGTGGGAGCTCATGGCTCAATCCTGCTACCTCGGCTTGCGTCCGTCCACCCCCATCTAGGTTTTGCCCCGGGCCCGGCGTAGACTTGATTTGTTCGAAGATATATTCGAATTAATCTGTAGGATTTGTAGTTGCCGGGAGGCCTCATGGGGATGTTCAGCGAGTCGGTGGACGTCGCCTGTTCCCCGGCGGGCCAGCCGCAGACGGTCACCTGGAAGGGCAGGCAGTACGAGGTCTGCGCCGAACCCGTCCGCTGGTTCGAGCGGCGGCAGTGGTGGGCCGAGGAACAGCGGGCACCCCTGGGCAGCGGACCGGGACTGGTCGACCACGAGATCTGGCGGGTCCAGGTCCGGGACACCGTCACGCCGGACCGGACTTTCACCCTAGACCTCACCCGGCACTTGGGCAGCGGCCGCTGGCGGGTGCTGCGGATCCATGATGCCTTGCACGCATCGCGGGAGCCTGAATCGGCATGAGCTTCACCCATCTGCATGTCTCCACCGCCTTCAGCGCCCACTACGGGGTGTCCTGGCCGGAGGAACTCGCGGCGGCCGCGTCCGCCGACGGGGCCACGGCGCTCGCCTGCACTGACCGCGACGGACTCTACGGCACTGTCAAGCACCTTAAAGCCTGCATGGCGGCGGGGCTGGACCCCGTGGTGGGTGTGGATCTGGCGGTCTTTGACGACGACGGCGACCTCCGCACCCAGCTGGGCGGACGTGTTGTGGTGCTCGCCCACGGGCATAACCAGGGAGCCGGCTACCGTGCCCTGTGCCGGCTGGTCTCTGACGCACATGCCCGCACCACGGGGAAGGCGGGGGGAGTGGTGCCTGTTGCGGTGACCAGGGCTGAGCTGGCCTCACGCGCCCTCGATCCCACAACACTTGAACCGGTACTGACCGTTCTGATCGGTCCCGACTCGGACGTGGGGCGGGCCATGGGCGGGCGCCGGTACCTACGCCCCCGCACCCTCTTCAAACGCTGGCTGGATGTGATGCCTGCGGGAACCGTCGCGGCAGAGGTTGTGTCCCAGCTCAGCCCGCCCGGGGAACCCTTCAGCACCGCCCATGCCGTGCGGATGCTCAAACTCGCCGCCGAGCACTCGGTCCCCGCGGTCCTCAGCAACGCGGTGCGCTATTGCGCCGAGGACGGGGCAGCTACGGCTGACGTGCTGGATTCCGCCCGCACCCTGAAATCCCTTCCCGAGCTCTCCGCCGCCCCCCAGCTGCAGCCCAACGGCCAGGGCTGGCTGAAGACACCGGCTCAAATGCTGCGTCTGGGCCAGGAAATCATGCATGCCGCTGGCTACGGCGCCGCGGACCTCAAGAGCCTGCTGGCCCACACCGAGGCGCTCGCGGACCGCTGCCGGATGGACCCGGTCACGGACATGGGGTGGAAGCAGCCGGTGGTGCCCGAAGCCTCCGTGATCGGGATCGCCGGCGACCCGCTGGTGGAGCTTACCCAGCGGTGTGAGGCCGGGATCAACCGGCGCTTCCCGGGGATCACCGGGAAGGCTGCAGAGGAACTGCGCGCCCGGCTGGAACACGAGCTGCGGATCATCGACGGGCTCGGCTTCGCCTCCTACTTCCTGACGGTTGCCGAGGTGTCCCGGATGATCCTGGACATGGGGGTCCGGGCGGCGGCCCGCGGGTCGGGTGCCTCCAGCCTGGTGAATTTCCTGATCGATGTCAGCCAGGTCAACCCGCTGCAGCACGACCTCATTTTCGAACGCTTCCTTTCCCGCGACCGGGCCACGCTGCCAGACATCGACATCGACGTTGAAAGCGCCGAACGGCATAACGTCTACCGGAAGATCTTTGAACGGTTCGGCTCCGAGCGCGTCACGTTGATGAGCATGCAGAACGGATACCGTGCCCGCGGGGCGGTACGCGACGCCGGCCTGGCGCTGGGTATGGATGGCGGGGACATCGATGAGATCGCCAAGCAACTGTGGCGCTTCTCGGCGCGGAACTTCCGCGAAGCACTGGTGGAGAAACCGGAACTGAAGGAATTCGCCGGCCGGGTGGAGCAGCGGGACTTCACGGAGAACCAGCAGTTGGATCTTCTGGTGGACCTGACCGAACGGCTGGACCGCCTGCCGCGGCACATTTCGATGCACCCCTGCGGGGTCATCCTGGGGGATGCCACCCTGCTGGACCGCACCCCGGTCCAGCCCAGCGGCCTGGGCCTGCCGATGAGCCAGTTCGACAAGCACGACATGGACCCGATGGGCATGCTCAAACTTGATGTGCTGGGCGTCCGGATGCAAAGCGCCATGGCCTTCGCGGTCCGGGAAGTGATCCGGCTGCACCCGTCCAAGGCCGAGGTGGTGGCGGCCGGCCGCCACCCCGTAGGCTCCGACGGGACCGGCCCGGACTACATCGCAGCCGACGGCCGGATCGACCTCAACGCCGTGCCGCTCGACGACGAACCCACCTATGAGCTGATCCGCAGCACCCACACCCTGGGCTGCTTCCAGATCGAATCTCCGGGGCAGCGGGAACTGATCGGCAAGCTGGCGCCCCGGGAATTCAACGACCTCATCATCGACATCTCACTCTTCCGGCCCGGACCTATGAAGTCGGACATGGTGCGGCCCTTCCTGGAACACCGGCACGGTTTCGCCCCTGAGGTCTATCCGCATCCGGACCTCAAGCCCGTGCTGCAGGAGACCCATGGCGTGACGGTTTTCCACGAGCAAATCCTTAAGACCTTCGACGTGATGACCGGCTGCGGGCTGGCCAGGGCGGACGAGTTCCGGCGTGCCCTCGGCAATGAGGTCATGGAAGGCAAGGTGGAGGAATTCTTCCGCCGTGAGGCACGGGCACGGAACTATACCCCTGCCGTGGTGGACAAGGTCTGGGGAACCCTCAAGGCGTTTGGCAGCTTCGGGTTCTGCAAAGCCCACGGGGCGGCCTTCGCCGTGCCCACCTACCAGTCGGCCTGGCTGAAGACCCACCATCCCGAGGCGTTCCTGGCCGGGCTCTGGGAGCACGACCCCGGTATGTACCCCAAACGGCTGCTGGTGGCAGAAGCCCGGCGCCTGGGCATTCCCATCCTGCCCCTGGACATCAACCGCAGCCAGGCCGAATACCGGGTGGAAAGGGTGGAGGCCGGCCCGGACCAGGGCAAACTCGGCATCCGGCTGAGCCTGAACGGTATCTACGGGCTGTCCGGAGCCGAGCTGAAACGCACCGTGGCCGGCCAGCCCTACGATTCCCTCGCTGACCTGCGCGCCCGTTCACGGCTGAGCAAACCCAGCATCCAGCGGCTTGCCCAGCTGGGGGCCTTCGATTCCCTGCACCGCTCCTCCGGGGGAACCGCCAACAGGGCTGACCTGGTCCAGCATCTGCAGCAACTGCAAACCCGTCCGCAGCGTAAAGGCGTAGAGATCATAGAGGGCCAGCTCGCCCTGCCCCTGGGCGATGTCGAGCTCAAAAACCTGAAAGGAGGCCTGCCTGCCCCCACCCTGGTGGAGACGGTCCGCGCCGAACTGGATCTGTTGGCCCTGGACGTCAGCGGGCACCTGATGGCCAGCCACGCGCCGCTGCTGGAAAGGCTGGGCGTGACGACGGCGGACAAGCTCCTGGGGTTGCGAAACGGCACCGAAGTCCTGGTGGCCGGGGTGCGGGTAGCCACCCAGACCCCGCCGATGCGCGGCGGCCGTCGGGTGGTCTTCATCAGCATCGATGACGGCACCGGCTGCGTGGATTCCGTGTTCTTCCACGAGGCCCAGGAACAGTCAGGTCCCCTACTCTTCGGCACCCGGCTGCTGCTGATCCGCGGGACCACCCGGCGGACCGGACCGCGCGGCATCAGCATCAGCGCCTCCATGGCCTGGGACCTCAGCCGTACCGAGACCCTGCCGTTCCCTCCGGCGGCGGAGGGTCCCGGCCGGGGGCCACAAGCTACGAAGCCTTAACTTTGAATAGGAGACACCCGTGTCAGATGCCCAGCAGATCACCCTTCTCGTCGACGGCGAAGAGACCAAGGTGACTACCGGGACCACCGGCGCGGAACTCTTTTTTGAGCGCCGCGACGTTGTTGTGGCCCGCGTCAACGGCGAACTGAAGGACCTGGACCAGGCGCTCCCGGAGGGTGCCGCCGTCGAATCCGTCACCATTGACTCCCCGGACGGCCTCAATGTCCTGCGGCACTCAACAGCCCACGTTATGGCCCAGGCGGTGCAGCAGTTGCGCCCCGACGCCAAGCTCGGCATCGGCCCGTACATCACCGACGGCTTCTACTTCGACTTCGACGTCGAGGAACCCTTCACCCCTGAAGACCTGCGCCAGCTGGAAAAGATGATGCAGAAGATCATCAACCAGAACCAGAAGTTCGTCCGCCGGGTTGTCTCCGAGGACGAGGCGCGCGAGGCCATGAAGGACGAGCCCTACAAACTCGAACTGATCGGCCTTAAGGGCGCCGGGTCCGACGCCGACGGCTCCAACGTCGAGGTCGGCGGCGGCGAACTGAGCATCTATGACAACGTCGAGCGCAAGGAAGGCACCGCCGTCTGGTGCGACCTGTGCCGCGGGCCGCACCTGCCCAACACCAAGCTGATCTCCAACGCGTTCGCCCTGACCCGCTCCTCGGCGGCCTACTGGCGCGGCAGCGAGAAAAACAAGCAGCTGCAGCGCATCTACGGCACTGCCTGGCCCACCAAGGAGGCCCTGAAGGCCTACCAGGAACGGGTTGCCGAGGCAGAGCGCCGCGACCACCGCAAGCTCGGCGCCGAACTGGACCTGTTCTCCTTCCCGGACGAGCTGGGTTCCGGCCTGCCGGTGTTCCACCCCAAGGGCGGCATCATCCGCAAGGCCATGGAGGATTACTCCCGCCAGCGCCACGTCGACGCCGGGTACGAGTTCGTCTACACCCCGCACATCACCAAGGGCCACCTTTACGAGGTCTCCGGACACCTCGACTGGTACCGGGACGGGATGTTCCCCCCGATGCACATCGACGCGGAACTGAACGAGGACGGCACGGTGCGCAAGCCCGGCCAGGATTACTACCTGAAGCCGATGAACTGCCCCATGCACAACCTCATCTTCGGCTCCCGGGGACGGTCCTACCGCGAACTGCCGCTGCGCCTCTTCGAATTCGGCTCGGTGTACCGCTACGAGAAGTCCGGCGTGGTGCACGGCCTCACCCGCGTCCGGGGCATGACCCAGGACGACGCCCACATCTACTGCACCCGCGAGCAGATGAAGGACGAGCTCACCACCACGCTCAACTTCGTCCTCGGGCTGCTGAAGGATTACGGCCTTGAGGACTTCTACCTGGAGCTGTCCACCAAGGACCCCGAGAAGTTCGTCGGTTCCGACGAGGTCTGGGAGGAAGCCACCCAGACCCTGGCCGAGGTCGCGCAGGAATCGGGACTGGAGCTTGTCCCGGATCCGGGCGGAGCAGCGTTCTACGGCCCCAAGATCTCGGTCCAGGCCCGGGACGCCATCGGCCGGACCTGGCAGATGTCCACCATCCAGCTGGACTTCAACCTGCCGGAGCGGTTCGAGCTTGAGTTCCAGGCCGCCGACGGCACCCGGCAGCGGCCGGTCATGATCCACCGCGCCCTCTTCGGCTCGATCGAACGGTTTATGGGTGTCCTGACCGAGCACTACGCCGGGGCGTTCCCCGCGTGGCTGGCGCCGGTCCAGGTGGTGGGCATTCCCGTGGCCGAAGCCTTCAACGACTACATGTTCGACGTCGTCGGCCAGCTCAAGGCCGCCGGGATCCGCGCCGAGGTGGACATTTCCTCGGACCGTTTCCCGAAGAAGATCCGGACTGCCAGCAAGGACAAGATCCCGTTTGTGCTGATCGCAGGCGGGGACGACGCCGAGGCCGGCGCCGTGTCCTTCCGCTTCCGTGACGGCAGCCAGGACAACGGGGTGCCCGTGGCCGAGGCCGTCCAGCGGATCGTCGACGCCGTCCGTAACCGGGCCAGCTAGCGGGGGAGCAGCACGTGCAGGAGACCACAGGCGCTGTCCCGGGCTACCCGGGGGACGACGGCGTGACCGACGACTTTGGCCTGGCCGGGGTGCCGGACGCGTTCCAGCGCCTGTGGACTCCGCACCGCATGGCCTACATCAAGGGCGGCCAGCACCAGTTCAAGAACCCGGACGACTGCCCGTTTTGCGTCGCTCCGGAGCGTGAGGACGACGATTCCCTGATCGTGTACCGGGGACAGACCTGCTACGTCGTCCTGAACCTCTTCCCGTACAACCCCGGCCATCTCCTGGTCTGCCCCTACCGGCACATCCCGGACTACACGGACCTGACCGTCGAGGAAACCGCCGAGTTCGCGGACCTGACGCAGACAGCCATGCGGGTGCTGCGCAAGGTGGCCAACCCCAGCGGGTTCAACCTGGGAATGAACCAGGGGGTGACCGGCGGTGCCGGGATCGCCGGCCACCTGCACCAGCACGTGGTGCCGCGCTGGGGCGGGGACGGGAACTTCTTCCCGATCATCGCGCAGACCAAGGCGATCACCCAGACGCTCGGCGAAGTCCGCCAGCAGGTCGCCGAGGCGTGGCCGCAGGCCGCCGACAGCGGCAGTGACGCCGGTCCGTCGACCCCGGGGACCGCGAATGCTGAATAAGCACGCCCGGAGTTTCTTCACCGCTCTCTTCTCGCCGCTGGCCCGGTGGCTGCTGCGGATGGGCATTTCACCCGACGCCGTCACCATCATCGGCACCGCCGGTGTGGTGGTCGGTGCCCTGGTGTTCTACCCCCTGGGCCAGTTGTGGTGGGGAACGTTGTTCATCACGGCCTTTATTTTTTCCGACGTCATTGACGGCATCATGGCCCGCATGCAGGAACGCGGCGGACGCTGGGGCAACTTCCTGGATTCCACCCTGGACCGCGTCGCCGACGGTGCGCTCTTCGCCGGCGTCGCCATCTGGTTCTTCACCGGCGGCGCCGATACCCCCATCGCCATCGCCGCCGTCGTCTGCCTGGTGCTGGGCATGGTGGTGTCCTACGCGCGGGCCAAGGCCGAAGCGCTCGGCTACCACGCGAACGTCGGGATCGCTGAGCGGGCCGAACGGCTGGTCTCGGTGCTGGTGGTCACCGGTTTTACGGGTCTCGGCCTGCCCACGGTGGTCCTTCTCGCCACCCTCTGCCTGCTGGCCGTGGCCAGCTTCGTGACCATTGTGCAGCGGATCGCCGCCGTGCACCGCCAGTCCGTCGACGAGATCGAGGGAACGGCCACCGAACAGGCGGCCTGAACACCGTAACCGGAATACAACCGGGCCCGGGCGGGGGACTAGTATTAGCCTTACCGGCCAATGGTTCCCGGTAATCCGGTGTGTGCGAGCCGGTGTACGCCAGATTGTCATCTGCGTGCCGCCCGTGCCCCGGCGAGGTCATCTATCTACCCATAGGGGTTTTTGTGTCTACACCTGATGTAAGCAACGAAGCCGGCGCGTCCGCCAAGAACGTAACGGGCAGCAGCCGCGTCAAGCGCGGCATGGCGGAGATGCTCAAGGGCGGCGTCATCATGGACGTCGTCAACGTCGAGCAGGCCCTCATCGCCGAGGACGCCGGCGCCGTTGCCGTCATGGCGCTCGAGCGTGTTCCCGCCGATATCCGCGCCCAGGGCGGCGTGTCCCGCATGAGCGACCCGGACATGATCGACAAGATCATCGACGCCGTGTCCGTCCCCGTGATGGCCAAGGCCCGGATCGGCCACTTCGTCGAAGCCCAGGTCCTGCAGTCTCTCGGAGTCGACTACATCGACGAGTCCGAGGTCCTGACCCCGGCGGACTACACCAACCACATCGACAAGTGGAACTTCACCGTCCCGTTCGTCTGCGGTGCCACCAACCTTGGTGAGGCGCTGCGCCGCATCAACGAGGGCGCGGCCATGATCCGTTCCAAGGGTGAGGCCGGCACCGGAGACGTCTCCAACGCCACCACCCACATGCGCCAGATCCGCGCCGAGATCCTGAAGCTGGCCGCCCTGCCCGAGGACGAACTCTACGTCGCCGCCAAGGAACTGCAGGCCCCGTACGAACTGGTCAAGGAAGTTGCCTCCACCGGCAAGCTCCCGGTGGTGCTGTTCACCGCCGGCGGCATCGCCACCCCGGCTGACGCCGCGATGATGATGCAGCTTGGCGCCGACGGTGTCTTCGTCGGCTCCGGCATCTTCAAGTCCGGCAACCCGGCCCAGCGCGCCGCCGCCGTCGTGAAGGCCACCACCTTCTTCGACGACCCGGACGTTATCGCCAAGGCCTCCCGCGGCCTGGGCGAAGCCATGGTCGGGATCAACGTCGACGAGATCCCGCAGCCGCACCGCCTCGCCGAGCGCGGCTGGTAGCCCTGCGGGGCGCCGGACGGCGCGATCCTCTGCGTGCTATTCCCCACGCCCTGTTGGCAGCTAAGCGGCTGCGCGGGGCGCGGGGCCCCTTTTACGCACGCAGCCGGATCACACCGCCCGTCGCCTTGCGCTCCTGATGTACGACGCCGGCCGGTCACCTGTTGAGGGGACCGGCCGGCGTCGTTGTTTTGGGGGTTTAGTCCAGGCCGCGGCGCTTGAGCAGAGGTTCCAGCTGGGCGTCCCGGCCGCGGAATGCACGGAAGGACTCCAGCGGGTCCCGGCTGTTGCCGCGGGAGAGGAGTTCGGCGCGGAAGAAGTCACCGTTCGCCCGGGTCAGCCCGCCGTTGGCCTTGAACCACTCCACGGTTTCGGCGTCGAGGACTTCGCTCCAGATGTAGGAGTAGTACCCGGCCGCGTACCAGCCGCCGGCGAAGATGTGCTGGAAGTAGCCGGTCCGGTAGCGGGGCGGGATCAGGCTGTGCGCCACCCCGGCCGCGGCGAGGGCTTTCGCTTCGAACTCCAGCGCGTCGTCGGGAATCTCCGAGCCGTCGAGCACATGCCAGGCAAGGTCCAGCAGGGCCGCGCCCAGGTACTCCGTGGTGCCGAAGCCCTCGCCCCAGAGGGCGGCCTTGTTGAGCTTGTCCACCGCTTCCTGCGGGAGCGGCTCGCCGGTGGCGTGGTGCCTGGCGTAGTTGGCGAGCACCTCCGGCCACATGATCCACATTTCGTTGACCTGGGACGGGTACTCGACGAAGTCGCGCGGCACGGAGGTGCCGGCGAACCGCGGGTACGTGACCGAGGAAAACAGGCCGTGCAGAGCGTGCCCGAACTCGTGGAACGTGGTTCGGAGCTCGTCCAGCGTCAGCAGGGTGGGTTCCCCGGCAGGCGGCTTGGAGATGTTCAGGTTGTTGATCACCACCGGCCGGGTATTCAGCAGTCCGGTCTGCTCCACCAGCGAGTTCATCCACGCCCCGCCGCGTTTGGAATCCCGGGTGTAGTAATCGCCCAGGAACAGTCCCAGGTCGGTGCCATCGGCGTTATTCACTTCCCAGACCCGGACATCCGGGTGGTATCCGGCAAGGTCGGTGCGCTCGTGGAACGTGATGCCGTACAGGGCCGTGGCTGCGAAGAACACGCCGTCGCGGAGCACCCGGTCCAGCTCGAAGTACGGCCGCAGGGCCTGTTCGTCCACGGAATACCGCTCGCGTTTGACCTTCGCCGAGTAGTATGCCCAGTCCCAGGCCTCCAGCGGGTGGCCGGCGACCTCGGCCAGGGCCTCAGCCTCGGCATCGGCGTTCCGGACAGCGGCCGGGGCCAGCCGGTTCATCATGGCCTGCACCGCCTCGAAGTCCGGGGCGGTCTGCTGGTCGACGCTGAGCTCGGCAAAGTTCGCGAACCCGAGCAGCGCCGCCTTCTCGGCACGGAGCCGGACCATGTCCTTGACCAGATCCAGCACGTCCAGGCTGCCGCCGCCCGTGCCGCGGCTGACGGAAGCCTCGAACAGCCGGCGCCGCACATCACGGTTCTCGAGCGCGGCCAGTGCCGGCTGGTTGCTCGGCTGGATCAGGGTGAGCAGGAACTTCCCCTCGTGGCCTGCCGTCCGGGCGGCCTCGGCGGCGCTGGCGACGTCGTCGGCGGGAAGCCCGGCGAGGTCGGCGGCGTCATCGAGCAGCAGCGAGGCCGACTTCATGCCCTCCTTCACGCGCTGGCCGAACTCGGTGCCGAGCGTGGAGAGCTCGGCGTTGATGGCCTTCAACCGTTCCTGGCCGGCGTCGTCGAGCTGGATGCCCGACTGGCGGAACTCCTTGAGGTATTCGGCCACCAGCCTGCCCGATTCGGCGTCAAGCCGGTCGGTATTGATCGCAGCGAAACGCTCGAACAGCCCCCGGTTCAAATAGACGGCGTCCTGGTGCGCCGAGAACGCGGGGGAGAGCTGCGTCTCCAGCTCCCGGATGGCGTCCGAGGCATCCGCGGAGACCAGCGTGAAGAACGACGCCGCCGCGCGCTGCAGCAGTTGCCCGGAGCGCTCCATGGCCAGCGCGGTGTTTTCGAAAGTCGCCGGTTCCGGGTCGTCCACGATCGCCTGGATTTCGGCCAAATGTTCGGCCAGGCCTGCTTGGACGGCTTCGGAGTAATGCCGGACCTCGATGTCCGCGAAGGGCGGCAGTCCGTAGGGCAAGGGGCTGGGGCTCAGGAGGGGGTTGGTCATGAAATAACTCTTTCATGTACGGCGCCGGTTCTCAATGGAGTGCTGCGCGTGTTGTGATCCCGGCCACCGTACGATGGCGGAATGCATATCATCACCACCGGGCTGCGCGGGCGGCTGCTGGCCGGATCTGCAGCGCTTGCGCTGACGGCCACCCTGGCCTCCTGCGGACTTGTGGCCCGCCCGGACGCCAACTCCGCGCCGTCGTCGTCCGCCACCTCAGCAGGCGCGTCCGCCGGCGCCTCCGCCGGTCCAACCACAGGCTCCAGCCCCGGCGGCACGGGTTCGGCGGCGGGCACACAAGAGCCGTCCACGCCCGCTCCCACGCCGACCCCCGGGAAGGGGCCAGCCTGCGCCGCCGTCCGCTGCACCTCGGTGCTGATGACCGGAGACATGCTGGTGCACGCCCAGCTGTGGGAACAGGCTCGCGCGGACGCCCTGGCGGAAGGCTCCAAGGGCCTTGACTTCGGTCCACTCCTGGCCGGCCAGCGCAGATACATCGGAAAGAGCGACCTCGCCATCTGCCACCAGGAGACGCCGGTGTCCACGCCCACCGGCCCGTTCTCCGCCTACCCGTCGTTCAACGTTCCGCCGCAGATCATCACCGCTGCCCAGCAGGTGGGGTATCAGGCTTGCACCACGGCCAGCAACCACACCATCGATCAAGGCACCAAGGGCCTGGTCCGGACGCTGGACGCCCTCGACGCCGCGGGCCTCCAGCACACCGGGTCCTACCGCAGCGAAGCCGATTCCCGCGGCATCATGATCATTCCTACCGCCGCCGCGAATGTCGCAGTGATCGAGGGGGCCTACGGGCTGAACGGCCAGACCCCGGAGTTCGCGTGGCAGGTGGACATGCTCAATCCTGCCGCGATGATTGCCAAAGCCAAGAAAGCGCGGGCGCTGGGGGCGGACATTGTCCTCGGGGTGATGCACGCGGGGGATGAGTATGCCAGCGTGCCGAACGCGGAACAGCGCAGCGTGGCACACGCCCTGGTGGACAGCGGCCAGTTCACCATGATCTATGGCCACCACACCCACTCGGTGCTCCCCATCGAACGGTACAAGGGGACCTGGATTGCCTACGGGCTTGGGAACGGCGTCACGGAACTCTCACCCTGGTACGTGGTGAACAACGAAGGGCTGCTGCTGCGCGCACAGTTCAGCCAGGACTACGCCGGGAAGTGGTCCGCGTCGGACCTCACCTGGGCGCCGTCTGTCATTGTCCGCGGCCCCTACCGCTGGTGCTCTGTGGCCTCCGACGCCCCGCAGGGTCCCTGTGCCGGCGCCGCGGCGGACGCGGCCACCCGCCTGCGGACCCGTACCGTGGTGGAATCGATGGGCGCCGCCGCCGCGGGCGCCCACGAACTGCTGATCACCAAGGAACGCTAGGGGTGGCCGCGGAGCGGCCCGCAACCGTCCACCTGTTGTGTGGCCTGAACGGTGCCGGCAAAACAACCCTGGCAAGGGAACTCCAGGCCTCCCTTCCCGCAGTCCGGTACAGCCTGGATGACTGGATGCTCCGGCTCTACCCGGGCCTGCACTACGCCACGGGCGAGTATGGCCGCCGGGCGGAGGCCTGCAAACTCCTGATATGGGATACAGCCCTGCAGGTCCTGGAGGCCGGTACCGACGTCGTCCTCGACTGGAATCAGTGGAGCAGCGCCCGGCGGGCGGAGTGGCGGGACCGGGCCACGGGCGCCGGTTTTGCCGTTCTCCTGCACCACGTCCGGACTCCGCTGCACACAGCCATCGAGCGCACGCGGCTCCGGACGTTGGCCGGAGAGCCGAACTCGCACCCGTTGGACGAAGCTGGTGTCCGGCACCTGGCGGGCATCTTCGAGGACCCCGAGGCCTCGGAAGGCTTGCCGGTAGTCACGGTGTCCACCTAAGGACGTCGGGACTTGGGACTGCGGCCGGCCGCCAACAGGCGCCCCCCGCCAGCCTAGCCGTCCGAAACCGCGCGGACCATAAAGACGCTGTGCGGGTCCAGGACGTAGTCCGCGAACGGCGGGCAAACGGTGAACCCGTGCCGTTCGTAGAGCCTGCGGGCCGGGGCGAAGAACTCCTGCGACCCGGTCTCAAGGAACAGCCGCTGGTAACCACGTCGCGCCGCCTCATTCAGGATCCCGGCGAGCAGAAGCGAAGCCACACCGCGGCCGCGGGCGTCGTTGGCCGTGCGCATCGACTTGATCTCACCTTCGGCGGTCCCGAGTTCCTTCAAAGCCCCGCAGCCCAAGAGCCGGCCGCCGTCCGGGCCGCCGTCGTCGCGAGCAGTCCAGAAGGCGATGTCCGGACCGGCCAAAGCCTCCGGGTCGAGGGCGTGGACACTCTCGGCCGGTGAGGTGGCGGCCATGTCGGCGAGGTGCTCCGCCAGCAGCTTCAGCACGTCCGGCCGTGCCGGGCTGTCACGCGCGATGGTGATCATGCCCGGGCCTCCGGCGCCGGGATTGAAGCTGCCCCGTAGCATCCTGGTGAGGTCCCGGTCAGCGCGGCCGGCGGGCTGCGTGCTCGCGTGCCTGCACGGCGTAGGTGTCATCCGGGGTGCCTGGGACGAAGCTGCCAAACTTCCGCTCCGCCGCAGTCTTGATCAGGAAGTCGGCCAGCGCAGGGTTCTTCGGCAGCAGCGACCCGTGGAGGTAGCTGGCGACGATGTTGCGGTATCGGGCGCCTTCCTGGCCGTCGCTGCTGTTGTTGCCAGTTCCCTTCGCCGTGGTCCCCAGCGGTGTCACGCCCGGTCCCAGCGTCGTCTGGCCGCTGTGGTTTTCGTACCCCAGCACCGTGCCGAACTCCGGCGAGGACACCGCGACGTTGCCGATCAGCCGCTCGTCGGTGCCGTGGGTCTCGACGTCGAGGACGCCGATTCCGGGGATGACGGAGCCGGTCCTGGTCTTAAAGAACTTGCCGAACAGCTGGTAGAGCCCGCAGATGACCAGCATGGGCATCCCGTCCTCGGCCAGTTCCTTCAGGGTGGTTTCACGCGACAGAAGGTCGTCCTGGATGACCAGCTGGCCGCTGTCCTGGCCGCCGCCGCCCACGATCAGGTCCACATCGGCGGGAAACTCGTCACCGACGTTGTATTCGAGCAGTTCCGGGGTGTACCCGTGCCAGCGCAGCCGCTGGGCGAGGACCAGGGCGTTGCCCCAGTCGCCGTAGATGTTCATGTCCCGCGGGTAAAGCTGGAGGACGCGGATGGTGCCCTTGTCCGGGCCGGCCGGGTCCTCGGGCGGCAGGACATGCCCGAAGGAGAGTCCGTGCTGGGCGTCGGGGGATGCCGGGGTCATGAGACCACCTCCACTGTGGTGATTTTGGAAAGCTCGCGGCGGATGGCCAGCATGGCGGTGTAGGTGCAGAAGATCCGCTTTGGCTGGTCCTTCGCGCCGCGGATGAAAGCGGCCAGCGCCGGGGCAATGTCGGTGTCCACAGCGCCGATCGCAACGTCGTCGTACTGCAGCCGCAGGGCCATGTCGTAGGCGCGGGAGCCGGAGAGCTGGTCCACGCCGGCATCACGCAGGGTGTCGAATTCGACGTCCCACAGCCAGGACATGTCGCGGCCGTCGGCGTAGTTGTCGTTGATGGCGATCATGGTGGCGTAGCCGGCGGCCGGGAACGACTTCAGGCCCAGCCGGAATCCGCTGGGGTTCTTCACCAAGACCAGTTCCAGCGGGAGGCCGTCGACCACCAGGGACTCACCGCGCCCGAAGGCCGGAGCGACGTTGGCCAGCGCCGTCAGCAGTCCGGCCTGGTCGGTACCCGTGCCGCGGACGGCCGTGACCGCACGGGCCAGGGTCAGCGCGGCGGCGGCGTTGAAGATGTTGTACACGCCTCGCAACTTCATGCCGGTGCTGACAGTCTCGCCGTCGTACTCGAAGTCGGCGTCGCTGGCACCCACGCGGCGAAGCACGACGTGGGCATCCGGCTTGGCGGGTGCCGGCGGCACCGGGCTGCCCGGCGCGGCCCGCATTTCGTCGTCGTTGGGGAAGGTGCTGAGCAGTGAATCGTCCAGGCCGAAGTAGCGCACTTCAGGGCCGCCGTGGCCGGCCTGGGGGAGCGCGTCCGCGATCCGGGCGACGCGGGGGTCCTCACGGTTCAGGACGACGGTTCCGGTGGTTTTGGCGGCGATGTGCTGGAGCAGTTCCGCCGTCTTGTCGATTTCGCCGAAGCGGTCCAGCTGGTCGCGAAGGACGTTCAGCAGCAGGCAATACCGCGGCGGGACCCTGTTGACGAAGTGCACGGCGTGGGCCTCGTCGAGTTCCAGGACTGCGACGTCGGCATCCAGCCGGCCGCGCCAGTCCACCTCGCCGAGCAGTGCTGCCGCAACGCCACGGGTGAAGTTGCTGCCGGTTCGGTTGGTGAAGACCTTCAGGCCCTGGCTCTCCAGGAGTTCGACGACCATCTTGGTGGTAGTGGTCTTGCCGTTGGTGCCGCTGACGACGGCGACGCCCAGCGGAAGGGTGGAGAGCGTCCGTTGCATAAACCCGGGGTCGATTTTCTCGACCACCAGGCCGGGGAGGGCAGAGCCTCCGCCCCGGAGCCGGGAAACCCGGCGAACGAACTTGCCGAGCGGAACGCTGAAGTAGAGCATGCTTTGTAATATATCCCAGCGGCGGCATGGAACCGGGTCCTGCGGTGCGCCCCGGTGCGGCCCCGCGCGGCGCCGAGCACTATGCTGGCAGGATGACCACCCCCCACTCTTCGCCTGGCTCCCCCGTGGGATCCGGCCTGCGGATTGGCGTCCTGGCCCTCCAGGGCGACTTCCGGGAACATCTCCACGCCGTTGAAGCCGCCGGCGCCGCCGGCACCGCCGTCCGCCGCCCCACCGAACTCGACGGACTGGACGGCCTCATCATTCCAGGCGGCGAATCGACCACCATCGACAAGCTTTCGCGGATGTTCGACCTGCGGGACCCCCTCCGTGACCGCATCCGGTCCGGGCTTCCCGTCTATGGCTCCTGCGCGGGCATGATCCTGCTGGCCGATGAGATCGCGGACCCCGCGACCGACCTCGCCGGCAACCCGCAGCAGACCTTCGGCGGCCTTGACATCACTGTCCGCCGCAACGCCTTTGGCCGGCAGCGCGAGTCCTTCGAAACCGACCTTGAATTTGCGGGGCTGGAGTTCAGCGCCGACGAATCCGGCGTGGCCCCCGTGCACGCCGTCTTCATCCGCGGCCCCTGGGTGGAGCGCGTCGGCCCCGCCGTCGAAGTTCTAGCGAAGGTGGAACCGTCGAAGGCCGGCCACCCGGAATCCCTCGACGGGACAGCTAGAATTGTTGCAGTGCGTTCCGGCAAGCTGCTGGCCACCTCCTTCCACCCGGAAGTGACGGGGGAGAAGCGCGTGCATGAACTGTTTATTCGAATGATCAGAGGAGAAGCGTAAAGCATGTCAGGCCACTCCAAATGGGCGACGACCAAGCACAAAAAGGCCATCCTTGACAGCCGCAGGGCCAAGTCGTTCGCCAAGCTGATCAAGAACATCGAAGTTGCCGCGCGGATGGGCGGACCGGACCTCTCCGGCAACCCCGGCCTCGAACTCGCCGTCACCAAAGCCAAAAAAACCTCGGTTCCGGCTGACAACATCGACCGCGCCATCAAGCGCGGCGCCGGACTCACCGGCGAGGTAGTCGACTACACCGAAATCATGTACGAGTGCCGCGGGCCCCAGGGCTCGGCCCTGCTCATCGAGTGCCTCACGGACAATAAGAACCGCGCGGCCTCCGAGGTCCGCCTGGCCATCTCCCGCAACGGCGGCACCATCGCCGATCCCGGGTCGGTCAGTTACCTGTTTTCCCGCAAGGGTGTTGTGTCGCTGCCGAAGAACGGCCTGACCGAAGACGACGTCCTGATGGCCGTCCTCGAGGCCGGCGCCGAGGAAGTCAAGGACAACGGCGAGACCTTTGAAATCCACTCCGAGCCGACCGACCTGCAGGCCATCCGCGATGCGCTGAAGGAAGCCGGGATCGAGTACGACACCGATGAGGCCGAATTCGTGCCCTCGATGCAGGTGCCGCTGGACCTGGACGCCGCCAAGAAGTTCATGAAGCTGGTGGACGCACTGGAAGAGCTCGACGACGTGCAGAACGTCTACAGCAACGCCGACCTCAGCGACGAAGTACAGGCAGCGCTGGAAGCCGAGTGACCCTCCGCGTCCTCGGCGTCGATCCGGGCCTGACCCGCTGCGGCATCGGCGTCGTGGACGTGGAAAAGAACCGCCGGGCCACGATGGTGGCCTTCGGCGTCGTTGGCACGTCCCCGGACGAGAGCCTGGACCAGCGTCTTCTGGTGATCGCCACGTCCATCGACGAATGGCTGGATAAGCACGAGCCGCACGTCCTCGCCGTCGAACGGGTGTTTTCCCAGCTCAACGTCAGCACCGTGATGGGCGTTGCGCAGGCGTCCGGGGTGGTGATCGCCGCGGCGGCGCGCCGGGGCATCCCGGTGGCGCTGCACACGCCGTCGGAAGTCAAAGCGGCAGTGACCGGCAGCGGCACATCCAACAAGGACGCCGTCACCAAACTCGTCACCAAGATCCTCCGGCTGGACGCCCCGCCGCGGCCCGCAGACGCCGCCGACGCACTGGCACTGGCCATCACGCACGCGTGGCGGGCCGGCAGCGGTGCGGCGGTAGCCACGACGGGCCCCGGAAGCCAGTCGCTGACCCCCGCCCAGCGCGCCTGGGCAGCGGCGGAAGCCAAAGCGCGCCGGGCGCGGTGAATGTCCCGCCGTCCCGACGCACTGCTTGGTAGGGTATTCGTAGATATGTTCGGATAGCGGGTCCGGCCGGTAAACACTGGCTGAACCAGCACCAGCCGGAAGTTCGGCTAAAAACCCAGGAGCCAGGCCTTGATCAGTTTTCTCCGCGGAACCGTAGCGCACGTTGGCCTGTCCTCGGCAGTGATCGACCTCAACGGCGCCGGCATGAGCGTCAACGCCACGCCGCAAACCCTCAGCAAACTCCGGGTCGGCGAGGAAGGCAAGCTGTTTACCTCCCTGATCGTCCGGGAAGACTCGCTGACCCTCTTCGGCTTTGGCAGTGACGACGAACGTGAGGTCTTTGATGTCCTGCTCAGTGTGAGCGGCGTCGGTCCCCGGCTGGCCCTGGCCGTCCTCGCCGTCCACGAACCCGAGGCGATCCGCGTCGCCGCGCATTCAGGGGACGGCAAGGCCTTCACCAAGGTGCCCGGCATTGGCCCCAAGGTCGCGGGCCGGATTGTGCTGGAACTCGCCGGCAAGCTGGTGCCGCACGGCACGCCGGGCGCGGCTGTGCCGTCCGTCTCCGCAGAAAGTGTGTGGAAGCCCCAGGTGGTGGCGGCCATGACCAGCCTGGGCTGGTCCGAAAAGGACGCCACCGCCAGCATCGACAAGTCGCTGGCGGATTCGCCCGAACTCGCCGAGCAGGGAAACGTCGCAGAGATCCTTCGCGCCACCCTGCGCTGGCTCGGCCAGGATGGCGCCCGTGCCGGGAACCGGGTAGGCGCGCGTGGCTGAGCCATCCATCGTCGGCGGGGGAGAGGAACCCGAGGAGCGCGCCATCGAGGCGGCCCTCCGGCCCAAGAACCTGCACGACTTCGTCGGACAGCACCGGGTCCGCAAGCAGCTCTCCCTGGTGCTTGAAGCGTCGCGGATGCGCGGCCGCAGTGCCGACCACGTGCTGCTCTCCGGGCCTCCCGGCCTGGGTAAAACAACGCTGTCCATGATCATCGCCGCAGAGATGAATGCCCCGCTGCGGATCAGCAGCGGCCCGGCGATTCAGCACGCCGGCGACCTCGCTGCGATCCTGTCGTCCCTGTCTGAAGGGGAGGTCCTGTTCCTCGACGAGATCCACCGGATGTCCCGCCCGGCCGAGGAAATGCTGTACATGGCCATGGAGGACTTCCGCGTCGACATCGTCGTCGGGAAGGGTGCCGGCGCCACGGCCATTCCGCTGGAACTGCCGCCCTTTACCCTGGTGGGCGCCACCACCCGCGCCGGCCTGCTCCCGGGGCCGCTGCGGGACAGGTTCGGCTTTACCGGGCACCTGGAGTTCTACTCCGTCGAGGAACTCGAACTGGTGCTCCGGCGTTCGGCCGGCCTGCTGGACCTGAAGGTGAACTCCGCAGGTTTCAGCGAGATCGCCGGCCGGTCCCGGGGCACACCCCGCATCGCCAACCGCCTTCTGCGCCGCGTCCGGGACTGGGCGCTGGTGCACGGTGTCGACCAGATTGACGCCCGTTCCGCCTCCGCAGCCCTGGACATGTACGAGGTCGACAAGCGCGGCCTGGACCGCCTGGACCGGGCAGTGCTTGAGGCGCTGATCACCAAGTTCGGCGGTGGCCCGGTGGGGCTGTCCACCCTGGCGATCGCCGTTGGCGAAGAAACCGAAACCGTGGAAACCGTCGCCGAGCCCTACCTCGTCCGCGAGGGCCTGCTGGGCCGGACGCCACGGGGCCGGATCGCGCTGGCGCCGGCATGGACCCATCTTGGATTCGCTGTCCCCGCCGGTGTCTTCGGGCAGGACCCGCTGGACCTGTTCCAGGCCGGCGAGCCGGACAGCGGGCCGGCCGGAAGCGGGGAGTACGCTGCGCCCGCCGCGGACCCGGAATGGATCCGTAATAGTCAATAGCACTCGCTMGTGACCTTTTCCCTTTAGACTGGTATGACGCTCGGCACGTTCGGGCCTTCGTTTCCGTGTGCGGCTACCACTAGCCGCTGCTGGCAGGGCATGGTCTTTCTGCCCCGCCAACTGCCGGGTCCCTACCGGGCGGTTCCGGAACGAGGCGGACGTTGCTGTGAAACCAGCTTGCAAGTACAGAACGGAACTTTCCCCTTGGATCCAATGACAATTCTCCTGTTCGTCATGCTCGGCGTGTTCGTCTTTATGATGTTCCGCCGCAACAAGAAGACGCAGCAGCAGCAGGCGGAGCTCCAGTCGAAGTTCAGCCCCGGTGTTGAGGTAATGACCAGCTTTGGCCTCTTCGGCCGCATCGTCCAGATCGACGACGCCGAGAACAAGGTTGTCCTGGAGCTCTCCCCGGGCAACACCGCCACCGTGCACCGCCAGGCCGTGACCAAGGTCGTCGAGCCGGTAGTTGCTGCCGAGGAGCCCACGGTCGTTCCCGACGACGCTTCCTCGCTGACCCACGAGCCCGCCGAGACCGTGAGCCCGGTTGACAACGTCGACGGCGCCGCCGTCGCCGGCGACCCGCTCCGCAACGAAACGCCGGATGAAACCCTGCGCCGCCTCAACGACGAAGGCAAAAAAGACAGCTAGTCTGCCTCCTGAGCTAACCCGCGGCGCTACGGTGCGCGGGCATCCGCCGGTGCAGGCCTGAGAGCCCGCACCGGCGGTTTCCTCCGTAAACAATAGAAAGATCGACAATGGCACGAACTGGCCCCAAAAACTCAGCCCTCCGGGTGCTGGTCTGGCTTGGCGTTATTCTCGCCGTCTTGACTGCCGTCCTGGCCGGCGGCAACATCGCCGGGCAGGCGAGCTGGGCTCCGAAGCTGGCCCTGGACCTTGAAGGCGGCACCCAGATGATCCTGGCGCCCAAGGTGGAGGGCGGTTCTGGCATCAACGAAGAACAGCTCAACCAGGCCGTCGCGATCATCCGCCAGCGTGTTGACGGTTCCGGCGTCGCCGAAGCCGAGATCAGCACCCAGTCCGGCCGCAACGTGGTGGTCAGCCTTCCGGGTACCCCGTCGAAGGAAACCCGTGCCTTGATCCAGGCCTCGGCCGATATGAACTTCCGTCCGGTGATCCAGGCCGGGGCCGGAGCAGCCGTTCCGGTCGCCTCCCGTACCCCGGCGAACAAGCTGCCCAAACCTACCGCGGCCCCCGCGAACAGCAGCGACGAGAACTGGATAACCGCCGACGTCTACAAAAAGTACGAGGCGCTGGACTGCGACAACCCCTCCCAGGAAAAGCAGGAGCGCTCCGACCCTGCCAAGCCCCTGGTCACCTGCGAACCGGCTGCCGATGGCAGGCCCGCGGTGAAGTACATCCTGGGTCCGGTTGAGGTTAAGGGATCCAACATCAAGACCTCGTCCTTCCAGCTCCAGCGCGGCGCCCAGGGTGCCGTCACTAACGAGTGGGCCGTCGACATCCAGTTCGATGAGCAGGGCACCGCGAAGTTCAAGACAATCACCGAGCGCCTGAACAAGTTCTACGTCGCCGCCGGCGGCACCACGGGTTCGGACCCGAAGGCCCAGTTCGCCATCGTCCTGGACGACCGCGTCATCTCAGCACCGCGGTCCCAGGCGGTCATCACCGACGGCCGCCCGCAGATCACGGGCAACTTCACGGAGCAGTCGGCCAAGGCCCTGTCGGACCAGTTGCGCTTCGGCGCCCTGCCGATCAGCTTCGAGATCCAGAGCGACCAGCAGATTTCCGCCACCCTCGGCGGGGAGCAGCTGCGTATGGGTATGCTGGCCGGCCTGATCGGCCTGCTGCTGGTGGTTGTCTACTCCCTGTTCCAGTACCGTGCCCTGGGCCTTGTCACCGTTGCGTCCCTGGTGGTCGCCGGTGCCCTGACCTACCTCGCCATCGCCATCCTCGGCTGGACCGAAAACTACCGCCTGTCGCTGGCAGGCGTGGCCGGTATCATCGTGGCCATCGGCCAGACGGCGGACTCGTTCATCGTCTACTTCGAACGTATCCGTGACGAACTGCGCGAAGGCCGGGGCCTGGTTTCCGCCGTCGAGAACGGCTGGAAGCGGGCCAAGCGGACTGTGCTTGCCTCGAAGGCCGTCAACCTGCTCGCAGCCCTCGTGCTCTACTTCGTGGCGGTCGGCAACGTCCGAGGCTTCGCCTTCACCCTGGGCCTGACCGCCATTGCCGACCTGATCGTGGTCTTTATGTTCACGCACCCGACGCTGCAGGTCCTGGCCCGCACCAAGTTCTTTGGCGAAGGCCACAAGTTCTCCGGCCTCGACCCGAAGCGCCTCGGCGCAGTGCCACTGTACCGCGGCGCCGGCCGGATCCGCACACCGGATGACAAGCCGGTGGCGACTCCGCGCGCCAAGAACACCGGTGCCACGGCCGAAGCCGAACGCCGTATGACAATTGCAGAACGACGCCTCGCCGAAAGGCAGGACCAGCTCGCCGGGTCCGCCAAGAGTGCGTCCAAGGAGGGCAAGTAAATGGCAAGCTTCGCCACATTCGGTAACGAGCTTTACACCGGCAAGCGTTCGTACGACTTCGTCGGTTCCAAGAAGATCTGGTTCCTCATCGCCCTGGTCGGCGTCGCGCTGTCCATCCTGCTGCCGGTCGCCAAGGGCGGCTTCAACCTCGGCATCGAGTTCCGCGGCGGCTCGGAATTCACGGTCTCCAACGTCAAGGACCGCGACGCCGGGCTCGGCGAAAAGGCTGTCCAGCAGGTCGTTGCCGGCAGCCTCCCGCGGGTTGCCAACGTCGCCGGCAACACAATGCGGATCCAGACGGACAAGCTCAACGACGACGAGGTCCTCAAGGTCAAGGACGGCCTGACCAAGGCCTACGGCGTGACCGACAACGAGGTGACCTCCACGTTCGTGGGTCCCACCTGGGGCGCCGACGTGACCAAGCAGGCGCTGTTGGGCCTCGCGGTCTTCGTTGGCCTCGCCGCAGTCCTGATGGCCCTGTATTTCCGGACCTGGAAGATGTCGCTCTCGGCCCTGGCGGGTATGGCCGTGACCATGTTCATCACGGCCGGCATCTATTCGCTGAGTGATTTCGAAGTGACCCCCTCGGCCATCATCGGGTTCCTGACCGTGCTCAGCTACTCGCTGTACGACACCGTGGTGGTCTTCGACAAGATCCGCGAAAACACCGCCGACCTGCAGGCCTCCACCCGGCGCACGTTCGCCGAGGAGGTCAACCTCGCCGTCAACCAGACCCTGGTCCGTTCCATCAACACCATGATGGTGGCCATCCTTCCGGTCGGCGCCATCCTCTTCATCGGTGCGGGACTCTTGGGCGCGGGAACACTGCGGGACCTCTCCCTGGCCCTGTTCGTCGGTATCCTGATCGGCACCGCGGCGACCATCTTCGTCGCCGCCCCGCTCTATGCCTGGCTGCGCCAGGGCGAGCCGGACCTGGTCAAGCAGGCCAAGCGGGTGCAGCAGCGCCGCGCGGAGAACGCCGCGAAACCGGCGCCTGCCACGGCCTAGCCGGCAACCCCGCCGAACACCGCCCCACGGGCCGGAGAGCGTCCCCGCGACGCCCCCCGGCCCGTGGCCGTTCGTCCCGGTTATCGACGTACCCCGCTGCGGGAATAGACTTGAATAATTAACGGGTTGTGAGAGGTGCTTCATTGGAAGAACGTGCGACGCCGGCGCCAGCAGCGCCAGCGGATCAGGGTGCCGGCCAGGGTAGCCAGACTGGTGTGGTTGCTGCCGGACGCCCGGATACGGCCGTCCCGGTCGACAACTCGGGAACCCGGCCCACGTTCCCCGGCCGGCGTGAGCGCACCCGCTCCCGGCTGGCGCGCCTGACCGGCCGCGGCACGCCGGCTTACTCGCCTATCCTGGAGCCGCTGCTGCGCACCGTCCGGGCGAACAACCCCAAGGACGACTTCGAGCTCATCCAGCGCGCTTTCGTTGTGGCGGAACGCTGCCACCGAGGGCAGAAGCGCAAGAGCGGTGATCCCTACATCACCCACCCGGTAGCCGTGGCCACCATCCTCGCCGAGCTGGGACTAAGCGGGACCACCTTGGCTGCCGCCCTGCTGCACGACACCGTGGAGGACACCTCCTACACTCTGGAGGACCTGAAGGGCGAGTTCGGCCCCGAGGTTGCCATGCTGGTGGACGGCGTTACCAAGCTCGACAAGGTCAGCTTCGGCGAAGCCGCCCAGTCCGAGACCGTCCGCAAGATGGTCGTGGCCATGGCCAAGGACATCCGTGTGCTCATGATCAAGCTCGCGGACCGCCTGCACAACGCCCGGACCTGGCGTTTCGTGTCGGCCGAGTCGTCCGCCCGCAAGGCGCGCGAAACCCTGGAGATCTTTGCCCCGCTGGCCCACCGGCTGGGCATGAACACGATCAAGTGGGAACTGGAGGACCTCTCCTTCGCGGCCCTGTACCCCAAGGTCTACGAGGAAATCGTCCGGATGGTGGGGGACCGCACCCCGGAGCGCGAGAAGAGCCTCGCAGTCATCCGCAACCAGATCACCGAGGACCTGCGCACCGCCAAGATCAAGGCCACGATCACCGGCCGGCCCAAGCACTATTACTCGATTTACCAAAAGATGATCGTCCGGGACAAGGACTTCGACGACATCAACGACCTAATGGGCGTCCGCGTCCTGGTCGACTCCGTCCGGGACTGTTATGCGGCGCTCGGCGCCATGCATTCGCGCTGGAACCCGCTCCCGGGCCGGTTCAAGGACTACATCGCGATGCCCAAGTTCAACATGTACCAGTCACTGCACACCACGGTGATCGGCCCGGGCGGCAAACCGGTCGAGATCCAGATCCGCACCCACGAGATGCACCGCCGCGCCGAGTACGGCGTCGCGGCGCACTGGAAATACAAAGACCAGCCCAACCGCACCGCTGCCGGACCGGGGAGCCCCCGCGACGGCGACATGGGCTGGCTCCGGTCTCTGGTTGACTGGCAGCAGGAAACGTCCGACCCGGGTGAGTTCCTCGATTCGCTGCGGTTCGAGATCAACGCCCGTGAGGTGTTCGTTTTCACCCCCAAGGGCGAGGTCATGGCCCTCCCCGCCGGTTCGACCCCGGTCGACTTCGCCTACGCCGTCCACACCGAGGTGGGCCACCGCACCATCGGCGCGCGGGTCAACGGCAAGCTGGTCCCGCTCAACAGCGAACTGAACCACGGCGACTGGGTGGAGATCTTCACCTCCAAGGCCGAAGGCGCCGGGCCGAGCCAGGACTGGCAGCATTTCGTCAAGAGCGCCCGCGCCCGGAACAAGATCCGGCAGTGGTTCAGCAAGGAACGCCGCGAAGAGGCGATCGACCGCGGCAAGGACCTGCTCACCAAGGCGATGCGCAAGCAGAACCTGCCCCTGCAGCGCCTGATGACCCACGACGCCCTGGCCGCCATCGCGGAGGACTTCAAGTACACCGACATCTCCGGGCTGTACGCGGGAGTCGGCGACGGCCACACCTCGGCGCAATCCGTGATGGAGCGGCTCGTTGAAAGCCTCGGCGGCAACGACACACCCGAGGATGACCTCACCGAAGTCTCCATCCCCACCCAGGTCGCCAAGGCCCGCTACTCGGACTCCGGTGTGGTGGTCCGCGGGGTCGACGACGTCTGGGTGAAGCTGGCACGGTGCTGCACCCCGGTGCCACCGGACCCCATCCTGGGCTTCGTCACACGCGGCTCCGGCGTGTCCGTGCACCGGACGGACTGCACCAACGTCTCCGGCCTGATGGACCAGCCGGACCGGATCGTCGAGGTGGAGTGGGCACCGACCCAGTCCAGTGTCTTCCTGGTGGAGATCCAGGTTGAGGCGCTGGACCGCAAATCGCTGCTGTCCGACGTCACGCGCATCCTCTCGGAGAACCACGTCAACATTCTGGCCGCCAGCGTTCACACCTCCACCGACCGGGTGGCGATCTCCAAGTTCGCCTTCGAGATGGGGGACCCGAAGTACCTCAGCCACGTCCTCAGCGCCGTCCGTCGCATCGACGGGGTCTTCGACGTCTACCGCACCACGGGTAACCGCCGCCGCAGCTGACCGCGGTACAGGGGTCCGGTAACGAGGGTCTCGTGCCCGGATAGGCGGCACCCGGACAGGCTGTGACGTTATGGGCCGCGAGCCGTGCGGCCGCCCTGATCGGCCTGCAATTGCGCCAGCGTGGCCAGGGCCGACTTCTTGTGGGGCACCCGCGGCGTGGACTCCACCGCGCGGATCAGCAGCCGAAGCCGGACCCCCAGGCCCGGCGCTGAGACCAATGCTGCCAGGGCTGGCAGTGCGCGTTCGGCCTCCACATGCATGGCGATGTCCACCGCGGTCCGCAGCGGGCTGGTGACCATCAGGCCGCCGAGGCTGACGACGTCGAACGGGCCGAGCCGCACCTCGTGGAAAGTGCACCCGCGCAGGGCCCGCAGGCTGGAAACCCGCCGGTTGGCATCGACCAGCAAGGCCAGCCGGTCCGGTTCCGGGCTGCAGCCGTAGATCCAGGCAGCCGTCATCCGCCCCGCCACTACCCGTTGCCGGACAGGCCCGGGTACGGCGCAGGCCGCCGCCCGCGCACGCAACTGGGGACTCGGCGCGGCCCCGGGCGGCAGGTAGCCGCGCTGGGAGAGCCGCGTCAGCACGCCGTCGGACGCCATCGCCTGCAGCTCGGACCAGGAGAAGAGGGTGCCCGGGGAGTAGAGCACCGTGGGCGCGCCCGGGGGACCGGCACCCGGAGGCCCGGCGCCGTGGGCGGCCGGCGTGAAGGCTGTGGCGGGGCGGCCGGAGGACGGGGTCATTCAGCCATCGTGCCGTGCGGTCCCGGACATGGAACAGGCCCCGCCGCGGTCATGTGGATAACCGCGGCGGGGCCTGTCGGGCAGCTTGGGGCCGGCCGATGCTACGTGGTGCTGCCTAGGACAGTTCGCTCGCTGAGCGCTCCAGCTGCTCCAGCCAGGCCTGCCGTGCCTCCAGCGCTTCGCGGGCGGCCTTGATCTTCCGCTCGTCCCCGGCCTTCTCGGCCTTGGCAAGCTCTTCCTTGAGGCCGGCGATGGCGGACTCAAGCTGCGAGAGGGCGCTGTTGGTGCGGGCCTTCGTTTCCGGGTTGGACCGCTTCCAGTTCTCGTCCTCCGCGTGGCGGACGGCGTCCTCGACCTTCCGCAGCCCGGCTTCGATCCGGCCCATGTCCGCACGGGGAACCTTGCCGGCTTCCTCCCAGCGGTCCCGGATGGACTGCAGGGCCTTCTTGGCCGCTGCGAGGTCCTTGATCGGCAGGAGTTCGTTGGCCTCCACCAGCAGGGCCTCCTTGACCACGAGGTTCGCACCGTATTCCTGGTCGATTTCCTCGTTGGCGGCCTGGCGGTTCGTGAAGAAGACGTCCTGCGCGGCACGGAAACGCGCCCACAGGGCGTCGTCGTCCTTGCGGCTGGCGCGGGGGGAGGCCTTCCACTGGTCCATGAGACGGCGGTACTCGCCGGCCACAAAGCCCCAGTCGGTGGAGGACGAGAGCGCCTCGGCCTCCGTGATCAGCTTCTCCTTCGCGGCCTTGGCCGCCGAGTTGTTGCTGTCGAGCTGGGAGAAGTACGCCCGGCGGTGCCGGTCGAACACGGTCCGGGCGGCGCGGAACCGCTTCCAGAGCGCATCCTCGTTGCTGCGGCCCAGCCGGACACCACTCTTCTGGGCGGTCTTCCAGCTCTCGAAGAGTTCGTTCATCCGGGCGCTGGAGGTCTTCCACTGGACCTGGGCCGGGTCGTGACCGGCGATGGTCTCGGCTTCGGCGACGATGGCCTCACGGGCGGCGAGTTCAGCGGCGCGGACGGCGTCGTGCTCGGCCTTCTCGGTCTTCTCGAGCTCGGTGATCTGTCCGGAGAGCGTGTCGAGGCGTCCTTCAGCGGCGCGGAGGTCACCCACCATGTTCTTCTCCGCCAGGATTTCGCGCAGGTGCGTGACGGTCTTCTGCATGTCCGTGGCGGGAGCCTTGGAGGCTACGCGCTGTTCGAGCAGGACGATCTGGGCGACGACGTCGTCGTACTTCCGGGCGAAGTAGCCCAGCGCTTCCTCGTCACTGACGCCCGGATACTGGCCGACAGAGTGTTCCTCGCCATCAATGGTCAGGTAGACGTGACCGTCGCCCTCGACGCGGCCCCAGCGGGCGGCCTCGGCAAGCGAAGCGGCGCTGGAGGCGGGCGCGGCAGCCGGCGCCGCCGGCGCCGGCGTTGCCTTGGGGCGTGCCGCGAAGGCGGCAGGCGACGGCGCGGGGCGCGGTGCGGGCGCCGGGGCTGCGGGCGCAGCGGCGGGGGCCGCCGCTGCCGGGGCCTCCTCCGTGGCGGGTGCCTCGGGCACCTCCGTTGCCGGGGCCTCCTGGACTTCTGCCTCCGGAGCGGCGGGCTCGGCGGCCGGCGTGGTTCCGCCCGGGTCTACTGCCGTGTCGGTCACCGCAACCTCGGCTTCGGTTTCGTTGGCAGCTGCTGCCACTGTTTCGTCGGATTTCTGACTGTCTGTCACCGCTAGAAGTCTTTCGCTTGGAGGGAAATACCGGCACCGCGGCCGCGAGGGCCCCGGCTGGTTACTTCAGAGAGAACGAGTCTATCGTGACTGGTTCTGCCGGTGCGCCGTCGGTGGCGCTGGCACCGGCTTTGAGGCCGGCCGCCGCAATCTTGCTGACCACGTCAAGGCCGGACGTGACCTTGCCTACCACGGTGTAACCGCCGGCGGCATCCGCTGGAATCACGGTGTCCTTATAAACAATGAAGAACTGTGTCCCGTTGCCGTAGGCGTTGCCGCCGGTGCGCGCCACCGCAATGGTGCCGGCCGGGTACTTGTTGTCCTTGGGCGTGTTCTCGAGCGGGCCCCAGTTGTAGGCGGGGTCGCCGCTGCCGTCGCCAGACTTGGAGCCGCACTGCAGCACGCCGAAGGAATCGGCGGTGGTGAGCCGGTGGCAGGCCAGGCCCTTGTAGAAATTCTGGTCCGCGAGGGACTTGAACACGGCGGCGGCCTGGGGCGCCTTGGTGCCGTCGAGCGCGACCCCCAGGCTGCCCCGGTTCAGCGCCAGTGTGCCGGTGAAGGTCTTGCCGGCGGCCGTCTCCGGTTTCGGAATATTCGCGCCGTTGCTGGTTGCGGGCGACGGCGTCGCGGACGCCGTCGGGCTCTCCAGGCCGGCCTCGGCGGCCTTGAACTCATCCTCAGTGGGATTGCTGGAGAAAACTGTCAGCTGCAGCACTATCGCGAGAACCAGGGCGGCCGCGCCCCCGGCGGTGGCGAGGACGTTATCCCGTTTCCGGCGTTTGTCCTGCTCCCGGCGCAGCTCACGCTTCGCCTCCATCTGCTGGACGCGCCGCTTGGCTTCGCGGGCGCTCCGTGAACTGGCCGCCAAAAGTCCTCCTGGTTGTAAGGCCGCAACCCGGGCCGCGCGGTGGGCGTCGATCCGGGTGCAACACGCATGCTGCGGCAGCCGCGCCCGCCGCGGCCGCATTAGAGATGCGCGCGCCGAAAGCATAAACTGACTGCCGCACACAGTTTATGCACGACTGGCCGGTCTGCGCGCGACGCCGCGGCCGCCGGGCCGCCGTCGTTATCAGAGGAGAAAATTCCACCATGGCACGCACCGCCTCCCTGTCCGGATTCCCCGAGTGGCTTCCCGAGGAGCGGATGGTGGAGCTGCATGTACTGGATACCCTGCGCCGGACCTTTGAACTGCACGGCTTCTCCTCGATTGAGACGCGCGCCGTGGAGACTGTGGGTCAGTTGCTCCGCAAGGGCGAAATCGACAAAGAGGTCTACGGCCTCAGCCGGCTGCAGGACGATGAGGCCGGGACCGACGCGTCCCACAAGGCCGATCCCAACGCCCTGGCCCTGCACTTTGACCTGACGGTGCCTTTCGCGCGGTACGTAGTGGAGAACGCCGGCTACCTGGCGTTCCCGTTCCGCCGCTACCAGATCCAGAAGGTGTGGCGTGGCGAGCGTCCGCAGGAGGGCCGCGCCCGCGAGTTCACCCAGGCGGACATTGACATCGTGGGCGACGGCGAACTGCCGTTCCGCTACGACGTTGAAATCGCGCTGGTGATCGCCGAGGCGCTGAGCTCCCTGCCGATTCCGGACTTCCTGCTCCGGATCAACAACCGCAAACTGGCCGAGGGTTTCTACAACGGCATTGGCCTGACCGACACCGCCGGCGTCCTCCGGAGCATCGACAAGCTGGAAAAGATCGGCCCGGCCAAGGTCGCCGAACTGCTGCAATCGGAGCTCGGCGCCACCGCCGAACAGGCCCAGGCGGCCCTGAAGCTGGCGGCCATCCGGACCGGCGACACCTCGTTCGTGGAGCAGGTCCGCGCGCTCGGCGTCACCAACGAGCTGCTGGAGGAGGGCCTGAACGAACTCGAACAGGTCATCGCCGCAGCCGTCCAGCGGGCCCCCGGCAAGGTCGTGGCCGACCTCAGCATCGCCCGCGGGCTCGACTACTACACCGGCACCGTGGTGGAAACCGTCCTGGTGGGCCACGAGCAACTGGGCTCCATCTGCTCCGGCGGCCGCTACGACGCCCTGGCCAGCAAGGGCAACCGCAAGTTCCCCGGCGTCGGGCTGTCCATTGGTGTGACCCGGCTGGTCTCCCGGATCCTCAGCCAGGACCTCGCCAAGGCCTCCCGGGCCGTGCCCACGGCCGTGCTCGTGGCGCTGGCGAACGACGGCAGCTGGGGAGCGGCCCAGGACGTCGCGGCGCAGCTCCGTGCCCGCGGCATCGCCACCGAAGTGGCGGCAAAGGCAGAGAAGTTCGGCAAGCAGATCAAGTTCGCGGACCGGCGCGGGATTCCCTTTGTCTGGTTCACGGACGACGACGGCAAACACGAAGTCAAGGACATCCGCACCGGTGAACAGGCCGACGCCGATCCCGCCAGCTGGATGCCGGCCGACGAGGACCTCCACGCCCGCGTGACGCGGGCCTGACCCGGCCGAGGCCCGGGGCTTCGTCCCGGGGCCGCCCCGGCCGCGGCGGTGCTGTTCGCTGGCCGTGGCGGGCAGGGCCTCTCCAGCGGGTAAACTCGAACGGGACCGTTCCTGTAGCGGTCCTCTTTAACATCACCCTGTTTTCCTTCTGAAAGGCGAGCTGTGCTGCGCACACACGACCTCGGATCCCTTCGCTCCGAGCACATTGGACAAACCGTAACCCTCGCCGGCTGGGTCGGCCGGCGTCGTGACCACGGTGGTGTCGCATTCGTGGACCTGCGCGACGCTTCGGGCGTCTCCCAGGTGGTCGTCCGCGAAGAAGAGGTCTTCCACAATCTCCGCAACGAGTTCGTGCTTCAGATCATCGGCACCGTCGCCAAGCGTCCCGAGGGCAACGAGAACCCCTCGCTGGCCACCGGCGAGATCGAGGTCATGGCCGAAAAGGTCACCATCCTCAACACCTCGGACCCGCTGCCGTTCCAGATTGACGAGCACGTTGAAGTAGGCGAGGAAGCACGACTCAAGCACCGCTACCTGGACCTGCGCCGCCCCGGCCCCGCCCGCAACCTGCGCCTGCGCTCCGAGGCGAACCGCGTGGCCCGCGAATTGCTGCACCAGGACGGCTACGTCGAGATCGAGACGCCCACGCTGACGCGGTCGACGCCGGAAGGTGCCCGCGACTTTGTGGTACCCGCCCGCCTCGCGCCGGGATCCTGGTATGCACTGCCGCAGTCCCCGCAGCTGTTCAAGCAGCTCCTGCAGGTCGGTGGCTTCGAGAAGTACTACCAGATCGCGCGCTGTTACCGGGACGAGGACTTCCGTGCCGACCGCCAGCCGGAGTTCACCCAGCTCGACATCGAAGCCAGCTTCGTGGAGCAGGACGACATCATTGGCCTCGGCGAGAACATCGTTAAGGCGCTCTGGAAGCTGATCGACGTCGAGATCCCCACCCCGATCCAGCGCATCACCTACAACGACGCGATGGCCCGCTACGGCTCGGACAAGCCGGACCTGCGCTTCGGCCTGGAGCTGACCGAACTCACCGAGTTCTTCAAGGACACGAACTTCGGCGTCTTCAAGGCTCCCTACGTCGGCGCCGTCGTGATGCCCGGCGGAGCCTCGCAGGCCCGCCGCGCCCTCGACGCCTGGCAGGAATGGGCCAAGCAGCGCGGCGCCAAGGGCCTCGCGTACGTCCTCTTCAAGGAAGACGGCGAACTCGCCGGCCCCGTAGCCAAGAACCTGACCGAGACCGAACGGGCCGGGCTCGCGGAGGCCGTCGGCGCCAACCCCGGCGACTGCATCTTCTTCGCCGCCGGCGAGAAGACCCCGTCCCGTGCCCTGCTCGGCGCGGCACGTGTGGAAATCGGCCACCGGACGGGCCTGATCAACCCCGCCGACTGGGCCTTCTGCTGGGTAGTCGACGCGCCGATGTTCGAACCCGCCGCCGCCGCTGTGGCCTCCGGCGACGTAGCTGTCGGCGCCGGCAAGTGGACGGCCGTGCACCACGCCTTCACCTCGCCGAAGCCGGAGTTCATGGACAGCTTCGACACCGACCCGGAAACCGCGCTGGCCTACGCCTACGACATTGTCTGCAACGGCAACGAAATCGGCGGCGGTTCCATCCGTATCCACCAGGGCGACATCCAGGAGCGGGTCTTCAAGGTCATGGGCCTCTCGCACGAGGACGCCCAGGAGAAGTTCGGCTTCCTGCTCGAGGGCTTCAAGTTCGGCGCGCCCCCGCACGGCGGCATCGCGTTCGGCTGGGACCGCGTGGTCTCCCTGCTCGCCGGCGTGGACTCCATCCGCGACGTCATCGCGTTCCCGAAGTCCGGCGGCGGCTACGACCCGCTGACCCAGGCACCCGCGCCCATCACGGCGCAGCAGCGCAAGGAAGCCGGCGTCGACTTCAAACCGGAAACCAAGAAGGACGACGGCTCCAAGTAGCCTGCGTTGACTGGCAGCACGTGGCTCCCCGGGAAACCGGGGGGCCATTGCTGTCGGCGGACTGAATATTGAGGGAAGAGGATCCCATGGGACACGATGCGCCCGCCGCGCTGGAGGCACTCATGGATGCCGCGTGGCCGGCCGCCGAACGGGCGGACACCGCCGGGTGGGTGCTCCGCGCCGCCGCCGGAGTGACGCAGCGCGCCAACTCCGTCTGGCCCCGCGAACCCGGAGCGGACCCGCATGCGCAGCAGGCCGCGCTCCGGGAAGCGCGGCTCTGGTACCGGACCCGCCGCCAGCCCCTGATATTCCAGGTCTTCGACGGCGCAGAGTCCGGGCCGTTGAACACGCTCCTCGACACCGAAGGCTTCACCCGGCAGTCCGAAACCCTCGTGATGGCCCGGCACGGCGCAGGTATAGGCACCGGCGTCGCAGCGGGTGACCGCGGCGCCGTCGAACTCTCCAACGAGCCATCGGGGGAGTGGCTGCGGCTCTGGTGGAGCGTGGACGGCCGGGGCGACGATGCTGCCCTCGAGGTGGCCCGCGGGATCCTGACGGGCTGCCCGGCGCTGTACGCACTGGTGCGGGACGACGACGGCGTCCCCGCCGCCGTCGGACGCCTCGCCCTGCCGGTGCTCGCCCCCGGGCGCTCCGTCGACACCCCGGCCGCGGATAGCAGTCAGTGGGGAGGGGTGTACTGCATGGCGACCCGTCCGGACGCACGGCGCCGGGGCTACGGTGCTCACGTGCTCCAGGCCCTGCTGGGCGAGGGAAGCCGCATGGGTCTGGCGGGCTACTGGTTGCTCGTTACGGCGGCCAACACTGGCGCGCGGCAACTCTACGGCCGGGCCGGATTCACAGAGTCCGGCCGCTACCTCTACCGGCAGGAACGGCCCAAGCGCCACCTGACCGGCTGCTGACCCGCCCCACCACCCCGGGCCTCCACCCGGCGCCATTTCGACGGTTCCCTGCGCATTAGACGTATCTGCGCGTCGAGTCGGCACGGAACCGTCGAAACGGCCCGGCCCAGGCGGTGCTCAGGTGGCGCGAGGCGGGGCGGGGCGGGGCTTACGACGGCGGGTCGGTGACGTGGATCCGCACGGCGCAGACGTCGGCGGCGGCCTTCTTGAGCACCACCGCGCGCGGGTCCGGGACGTCCAGGAATGCCAGCCGGTCGAGCCCCGCATAGCCTTTCAGCACGGGTTTGGCGAGCACCTCGTCGGCCAGGGTACGGTCCCCGCCCGGAGCCAGGTACTCGATGCTGTGGTCCGCGAAAATCCGTGCGGCGTGTGCGGCCACCGCCTCGACCAGGGCGTCCGCCTGGTTTGCCCGGCGCCGCGCAAACCGTTGCTGGGACCATCCGCCCGCTGCGGTGCGGGACTGCACGTGCCGGGTACCGGTCTTGGACGCGAGTACCCGCCCCTCGGAAACCGCCGCCACCGAATACCCGCCGCGGCGCACCAGGACCAGGCCCAGGCGCCGGGGCTGCGACGCCAACGACGCGAGCCGGGCAACCGGACCATCGCCGCGGCCCGGCCTGCCGGCGTCGGGCCACGGGGGCTGCAACAACGCCACGGCGCCGTCGGCCGCGACCAGCTGCAGGCCAGCGTCCAGTGATTCTTCCCGCAGATCTCCATGGCTGGCGCGGAACCTCTCCACCCAGCCGGCCAGCCGGTCGCCGGAGACGAATGCCACACGGGTCTCGGGGCTGGGCATGGCGGGGTCTCCAGTGTGAGGGGAAGGGGCGGCCGCCGTGTCGGGGCGGCCGCGGAACTAGAAGTAGCCTATCTATGTGGATGATCTCTTTGGCGCAGGACAGGACAACGCGTCCGCCAACAACGACGACGCCGACGAGGCCGGCCGGTCCCCGTCGAGCGGGAACTCCACCCCGCGCAGCCCCCTGGCGGTCCGCATGCGGCCGCGGAGCCTCGACGACGTCGTAGGCCAGCAGCACCTCCTGGGCCAAGGGTCGCCACTACGCCAGCTGGCTGCCGGCAGCGACGCCACCGGACCGGCGGGGCCGAGCTCACTGATTCTCTGGGGCCCCCCGGGGACGGGTAAGACCACCCTCGCCCACGTCATCGCCAAGGGTCCGGGGCGCAAGTTCGTTGAGCTCTCCGCGATCACCGCCGGAGTGAAGGACGTACGGCGCGTGATGGACGAGGCGCTCACCGCCCGGGACCTGTATAAAACCACCACCGTGCTCTTCCTGGACGAGATCCACCGCTTCAACAAGGCCCAGCAGGATGCGTTGCTTCCTGGCGTCGAAAACCGCTGGGTGGTGCTGGTCGCGGCCACCACGGAGAACCCGTCGTTCTCGGTGGTGTCGCCGCTGTTGTCCCGTTCGCTGCTGCTGACCCTCAAGCCACTCACCGACGCCGACGTCGAGGGGTTGCTCCGCCGGGCCGCCGAGGACGTCCGCGGCCTCAACGGCAAGGCCGAGCTCGACGACGAGGCCCTGGCCCACCTGGTCCGGCTCTCGGGCGGGGACGCCCGCCGGGCGCTGACGGCCCTGGAAGCCGCTGCCGGCGTCGCCTTCGGGGACGCGGACGACGCCGACGGCACCGCCGCGGAGCCTGCGGTCAGGATCGAGCTCAAGCACACGGAACGTGCCCTCGACGTCGCCTCGGTGCGCTACGACCGGGCCGGGGACCAGCACTACGACGTCGCCAGTGCCTTCATCAAATCCATCCGGGGGTCCGACGTCGACGCCGCACTGCATTACCTCGCCCGGATGCTGGAGGCGGGGGAGGACCCACGGTTCGTGGCCCGCCGGATCGTGATCTCCGCGGCCGAGGACGTGGGAATGGCGGATCCCACCGCGCTGCAGACCGCGGTGGCCGCAGCGCAGGCGGTGCAGCTGATCGGCATGCCCGAGGGCCGGATCATCCTGGCCGAAGCCGTGGTGCACCTTGCCACCGCGCCCAAATCCAACGCCGCGTACATGGGGATCAACCAGGCGATCGCGGACGTCAGGGCCGGGCTTGGCAACGGCATCCCCGCCCACCTGCGGGACGCCCACTACCCGGGATCCAAGCAGCTGGGCCACGGCAAGGGCTACAAGTACGCCCATGACGCGCCGCATGCGGTGGCCACGCAGCAGTACCCGCCGGACGACCTCGTGGGCCGGAACTACTACGAACCGACCGGCAACGGCGCCGAGCGGGAGATCTCCACCCGGCTTGAGCGGCTGCGGAAGATCATCCGGGGCAAGTAGGGATCATGCTAGGATTGTCTGTTGTCTGGCAAGGCACGGACGCACAATCCACCGGTTTTCAGCGGTTGACGCTGATGTGATGGGTTTGCCCTGTGCCCAGTAGCAAAAGGCAGCGGTTGGCCGATGCTCTCCATCGTGGAGGCCAGTAACACTGACACACCGCAGATATTGGAAGGACACAAGTGGCTAACAACACTCGTGCTCGCCGTACCGCACGCCTCTCGCGTGCACTCGGCATCGCTTTGACCCCCAAGGCCGCCAAGTACATGGAGCGCCGCCCGTACGGCCCCGGTGAGCATGGCCGTGCCCGCAAGAAGCAGGACTCCGACTACGCCGTACGTCTGCGCGAAAAGCAGCGTCTGCGCGCCCAGTACGGCATCCGCGAAGCCCAGATGACCCGTGCCTTCGAAGAAGCACGCCGCACCAAGGGCCTGACCGGTGAAAACCTGATCGAACTGCTCGAAATGCGTCTCGACGCCCTCGTGCTGCGTGCAGGCTTCGCCCGCACCATCGCCCAGGCCCGCCAGCTGGTTGTGCACCGCCACATCCTGGTTGACGGCATCCGCGTTGACCGTCCGTCTTTCCGCGTCGGTGAGGGCCAGCTGGTCCACGTTCACAGCCGCAGCGAGACCATGCCTCCCTTCCAGGTGGCAGCGGCCGGCGCACACCGCGACGTTCTGCCCATGGTTCCGGCCTACCTGGACGTCAAGCTCGACGCCCTGCAGGCCCGCCTGGTCCGTCGCCCCAAGCGCTCCGAAATCCCCGTGACCTGCGAAGAGCAGCTCGTCGTGGAATTCTACGCACGCTAGATCCAGCGCGACACCTTACAAAGAAGCCCGTGGCAAGCGCCGCGGGCTTCTTTGTATGTAAGGTACTTGGGGGAGTTCTCCGATTGCCGTCCCGGCGCCAGAGGACCTTGCAGCAATCCACGGAGTTTCAAGGAGATGAACGTCTATGACTGGTGGCGATATTGCCGGCCTGATCGCGGCCGGGGTGTTTGCACTGCTGGTGCTGCTGCTCGCCGTGCCGATCCTGAAGCTCGGGGGCGTCTTTGACGAGGTGCGCAGCACCATCCGTTCGATCAGCGACGGCGCCACCCCCCTCATGGATGAGGTCACTGCCACCGTCTCCACGACCAACCAGCAGTTGAAGAAGGTTGACGGGATCTCCTCCAACGTCTCGGATGCCTCCGCCAATATCTCGGCGCTGTCCTCCCTGGTGGCCGCCACCGTCGGTTCCCCGCTGATCAAGGTGGCCGCGTTCAGCTACGGCGTCCGCTCCGCCTTCACGGCCCGCAAGAAACCCGCCACCGGCCGCCGCAGCCGCTGACCACGCCGACCTGACAGGAACTGACATGAACAGGATCATCTGGATGGGCATCGGCGTCGCGATCGGTGTCATCGCCTTCCGCAAGCTCACCGAGGCGCAGTCAACGCTTGGCCCCGAGGGCCTGAACCGTGCCGTCGGCCGCCTCGCCGACGGTGTGTACGATTTCGCCGACGCCGTCCGCGTGGGCATGCGCGAACGGGAGACCGAACTCCGCACGGCCCTCGGCGTGGACGTCGGGGCCGACGCCGGCGCGGACTCCGCCGCGGACGCCCCCTACGGTGCCCTGCCGGGCCGGGGTGCGGTCCGGCGCTAGCCGGGAGAGAATGAGAAGCACCGGCGTCCCGCGGGACGCCTGCCGGAACCATTCCGGTATTTCAAGCCTTCCGGAGGCGGCAGCACGGCGTTTGGCGCCACCACCAGCTGCCGGCCAGCATCCGGGAACCAACTATGCAGTGAATATTGAAGGGTAAGTAACTAGGTTATGAAGTCGCAGGAGATCACCAAGCGCTGGATCGACTTTTTTGTCAGCAAGGGCCACACCGCCGTGCCCTCGGCCTCCCTGGTCTCCAGCGACCCCTCCCTGCTGTTCACGGTGGCCGGTATGGTCCCGTTCATTCCGTACCTGACCGCCCGTGAGGAAGCACCCTACTCGCGGGCCACCAGCGTGCAGAAGTGCATCCGGACCGGCGACATCGAGGAAGTCGGCAAGACGGCCCGCCACGGCACCTTCTTCCAGATGTGCGGTAACTTCTCCTTCGGCGATTACTTCAAGGAAGACGCCATCAAGTTCGCCTGGGAACTGCTGACCACCAGCGTTGACGACGGCGGCTACGGCCTTCCGCCGGAGCGTCTTTGGGTCACCGTGTACGAAGAGGACGACGAAGCCAAGGAGCTTTGGCTCAAGAACACCGGCGTGCCCGCCGAACGCATCCAGCGGATGGGCAAGGCGGACAACTACTGGTCCACCGGCCAGCCGGGCCCCGCAGGCCCCTGCTCCGAGATCTACTACGACCGCGGGCCGGCCTACGGCATCGAAGGCGGCCCGCTGGCCGACGAGACCCGCTACATCGAGATCTGGAACCTCGTGTTCATGCAGTACCAGATTGACAATGTGCGCTCCAAGGTCGACTTCGACATCACCGGCGAGCTCCCCAAGAAAAACATCGACACCGGCCTCGGCATGGAGCGCCTCGCGATGATCCTGCAGGGCGTCGAGAACATGTACGAAACAGACCAGGTCCGCCCGGTCATCGACAAAGCCGCCGCTCTCTCCGGCAAGGAATACACCTCCGCCGAGACCGCGGAAGACCCGCACCACACGGACGACGTCCGGATGCGCGTGGTCGCCGACCACATCCGGTCCGCCCTGATGCTGATTGCCGACGGCGTAACACCCTCCAATGAGGGCCGCGGCTACGTGCTGCGCCGCCTGATCCGCCGGGCCGTGCGCTCCATGCGCCTGCTGGGCGTCGAAAAGGCGTGCCTGCCCGACCTGCTGCCCGCATCCCGGGACGCCATGAAGGGCGTCTACCCGATCGTCGAGACCGACTTCGACCGGATCAGCCGGATCGCCTACGCCGAGGAAAAGGCGTTCCTGCGCACCATCGCCTCCGGCACCGCCCGCCTCGAGGACGCCGTGAAGGAGTCCAAGGCCGCGGGCCAGCCGCTCTCCGGCGCCGACGCCTTCGCCCTGCACGACACCTACGGCTTCCCGATCGACCTCACTCTGGAAATGGCCGAGGAAGCCGGCCTTAAGGTTGACGAGCCCGAGTTCCGCAAGCTGATGCTGGAACAGCGCCAGCGCGCCCAGGCCGACGCCAAGGGCAAGAAGGGCGCCCACGCCGACCTCAGCGCATTCCAGGAACTCCTGGCCTCCGGCGAGACCGTCTTCACCGGCTACACCGAGCTCGCCGGCGAGTCGAAGGTCCGCGGCATCCTGGCCGGCGGCCGCAAGGTCTCGCAGGCCTCCACCGGTGACGAAATCGAACTGGTCCTGGCCGAAACGCCGTTCTACGCCGAGGCCGGCGGCCAGGCCGCCGACACCGGGCTCATCACCGGCGACGGGTTCGTCGTCGAGGTCCTGGACGTCCAGCGGCCCATCAAGGGACTCAGCGTGCACAAGGCGATCGTCCGTGAAGGCGAAATCGGGGCCGACGCCATGGTCCAGGCCGCCGTCGACCGGGAACGCCGCCACGCCGCCGAACAGGCCCACACCGGCACGCACATTGTGCACGCCGCCCTGCACCAGATCCTCGGCCCGGAAGCACTGCAGCGCGGATCCTTCAACAAGGCCGGATACCTCCGCTTCGACTTCTCCTGGGGTGAAGGCCTCAGCGCCGCCACGCGCTCCGAGATCGAGGAAGTCTCCAACATCGCCATCCGGAACAACTTCCAGGTCCAGACCAAGGTCATGGGACTCGCGGAAGCCAAGGCGCTGGGCGCCATGGCACTGTTCGGCGAGAACTACGGCAACGAAGTCCGCGTTGTGGAGATCGACGGCGCCTGGTCCCGCGAGCTGTGCGGCGGCACGCACGTCTCCAACACCTCCCTCATCGGCAGCCTCTCCCTGTTGGGCGAGCAGTCCGTCGGTTCGGGAAACCGCCGTGTGGAGGCCTTCGTCGGCATGGACGCGTTCCGGCACCTCGCGGCCGAACGCGCCCTGGTCACTGAACTGACGGAAATGCTCAAGGTTCCGTCCGGCCTGCTCACCGAGCGCATCGCAAGCACCCTGACCAAGCTCAAGACGGCTGAAAAGGAACTGGAGCGGCTGCGCAAGGAGCAGCTGTCGGCCGCGGCCGCACAGCTGGTCGGCACCGCCAAGGACGCYGCCGGCGTSAAGGTKATYGCCCACGAYGCCGGCMTGGTCAGCGGCGCCGATGACCTCCGCGGACTGGCGCTGGACCTCCGGACCCGCCTCGGGTCCGAGCCCGCCGCCGTCGCCGTCGCCGGCGTCAGCAACGACCGCCCGGTCATCCTGATCGCCACCAACGAAGCAGCACGGGCCGCCGGGGTTAAGGCCGGTGCGCTGGTGCGCCTCGCTGCCGGCATCCTCGGTGGCGGCGGCGGTGGCAAGGACGACGTCGCCCAGGGCGGCGGCACGGACGCGGCCAAGGTCGGCACGGCCCTCACCGCCGTCGTGGACGCCATCACCCGGCGCTAGCACGGAACAACGGATGACTGAATCGGCCATACCCGGCGGCTACCCCCGGGGCGTGAAACTCGGGGTAGACGTCGGTACCGTGCGCGTGGGCGTGGCGGTGTGCGACCGGGACGGGATCCTCGCCACTCCGCTGCGTACCCTGACCCGCAACGTGAAGAAGAACACTGATGTGGGAGTTCTCGCAAAGCTGGCCGGGGAGCTCGAGGCGGTGGAAATCTTCGTTGGTTTGCCGCGCACCATGAAAGGTGAAGAGCACGCTTCCGCACGAATGGCCACCGAGTATGCAAAGCTACTCGTCGGGAAACTATCCGAGGCCGGTTCCGACGTGCCAGTGAGGCTGGTTGACGAACGGCTGACCACGGTGACAGCCCACCGCAACCTGCACCAAGCTGGCATGAGCAGCAAGGACCACCGTAAAGTAGTTGATCAGGTCGCCGCCGCAGCCATTCTGCAGCACGCGATCGATATGCAAAAGGCCAGGGAAACGGAAGTGGGAAGCCGCGTCAGCGCGGACCTGCCGCCGGGGCCACCCGGCGGCGGCGCTCAGGCCGCCCCGGCAGTACAAACGCATTCTGCACAACGCATTCTGCCCAAACTGGAAGGCTACAGTGAGCCCGGTCAATAATGACGACTCCTCTGGTGATGCCAATAATGGCGCTGGCCGTCCGCTGACGCGTAAAGAGATCCGTGCCCAGGAGAAGTTCCTGGCGACACAGGGTCACGATGTCATCCCGCCCCAGGCTTTCGAGACCGAGTCCGAAGCTTCGGTAGAGCAGCCCGACGCTCCCCGCGAAGCTGCCGCCCCGGACCTTCCCGCTGCAGAGCCGACCGTGCACGAACCGGTTCGCGAGGACTCCGCTGAGCCCACCCGTGAGGCGCCCGCGCCCCAGGAACGGGTTCACCACGAGCCCGTTGCCGAGGAGCCGGTTCACCACGAGCCCGTTGCCGAGGAGCCGGTTCACCACGAGCCCGTTCACGAGGAACCGTTTGCCCAGGAACCCGTGCACCACGAGCCGGTTCACCACGAGCCCGTTGCCGAGGACCCCGTTTATGAGGAACCGGTCCACGAGCCCGTCCACAACTACGCCGCCGGTATGTCCCGCGAGGAAACCCTGCGCCGTGCCGACGAACTGCAGTACGGCCACAGCGCCCACCACGGGGCAGATTACGATCCCGCCTACGCGGACCACCACGAGGACGACCCCCACGGCTACGACGAGGAGCCGGGCCACGGCCTGATGGCTGGGGCCGCCAGCATTCCCACCGCGAAGGGCCCCTCCAAGAAGGTCCGCCGGCGCCGCCGCTTCCTCGCTCTGCTCCTGACGCTGACCGTCTTCGTCGTCGCGATCGTCGTCGGCGCCCAGGTCATCAAACCCCTTCTCGGTGGAAACGCCGCAGCAGACTATCCGGGCCCCGGCACCGGCTCCGTGACTATCACCGTGCCGCCAGGCGCCGGGCCCCGGTCCGTGGCCGCGGACCTGGAATCCAAGAAGGTCATCGCCAACGCCGACTCGTTCGTCAAGCAGTTCGCGTCCTCCGGGGGAGCGCTAAGCCCCGGCACCTTCACGCTTCGGCAGGAGATGAACAACGCCGACGCCGTCGCGATCCTGCTGAACAAGGGCGCCGACAAGGTGATGTACTTTGCCCTGAGCGCCGGCCTGAGGATCAACGAATCGCTGCAGGCAATCTCCGACGGCACAGGTATTTCGGTGCCGGAACTGAAGGCACTGAGCGATAACCCGAAGCAGTTCGGCGTCCCTGCCAAGGCCAAGAACCTCGAGGGATTCCTGTTCCCGGGTGAATACCGCTTCCCGATCGGGACCTCCGCCAAGGACATCCTGAAGAAACTCAGCGGCAGCGCACTCGACGAGCTCAAGGCCCAGGGCGTCACCGACCCGAACAAGCAGTACGACGTCGTGACGGTCGCCAGCATTGTGCAGGCCGAGGGCGGCCAGGCCGAGTACGGGGACGTGGCAGGTGCCATCTACAACCGGCTGAAGCCGAACAACACCGAGACCAACGGCCTCATCCAGTCGGACGCCACGGTGACCTACGGCCTGGGCATCCGGAGTTTCCACATCGACGAGGCCCAGAAGGCCGACAAGTCCAACAAGTACAACACGTACGCCAATGTTGGCCTCCCGGCCGGTCCCATTGGCTCGCCGGGCAAGCGCGCCCTCGACGCGGCCGCCAAACCCAAGAGCAACGACTACCTGTACTGGGTCACCATCAACCTGGACACCAAGGAGACCAAGTTCTCCAAGACCCTGGCCGAGCACAACGGCTACGTCGCCAAGTACAACGCGTGGTGCGAGGCCAACCCGGGCCGTTGCGTGTGACGCTGCGGGCCGCCGTCCTCGGGCATCCCATCAGCCACTCGAAGTCCCCGGCGCTGCACCGCGCCGCCTACGCGCAGCTCGGCGTCGCGATGGACTACGACGCCATTGATGTCACCGTCGACGCCCTGCCCGCCTTTATGGCTGGTGTCCGGGCCGACGGCGCCTGGCGCGGACTGTCCGTCACCATGCCGCTGAAGGCCGCCATGGCCGCGGAGGTGGACGAAGTCCGCGGCGTGGCCCGGGACCTCGGGGTCATCAACACCGTCGCGTTCGAGCGGGCACAGTCGGCCACCGGCGCACCGGCCCGGCTGGTGGGCTACAACACGGACGTCGCGGGAATCGTGAACGCCCTGCGCTACGCCGGGGCCAGCCGTGAGCCCGCCGCCGTCATCCTGGGCGGCGGCGGAACAGCGGCGGCCGCAGTGGCGGCCCTGAAGGAACTCGGTGCCCCCGCCGCCACGGTCTACGTCCGGGACGTCGGCCGCGCCGCCGAAGCCCGGACAGCGGCGGCCGCCGTCGGACTGTCCCTGACGGTCCTGCCCCTGGAGATGGCCGCACCGGCCGTCGCGGCCGCCGACGTCGTCATCTCCACCCTCCCCCCGCGGGCAGCCGACGGGGTGGCGGAACAGCTGGCCACCCTGCCCGCCGGAGCCGCAGCAACCGGCGTGCTCCTCGACGTGGCCTACGAGCCCTGGCCCAGCCGGATCGCCGCGGCCTGGGCGGCCCGGGGCGGCCGTGTGGTGCCCGGGCTGGAAATGCTGCTGTACCAGGCCATCGAACAGGTACGCCACTTCAGCGGCCTCGGCGGCCCCGTCCCGGCCGAAGTCATAGATGTGATGTGTGACGCAGTCGGGGCTCCTCGACGGGTGTTCTAAGTGCCTTGCATGGCAGGATGGATTTTATGTTGCGTTGGTTGACTGCCGGAGAATCCCATGGCCCGGCCCTGGTCGGAATTATCGAAGGCGTCCCCGCCGGTGTGGAGCTCACCAGCGACCGGATCGTCGAGGCACTTGCCCGGCGGCGCCTTGGATACGGCCGCGGCGCCCGGATGAAGTTCGAACAGGACACGGTCTCAGTGCTCGGCGGTGTCCGCCACGGAACCACGCAGGGCGGCCCCGTCGCCATCCAGGTGGGCAACACCGAATGGCCCAAGTGGGAACAGATTATGTCCGCTGATCCCGTGGATCCGGAAGTCCTCGCCGATCAGGCCCGCAACGCGCCCCTGACCCGGCCACGGCCCGGCCACGCCGATTTCACCGGCATGCAGAAGTACGGCTTCGATGAGGCTCGGCCCGTCCTGGAACGCGCCAGCGCCCGGGAAACCGCAACCCGGGTGGCCCTCGGCGCCGTCGCCGCCGCCTTCCTGCAGCAGCTCGGCATCGAGCTGGTCTCGCACACCGTCTCGATCGCCAACGTTTCCGTTCCCGAGGGACGGCCCCTGCCGGTGCCCTCGAACGTGCTGGCGCTCGACGCCGATCCGCTGCGCTGCTTCGACCGCGAAACGTCCGACGCGATGGTGGCCGAGGTGGACGCTGCCCACAAGGAGGGCGAAACCCTTGGCGGCGTCGTCGAAGTCCTCGCCTACGGCCTCCCGCCGGGACTGGGCAGTTACGTGCACTGGGACCGCCGCCTCGATTCGCGCCTCGCCGCGGCCCTGATGGGTATCCAGGCGATCAAGGGCGTTGAAGTCGGCGACGGCTTCCTCACAGCGGCGCGCCGCGGCTCCGCAGCCCACGATGAAATCGTGAAGGATGCCGACGGCCGGATCATCCGCACCTCCAACCGGGCCGGCGGCATCGAGGGCGGCATGAGCATTGGCGACGTGCTCCGGGTCCGTGCCGCGATGAAGCCCATCGCGACGGTGCCCCGTGCGCTCAAGACCGTTGACGTGAAGACCGGAGAAGCCGCCAAGGCCCACCACCAGCGCTCGGACGTCTGTGCGGTCCCGGCCGCGGGCGTGGTGGCCGAGGCCATGGTGGCTTTGGTGCTTGCCGAAGCGGTCACGGAAAAATTCGGCGGCGACTCCGTGCAGGAGACCGCCCGCAACATCAAGGGCTACCTGGACAACATCCCGGCGTCCCTGGACTCGATCGGGCACTAGTGCCGCCTCGTAATCCACGCAAAGGACAGGACCGCCCGGTCGCACTGATCGGCCCGATGGCGGTGGGGAAGTCGGCCATCGGCCAGCAGCTTGCCCTCCAGCTCGGCGCACCGTTTGTTGACACCGACGCCGAAGTCGTCGCCCAGCACGGGAGCATCGCGGACATCTTCGCCGGCCAGGGCGAATGCGCGTTCCGCGAACTGGAGGCCAGGGCCGTCGCCCAGGCCATCGAAAACGCGGCTGGCAGCAACACCGTCATCTCCCTCGGCGGGGGTGCCGTACTGGACTCGGGGACCCAGCAGCTGCTCGCCAGCTGCACCGTGGTCTACCTCGAATGCGACGCCGCCACCGTGTCCGAAAGGATCGCCCGGAACTCCGGGCGGCCGCTATTGGCCGGCGACGCATTGGAACGCTGGCGGGCCCTGTTCGCCACCCGGCAGCCGGTGTACGAACGGCTCGCCGACCTGACACTCGACGTCCGCACCGGGTCCGTCCAGGACCTCGCGCGCCGGCTTGAAGATGCGCTGGAGCAGTTTACCGACGCCAGTACCGCGGAAACTCCGGCGCCAGCAGCGACTAGGAAAGTTGAAAAGTGAACACCGAATCAACAGTCATTAAAGTCACCGGCACCACTCCGGGGGAAAACTACGACGTCGTCGTCGGTCGGGGCCTGCTGGCCAGCCTCCCTGGACTGCTGGGGGAGCGCGTCCAGCGTGTCCTCGTCATTCACCCGCGGGCGCTCCGGCTGACCGGCGACACCGTCCGTGAGGAGCTGGCCGCCGCCGGCTTCACCGCGCTGACCGCTGAAATCCCGGACGCCGAAGAGGGCAAACACATCGAGGTGGCCTCCTTCTGCTGGCAGGTCCTGGGCCAGAATGACTTCACCCGGTCGGACGCAATCGTCGCCGTCGGCGGGGGAGCGGTGACCGACCTCGCCGGTTTCGTCGCCGCCACCTGGCTGCGCGGAGTCAAGGTCATCCACATGCCCACCAGCCTTCTCGGCATGGTGGACGCCGCCGTCGGCGGGAAAACCGGCATCAACACCGCAGAAGGCAAAAACCTGGTGGGCGCCTTCCACCCGCCGGCCGGGGTCCTCGCGGACCTCGACACCCTGGACACGCTGCCGAAGAACGAGATCATCTCCGGCATGGCCGAGGTCATCAAATGCGGGTTCATTGCCGATCCCGCCATCCTCGACCTGATCGAGAAGGACCCGGCGGCGGTCTCCGATCCCCGCTCCGATGTCCTCCGGGAACTGATCGAACGGGCCATCACGGTCAAGGCCCGGGTGGTCTCCGAGGACCTGAAAGAAACCGGGCAGCGCGAGATCCTGAACTACGGCCACACCCTGGGGCACGCGATCGAACTGGCCGAACGCTACTCGTGGCGCCACGGGGCCGCCGTCTCGGTGGGCATGATGTTCGCCGCGGAGCTCGCCCGCAGCGTGGGACGCCTCAGCGACGCCGACGCCGACAGGCACCGCACCATCCTCGAGAGCCTCGGCCTGCCCATCACCTACCGGCGTGACCGCTGGCAGGCGCTGCTCGACGGAATGCGGCGGGACAAAAAGTCCCGCGGCGACCTGCTGCGCTTCGTTGTGCTCGACGGCGTCGGCCGCCCCGGCATCCTCGACGTGCCGGACACCTCGCTGCTTTTCGCGGCCTACCAGGAAATCGCGTCCTGATGATCAGCGACAACGGCGGCACCACCGAATGGCCCGACGGCGGGTTCCCCGGCATCCGGATCAACCCTGAAACACTGATGCCGCAGGTGGTCAACGAGGACGCGTGCGCCGAAGCCCTGGCCCGGTCCACGGACCCGACGGACCTGATCTTCGTCCGCCTGGTTGAGGGGCACCCGGGCGAGGCCGCGGAGCTGCTGGCAGAGGCGCGGTACAAGGACCCGGACTCCTTCCGGCTCCGGATGTTCGAGGCCGAGGTCCTGCGCGTTTCGCACCGCTTCGACCGCGCCGTTGAGCTCTACCGGCAACTGCTTCCGGAAGCCCAGGGGACCCCGGAGGAGGCCGTCGTCCGGCAGCACCTGGGCCGTTCGCACTTCGCAGCCGGCCACGCCGCCGCCGCCGTCGAGTCCTTCGCCAGAGCGCTCGACCTGCGGGTGGCGGGCTCAGCGGACGCGGCCCTGATCTACTCCTCGACGGTGGCGCTGCAGCGGGCCCGGGACGTGCTCGACCTGGCCTGCTAGGGGACCGTACGGCAGCCTGCCGGCAAAACCGGTAGAATGGTTTTTGGATTTTTGATAAATACGCGCTGGCGGGCCGATTGGCGTGCCCGCCTGGCATAGGCGGCTGGTGGCTAGAACCAGTCCACGAAGAAACCTGAGGATACTGTGGCAACCACGAACGACATCAAGAACGGAACCGTGCTCAAGCTCGAGGGCCAGCTGTGGAACATCATCGAGTTCCAGCACGTCAAGCCCGGCAAGGGTGGCGCGTTCGTCCGCACCAAGATGCGCAACGTGATGTCCGGCAAGGTCGTCGACAAGACCTTCAACGCCGGACTCAAGATTGAGACCGCAACGGTTGACCGCCGCGACTACCAGTACCTGTACCAGGACGGCGCCGACTTCGTGTTCATGGACACCTCGGACTTCGACCAGCTCACTGTTTCCGCCGCGACCGTGGGCGATGCCACCAACTTCATGCTCGAAAACCAGATGGTGAACATCGCCATCCACGAGGGCAACCCGCTGTACATCGAACTGCCCCCGAGCGTCGTGCTTGAGATTACCTACACGGAGCCGGGCCTGCAGGGCGACCGTTCCTCGGCCGGCACCAAGCCCGCCACTCTCGAAACCGGCTACGAGATCCAGGTGCCCCTGTTCGTTGAGAACAACACCAAGGTCAAGGTCGACACCCGCGACGGCAGCTACCTCGGCCGGGTCAACGACTAGTGAGTGCCCGCGGTAAGGCCCGTAACCGGGCCCTGGATGTTCTCTTCGAGGCGGAGCAGCGCTCCACCTCCGCATTCGATGTGCTGCGTGCCCGTCGTGAAAAGACGGATCAGATCATCAACCCCTACACCCTGGAAGTCGTCGAGGGGGTCGTGTCCCACCAGGCCGCGATCGACGAATTCCTCGAAACCTACTCGCAGGGCTGGTCGCTGGAGCGGATGCCCGCGGTGGACCGCATTATCCTGCGGATCGGCACCTGGGAACTGCTCTACAACGACGACGTTCCGGACGGCGTTGCTGTGAGCGAAGCCGTGGCGCTGGCCAAGACGCTCTCCACCGACGAGTCGCCGTCGTTCATCAACGGCCTCCTTGGCCGCCTCCAGCAGCTGAAGCCTTCGCTGCTGGCCTGATGCGCCGTTGACCTCAAAGGACCGGTGTCCGCCTTATGGCGGGCACCGGTCCTTTGCGTTGGGCCACTGCCTCAGTGCAGAACGGCGTCACGCAGGAGCAGGATCTCTGCCAGCTGCCGTTGCTCGTCGAGCCGGTGGGCCGGGACGTCCCGGCCGCTGAGGATCCGCTGGCGGGTCAGGGCCAGCCGGGTGGCCGCCTGCAGGAACGCCCGCATCTGCGGGGTGCGCCCGATGGAGCGCGCCCAGCGCAGGGCCGAGCGGCGCCCGGCCGGTGTTGCCAGCATCGCGACCTCCTGGCCCGAAAACCAGCCGGCTGCCGCATACTCCTGCAACCGCTGGCGGGTCAGCCGGCGTTCGGCGACGCGCAGCAGCACCACCACCAGTACCGCGGCCAGGAAGATCGGGACCTGGACCAGGATGTACTGGGCCAGGAAGTCCTGCCCCATGGAGTTCCAACCGCTGTGCAGCACCATGGCCGGGACCAGCCCTACCGGGAAGGCCAGCAGGCTCAGGCCGGAATGCCAGCGGCGTGCCGCCAGGCCCAGGACGAGGCCGGTGCTGCCGGTGAAGATCGCGTGGGCGAAGGGTGACATCACCCCGCGGAGGAAGAACACCACCGCGAAATCAACGCCCGGGTTGGACGACTCGGCGATGGCCCGGCCGAAGTACAGGATGTTTTCCGTGAACGCGAAACCGCCGGCAATGGTGAAGGCGAAGACCACCCCGTCCACCGGGCCGTCGAACTGCTTGCGGGCAAACACGAGGAGCAGCAACAGTCCCAGGGATTTCGCGAACTCCTCCACCACCGGCGCCTGGACGGTCACGGCGAACGTCTGGTAGTCCAGTCCCGAGGCAGGGCCGGCGGCGAGCGAGAAAACGGGCTGCAGCAGCATGGTCACGGAAATCGACACCAGGGCGCCCCAGCTGAACGCGAACACCAGCAGCCGCCTGGGCTCGGGCTCCCACCGGTCAATGTAGCGGACGGCCAGCAGGACACAACCCAGCGGCAGCAAAGAGGCGATGAAACCCACAACGAAGCCAGCCGGACCGGTACTGCGAAGCACAAAGGGAAGAACCAGGAACAGGCTGACGAACGCCAGGACCCCGCCGCCGAGGACCAGCGCGGCCATCCCTCCTGAAGCCCTTGCCGCGGGCAGCCGGGGATACCCGGGCGCGGGCGGCGGCCGGTACCCGGGCTGCAGTTGCTGCCCGAAGCCCGGCGCCGGCCGGTAATGCTGCGGCTGGATCTGCCCCATCCAGCTGGGGTTGGATTCCTGCAACGGGTCCGGCGTCACATGTGCCGGCCGGCCGGGGCCGGGATCAGGGCTCGTCATGCCATGAGCCTATGGTGCCCGGTCCGGTCGGCCCAACGGCCAGGTTCCGGTGTGACGGACGACGCCTCCGCCGGAGCGGGGCCGCGGCGGCCTGTGTGGTAATTTGAAAGAGCAAATGATCCTTTTTTAATTCCGTCCCGTGAGGCGGGGAAAGGGGAGACGAGCGTTGACTTCTGTTCCAGAAGCACCGGTTCCGGCCGCGGTCCAGCTCAGCAGGGTTGTCCTCAACCAGGCCGACATTGACCGTGCACTGACTCGTATCGCCCATGAGATTCTCGAATCCAACAAGGGCTCCCAGGACCTTGTCCTGCTGGGCATTCCCAGGCGCGGCTATCCACTCGCCAAGCGCCTCGCCGCCAAGATTGCCGCCGCCGATCCCGGCGTGGATCCGGCCGCAATTATCGGCCAGCTGGATGTGACCATGTTCCGCGACGACCTCTCGCGCCAGCCCACCCGGCCGCCGTACCCCACGCAGCTGCCCCGGACCGGGATCGACAACAAAGTAGTGGTGCTCATCGACGATGTGCTCTACTCCGGCCGCACCATCCGCGCCGCACTGGACGCCATCATCGACCTCGGCCGGCCCCGGATTGTCCGCCTCGCCGTCCTGATCGACCGTGGCCACCGCGAACTGCCGATCCGCGCCGACCACGTGGGAAAAAACCTCCCCACGTCCTCCTCGGAGAAAGTCCGCGTCCGGCTCCACGAAACGGACTCCGCCGGCAACGCCGCGGCCGCCGATGAAGTAGTCATCGAGGCCACCGCATGAGGCACCTGCTCTCCACCGAAGACCTGGGCTACGCCGACGCCATCCGCATCCTCGATACCGCCGAAGAAATGGCCGCGGTAGGGGAGCGGGAGGTCAAGAAGCTCCCCGCACTGCGGGGCCGCACGGTGGTCAACCTCTTCTTCGAGGACTCCACCCGCACCCGGATCTCGTTCGAGGCGGCGGCCAAACGGCTCTCGGCGGACGTCATCAACTTCGCAGCCAAGGGCTCTTCCGTGTCCAAGGGCGAGTCCCTCAAGGACACCGCGCAGACGCTGGCCGCAATGGGGGCAGACGCCGTCGTCATCCGGCATTGGGCCTCCGGCGCCCCGCACCGGCTGGCCGCAACCGACTGGATCGATGCCGCGGTGATCAACGCCGGCGACGGCACCCACGAGCACCCCACCCAGGCGCTGCTGGACGCATTCACCATGCGCCGGCACTGGTCAAAGCTCGCGGGGACGCCATCCACCGGCGCCGACCTGCGCGGAATGCGCGTCGCGATCGCGGGTGACGTCCTGCACTCGCGCGTCGCCCGTTCCAACGTCTGGCTGCTGCGCACCCTGGGGGCGGACGTGACCCTGGTGGCGCCGCCCACGCTGCTGCCGATCGGCGTCGAACAGTGGCCCTGCAAGGTCAGCTACGACCTTGACGAGACACTCGCCGGCGGCGTGGACGCGATGATGATGCTCCGCGTTCAGGGCGAGCGGATGAACGCTTCCTTCTTCCCGTCCACCCGCGAATACTCCCGCCGCTGGGGCTTTGACGACAACCGCCTCCGTGCCCTGGACCGCCTGGGCCTGAAGGACACCATCATCATGCACCCCGGCCCGATGAACCGCGGGCTCGAAATTTCCTCATCCGCCGCCGACTCGCCCCGTTCCACCGTCCTGGCACAGGTGCGCAACGGCGTGTCCATCCGCATGGCCGCCCTCTACCTGCTGCTCTCCGGGGACTCCCGCGAGCCAGCCACCCCCACCGCCGCCTACTCCAAGGAGAGCCACTGATGGCATCACAACACCAGGACGCAGGCAGCGCCGGCGCCTACCTCATCCGCGGAGCCTCGATTCTCGGCGGCGCCGCTGAGGACCTGCTGATCCGCGACGGCGTCATCGCCGGCCGCGGCCCCAACCTGGACACGGACCCAGAAGCGGCCAAGGGCGCCACCGTCATCGACGGCGCCGGTCTCATCGCGCTGCCGGGCATGGTGGACATCCACACCCATCTGCGCGAACCCGGCCGCGAGGACGCCGAGACGGTCGAAACCGGCACCCGCGCAGCGGCCCTGGGCGGCTACACCGCCGTGCACGCGATGGCCAACAGCACCCCGGTGGCGGACACCGCCGGCGTCGTCGAACAGGTCCTGACCCTGGGCCGCACCGCCGGCTGGGTGGACGTCCGGCCCGTCGGCGCCGTCACGGTCGGCCTGGCCGGCCAACAGCTCGCCGAGCTCGGCGCCATGGCCGACTCGCGGGCCAGGGTCCGGGTGTTCTCCGACGACGGGATCTGCGTCAGCGACCCCGTCCTGATGCGCCGTGCCCTCGAATACGTCAAAGCGTTCGACGGCGTGGTCGCGCAGCACGCACAGGAACCCCGGCTCACCGCCGGCGCGCAGATGAACGAAGGCGACGTCTCGGCCGTGCTGGGCCTCACCGGCTGGCCCGCCGTCGCCGAGGAAAGCATCATCGCCCGCGACGTGCTGCTCGCCCAGCACGTCGGCTCACGGCTGCACGTCTGCCACGTGTCCACCGCGGGGTCGGTCGAAATTGTCCGCTGGGCCAAGTCCCGCGGCATCAACGTCACGGCCGAGGTCACACCGCACCACCTCTGGCTCACCGACGAACTGGTCCGCAGCTATGACCCCGTCTACAAGGTCAACCCGCCGCTGCGCACCGACGCGGATGTCCAGGCACTGCGGGCCGCACTGGCTGACGGCACGATCGACGTCATCGGCACCGACCACGCACCGCACCCGAGCGAGCACAAGGAATGCGAGTGGGCCCAGGCCGCCATGGGCATGACGGGCCTCGAAACGGCGCTCTCCGTGGTGCAGCACACCATGATCGAGACCGGGCTCATGGGCTGGGACGACTTTGCACGCGTTACCTCCACCACACCGGCAGCCATCGGCCGGCTCGAGGACCAGGGCAGGCCGCTGGAGACCGGCGAACCCGGGAACGTCATACTCGTGGACCCGGCTGCACGCTGGACCGTGGACCCTTCTAAGATGGCAACCATGGGCCGTAACTCTCCGTTCGCGGGCCGGGAACTTCCCGGCCGGGTAGTGGCCACGTTCTTCAAAGGCCACCCCACCGTCCTCGACGGCCAGCTCAACACCCCCTACCGGTGGCCGGCCGACGCCGTCGACGCCGCACCGGCGGGCCGCAACTGATGGACAGGCTGCTCCCCGGGCTGCTGATGCTCGCCGTCGCGGCGGTGGTCATCGCGCTGATCGCTGTCGGCTGGCGCAACCGCCTGCGCCGCCAGGCCGACGTCGAGCCCCTGCCCCCCGTCCCGGACGAACCCGGTGCGCCGCTGGCGTCCGCTGCCGGCCAGTATGTTGCCTCCACCACGGCCGGCGACTGGCTGGACCGGATCGCCGTGCACCAGCTCGGGATCCGCACCAACGCCGAGCTCAGCGTCCACCCCGGCGGGGTGCTGTTCGACCGATCCGGGGCCGTGCCCCTTTTCATCCCGGCCGCCGCACTCACCGGCGTTCGGCAGGAGAGCGGCATGGCCGGCAAATTCGTCGAGAAAGACGGACTCCTGGTACTCAGCTGGCGGCTCGGGCCGCGCGAGCTGGACACCGGTTTCCGCACCCGCCGGGCCGAGGACAAGGTCCTGCTCCTGGCCACCCTTCAAGATTTGATCTCCGCTGCCCCCCAGGCAGACGCCGATAGTGGAAAGTAACAACGTGACGGAATCCAACGCAGTGACAGAAGAAGTGTCAGAGACAGCCGCAGCGGCGGCCACCAACGGGGCGCCGGCAGCACCGGCCCTCGCCGTGCTGGTGCTCGAAGACGGGCGGATTTTCCGCGGCAGCAGCTACGGCGCCACCGGCACCGCACTGGGCGAGGCCGTGTTCGCGACCGGCATGACCGGCTACCAGGAAACCATCACCGACCCGTCCTACGCCCGGCAGCTGGTGGTGCAGACCGCACCGCACATCGGCAACACCGGCGTGAATAAGGACGACGCCGAGTCCCGCCGCATCTGGGTGGCAGGCTACATTGTCCGCGACGCCGCCCGCCGCCCCTCCAACTGGCGCTCGGAACGCAGCCTGGACGAGGAACTCACGGAGCAGGGCATCATCGGGATCCAAGGCGTCGACACCCGCGCCATCACCCGGCACCTGCGTGAACACAAGACCATGCGCGCCGGCATCTTCTCCGGCGACGCGGCAGCCGCCAGCGACAAGGAACTCGTGGAGGCCGTCCTGGCCAGCGCGCCGATGGAAGGCTCACGGCTCGCCGAGGAAGTCAGCGTCGACGAGGCCTACACGGTGGAGCCCGCCGACTGGGGCTGGGAAGGCGAGCCGCTGTTCAGCATCGCCGCGATCGACCTCGGCATCAAGCGCATGACCCCCATCCGCTTCGCCGAACGCGGCGTCCGGGTCCACGTCCTGCCGGCCACGGCGACCCTCGAGGACGTCACCGCGGTCAACCCCGACGGTGTGTTTATGTCCAACGGCCCCGGCGACCCCGCCACCGCCGACAGCCAGGTCACCCTGCTCCGCTCCGTCCTGGACGCCAAGCTTCCGTACTTCGGAATCTGCTTCGGCAACCAGATCCTGGGCCGCGCCCTTGGCTTTGGAACCTACAAGCTCCGTTACGGCCACCGCGGCATCAACCAGCCCGTGATGGACCGCCGCACCGGCAAGGTCGAAATCACCTCGCAGAACCACGGCTTCGCCGTCGACGCCCCGCTGGAGGGCGCCACCCAGGCGCCGGAAGAACGCTTCGGCCGGGTGGAAGTCAGCCACGTCAGCCTCAACGACGACGTCGTCGAGGGCCTGTACTGCCTCGACATCCCGGCCTTCTCGGTCCAGTACCACCCCGAGGCTGCCTCCGGCCCGCACGACGCCGCCTACCTCTTCGACCGCTTCATCGCCCTCATGGGGGAGACCAAGAAGCCTGCCGGCGAGACACAGACTGCCACCGAATCCAACACTGAGGACAAGAAGTAATGCCCAAGAGAACTGACCTTAAGAGCGTCCTGGTCATCGGTTCCGGCCCGATCGTCATCGGCCAGGCCGCCGAATTCGACTACTCCGGCACCCAGGCACTGCGCGTCCTCAAGGAGGAAGGCCTGCGGGTCATCCTCGTCAACTCGAACCCGGCCACCATCATGACCGACCCGGAGTTCGCCGACGCCACCTACATCGAACCGATCACCCCGGAGGTGGTAGAGAAGATCATCGCCAAGGAACGCCCCGACGCGATCCTGCCCACCCTGGGCGGCCAGACCGCGCTGAACACGGCGATCGCCCTCGACAAAAACGGTGTGCTGGAGAAGTACAACGTCGAGCTGATCGGCGCCAACATCGCGGCGATCGAGCTCGGCGAGGACCGCGAGAAGTTCAAGGGCGTGGTGGAGCGCTGCGGTGCCGAATCCGCCCGCAGCCACATCATCCACAGCATGGACGAGGCCCTTACGGCGGCCGAGGACCTGGGCTACCCGATGGTGGTCCGCCCCTCCTTCACCATGGGCGGGCTCGGCTCCGGCCTGGCCTACAACGAGGGCGACCTCCGCCGGATCGTCGGCCAGGGCCTGCAGTACAGCCCCACGTCCGAGGTATTGCTCGAAGAGAGCATCCTTGGCTGGAAGGAGTACGAGCTCGAGATGATGCGGGACAAGAACGACAACGTCGTGGTGGTCTGCTCCATCGAGAACTTCGACCCCGTCGGCGTCCACACCGGCGACTCCATCACGGTCGCCCCGGCCCTGACCCTGACGGACCGCGAATACCAGCGGCTGCGCGACATCTCCATCGCCGTCATCCGCGAAGTCGGCGTCGACACCGGCGGCTGCAACATCCAGTTCGCCGTCGAGCCGGACACCGGCCGCGTTGTGGTCATCGAGATGAACCCCCGCGTCTCCCGCTCCTCCGCGCTGGCCTCCAAGGCCACCGGCTTCGCGATCGCCAAGATCGCCACCAAGCTCTCGCTCGGCTACACGCTGGACGAGATCCCGAACGACATCACGCAGAAGACCCCGGCGTCCTTCGAGCCGACCCTCGACTACGTCGTGGTCAAGGTCCCGCGGTTCGCGTTCGAGAAGTTCCCGGCCGCCGATTCCACCCTCACCACCACCATGAAGTCGGTGGGCGAGGCCATGGCGATGGGCAGGAACTTCACCGAGGCCCTGCAGAAGGCCCTGCGGTCGCTGGAGCAGAAGGGCTCCCAGCTGGACTTCGGTCCCGTCCCCGAATGGGAAGTCCCCGAGCTGATTGAGAAGGCCAAACGGCCCAGCACCGAACGCCTGCACCAGGTCCAGCGCGCCCTGCTCGGCGGCGCCACCGTGGAGCAGCTGTTCGAGGCGACCAAGATCGACCCCTGGTACCTGGACCAGCTCCAGCTGCTGAACGAGATCTCCCAGGAAATCCGCCGCTCCACCGCCCTGACGCAGGAGATGCTGCAGCGGGCCAAGCGGCACGGGTTCTCCGACGCCCAGATTGGTGCCCTGACGCACAACTCCGAGGACGTCGTCCGCGGCGTCCGGCAGGCCCTGGGCATCCGCCCCGTCTACAAAACCGTCGACACGTGCGCGGCCGAGTTCGCCGCGTACACCCCGTACCACTACTCGTCCTACGACGAGGAGGATGAGGTGGCCCTGCACTCCAAGCCGTCGATCATCATCCTCGGATCCGGTCCCAACCGGATCGGCCAGGGCATCGAGTTCGACTACTCCTGCGTGCACGCCTCGATGGCGCTGCGCAAGGCCGGCTACGAGACCGTGATGGTCAACTGCAACCCGGAGACCGTGTCCACGGACTACGACGTCTCCACCCGGCTCTACTTCGAACCGCTGACCCTTGAAGACGTCCTCGAGGTCATCGCGGCGGAGGAACGCACCGGCGGCGTGATGGGTGTGTTCGTCCAGCTCGGCGGCCAGACCCCGCTCAAGCTGGCGCAGCAGCTCGCCGACGCCGGAGTGCCGATCCTCGGCACGTCCCCGGAAGCCATCGACCTCGCCGAACACCGCGGCGCCTTCTCCCGGGTGCTGGACGAGGCCGGCCTGGTCTCCCCGAAGAACGGCACCGCTGTGTCCTTCGAGGACGCCAAGAAGATCGCCGACGAAATCGGCTACCCGGTGCTGGTCCGCCCGTCCTACGTGCTGGGCGGCCGCGGCATGGAGATCGTCTACGACGAACCCAACCTCTCCCGCTACATTGCCAACGCCACCGAGATCACCCCGGACCACCCGGTCCTGATCGACCGCTTCCTTGAGGACGCCGTGGAGATCGACGTCGACGCCCTCTTCGACGGCAAGGACATGTACCTCGGCGGAATCATGGAGCACATCGAGGAAGCCGGCATCCACTCCGGCGACTCGGCCTGCGTGCTGCCGCCGATCACCCTAGGCAACAACGTGGTGGACCGGGTCCGGACCGCCACCCGCGCCATCGCCGAGGGGGTGGGCGTCCGGGGCCTGATCAACATCCAGTTCGCCCTCGCCTCCGACGTGCTCTACGTCCTTGAAGCCAACCCGCGTGCCTCCCGCACCGTCCCGTTCGTCTCCAAGGCCACGGGCGTGCAGATGGCCAAGGCTGCCGCGCTGATCGGCACCGGCGTGACCGTCAACCAGCTCCGCACCGCCTACAAGATGCTGCCGGAAACCGGTGACGGCTCCACGCTGCCGCTGGACGCACCGGTGGCGGTCAAGGAGGCTGTCCTGCCGTTCAGCCGCTTCCGCACCCTTGAGGGCAAGGTTGTTGACTCCCTGCTGGGGCCGGAGATGCGGTCCACCGGCGAGGTTATGGGCATCGACAAGCACTTCGACACGGCGTTCGCCAAGAGCCAGGCCGCGGCGAACAACGCACTGCCCACCGAAGGCAAGGTCTTCGTGTCCGTCGCCAACCGGGACAAGCGCGCCGTCATCATGGCCGTCAAGCGGCTCTCGGACCTCGGGTTCGAGATCGTCTCCACCGGCGGCACCGCCGACGTGCTGCGCCGCAACGGCCTGCAGGCCACCACGGTCCGCAAGGTCGCCGAGGGCTCCAGTGCCGAGGGGGAGGGCACCATCGCCGACCTCATCGTCGCCGGCGAGATCGACATGGTCTTCAACACCCCGTCCGGCGGCGAGGCCCGCGGTGACGGCTACGAAATCCGTGCCGCCGCCACTTCGATCGGCATTCCCTGCATCACCACCGTGGCCGAGTTCAACGCGGCCGTCCAGGCCATCGAGGCCATGCGGACCTACGAATGGTCCGTCACCAGCCTGCAGGAACACGCCAGCGCCCTCGCCGAGTCGCAGAAACGCGACGCCGAGGAACGGGTCGCGCAGGCTGCCGGTACGGTGTCCCAGCATGCCTGAGGCCGCCGGTACCGGCGGCCGCACCGGCCGGGAGTCCTTTGGCTCCCGGCTCGGGCGGGCCATGGCCCAGCGCGGCCCGCTCTGCGTGGGCATCGACCCGCATCCGTCGCTGCTGCAGCACTGGGGCCTGAACGACGACGCCGCCGGGCTGGAGCGCTTTTCGCTGACAGTACTGGAGGCCGTGGGATCCCTCGCTGCCGCGGTAAAACCGCAGGTGGCGCTGTACGAGCGTCACGGGTCGGCCGGGATGGCGGTGCTGGAACGCACCCTCGCCGCTGCGGCTGACTCCGGTGTGCTGACCATTGCGGACGCCAAGCGCGGCGACATCGGCTCCACCATGGCAGCGTACGCGGACGCCTGGCTGCGCGACGGCTCGGCCCTCGCGGCGGACTCGGTCACCCTGAGCCCTTATCTGGGGTTCGAATCCCTGCGGCCGGCCCTGGACCTCGCGGCAGAGAGCGGCCGCGGAGTGTTTGTCCTGGCGCTGACCTCCAACCCGGAAGGCGCCTCCGTGCAGCACGTCGGCGGGGACGACTCCGTCGCACGCCGGATCACCCGGGCCGCCGCCGTCGAAAACCAGCGCTACACCGCTGAAGCAGGTGAACTGGGGTCCGTGGGCCTTGTGGTCGGCGCAACCGTCGGCTCAGCCCTACAGGACCTTGGTCTGGACCTTGCGGCTGTGCGCGGCCCGATCCTCGCCCCCGGATTGGGGGCGCAGGGCGCCACGGCGGCCGATTTGCGGCGCACCTTCGGCAACGCGTACGGGCAGGTTCTGGGCACCTCGAGCCGGGACATTCTCGGCGCCGGACCGCGCCCCGCCGAACTCCGGGACGCGGCCCAGCGGACCCTCGACGGACTCCGCGACTCTTAGACGCGACGCAGCAGTACACCGTTTGCCAGGAATGGCCGCTATAGCCTCGGCTTTGCGGCCATTTCTGGCAAACGGGCGGCGACGGCGGGAGGCCAGCCGGCCGTCCGACGTCGGGCTGGTCCCCAAACATTGATTTCAGGTCCATCGATTTCGGATCCATTGATTTCAGCCGCTCCCAGCGGGTAGGTTCAGGATGAGTCCGCGGCACGGGCCCGGTGCCGCCCGGCTCGTCCGGCCGGGTGGTTATGCATCGCCTGTCCAGTTACGCAGGGAGGACCTCAGTGAGCTTGCGACCCCTCACCCCGCAGGAACGTTCCGCCGCCCTGCACAAGGCCGCCGCGGCCAGGGTGTCCCGGGCCGCCGCCAAGGAACGGCTCAAGACCGGGGACCTGTCAATCGAGGACCTGCTCAGCGCCGGCGAAACGGACGAGGCCATCGCGCGGATGCGGGTGGTGGAGCTGCTGGAGGCCTTGCCGGGCATCGGGCAGGTGCGGGCCGCGGCGATCATGGAGCGTTTCGGCATCGCGCCCTCACGGCGCATCCGCGGGCTGGGAATTCACCAACGCCGGGCGCTGGTAGATTTTATAGACGAGAAATAGTTTGGTCCGCCAGGCTGCCCCACCGCGACAAAGGAATACGTGAGCAAGAAACCCGGACTGACAGTCCTCGCCGGACCGACGGCCGTCGGCAAAGGCACAGTGTCCACCTACATTAGGGACAACTATCCCGGCGTCTGGCTTTCCGTGTCGGCCACGACGCGTGCCCCGCGTCCCGGGGAGCAGGACGGTGTTCACTACTTCTTCAAGTCCGCCGAGGAGTTCGACTCCCTGGTCGAGAACGGCGAGCTGCTCGAATGGGCGGTTGTGCACGGACGGAACCGCTACGGCACGCTGCGCAGCACGGTTGACGCCGCCATCGCCGATGGCCGGTCGGTCCTGCTGGAGATCGACCTGCAGGGTGCCCGGCAGGTAAAACAGGCCGTTCCGGACGCCCAGTTTGTCTTCCTCGCCCCGCCGAGCTGGGACGAAATGGTCCGCAGGCTCGTCGGCCGCGGCACGGAATCGGCCGAAGAACAGCAGCAAAGGCTGGAAACCGCTAAACTAGAACTTGCTGCTGAACCGGAGTTCGACCACACCGTCGTTAATGATGATGTTCGCCGGGCAGCGGACGAGCTTGTTTCACTCATGGGGCTGACCCCGAACCCGTAACCCAGGCCACGGGAAGTATCGGCCCGTAAGAATTTGGAGAATTCGTGTCCACGAACCTTGAAGGCATCATCAACCCGCCGATCGACGAGCTGCTGAAGGCCGCCGATTCGAAGTACGGACTGGTGATTTTCGGTGCCAAGCGCGCCCGCCAGATCAACGCCTACTACGCCCAGCTGCACGAGGGCCTCTTCGAGTACGTTGGCCCGCTGGTTGACACCAAGCTGAACGAAAAGTCGCTTTCCATCGCCCTGCGCGAGATCAACGAAGGCAAGCTCGTTTCCACGCCGATCGAGGCCGCCGCAGAGTAACAACTCTGCTGCTTGACGGAGGTCACGTGCGCATAGTCCTCGGAGTCGGGGGAGGGATTGCCGCCTACAAGGTGGCATCGCTCCTCCGGCTTTTTACTGAAGCCGGTCATGACGTCACTGTCATTCCCACTGAGGCCGCCACCCGGTTCGTAGGGGTGGCCACTTGGGAGGCGCTCTCCGGGCACCCGGTCAGCAACAGCGTCTTCGACGAGGTGCACACCGTTAACCATGTCCGGCTCGGCCACGAAGCGGAGCTGATCGTCGTCGCCCCGGCGACCGCTGACCTGCTGGCCCGCGCCGCGACCGGACAGGCCAACGACCTCCTGACCAACACCTTGCTGATGGCCGGCGGCCCGGTCCTTATGGCCCCGGCGATGCACACCGAAATGTGGCGCAACCCCGCGACCCAGGCCAACGTCGAAACCCTGCGCAGCCGCGGCATCACCGTCCTGGAACCGGTCTCCGGCCGGCTGACGGGTGCGGACTCCGGCCCCGGCCGGTTGCCCGAGCCGCAGGCGATCTTCGACGCCGCACTGGCCCTCGCGGGCGCCGCCGCCACGCCCGATCTAGCCACGCCCGGGCACCCGGACGGTCCGGCGTCGGACGCGCACCCCGCCGCCCACGGGCCGCTGGCCGGGCTCACCGTCACCATCAGCGCCGGCGGCACCCGCGAACCCCTGGACCCGGTCCGGTTCCTCGGCAACCGGTCCTCCGGCAAGCAGGGCGTGGCACTGGCCGCCGCCGCCCGCGACGCCGGCGCCCGGGTCCGCCTGCTGGCAGCCCACATGGACGTCCCCGCCCCCGGCGGCGTCGAAGTGGTCCGGGTGGAAACCGCGCTCGAGCTGCGCAAGGCTGCCCTGCACGCCGCCGCGGACTCGGACGTTATTGTGATGGCCGCGGCCGTCGCGGACTTCCGGCCGGCGGACGTTTCCGGGACCAAAATCAAGAAGCGGGACGACGTCGCGGACCCTGTCATCACCCTCGTCCGCAACCCGGACATCCTGCGCGAACTCGTCGAAATCCGGGACACGGCGGCGCGGAACCAGCTGATCGTGGGTTTCGCGGCCGAGACCGGTGACGACAACGGCGACGTCCTCGAGTACGCCCGGGACAAGCTGCGGCGCAAGGCGTGTGACCTCCTGGTGGTAAACCAGGTGGGACAGGACCAGGTCTTTGGCCAGGACCGCAACGCCGTAGTCATCCTTGCGCGGTCCGGCTCCGAACCCCAAGAGGCGTCGGGTTCCAAAGCCGACGTCGCGGCTGCCGTGATTGACCGCATCAGCGCCGAGTTGAGCCGGGTTGTCCCGCCCGCTTGAGCGCTGGCGTAATCAACGTCTCCTTAGCAGGACGACACACGCCGCCGGACGCCCGTATCCCAACCAGTAAGGTAGTTGAGTGACTTTACCGCTGCACATCCCAGACTTCCACGGGTCCACGCCCGCTTCGCTCCGGCTCTTTACCTCCGAGTCGGTGACTGAAGGACACCCTGACAAGATCTGTGACCAGATCAGCGATTCCATCCTTGACGCCCTGCTGGCCAAGGACCCCGAGTCCCGCGTGGCCGTGGAGACCCTGGCCACCACCGGCCTGGTCCACGTCGCCGGTGAAGTCACCACGGATGCTTACGTCGAGATCCCGCAGATCGTCCGGGAGACCATCCTCGGCATCGGCTACGACTCCTCGGCGAACGGATTCGACGGCGCCCGCTGCGGTGTCTCGGTGTCGATCGGCCAGCAGTCCAACGACATCGCCGGGGGCGTTTTCAACTCCCTCGAAGCGCGCGAAGGACGCCAGGAAGACGACTACGACCTGCAGGGCGCCGGCGACCAGGGCATTATGTTCGGCTACGCCAGCGACGAGACCCCGTCCTACATGCCGGTCCCGATCTGGCTCGCGCACCGCCTTTCCGAGCGGCTCACGGAGGTTCGCAAGTCCGGCCAGCTGGGCTACCTCCGCCCCGACGGCAAGACGCAGGTCACCGTGGGCTACGACGGCGACCGCCCGGTCTCGCTGGAAACCGTAGTAATTTCCAGCCAGCACGCCGAAGGCGCCAGCCTCGATCAGCTCCGCGCTGACCTCGCCGAGCACGTCGTCGACCCGGTGATGGCGCTCTCCAACCTGGACACCTCCCGCTCGCGCAACATCCTCAACCCGGCTGGCGCCTTTGTGATCGGCGGCCCCGTGGGCGACGCCGGCCTGACCGGCCGAAAGATCATCGTCGACACCTACGGCGGCATGGCCCGGCACGGCGGCGGTGCGTTCTCCGGCAAGGATCCGTCCAAGGTTGACCGCTCGGCCGCCTACGCCATGCGCTGGGTCGCCAAGAACGTGGTGGCGGCCGGCCTCGCGAAGCGGGCCGAAATCCAGATCGCCTACGCGATCGGCCAGGCCCGTCCGGTTGGAACCTACGTGGAGACGTTCGGCACCGAGACCGTCGACCCCGCGCAGATCAGCACGGCGATCGCCGAGATCTTCGACCTGCGCCCGCGGGCCATCATCGATGCCCTGGATCTCAAGCGCCCGATCTACGCCAAGACGGCCGCCCACGGCCACTTTGGCCGCGAGGATCCCGACTTCACGTGGGAGCGCCTCGACCGCGTGGATGACCTGAAGGCCTTCTTCAACGCCTAAGAGGCTCCGGTTCCGCTGAATGTCGTAGCTTTGTGATGTGCTGTAGCCAGGCCGCCAACCGGTGGCCTGGCTACAGTTCTTTGCCAGCAGTGCTGTGGCACCGGACCTTGACCACCCGCAACCAGCGATCGAAGGGAGACCGGTACCGTGGCTTCCACCCGTGGCAGCGCGACCGCCCAGGAAGAGCCCCTGCAGCTCTCCCTGCTGCAGGGCTTCCCTGCCTCTGCCGCTGCTGCCGGGCCGGCCCTGGCCGCGGAACTGCCGGTGGCCCGCGTCCTGCTCGAGTCCCCGCTGCCGCATCTCGACCGGCCCTTCGACTACAGCGTGCCGGCGGAGCTGGATGCCGCGGCCCGGCCCGGAGTCCGGGTCAAGGTCAAGTTCAGCGGCCAGGAACTCAGCGGGTACCTGCTTAAACGGGTAGCCGCCTCCGACGCCGGCCATACGCTGGTGCCCCTGCACAAGGTGGTCTCCCCGGTGCCGGTCCTCATTCCGGCCGTGGCCGAGCTTGCAGGGAGGGTTGCGGCGCGCTACGCCGGAACCGTCAGCGACGTGCTGCGTGTTGCCGTACCGCCGAGGATGGCCAAGCTTGAGAAAGAGTACGCCCCGGACGGTGTGCTGGACCCCGCACTGTTCGGCGCTGATGAGGCCACCGCGGCTCCTGCGGTGGCGGGGCACTCCAGCTGGGCGGACTATCACAACGGCCCCGCGTACCTTCAACACCTCGGCGCCGGGGAATCACCCAGGGCCGTGCTGAGTGTCCTGCAGGGGTTCGGCTCCAACAGCTGGCCCCGGATGATCGCCGAGGCCGTGGCTGCTGTCCGCCGGTCCGGCCGCGGTGCCGTGGTGGTGGTACCGGACTACCGGGACCTTGACCGCGTGGAGGCGGCGCTGCTCGAGCTTCTGCCCGCCGGTGACGTGGCACGGCTGACCGCCGACGACGGCCAGACGCCCAGGTACCGGAGCTTCCTGCGCCTGCTCAGTGGCGCCGCGGGCGTGGCCGTCGGCACCCGCTCTGCCGCCTACGCCCCGGTCCGCGAGTTGGGGCTAGTGGTGTGCTGGGACGACGGCGACGACCTCCACATCGAACAACGCGCACCCTACGCCCACGCCCGCGAGGTCCTCCTGCTCCGCGCAGCCCACGAGGGTGCCGCGTGCCTGCTGGCCGGGCACACCCGCAGCACTGAGACGCAGCGGCTGGTGGAATCCGGCTGGGCCAATGCCGTGGAGGCCGGCCGGTCCGTGCTGCGCCGGACAGTTCCCCGCGTCGTCAACACCGCGGACAGTTTTGAGCAGGAACGCGATCCGCTGGCCCGCATCGCCCGGCTCCCCGGGGCCGCCTGGCGGGCGGCAAAAGAAGGCCTCGAGCGCGGTCCGGTCCTGGTGCAGGTCGCCCGCGCCGGCTACGCGCCCTCCCTGGCATGTGAGCGCTGCCGCGAACCTGCCCGTTGCACCGCCTGCAGCGGCCCGCTCGCGATTGCCGGTCCGGCCGGCAGCGCAGCGGTACCCGTCTGCCGCTGGTGCTCTGCGGCGGCCCCCGAGTGGCGCTGCGTGCACTGCAACGGGGTCCGGCTGCGGCGTGGGGCCACCGGAGCCCTGCGGACAGCTGAGGAACTCGGCCGGGCCTTTCCCGGCAAACCCGTGATCACCTCATCCGGCGACCGTGTCCTGGCGGTCGTGCCCGATTCCAAGGCCCTCGTGGTCGCCACGGTGGGCGCGGAGCCGGTCGCACCCGGCGGGTACGCCGCGGCGCTGCTGCTCGACGGCGATTCGCTGCTGCGCCGGGAGAACCTGCGCGCGGGAGAGGACGCCGTCCGCCGCTGGTTCAACGCAGCGGCCTTGGTCCGGCCGGCCTCCGCAGGTGGCCTGGTGGTCATCACGGCCGAGGACGCGGCAGGGGTCGGGGCGTTGCTGCGCTGGGACCCCGCCGGATACGCCGGGCGCGAGTTGGCCCTGCGGCAGGAGCTGTCGCTTCCGCCGGCGGTGCGGATCGCGTCCGTCACCGGCGGCCGGACCGCCGTCGGGCACTTCACCCAGGCCGTTGAATCCGGGCTCGCCAAACAGGGGATTGTGCTGCGGACGGCCGGCCCCGCCCCGGTGCCCGGATCCGGCGCGGGCATGCCGGCGCCGGCCGGGGCAGGCCGGCCCGGGGGAGATGACGTCCGGACGCTGCTGTTTATCCCGTACGCCCAGGCCGCCGAGGTTACCAAAGCGCTGCGTGCCACGAAGGCAGCCGCCGCGGCCAAGCGCAGCGACGACCCCGTGCAGCTTCGGCTCGACGGTGTGGACGTGCTGTAGCGCCTGCGTCCAACGGTGGGGAACCACCCGCATCCGGCAACCACCAGGAGGTTCCATGCAGTACAAGCGTGTTGTGGATGAGGCGCTGCGGGATCTGTCGCTGGCGCATACCGCCGAAGAGGGACTCCAGGAGTGGATCGAATCCATCTGGCGTGCGGACCAGCGACCGCTGGCCGCCGACGTGTGGGTCTTCTCTCCGGACTTCCGCAGGATACTCGTTGTGGAGCATCGTTGGCGCGGGCTGGTGCCGCCCGGCGGAGAAGTCGAGGCGGGGGAGGCGCCGCGGGAGGCCGCCATCCGGGAGCTGGCAGAGGAAACAGGTCTGCGACCGGTTATTGCCGGCCGCCCGGCGCACGCCGCCCTCCGCTCCTACCACCGGGACCTGCCGGAAACTCTGAACGTGTCCTACTGGGCGACGGCGGACCCGGATGCGGAGCTGGTCCCGGAACCGGGCCAACCCGCGCTGTGGGTCGAAGTGGACTCGCCCTGGCGGACGTACCACGCCGACGACGCCGCGGTGATCTCACATTTCGCCGCCAGCCGTTTCGACGCTCGCCGTTTCGACGGTTCCGGGCCCACTCGACGTCCAGTCGCGTCCAACGGGCAGGGAACCGTCGAAGTGGCCGACGGGTGTGGGCTACCGCCGCTTGCGCCGCCGTAGTTCGACGGCCTCTTCGGCGGCGGCGAGCAGGTGCTGCGCGGAGGCGTCCCAGCTGAACTGCGACGCCCGCTGCACGGCCCGGGCGGACCGGTCCTTCCAAAGCGAGGGCTCCGCGAGTTCGCGGACCGCGGCTGCGAAGGCCGACGGCGACTCCGGATCGACGTAGCTGACAGCGTCCCCGCCCACTTCGCGGAAGATGGGGATGTCGCTGGCAATGACCGGTGTGCCGTGCGACATCGCCTCCACCAGGGGCAGGCCATACCCCTCGGCCCTGGAGAGGCTGACAAGTGCCGTGGTCCGGGCCAGCAGGGCCTCATACTCGGCGTCCGTCACCCCGTTGTGGAACACGACGTCGGCTCCCGCCGGCGTCAGCGCCTCCAGCTCGGTCCGGCGCTCCGGCGTGATCCGGCTCAGGAGATGCAGGGTCATGCCGGGCAGTTCCGCCATGCCGCGGACCATGGTTTCGACATTCTTGTACGGCATAAACGACCCCATGTAGAGCACCGTCCGGTCGGAGCCGGCGCCCGGATCACGCGGGGCCGGCACAGGCTGCGGAGCGTTGCCCACAATCCGGACCGGACGCTTGGTCAGGCGGTACTTGGCCATCAGCGCCTCGGTGGTGGCGCTAATGGTGGCGACGACGTCGGCCCTGTTCAGGAGGACCCGCTGCGGCCAGAACGCCTTGTGGTAGAGCCGCCACAGGACCCGGACGGGAGCAGGAAGGAAGCCCGGAGGGGCAGGGTGTTCATAGTAGATGAGGTCGTGCAGGGTCAGCACCAGCGCGTATTTCCGGCCCCAGGTGCCCATGGTCTGCATCGGGCAGACCACCACGTCCGCCCCGAGCGGGTTGATTTTGGCGGCCACGAACAGTTCGGCCGGGGACAGCGGGCTGTTGATCAGCGTGTAGGGGACGTCCGGCAGCAAGGCCAGCTGGCGGGTGTCACTGATCAGCATGGAGACATCGGCCACCTTAGCGGCAGCAGCGATGAGGCTTGAACCGTAGCGGCTGATGCCGTCGTGGTGGCCAATCCGGGTGAAGCGGGCGTCGATGAGGATTTTCACGCGGTGTGGTCCTTCAGGAAGCGGCGGATGAATTCCGCGGCGGGTTCCGGGGTCTCGTAGTGGATCAGGTGCCCGACGCCGGGAATGACCTCGAGGGTTCCGTCCGGCAGCAACGGCAACAGTTTGTACTGGTCGGGAAGGGTGGCGATCTCGTCCTTTTCGCCCGCCACCAGCAGGACGGGCAGGGTGAGCCGCGGCGCCACCTCGGCGACGTTGCTGCCGACAGAAGCCTTGAAGGCCTCAAGCAGGCTGTCCCGGTCCGCGAACGCCGAAAAGTACGCGCTGTGCTGGGCGTGGACGAACTCCCGCAGCGCCTTGTCCTTGGTCTTGGCCATGGTCTCGCTCATCACCCGGACTATCAGCTGGTTGCGCAGGAGCGCGTTCCCGAGCCTGCGCGGAAGCCGGGCCGCCGCCTCGTAATACAGCACGGCCGCCTTCGTCATCAGGCCCTTGGGGCCTTCCAGGGCGGGCGCGGCGATCGGATTGATGAGGATCAGTTCGGCGACGGCGCCGGGGTGGCTGGCCACGAAATGGCTGGCGATGATCGAACCGAAAGAATGGCCCAGGAGCACCGTGTCCGGCCCCAAGCCGAGGGCCGCCATAAAGTCGGCAACGAACCCGCCATAGCCGGCGACGCTGTGCCCCCCGGCACCGAAAGCACCCGATGCGCCGAACCCGGGCAGGTCGGGCATGATGAGGCGCATCCCGTGCAACTGGTCCACCACCCGCAGCAGGCCGTGGTGGTCGCCGCGGAAGCCATGGATGACGAGGATTGTCCGGGTCTCTGGCGATACGTGGGCCGGTTCGTAGCTCCAGTACGCCACCCGGGTGCCGTTGAGGTCGACGGCCGAGGCACTGGTGCGTGAATCAAGTTCCGCGCTGAGCAGTGGACGCGGGGGAGAGGGCTCGGTGGCCACGTGTTCCATTCGTTCGGATCCTAGTTGACGTTGTCAGGGTTCGAGCCGGTGCGGAACCCGCGCTCCAGTCCGGCGAGGACATCCAGGTCGGTGGTGCTGAGGCTGAAGCCGAAGATGTCGTGGTTCTCGCGGATCCGGGCGTAGGAGCTCGCCTTGGGAATGACCACGTTGCCCAGTTCCAGGTGCCAGCGCAGGATGATCTGCGCGGCGCTGCGGCCGTGCGCCTCAGCAAGCTGCAGGACCACCGGGTCCTCGAGGAGCTGTCCGCGGCCCAGCGGACTCCAGGCTTCGGTGGTGATGCCCAGGGAGGCGTGAAGGGCCCGCAGTTCGGCCTGCTGGAGCCACGGATGCAGCTCGATCTGGTTCACGGCCGGCACCACCTCTGCCGACTGCAGCAGCCGGTCCAGGTGCGCGGGCTGGAAGTTCGACACCCCGATGGCGCGGACCCTGCCCTCGCGGTACAGCGTTTCGAGGGCGCGGTAGCTCTCGGTGAAGAGCCCGCGCTGGGCGCACGGCCAGTGGATCAGGTACAGGTCGATGTATTCGAGTCCCAGCTTGGCGATGGACGTGTCGAAGGCCCGGAGTGTCGCGTCGTAGCCTTGGTCGTCGTTCCAGAGTTTGGTGGTGACGAAGATGTCCTCGCGGGCCAGGGCGGGGTGCAGTTCGCCGGAGCCCCCGGCCGAGCCGTCGAACGCGGAGAGGGCCCCGATGGCCTTTCCCACGCCGGTCTCATTCCCGTACATCGCGGCTGTGTCGACGTGCCGGTAGCCGGCCTCCAGCGCCATCGTGACCAGTCCGGCGGCGTCGGCCGGCGGTACCTTGTAGAGGCCGAACCCGAGGCGGTCCATCATCACGCCATTGTTCAAGGTCAGCCGGGGGGAGATTCGCATACCCCGACTCTACCCAGTCCGGCGCCCGGGACGGTGCTGCTGGGGGACGGCAACGCCGTCAGGCCAGGCCCTCGGAACTGACCAGTCGCCGGGCACTGGCCTCGTCCAGTATCAGGTCGGTGGCGAGGCCCGCGGCGAGCGCGCCCCGCAGTCCGTTGATCTTGGAGGCCCCGGACACCACGCAGATCCGGCGCCGGACCTGCCGCAGCTGCGCCAGGTCCGGCCCGGTGGACCGTTCGTTGAGCGTAATACCGTCGGAGGAGCCGTCGGCGCGGAAGAAGACGGTTGCGACGTCGCCGACGACGTCGGAACCTGCCAGGACGCTGAGATCGTCCTCGTCCAGGTAGCCGCCGGCGTACACATGGCTGGGGTAATCGGCGTCGACCGATCCGACGCCGAAAATGGCGATGCTCATCCGGGACTGCAGTTGCAGGATCCGCTGCACACTGCGCTCATTCCACATGGCCTTTTTGGTCTCGGCATGGTCAAAGAAGGCCGGCACGGGGAACTGCTCCACCCGGGCGCCGTAGGCGCTGCCGAAGCGCCGCATGATGTCCGAGGCGTAGGTGATGCCGGTGGTCTGCATGTTCCCGGCACCGTTGAGCTGGACGATGATGCTGTCATGGGTGATCTTCCGGGTCAGGTGCCGGCTGACGGCGCTCAGCGTGGAGCCCCACGCGACCCCGATGATGGCGTTCGAGTCCACCAGCGGCCCGATGGTCCGGGCCGCCTGCATGGCCACCCGGTCCAGGGTTTCGGCTTCGTTGAGCGTGTCGACCACCGGAACCACATGGACGTCCACCTTGTATTCGGCCCGGATCATGCTGGCAAGTTCGGGTCCGGTGTCCAGCGGGCTGCGGATCTGGATCTGCACCAGCCCCGACTCCCGGGCCGCTGAGAGCAGCCGCGAGACGGTCGACCGGGAGGTCCGCAACTCCCTGGCGATGGCGTCCATCGTGAGGTCCTGGAGGTAATAAAGCTGGGCGGCCCGGAGCGCATCGGACGGGCGTGTTGGCGACATGATGATTCCGATCTGCACGTTTGTGCATAGTGCTTGACTCCATTTTCCATTAGTCCAAACAATAGTGATGAACGACGGCGTGCCCTATTGGCGCGTCGCACAGCACCAATCCCTAGGGAGCAGTTTTGGGAAACAAGGTTTCATCCGGCCATCCGGCGTCGAGCGCACCCCGCACATCCGTGCAGGAGCTGCGAAACAGGCCCCACGCGCAAGTGCTGATCATCGGCGGCGGCATCAACGGAGTCGGAACCTTCCGTGACCTGGCGCTCCAGGGCGTCGACGTCGCGCTCGTTGAACGCGGCGACTTCTGCCAGGGCGCCAGCGGCGCCTCCTCGCATATGATCCACGGTGGTATCCGGTACCTCGAGAACGGCGAATTCCGGCTGGTCCAGGAGTCCGTGGTGGAACGCAACCGCCTCCTGAAGATCGCCCCGCACTACGTCAAACCGCTGCAGACCACCATCCCGATCTTCAGCACCTTCTCCGGCATCCTCGCCGCGCCGCTGCGGTTCCTGACCCACAAACAGCAGGGTGCGCCCAAGGAGCGCGGCGCCTTCCTGATCAAGCTTGGCCTGAGCATGTACGACTCCTTCTCCCGCGACGGCGGGACCGTTCCGCGCCACCAGTTCCGCGGACGCAAGCGTGCCCTGGCGGAGCTGCCCCGGCTGCACCCCGGCATCAAATACGCCGCGACCTACTTCGACGCTTCCGTGCACAACCCGGAGCGGCTCACCCTCGATGTCCTGCAGGACGGCGAGAAGGCCGGCGAAGCGGGCGGCAACGGAGCCCGCGCCAGCAACTATCTCTCGCTCGTCTCCATGGACGGCGCATCCGCCGGCGGAAAAGCAGGCACCGTCCAGCTCCGCGACGAACTGACCGGCGAGGTCTTCGACTTCAGCGCCGACGTCGTGGTCAACACCACCGGCGCCTGGGTGGACCTGACCAACCAGGCCATGGGTTCCGCGTCCGCCTTTATGGGCGGCACCAAGGGCTCCCACATTGTCCTGGACCACCCCGAGCTGCTGGAGGCCTGCCAGGGCCGCGAGATCTTCTTCGAACACACCGACGGCCGGATCGTCCTGATCTACCCGATGGGTGACAGGGTCCTCGTCGGCACCACCGACATCGACGCCGATCCCGCCGAGGACGCCGTGTGCACCGAGGCTGAGATCGACTACTTCTTCGACCTCATTGGCCACGTCTTCCCGGACGTCGCCGTGAACCGTGAACAGATCGTCTACAGCTTCTCCGGAGTCCGCCCCCTGCCCCGGCACGACGCCACGCAGCCGGGATTCGTCAGCCGCGACTACCGGATCGAACGCCGCGGCGGAGCCGGCAAGTCAGGCGCGGAAACCCCGGTCGTGCTCAGCCTGGTGGGCGGCAAGTGGACCACGTTCCGTGCCCTCGCCGAGCACCTGAGCAACGACGTACTCGCCGAACTCGGCCTGGAGCGGAAAGTCTCGACGGCGAAGCTCCCCATCGGCGGCGGTGCCGGCTTCCCGGAGACCGATGACGGCGTCCAGCGCTGGATCAAGTCCCACATGGCCGCCGGCCGCGACGCGGACCGCACCGCCGGCCTGCTGACCCGCTACGGCACACGCGCCGTGGACGTTATGGCCTATCTTGACGCCGGACAGGACCGGGCCTTGCACTCCACCCGGGAACTGAGCGTCCGTGAATTGGAGTTCATGGCCCACAACGAGCAGGTCGGCCACCTGATCGACGTCCTGGTCCGCCGCACCTCACTGGCATTCCGCGGGCTGGTGACCGGCGAACTCCTCAATGAGGTGGCCGGAATCCTGGCCGGACCGCTGGGCTGGGATGCGCAAAAGCGCAGCGCCGAGATCAACCACGCCCAGGAGGTGCTGCGGCGGAACCACGGCGTCCAGGTCCACAGCCTGGTCGCCTAAGAGCTTGTGCGACCGGACGGGTTTGTCCGGGAGCAAAGACTGCGGCTCCTTCCGGGGCGTCGCAGTGGCCGGCCGGCAGCGCGAAACCGCTGCCGGCCCAACGGCCCTTCAAACTCGCGAAGGGCTGACAACAGAAAATAGAGGAGTCAAAGATGTCTCTTGGAATAGTTTTCCTGTCCGAAGTATTCGGCACCGCAATGCTGACCCTGCTGGGTTGCGGCGTTGTGGCCAACGTTGCGCTCAAAGGCACCAAGGGCAACAACGGCGGGTTCCTGATGGTCACGTGGGGATGGGGCATTGCTGTCTTCTGCGGTGTCTTCGTTGCCGCCAAGTCCGGAGCGCACCTAAACCCGGCCGTCACCTTCGGCCTGCTGCTCAACGGCAAGAAGGAATACGCCCCCGGTGTCGCGGTGGACTTTGGTTCCACCCTGACCTACTTCGGCGGTGAACTGCTTGGTGCCTTCCTCGGCGCCGTCGTGATGTGGCTGGCCCACAAGCAGCACTTCGACGCCGAACCCGAGCCCGCCAGCAAGCTCGGCGTGTTCTCCACCGGCCCGGCCATCCGCTCCACCCCCTGGAACCTGATCACCGAGATCATCGGCACCTTCGTCCTCGTTTTCGTCATCCTGACGTTCGGCGGGACCCCCTCGGGACTTGGCCCGCTGGCAGTCGCCCTGCTCGTTGTCGGTATCGGTGTCTCCCTCGGTGGCCCCACCGGCTACGCCATCAACCCTGCCCGTGACCTCGGTCCGCGCATCGCCCACGCGCTGCTGCCCATCAAGGGCAAGGGCGCGTCGGACTGGAGCTACTCCTGGATCCCGGTCGTCGGCCCGCTCGTTGGCGGCGGACTCGCCGGCATCGTCGCAGCCATCGTGCCGATCATCGCCACTGCGGCCGCGTAGCCCCGCCGATCCAACCGTATTAGCCCGCTCGAATCGCATCACTTCAACCGTCAGGCCCACAAGACAAGGACGTCAGCATGAACCAGTATGTAATTGCCATTGACCAGGGAACCACGAGCACCCGTGCCATTGTGTTCGACCACAGCGGCAACATCGTTTCCTCCGGCCAGATGGAGCACGAGCAGATCTTCCCGCAGGCAGGCTGGGTTGAGCATGACCCCGCGGAGATCTGGAACAACACCCGCGAGGTCATCGCCTCGGCGCTGTCCAAGGCCAACCTCACCCGCCACGACATCGCCGCCGTCGGCATCACCAACCAGCGTGAGACCGCGGTGGTCTGGGACAAGACCACCGGCAAGGCCGTCTACAACGCGATCGTCTGGCAGGACACCCGCACACAGTCGATCGTTGACGAACTTGCCAAGGACGGCGGGCCGGAGCGCTTCAAGCAGAAGGTGGGCCTGCCGCTGGCGACCTACTTCTCCGGCACCAAGATCAAGTGGATCCTGGACAACGTCGAGGGCGCCCGCGCCAAGGCCGAGGCCGGGGACCTTGTCTTCGGCAACACCGACTGCTGGGTGCTCTGGAACCTGACCGGCGGTACCGACGGCGGCGTGCACGTAACCGATGTCACAAACGCCTCGAGGACCATGTTCATGGACCTTGAAACGCTGTCCTGGGACCAGGAAATCCTGGATGCCTTCGGTGTCCCGGCCTCGATGATGCCGGCCATCAAGTCCTCCTCCGAGGTCTACGGCAATGTCCACACCTCCCAGCTGCTGCGTGAGGTTCCGGTCGCCGGCATCCTCGGCGACCAGCAGGCGGCCACCTTCGGCCAGGCGGCGTTCGATACCGGCGAGGCGAAGAACACCTACGGCACGGGCTGCTTCCTGATCTTCAACACCGGTGAGGAAATCGTCCACTCCAAGAACGGCCTGCTCACCACCGTCGGCTACAAGCTCGGCGACGCCAAGCCGCACTACGCCCTGGAAGGCTCGATCGCTGTCACCGGTTCGCTGGTGCAGTGGCTGCGCGACAACCTCGGCATGATCGGCAGCGCCCCGGAGGTCGAGACCCTGGCCGCCTCCGTCGAAGACAACGGCGGCGTGTACATCGTTCCGGCGTTCTCCGGCCTCTTCGCACCGTACTGGCGTTCCGACGCCCGCGGCGCGATTGTCGGGCTGACCCGCTTCGTGAACAAGAACCACATCGCCCGCGCGGCCCTGGAGGCCACGGCCTTCCAGACCCGCGAGGTGCTCGACGCCGTGAATGCGGACTCGGGGGTTCCGCTCACGGAGCTGAAGGTCGACGGCGGTATGGTCGCCAACGACGCCCTGATGCAGTTCCAGGCCGACATCCTCGGTGTGCCGGTGATCCGGCCGAAGGTCGTCGAGACCACCTCCCTGGGTGCGGCCTACGCGGCCGGCCTGGCCGTCGGGTTCTGGAAGGATCTGGGCGAGTGCTCGGCCAACTGGTCCGAGGACAAGCGCTGGGAGCCGCAGATGGATCAGGCCGAGCGTGACCGCCAGATGCGTCTGTGGAAGAAGGCCGTCACCAAGTCCATGGAGTGGGTCGACGAGGACGTGAAGTAGGCCACAGCTCTGACGAGGGAGGCCGCACCCGCCCCGCCCGCTTCGCGGTGCCCACCACACCCTGGCGGGGTGCGGCCTCCCTCTTCTCAGCGTTCCGATCCAGCCGCTCGTGGCGACTTACCTTGGGGGCGGCGGGCTTTGCGCTAAAGTAGTCGTATGCGTGCGATCCTCCTGCTTAGTTAGCCGCCCGGCATCCCGACGAACAGCCGGATTGCCGAGCGGCAGCCCCTCCGTGTCGAGGGGCTTTTGTGTGTCCGGGGCAGTTACCGGCCAGCAGCAGGGGACCTGGGATCAGGCAGGACAGTCCTGATCCGACAAGATCGAAAGAACAGAAGAGGCCAGCAGTGAGCGTTCAGCCGGAGACAGAAACCGGAACAGCAGCAGCCATCGCAAGCGAAGGCCCCGAGGAGGGCGCCTACAGCTTCGCCGCCATGGAGGCCAAGTGGCCGCAGGTCTGGGAGGACCTCAAGGTCTTCACGCCGCTGGATGACGGGTCGAAGGAACGCCGCTACGTGCTGGACATGTTCCCGTACCCCTCCGGTGACCTGCACATGGGCCACGCCGAAGCGTTCGCGATGGGCGACGTCGTCGCCCGCTACCTGCGCCAGCAGGGCTTCGATGTGCTGCACCCGATCGGCTGGGACTCGTTCGGTCTGCCGGCCGAGAACGCCGCCATCAAACGCAACGCGCACCCCAGCGAGTGGACCTACGCGAACATCGACACCCAGGCGGCGTCGTTCAAGCGCTACGCGATTTCCGCGGACTGGTCCCGCCGGCTGCACACCTCCGACGCCGGGTACTACCGCTGGACCCAGTGGCTCTTCAAGCGCTTCTACGAACGCGGCCTGGCCTACCGCAAGAACTCGCCGGTCAACTGGTGCCCCAAGGACCAGACCGTGCTGGCCAACGAACAGGTCGTCAACGGCGCCTGCGAACGGTGCGGCACCGCCGTCACCAAGAAATCGCTGAACCAGTGGTACTTCAAGATCACGGACTACGCGGACCGCCTGCTCGATGACATGGACGAACTGCGCGGCCACTGGCCCGAGCGCGTGCTGGCCATGCAGAAAAACTGGATCGGCCGTTCCGAGGGTGCGCACGTCAACTTCGTCATCGAAGCCGACGCCGGCAAGCCCGCCAAGGACGTCACCGTCTTCACCACCCGTCCGGACACCCTGTACGGCGCGACGTTCTTCGTGGTCGCCGCGGACGCCCCGCTCGCCGTCGAACTGGTCACCGACGAGCACGCCGCAGCCCTGGACGCCTACCGCGAACAGGTCAAGGCGCTGTCCGAAATCGAACGGCAGTCAACCGAACGGGAGAAGACCGGCGTCTTCACCGGCCGGTACGCCACCAACCCGCTGAACGGCGAAAAGCTGCCCGTCTGGGCCGCCGACTACGTGCTGGCGGACTACGGCACCGGCGCCATCATGGCCGTGCCGGCCCACGACCAGCGCGACCTCGACTTCGCCAAGACCTTCGACCTGCCCGTCCGGGCGGTGCTGGACACCGGCGAGGAGGACCCTGCCGTCTCCGGCACGGCGACCTCCGGCGAGGGCACCCTGATCAATTCCGGCGCGCTGGATGGCCTGCCCAAGGCCGAGGCCATCCCGGCCGCCATCGAGATCTTGGCGCAGCAAGGAACGGGCGAGAAATTCGTGAACTTCCGCCTGCGCGACTGGCTGCTGAGCCGCCAGCGCTTCTGGGGAACCCCTATCCCGATCATCCACTGCCCGTCCTGCGGCGAAGTGCCGGTCCCGGATGACCAGCTCCCGGTCACCCTGCCCGAGGACCTGCGCGGCGAGGACCTGTCCCCGAAGGGCACCTCCCCGCTGGCCGCCGCCGAGGCCTGGGTCAACGTCGAATGCCCCACCTGCCACGGCCCGGCGAAACGGGACACGGACACCATGGACACCTTCGTGGATTCGTCCTGGTACTTCCTGCGCTTCGTTTCCCCGGACTACACCGAGGGACCATTCGACCCGGCCAAGATCAACGACTGGATGCCCGTGGGGCAGTACGTCGGCGGTGTGGAGCACGCCATCCTGCACCTGCTGTACGCACGCTTCTTCACGAAGGTCATCCACGACCTCGGACTGATCGAAGCCGACGAACCCTTCCGTGCCCTGCTCAACCAGGGCCAGGTTCTCAACGGCGGCAAAGCCATGAGCAAGTCCCTGGGCAACGGTGTGGACCTGGGTGAACAGCTGGACAAGTACGGCGTCGACGCCGTGCGCCTGACCATGATCTTCGCCTCCCCGCCGGAGGACGACGTCGACTGGGCCGACGTATCGCCGTCGGGCTCCGCGAAGTTCCTCGCCCGCGCCTGGCGGCTCGGCCAGGACGTTACGAGCGCACCCGGCGTCGACTTCTCCACCGGCGACCGGGCCCTGCGCACGGTCACCCACCGCACCATCGCCGACGCGCAGGCGCTGCTGGACCACAACAAATTCAACGTGGTGGTCGCCAAGCTGATGGAGCTGGTGAACGCGACCCGCAAAACGATCGACGCTGCAGGGGGCGCCGGCGGTGCGGATCCGGCCGTCCGCGAGGCTGTGGAAGCTGTTGCCGTCATCCTGAGCCTCTTCGCCCCGTACACGGCCGAGGACCTCTGGAACGTGCTGGGACACCCGGCGTCCGTCGCCAACGCCGGCTGGCCCACGCATGACGAGGCCCTGCTGGTGCAGGACTCTGTCACCGCCGTCGTCCAGGTCCAGGGCAAGGTGCGTGACCGGCTCGAGGTATCGCCGGACATCAGCGAGGACGAACTGCGCGAACTGGCCCTGGCGTCCGAGTACGTCCAGCGCGCAATGGACGGACGGGGCATCCGCACGGTTATTGTCCGGGCCCCTAAACTGGTCAACATCGTCCCGGCCTAGCCGGGCAGGCCATTTTCGATCCGGCCGCCGGCAGACGCCKGCGGCCGGAACTCTTCCAGGAGGTGTGTGGTGCCCGACCGTGAGCCCCCTGGCTGGCCCTGGCTGCGCGAACGCCTCATCAGGCTCCGCCAGGCCACCCGTCCGGGCGCCGTTGTTGAACCCGTGCCAGCGGTGGCCGTGCGGACCGCAGTGGTCACGGATTCGGCAGCCGCGCTGCCCGCGGAGTGGGTGCGCGACTTCACCGCCGACGGCCGCCTCACCGTGGTGCCGATGCCGGTGATGGTGGGCACCGAGATCTACGGCGAAGGTGAGGACGACATCGCCGAGACCATCGCCGTGGCGCTTGCCGGCGCGGTGCCGGTCCACACGTCGCGGCCCTCGCCCGGCCAGTTCGAGCAGGCTTACCTGGCGGCTGCGGCCCGCGGCTTCGAAGCAGTCGTCTCGATACACATCTCCGGCGAGCTCTCCGGTACAGCCGATTCCGCCCGGCTCGCCGCGGCCAGGGTCGGGATCCCAGTGGAGATCCTCGATTCCCGCACGGTCGGGATGGCTCTCGGCATGGGCGTGCAGAGCGCCGTGGTCGCGGCCGCCGACGGCCGGAGCGCCGGACAGGTCAGGGCTTTCGCCGAGGAACGGCTGGCCCGCACCAAGGTCTATTTCTACGTGCCGAGCCTCGAGCAGCTGCGCCGCGGGGGACGGATCGGTGCGGCGGCCTCCCTGTGGGGCACCATGTTCTCCATCAAGCCGATCCTCGCGGTCGACGGCGGCAAGGTAGTGCCGCTGGAAAAGGTCCGCTCCGCTGCGCGCGCCGTTGGCCGGCTCGAAGAGATCGTGGCAGCCGATGCGCGCTCCCGCCCCAACGGCGAGGCCCGGATCGCGGTGCACCACTTCGGTAACCGGGTGGAGGCTGAACAGATGGCCGCCCGGCTGGGTCAGCTGCTTCCGGATTGCCCGCCCGCCCAGCTCAGCGCACTGCCTGCGGTGTTGGCTGCCCACGCCGGGCTCGGCGTCCTGGCCGTCATTGTGGGGGAGAGCAGCACTCCACTGCCCGGGAGCGGTCAGACGCCGGAGACTGCCGGGCCGCTTTCCACATAGCCGTTTCCGCCCCTGTCGGCCCGATGGCTGCCGTTTTTACGCTGGGTGCATGTCAGGCCGATATCCGGACGCCGGGTCCCGCGGCGGAGCCGTCCCGGCCCGGCACCGCTGGGCCGCCACCTTAGGCGCCGCCCCGGACGAGGGGCTGCTCGGGCCCATGCCGGGCAGCAGGAACCCGACGGCGGTCTTCCCTCCGGTGCGGGGCGAGGCGAACGACGACGCGGGGGCCGCCGCGGGCGAGGCCGGTGTGCAGGGCGGGGCCGGATTCCGGTGGCGGACAGGCCGGCGGGCCGCTGCGCTCCTGGCGGTTGTCTCGGTGCTGCTGGGCGGCTGGTTCTGGTGGCAGGCGGCGAGCGGCGCACCACGGGTCGAGTCAATAGCGCAGAGGGCCGGAGCCGACGCGGGGGCCGGCGGAGAGCCCGGGACTGGCGCGACCGCAGCCCCGGCGGCCACCGCGCCCGCCGGAGGGACGGCAGCAGTCATCATCGTGCACGTCGCCGGCGCCGTCGCCAAAGCCGGAGTGGTGGAGCTGCCGCGCGGGAGCCGGCTCCACGAAGCCATCAAGGCTGCCGGCGGAAGTACCCGCACGGCCGACCTCGACCGGCTCAACCTCGCCGCTGTCCTCGAGGACGGCCAGAAGATCCTCGTTCCGGAGCGGGGCAGCCCGGACCCTGTGGAACCCGCAGGCCCGTCCACAACTTCGGGTGCAGGCACGGCAAATGGATCCGGAGAGTCTTCGGGGAGGGTCAACCTGAACACCGCCGGCGTCGAAGAACTCACCACCCTGCCCCGTGTCGGGCCGGTGCTGGCCCAGAGAATCGTGGACTGGCGGAAGCAGCACGGCCGGTTCGGCAGGGTCGAAGAACTCGATGCTGTAGATGGCGTCGGCCCAAAGATGCTTGCGGCGCTCCTACCCCTGGTGAGGGTCTGACATGGCAGCCTCACCCCGGCCCCGGTGGCAGATCATGCGGGACGCCGCCGCCGCAGGGATGGCCAGGGGCCCGGACACACCGGACCACACCCCGTCCGGGGACGGCGCCCAAGCGCGTACCCTGCGCCAAGTGCTGTCTGGGGCCCTGGCGGATGCGCTGCACCGGGCGAGGGGCCGGGAGCGGCAACAGAGCCCGAGCCCCCAGCGCCGCCGGACCGACGTGCGGCTGGTCCCCGCCACACTCCTGGTCTGGGCTACAGCGTTGGCCGGCGGTTGGCTGGCGCCGGCCGCCCTCGCCGTACTGTGCGCTGCTCTATCAGCCGCGGCTGCCGCCCTGTTGCTTGGGGTCCAGTCCCGCCGCCGGAGCCCCGTAGCGCGCAGCCTCCGGGCCACGATGGCCGTCGGTTTGCTGCTTTCGTCCGTCGCCGGTGCCCATTCGGCGGGGGCGTCCACGTTACGGAGCGAGGGAGCGGTGTCGGAGGCCGTCGCCGCCGGCGCCTCCGTGGTGGCCGAGGTCGACGTCGCCGCCACGCCCAAACGGCTACGGGCGCCAGGACGTTCCGGCCTCGCGGACCGTTGGCTGGTCCCGGTGACCCTTCGGGTTCTGGTCTTCGATGGCCGCAGGGTGGAGGCCCCCGCGAAGCTGCTGGTCGTCGGCGGACGCGGGTGGCAGATCGCCGAACCAGGCCAGCGGTTCCGGACAACTGGCACCCTCAAAACGGCCGGGCAAGGCGAAGCCGAGGCAGGAATGCTGGCCGCGTCCTCCGCGCCGCAGCAGCTGTCGGCCGCCCCGGGCTGGGAAAGCCTGCCAGCCAAGCTGGGCCAAGGGTTCCGTACCGCCGCAGAACGCCTGGCGGGGGACGCCCGCGGCCTGTTGCCCGGCATGGTCACGGGGGACACCGCCGCCCTGGACGCGCAGCTGGCCGCAGCCATGAAAACCGTCGGCATGACGCACCTGACCGCTGTCAGCGGAGCCAACTGCAGCCTCATCCTGGGCGCCCTGCTGCTCGCGGCCCGCAGCCTGCGGTTCCCCCGTGCTGTAGCCGCGACGGTTGCGGCCACCGGACTGGGGCTCTTCGTCCTAATGGTCGGCCCCGACGCCAGTGTGCTCCGGGCGGCCCTCATGGGGGCCATCGGACTCTCGGCCCTGGTGTTCGGCCGGGCCGGGCGCGGCCTCAGCCTGCTCTGCCTGGCGTCAACTGGACTATTGCTCGGGAGCCCCGAACTCGCCGGCGACTTCGGGTTTGTGCTGTCCGTCCTGGCGACCCTGGGCATCGTCGTCGCCGGAGGCCCCCTCATGGGCTGGTTTCCACCGGCTGTGCCTCGCTGGGCGGCTGCGGGCCTCGCGGTCCCGTTGTCGGCGCAACTGTTCTGTGGTCCCGTGATTGTGCTGCTTCAGCCCCAGTTCAGCAGCTACGCCCTGGCGGCGAACCTGGCCGCCGCTGCGTTCGTGGCGCCCGTGACGCTTACGGGTACGGCCGCGGTACCGCTGGTGCCACTCGTTCCGGACGTCGCTGCACTGCCCATCGCAGTGGCCGGCATGTTCGCCGACGGAGTGGCCGGAATAGCACGCTACTTTGCAGCCCTGCCTGGCGCGGCGCTGCCGTGGCCGGAGGGAGCCTTCGGTGCAGCCACGATGGCGGGCTTCTCCGCCGTGTCCCTGGCCGGGACGTGGGCGGCCACCCACCCCGCCGCCGTCCGGCGTCTGGTCCTGATCCTGCATGGGCAGGCCACACTGTTGCTCACCCGGATCCTCGACCACCCTGCGGCATCCGCAGCTGCCCGGAAACCGCCCGTCCGGCACAGACCGCGCGGCTTGGAGCACCGCCCCGGCCGTGGCACGCTTAGAGTCTGCAAACCAACTTCCCGGAGGAACCACCAGTGGCTGCTGCCCAGACCCAACGCACCCGGACCACGGCCGCGAACACCGCCACCTGGCGGGACGTTACGCCGGCGCCGGTAGTGCTGGTGGGCGGACCGGAAGACTATCTGGGGTCCCGGGCCATGGACCGGATCCGCTCCCAGGTCCGCGCCGCCGCGCCCGACGTCGAGGTCACCCGGCTCAACGCCGGCAGCTACGACCCCGGGGCCCTGGCCATGAACGTCAGCCCGTCGCTGTTCGGTGAGCAGAAGCTGATCGAAGTGGAAGGCCTCGAGGCAATGAATGATGCCTTCCTCGCCGACGCGCTCAAGTACCTGGCCCAGCCGGAACCGGACGCAGTCCTGGTGCTGCGGCACGGCGGGGGAGTGCGCGGCAAGAAACTGCTCGACGCCATTAAGGCCGGCGGGTGGCCCGTGGTTGACTGCCAGCCGTTGAAAAAAGACGCTGACAAGGTGGCCTTCGTCACCACGGAGTTCAAGGCGGCCTCGCGGCGCATCGAGCCTGAGGCAGTGCAGGCCCTGGTCAATGCCGTCGGGGCAAATCTGTCCGAGCTCGCCGCGGCCTGCAGCCAGCTGATCGCCGATGCCACGTCCGCCGTCGATGCCGAACTGGTGGACCGCTACTACGGCGGCAGGGTCGAAGCTTCCGGTTTCAAGGTCGCCGACGCAGCGATGGCCGGAAACGCGCCCCTGGCCCTGTCGACCCTCCGGCACGCCCTGGACACCGGGGCGGACCCCGTGCCGATCGTTGCCGCCCTTGCCTCGAAACTGCGCTCCCTGGCCAAAGTTGCCGGCGCGCAGGGTTCGTCTGCCCAGATCGCGAAACAGCTGGGCATGCAGCCCTGGCTGGTGGAACAGGCGCAGCGTGAGGTGAGGCGGTGGACCCCGGAAGGCCTGGTCCGGTCCATTCAGGTCACCGCCGAGGCAGACGCCCAGGTCAAAGGGCTGTCCCGTGATCCGGTTTATGCCGTCGAGCACGCCGTCACGGTCATCGCGGGATCGGTCCGGCGCTGACCCTCGGGGGCGCGGGCCGGTTGCCGATAGCTCCGCAGTGTGTCCCCGCAGGCGAGGGGCTGATCCCGCTCAGGCTGGCGCCGGCCCGCACCGCCGCAGAAAATGTGGCCGGGTTTTTAACTGGCTGTGGCCGGCACCCTGGGGTGCCGGCCACAATCGTCAGTTCAGTTGAACTGGAAAACCTTAGAGTGCGTTGACCTTCTTGGAGATCGCCGACTTGCGGTTTGCAGCGTTGTTCTTGTGAAGAACACCCTTGCTGACAGCCTTGTCGAGCTTCCGGCTGGCAGAAACCAGTGCAGCAGCAGCGGCATCCTTGTCGGTGGACGCAACGGCAGTGTTGACGGCGCGGATGGCCGTCTTCAGCTCGGACTTGACTGCGTTGTTGCGCAGGCGAGCCTTTTCGTTGGTCAGGATGCGCTTCTTCTGGGACTTGATATTAGCCACGTGTGAACTCTCTTTTTCAATGCGGAAAATGGTCTAGAGGGCTTTCAGATTGGCCATTGACTGAGCGGCGTGGGGATACCTATGGCGACCAACCATCTGTGGCCGTCGACCTGCACGGACACACAGCTGTCAATAATAGCAGAGCAGTGCACCCGCTGGCGATTTCGGGCCGGTTGCGCGGGTCGCGTCCGGCCGGACGGGGAGCGGCCGGGCCCCGCCGGAGTAAGACCTCCCGGCGGGATCAGGACCAGCCGTGGCGGGTGCGCAGGGCCGCGGCGATATCGCGGAACCGTCCGGCATCCAGGATTGCCCCTTCGCGGCGCACATCCTGGGGATTGATCTGCAGGACGCGGTCCACCCTGGCCTCGCTGGGGCGCCACTGTCGGTCCCAGGGTCCGGTACCGATGTCCACGTAGTCATCCGCGCGTCGGGCGTCGCTGTCGTGGTCCTTGCTGGTGAGCATCAGCCCCAGCAGATAGCGCCCCCGGGTCCCGACGAGCAGTACCGGGCGGTCCTTGCCGCGGCTGTGGTCCTCCTCGAACGGAACCCACGTCCAGACAATCTCGCCCGGCTCAGGCAGGCCGTTGACGGCGGGCCTGTACTGGACGGTGGATGTGCCCTGGAAGTCACCGGGGTAGCGGCCGCTCAGGCCAATGCTGCCTGCGCCTGCCTTGCCGGGGGCAGACGCGCGGCCGCGGGCGGTGCCCGAGGGCCGCCGGGTGGGTGCCGGCCCACCGCCCAGCCGGTCCAGGAAACGCAGGGTGCGGCGGAGGGCGTTGCCAAAGGAGCGAAGGTTCAGGGCCATGGGCACACCATACCGCCCGCCGCGCCCCGGCCCCGGCAGCAGCCCGGAGCTAGGTTCCTTTGCGCCGGCAATGGCCGGTCCGTGGCGGGAATGCGGTGCCGGAGACGCGGACGTGGGAGACTATAGGAACGACAAATGCGGTGCGCCGCAGCACGGCGGACAGCCGGCAGCGCCACCCCATGGATAAGCCCTCAGTACCGCTCCCGCGTATTGCCAACAGTAAGGACCCTGCGTGTCTCCCATGGCCCGCACCGCCCCGGTGCCTGCCGCAACAGATCCGGCCCTCATCCGGAACTTCTGCATCATTGCGCATATTGACCACGGCAAGTCCACGCTGGCTGACCGGATGCTCCAGTACACCGGCGTCGTCCAGTCCCGCGACATGAAGGCCCAGTACCTGGACCGCATGGACATCGAGCGCGAACGCGGCATCACCATCAAGTCCCAGGCCGTCCGTATGCCCTGGGAGCTCGATGACACCAGTTACGCACTGAACATGATCGACACGCCCGGCCACGTTGACTTCACCTACGAGGTCTCTCGGTCCCTCGCAGCCTGCGAAGGCGCCGTCCTCCTCGTGGACGCAGCCCAGGGCATCGAGGCGCAGACCCTCGCCAACCTCTACCTGGCGATGGAGAACAACCTCACGATCATTCCGGTCCTGAACAAGATCGACCTGCCGGCCGCCCAGCCGGAAAAATACGCCGATGAACTGGCCAACCTGATCGGCGGCGACCCGGACGATGTACTGCGCGTCTCCGGCAAGACCGGCGCCGGCGTCGAAGCCCTCTTGGACAAGATCGTCCACGACCTCCCGGCTCCGGTCGGCGACCCGACGGCGCCCGCCCGCGCCATGATCTTCGACTCCGTCTACGACACCTACCGCGGCGTCGTCACCTACGTCCGTGTGGTGGACGGCATGCTGCACCCGCGCGAACGCATCCAGATGATGTCCACCCGCGCCACCCACGAACTCCTTGAAATCGGTGTGAGCTCCCCGGAACCCACCCCGTCCAAGGGCCTGGGCGTCGGCGAGGTCGGGTACCTGATCACCGGCGTGAAGGACGTCCGCCAGTCCAAGGTCGGCGACACCGTCACCAACCTGGCCAAACCCGCCAGCGAGTCCCTCGCCGGCTACGCCGACGCCAAGCCGATGGTTTTCTCCGGCCTCTACCCGCTGGACGGCACCGACTACCCGGTGCTCCGCGACGCGCTCGAGAAACTGATGCTCAACGACGCCGCGCTGGTCTACGAACCGGAAACCTCCGCTGCCCTGGGCTTCGGCTTCCGCGTGGGCTTCCTGGGCCTGCTGCACTTGGAGATCACCCGTGAGCGGCTCGAACGCGAATACAACCTGGACCTGATCTCCACCGCGCCAAACGTGGAGTACGAGGTGACGCTTGAGGACAAGAAGGTGGTCCACGTCACCAACCCCAGCGAATACCCCACCGGCAAGGTCGCAGAGGTCCGCGAGCCGATGGTTTCCGCCACCATCCTGGCACCGAACGACTTCGTCGGCGCCATCATGGAGCTGTGCCAGAGCCGCCGCGGCGTGATGGGCGGCATGGACTACCTGTCCGAGGACCGGGTGGAGATCCGTTACCGCCTGCCGCTGGCCGAGATCGTCTTCGACTTCTTCGACATCCTCAAGTCCAAGACCCGCGGCTACGGCTCGCTGGACTGGAAGGCCGACGGCGACCAGGTCGCCGACCTCGTCAAGGTGGACATCATGCTCCAGGGCGAACAAGTGGACGCCTTCAGCGCCATCACGCACCGCGACAAGGCCTACGCCTACGGAGTGATGATGACCGGCAAACTGCGCGAACTGATCCCGAGGCAGCAGTTCGAGGTGCCGATCCAAGCAGCCATCGGCTCCCGGATCATCGCCCGCGAGAGCATCCGTGCCATCCGCAAGGACGTCCTCGCAAAGTGCTACGGCGGTGACATCACCCGTAAGCGCAAGCTGCTCGAGAAGCAGAAGGAAGGCAAGAAGCGCATGAAGATGGTGGGCCGCGTCGAGGTACCGCAGGAAGCCTTCATCGCCGCCCTGACCACCGAAGAGTCCAAGGACAAGGCCAAGAAGTAGCCATGCCAAGCGCGCTTCCCCTCGGTGACCCCGCGCCGTCGGACGGGCTCCTGCCCGCCCAGGCGCTGGAGGGCGCCGCGGACCGGGCTTTCGGGCTCTACGTCCACATCCCGTTCTGCGCCGTCCGCTGCGGCTACTGTGACTTCAACACCTACACCGCCACGGAGCTGGGCGGCGGCGCCTCGCAGGACGCGTATGCCAGCACAGCCGTCGCCGAAGTCGATTTCGCCGGCCGGGTCCTGAAGGCCTCGGGCCTGCCGGAGCGGCGGCTGGGCACGGTGTTTTTCGGCGGCGGGACACCCACGCTGCTGCCGGCGGAGGACCTCGCGAAGATCCTCGCCGCCGCGATCGGTACCTGGGGCCTGGAACCCGGCGCCGAAGTCACCACGGAAGCCAACCCGGATTCGGTCACGCCCGAATCCCTCCAGCTGCTCGCGGACGCCGGGTTCACCCGGGTGTCTTTCGGTATGCAGTCCGCAGTGCCCCACGTCCTCAAGGTCCTGGACCGAACGCACACGCCCAGCCGTGTGCCGCAGGTCGTCCAGTGGGCCCGGGACGCCGGCCTGGCGGTGAGCCTGGACCTGATCTACGGGACTCCCGGCGAGTCGTTGGATGACTGGCGGTTTTCGCTGGAAACCGCGTTGTCCTATGGACCGGACCACATCAGCGCCTACGCGCTGATCGTGGAGGACGGCACCAAGCTGGCCGCCCAGATCCGCCGCGGCGAAGTGCCGGGGATCGACGACGACGACCACGCGGCCAAATACGAGCTCGCCGAAGAACTGATCTCCGCTGCTGGCCTGGGCTGGTATGAGGTCAGCAACTGGGCGCGCACCCCGGACCAGGCCTGCCGGCACAACCTGGCCTACTGGCGCGGGGACGACTGGTGGGGGATTGGCCCCGGGGCGCATTCGCACGTCGGCGGCGTCCGCTGGTGGAACGTCAAACATCCCACGGCTTATGCCGGGCGGCTGGCCTCGGGTGTGTCACCCGCGGCTGGCAGGGAAACCCTCGACGCGGAAACCCGGGACATGGAACGCGTGATGCTCGAAGCGAGGCTGGTGACCGGCCTGGCGATTACCAGCCTGGGCGGCCTGGGCGACACCGGCCGCCACGCCATCGCCGGTCTGATTGCGGACGGCCTGGTGGACCCGGCGGCTGCCTTCAAGGGGCGCCTAGTGCTGACCCTCCGGGGCCGGCTGCTGGCCGACGCCGTTGTCCGCCGGATCCTGCCGGACTGACCTGCATGACCCGGCGCAATTAGTCCGGCGCTACTTGATCCAGCGGAGGTTGTAGTCGTAGCGGTGCGGCTGGCCACGGTTGACGTGGATGCCGGCCGCGACGGAGAAGCAGGCGAGGGCGATCCAGATGAGGGTCGCCAGCACGGCGAACAAGTTGCCGACCACCGGAATAAAGACCAGGAGATTGGCCACCACCGCGGCGATGGTGGGCGGCAGGGTGAAGTTCAGCGCCTCTTTTGATTCCTGGGCGGTGAACGGGCCCCGGTCCTTGAAGATCAGGTAAATCAGCAGTGCGGGGATGCAACCCAGGATGCCGCCGAAGTGCGCGAGGGTGGCCCACTGCCGGTCCTCGGCCGCCGTCAGCGGCAGTGCATTGGCGGGAACGCCGTGGTACGGAGGCTGGTCGTGACCGGCCTGGTGGTCCGGGTGTTCGCGTGCGTCTTCTGACACGTTTCATCCTTTGGATTGCGGTGGAGCTGCGGTACGGCAACGAGCAGCGGCTGCCGCAGTTCGCAGCAGGCGCCCTTCAAGAATACGTGCTCCGGCCGCCGGACGACGCACCCGGCCGGCGTTAGGGCACAGTGAGGAAGTCGATAACCTCTTCCACCCGGCCCAGGAGCGAGGGCTCCAGGTCCGCGTAGCTGCGCACGGCGCCGAGCAGCTTCTGCCAGCCCAGGCCGATGTCCTCCTTGGTGCTGTGCGGCCAGCCGAAGGCCGTCAGGATGCCGGTCTTCCAGTCCACGCCGCGCGGAATCACGGGCCACCGTTCAATGCCGAGGACCGCCGGCCTGATCGCCTGCCAGACGTCCACATACGGGTGGCCGACAATCAGGACGTTGCCGGCGGCACCCGGGGACGCCATCACGGCGTCGGCGATGCGGGATTCCTTCGAATCGGGGACCAAGTGGTCCACGAGGACGCCCAGGCGGCGACCGGGGCCGGGCCGGAAGTCCCGGACGGCGACGGCGAGGTCGTCAATGCCGTGCAGGGGTTCGACGACGATGCCCTCCACCCGCAGGTCATCGCCCCAGACTTTCTCAACGAGTTCGGCGTCGTGCTTGCCTTCCACCCAGATCCGGCTGGCCTTCGCCACCTGGGCGCGCTGCCCTTCGACGCGGACGGAACCGGACGCGGTCCGGACGCTCCGGGCGGGGCCGGCCGGGGCAGCCCGCGGGGCCGGCGGCATCAGCCGGATGGGCTGCCCCTCGAGCAGGAAACCGAAGCCCAGCCGGAAGGACCGCGACTTACCGCGCCGGTCCTCCAGGGCCACGACGTACATACCCCCGGATTTCTCCACCCGGGTCACGGCGCCGACCCAGCCGGACTGCACGTCCTCCAGCACCATTCCGCGTTCCACCGGGATCTCGGGCAGTTGGGCCTTGGCGGGCGCGGTGAGATCCTGCGCACCCCAGTTCTCGTACGACATCTGCTACACACTGCTTTGCACTCGGGAAATTCGGGGAAGGACCATGGGCGCGGCGCGTTGTCTGCCCGGAGACACGGTTCCCGGGGTTCACGCCCGCAGCGAATCCAATGCTAACAACGGCGCGACTCATATTAGACTGGTTAGCACTTAGGCATGTCGAGTGCTAACCGGGGGATTCAGGACCGGCCGGCACCGGCGAAGCGATACGTGTCGATTGGAGGTGGAGCGTGAGCGAGCCACGCAAACTCGAAGTGCTGCGCGCCATCGTCGAGGACTACGTCCACTCCCGCGAGCCCGTGGGGTCCAAAGCGTTGGTGGAGCGCCACCATTTGGGCGTTTCCAGCGCGACGATCCGCAATGACATGGCCGCACTGGAAGACGAGGGCCTGATCACGGCACCGCACACCAGTGCCGGCCGGATCCCAACGGACAAGGGTTACCGCCTGTTCGTGGATCAGATCTCTGCGGTCAAACCCCTGTCGCAGGCGGAGCGCCGGGCTATCCAGGCGCTCCTTGAGGGATCCGACGACCTCGACGACGTCCTTGACCGGACCGTGCGGCTGCTGTCGCAGCTGACCAACCAGGTGGCCGTGGTCCAGTACCCGCTGCTGAGCCGCGCCCGCGTCCGGCACATAGAGTTCGTGCTCCTGGCCCCGCGCAAAGTACTGACGGTGCTGATCGCGGACACCGGCAAGGTGGAACAGCGCGTGATCGACGTCGGACAGGACTTCGGCGACGACGCCCTGGCAGAGCTTCGTGCCCTGTTCCTCAATCGGCTCGCCGGGACGCGGTTGAGCCTGCTGCCGCAGTCGTTGCAGGCCGTGGTGGACAGCTGCCCGCCGGTGCGGCGCGGCCCCGCCCAGGCCCTGGCGCGGGGGCTGGAATCCCTGGCCGCCAGCAGCCGCGAGGAGCGGATGGTGATGGCCGGTACGGCCAATCTGGCGCGCTCCAACGTGGATTTCCCGCTCAGCATCGGTCCCGTCCTCGAGGCGCTGGAGGAGCAGGTAGTGATGCTGCGGCTGCTTAGCGACATGGCCCAGGACCCCCGCGGCGTCACCGTCAGCATCGGCCGGGAGAACCCCTACGACGGGTTGTCTGAAGCCTCCGTGGTTGCCACCGGCTACGGGCCGGACGCGACTGCCAAGGTAGGGGTCCTCGGCCCCACCCGAATGGACTATCCCACCACCATGGCCGCCGTGCGCGCGGTGGCCCGCTACCTGTCCCGGATCCTCGGCCCCTGACGGGCGGACCCGGTCACCACTTTGTTGCCTCTACCAGGCAGTGCCCCACTGGCAGTACAAAAAGGAAGAGATACACACTTTGAGCAGCCACTACGACGTTCTTGGAGTCTCCCGCGAAGCGACGGGCGAAGAGATCAAGAAGGCCTACCGCAAGCTTGCCCGGACCCTGCACCCGGACGTCAATCCCGGTGATGACGCCTCGGAGCGCTTCAAGGCGGTCACCCACGCCTACGAGGTCCTCTCCGACCCGCAGAAACGCCGCGTCTACGACACCACGGGCAACGAGAACGGGACGGACAACGGATTCGGCGGCGGCTACGCCGGCCAGGGCTTCGCGTTCCAGGACATCTTCGAGACGTTCTTCGGCGGGGCGGGCGGCCAGGGCGGTCCCGCGTCCCGGGTCCGGCGCGGCCAGGACGCCTTGATCAGCGTTCGGATCGACCTCCGGGACGCCGTGTTCGGCGTCAACAAGAAGCTGGAAGTGGACACGGCCGTCACTTGCCCCACGTGTGAGGGTTCCTGCTGCCGCGAGGGCAGCCACCCCGAACGCTGCGACATCTGCGGCGGAAGCGGCCAGGTCCAGCGCGCCGTGCGCTCCATCCTTGGCCAGGTCATGACCACGGCCCCGTGCGGAAGCTGCGAGGGCTTCGGCACCGTCATCAAGGACCCGTGCAACGAGTGCGCCGGCCAGGGCCGCATCCGCAGCCGCCGCTCCCTGACCGTGAAGGTCCCCGCCGGTGTGGCCACCGGCACCCGCATCCAGCTCTCCGGCCAGGGCGAGGCCGGTCCCGCCGGCGGCCCCGCGGGAGACCTGTACGTCGAGATCAGGGTCAACAGCGACTCCACCTACGTGCGCGAAGGCGATGACCTGCACGCCAGCCTGAACATCCCCATGACGGCCGCAGCCCTGGGCACCGAAGTGACCCTGGAAACCTTTGACGGCGAACAGGAGATCGACGTCAAGGCCGGGACCCAGTCCGGCGAGGTCATCACCCTCCGTGGCCTGGGTGTGACTCACCTGCGCGGCTACGGCCGTGGCGACCTGAAGGTCCACCTGCAGGTGGACACGCCCGGCAAACTCGACGCCGCCCAGGAGGACCTGCTCCGGCAGCTCGCCAAACTCCGCGGCGAGCAGTTCACCGAAGGCAAGCTCGCAGCCAGCGGCGGCGTGTTCGCAAAGCTGCGGGGACGGCTGGGTAACCTGTAGCAGTGAGCAACCCCGTCTTTTTCACCCCCGCAGGCACCCTGGACCAGCTGGTTCCCGGCGCGCACTTCGTCCTGGACGGCGCCGAGGCGCGCCATGCGGTGACGGTCAAGCGGCTGGCTGTGGGGGAGTCCGTTGACATCGCCGACGGCGCCGGGAAACGCATCACCGGCACCGTCACGGCCGTGGCGCCGCAGGAGCTGACGGTGGAGTGCGGTGCCCTGGCCGAGGAGCCACGGCCGGAGGTGCGGCTCGTGCTGGTGCAGGCCCTGGCCAAGGGCGACCGCGACGAACTCGCCGCGGAGACCGCGACCGAGCTGGGGATCGACGCCGTGATCCCCTGGCAGGCGGAGCGCTCGATCGTGCGGTGGAAACCCGAACGCGCAGCCAAAGCCCACGCTAAATGGCAGTCGGTGGTGACGGCCGCCGCGAAGCAGGCCCGGCGTGCCTGGATCCCGGAGGTCCGCGCCGCCGTGGACGCCAACGGGCTGCAGGCCGCCGTCGCCGCCGCGGACCTTGCCGTGATCCTGCATGAGGACGCGGTCCGGCCGCTGCGGCGGGTGTTGGAGGCCTGGCATGCCGACGCCGGCGACGGCGGAGGGTCCCGCGAGGTGCTTCTGATCGTTGGGCCCGAAGGCGGGATCAGCCCTCGTGAGGTGACCCGGCTCTGTGATGCCGGTGCGGTCACGGCCCTGCTGGGCCATCACGTGCTGCGTTCGTCCACCGCGGGCCCGGCCGCCACTGTTGTGGCCAGCGACATCCTCGGCCGCTGGTAAACCGCCGGGCTAGCGGACGGTGAACCCGCGGGTATCGACGTTGAGGTCCTGAACCTTGCCGGTCGGGTCCACCTGCGAGACCCGTGCCTCGTAATTCCCCTGGCCGAGGTTCACGGAGATGTTGAACAGGCCGGACTGGGCGGCGTCGGCGGACGCCGTGACGCTGCCGTTGAGATAGGGCGTCTTGTTGGTGCCGTCGACCCGCAGGATCTCCCAGTGCAGCTTTCCGCCGGGGACGGTGCTCCGGCCGGAGATTTTGACCGAACCGTCGGCTTCCTGGGTGCCCTCCTGCGGATCAATGATCCACACCGGCGCCACCATTCCCGCGCTGCGTGATGTGGGGGAGCCGAGCCGCACCCGGTTGAAGGCGACGTAGTCGGTATGGCCGTCGACGAGGATTACCACCTGGATCTGCTGCCCGGTATCGGTCAGCCCGGAACTGGCCCCGGCCGCGGTGGCTGTGTAGACCAGCTGCTGGATAGCGCGCTCGGCCATGTCGCCGTCGACATTGCTGTTGAACGCATCCGCGGAGACGTCCACGGTGATCACGTTCTTGCCGGAAATCGACGTGGCCAGCAGCCGGGGGTTCTGCCACGGGGTGAAGAAGTCAGGGTCCAGGGGTTTTTCCGACATCATGACCCGCAGGGCCCGCGTGATCGGATTGTCGTCCTGGGAGACATCCCGGAATTCGCGGTACAGGAAAACGTTGTTGTTGCTGCGCCCGATCCAGTACACCGGGGCCTTGTTGGACGCCTGCGTGGACTCCAGGGGTGCACTGGTGGTGGCGATCCCTGCGGCTGGCCCCGGAACCGCCTGTGACGGCGTCGTCGAGTTTGTGATCCCCGGCTGGGGCGTGGCCACGCAGCCGGACAGTGCGAGGGCGACGGCGGCAGGCAGCACAAGGCGCAACAGGCCGCGGCGCGTACGCCGTCCTGCAGTTGTCCTGGTCATTCCACGCCTGCTGATGGTCTGGTTCCCTTGCTGTTGCCCCGTCGAATCCGGCTCGTGCCGGGAAGGGCCCAATCCAGCATGTCACAGCGGCCTTGGAGTGCAGCCGGGTTTGCGGGCTGCCGGACGAACTGCAACGGGAACGATATGAGGCCGATATGAAGTTGATACCTAAAGACGCCGCCGCCCGGCCCGCGCGGCCACGGGACTGCACTGGCGTAAGATGGAAGGACCCGCTGGAACCCGGCGCGGACGGCCCCGACCGCCGTCGGCCGGCAACTGCAGCGGGCGACCGTTTCCGAACTGGAGGGGACCAGAGGCCCGCGGGCCAACACTATGACTGAAGCAGCCAACGGCAAGGCGCGGATCAGCGCGAGCGAGCGCACCGCAGGGGAATTCCCCCACTCCCTCCCAGGCCTGCGGACGGAGGTGGTCGTCTTCGACAATTCCGATCAGATGGTGCAATCCCTGGGCAGTCACGACGAGGCCCTGCGCTTTATTGAAACCCAGTTCCCGAACGTAGATTTCCACGTTCGCGGCAATGAACTCTCCATCAACGGCCCGGCCGCCGACGTGCCCCGGATCATGCGCCTGCTCAACGAGGTGCGGGGACTCGTGGCACGCGGAACGGTGATCACCCCCGCCGTTCTCCAGCAACTCGTGTCCCTGCTGCGCACACAGTCGCTGCAGAATCCGGTGGAGGTCCTGACCCACAACATCCTCTCCAGCCGCGGCAAGACCATCCGGCCCAAGACGCTGAACCAGAAAAACTACGTTGACGCGATCGACGCGAACACGGTGATTTTTGGAATCGGGCCCGCCGGCACCGGCAAGACCTACCTGGCCATGGCCAAGGCCGTCCAGGCGCTGCAGCAAAAGGAAGTCAACCGGATCATCCTGACCCGCCCGGCCGTCGAGGCGGGGGAGCGGCTGGGCTTCCTGCCCGGCACGCTCAGCGACAAGATCGACCCCTACCTGCGGCCGCTCTACGACGCCCTGCACGACATGATGGACCCCGAATCGATCCCGCGGCTGATGGCCGCCGGCACCATCGAGGTCGCCCCGCTGGCGTACATGCGCGGGCGCACGCTGAACGACGCGTTCATCATCCTCGACGAGGCGCAGAACACCACGCCGGAGCAGATGAAGATGTTCCTCACCCGTCTGGGCTTCGGGTCCAAGATGGTGGTCACCGGTGACGTCACCCAAGTGGACCTGCCCTTCGGCACCCGCTCCGGGCTGCGCATCGTGGAGGACATCCTGCACGGCATCGAAGACGTCAACTTCTCGGTCCTGGACGCCTCCGACGTCGTCCGGCACCGGCTGGTGGGCGACATCGTCAACGCTTACAGCATCTGGGACGAGACACAGAGGAACCGGGTCAAGCATTCTGTCACCCGGGAGAACCGGGGAGAACACGCATGAGCATCGAGGTCAACAACGAATCAGGCGTCGCCGTGGACGAAGCGGAGCTGGTGGCACTGGCACGGTTCGTCTTCGAGCGCCTCTTCATCCACCCGCAGGCGGAACTGTCCATCCTGCTGGTGGACGAGCCCGCGATGGAAAAGCTCCACATTGAGCTTATGGACGAGCCCGGCTCAACCGACGTGCTCTCCGTACCGATGGATGAGCTCACCCCCGGCACCCCGGACAAGCCGACGCCCCAGGGCATGCTCGGCGATATCGCGATCTGCCCGCAGGTGGCCGAGGTCCAGGCCAAGAACGCCGGGCATTCGACCCAGGACGAGATGCTGCTCCTGACCACCCACGGTATCTTGCACCTGCTCGGCTTCGACCACGCGGAACCGGAGGAAAAGGAGGAGATGTTCGGCCTGCAGCGCGAACTGCTCTCCGGATTCACCGGTAAGGACGCCCCGGCAGAGACGATTCAGTGACCCCACTGATTTTGGCCTGCATGGCGCTGGTCTTCCTGAGTTTTGCCGCCGTACTGACTGCGGCCGAGGCCGCCTTCAACTACCTGCCCCGGCACGACGCCGAACTGGCGATCCTGCAAAGCCGCGGGACGGCGCTCAAACGGATCATGGCCCAGCCCGTGGCCCACATGCGTGCCCTGCGGTTCTGGCGCATCTGGTTCGAGATGGCCTCCGCGGTGGCCGTCACCGTGCTCCTGCACAGCATGCTGGACAACGTCTGGCTCGCGGGCCTCGCCGCCACCGGGATCATGGCGCTGCTGGGCTTTGTGATCGTCGGTGTGTCCCCGCGCCAGCTCGGCCGGGTCCACTCGGCCGGCATGGTCCGCTTCGCCGCGCCGCTGATCCGCTGGCTCTGCTGGGTCCTCGGACCCATCCCTGCCTGGCTGGTCACCCTCGGCAGCGCCGTGGCCCCCGGGGCGCCGGCGGACAACGAGGCCTTCTTCAGCGAAGAGGAATTCCGCGAACTCGTCGAACGCGCCAGCGAATCCGACGTCATCGAGGACAACGAGGCCGAGCTCATCCAGTCCGTCTTCGATTTCGGCGACACCCTGGCCCGCTCGGTCATGGTGCCCCGCACCGACATCCTCTGCATCGACTCCGGCTCCAGCCTGCACCGGGCCATGTCCTTGTTCCTGCGCTCCGGCTACTCCCGGATCCCGGTCATCGGCGAGAACACCGACCAGATCCTCGGCATCGTCTACCTCAAGGACGTCGCCGCCGTGATCCACAACCTTCGCCCCGGCGAGGAGCCGCCGGTCGTCGACGAACTGGCCCGCGAAGTCCGTTATGTCCCCGATTCCAAGCCCGTGAGCGACCTGCTCCGCGAGCTGCAAAAGGAATCCACCCACGTGGCGATCGTCATCGACGAATACGGCGGAACGGCCGGACTGGTCACCCTCGAGGACCTCATCGAGGAAATCGTCGGCGAGATTGTGGACGAATACGACACCGAGGCTGCCGAAGCCGTGGAGCTGGGCGACGGCAGTTACCGGGTCAGCGCCCGGATGAGCATCGATGACCTCGGTGAACTTTTCGACCTCGAGCTCGACGACGACGAGGTGGACACCGTGGGCGGCCTCCTCGCGAAGGCGCTCGGCCGGGTGCCGATCGTTGGAAGCACGGTGGCCGTCGACGGCGTCACCCTCCGTGCCGACCGGCTCGAAGGCCGCCGGAACCGCGTCAGCCACATCATTGCGGCGGCCGTTCCAAAGGAAGAAACTGACCTTGACGATCTTCTCGACGAGGCCGAATCAACGCAACAGGGAGTTCCACGTGAGCAAGCAGAATAAGACCGACGGCGGCGCGCCCTTCGGCGGTTACCGGGCCGGGTTCGCGGTGCTGGTGGGACGGCCGAACGCGGGGAAATCCACCCTCACGAACGCCCTGGTGGGCCAGAAGGTCGCCATTACGTCGGCCAAGCCGCAGACCACGCGGCACACCATCCGCGGCATCGTCCACCGCGAGGACGCCCAGCTGATTATGGTCGACACCCCGGGCCTGCACCGCCCGCGCACCCTGCTGGGCAAACGCCTTAACGAACTCGTGGCCGACACGCTCGCTGAGGTGGACGCCATCGGTTTCTGCCTGCCCGCCAACGAGAAAATCGGGCCCGGCGATAAGTTCATCGCGGCGCAGCTTGCCGCGATCGGCAACAAGCCTGTCATTGCCATCGTCACCAAGGCCGACACCGTTGACCGCCAGGCCCTCACCGAGCAGCTGCTGGCCGTCGCCGCCCTGGGCCGCGAGGTGCTCGGGGAGGACGGCTGGCGGGACATTGTGCCCGTCTCCGCCACGGACGGCTTCCAGGTGGGCACCGTCGCCGACGTGCTGATCGGACACATGCCGCCGTCGCCCCCGCTGTACCCGGACGGCCACCTGACCGACGAGCCCGAGGCGGTTATGATCGCCGAACTCATCCGCGAGGCTGCCCTGGAGGGCGTCCGCGACGAGCTCCCGCACTCCCTGGCCGTCGTCGTCGACGAGATCGTCCCGCGCGAGGACCGGCCCGAGGACCGGCCGTTCCTGGACGTCCGCGTCAACCTCTACGTCGAACGCCCCTCCCAGAAGGCAATCATCATCGGCAAGGGCGGCGCCCGGCTGCGCGAGGTCGGGACCACCGCACGCAAGGCCATTGAGGCGCTGCTCGGGGCCCGCATCTACCTCGACCTGCACGTCAAGGTCGCCAAGGACTGGCAGCGGGATCCCAAGCAGCTGGTGAAACTGGGCTTCTAGGCCCACTGACCGGCCGCCGCTTGCCGCCGGACCGGGCCGCGCACACGCCGCGGCCCCGCGCGGGCATGCCCATCGGGTTTTTCCCAGACTCGGCCCGTAAAATAGGGAAACTCCCGTTCGCTAAGGAAGGCACCACCCGTGGTTCGACCCCCTGATAACCGTGCAGACGGAACCGGCCGTCCGGTTCGGTCCCACGCGGCTGCCCGGCATACGGGCGACTCCTCCGTCGGCCCGGCGCGCCATCTGGGGGGCGCCCGGCGGATCCCCACCTGGCTGAAAGCCACCACGATCGTGCTCTCCGTGCTGCTGGTCGGCGTCATCGCTTTTGGGGCCTACTGGGTCATCCGACTGCAAGGCAACATCAGCACCGAAGCCCTCGGCGCCGGCAACAACCGCACCGAGGCGGCCCCCGACGACGCCACCGGGCGCATGCAGATCCTGATCCTGGGCACGGATACCCGGGACGGCAAAAACTCGCAGTACGGCAGCAAGGATGACTCCTCCGGCTACGGCCACTCCGACGTCATGATGCTGATGGATATCTCGGCGGACAATAAACGCGTCAGCGTCATCAGCTTCCCCCGCGACCTCCTGGTGGACACCCCCGCCTGCAAGGATCCGAAGTCCAACAAGCAATACCCGGCCCAGAGCGGCGTGATGATCAACGCGGCCATGTCCGAGGCCGGCATCGGCTGCGCCGTGGACACCGTCAACAAGCTCACCGGCCTGGAGATCGACCACTTTATGATGGCCGACTTCAACGCCGTCAAGGAACTCTCCAACGCTGTCGGCGGCGTCGACGTTTGCGTCAGCGACTCCATTTACGATCCCGACTCCGGCCTCCGCCTGAAGAAGGGCACCTCACAGGTCAAGGGCGAGCAGGCCCTCGCGTTCGTCCGGACACGGCACGCCTTCGGTGACGGCAGCGACCTCGGCCGGATCAAGGCGCAGCAGGGCTTTCTGTCCTCGCTGGTACGGAAGATCAAGGACGACGGAACCCTGAGCAACCCGGGACGAATGCTCGGGATCGCGGACGCGATCACCAAGAACCTCACCATCGACGAGGGACTGGCATCGGTCCCGACGCTACTCACCGTCGGCAACCGGCTGAAGAACATCGACGTCGGCAAGGTGGCCTTTGTGGCCGCCCCCACCGAGCCTGCGGTCTCCGACACAAACCGGCTCCAGCTGGCCGAACCCGCTGCATCCGAGCTGTTCGCGGCTTTGCGCAAGGACGTCGACCTGACCGATCCCACCGCCAAGCCCTCGCCCACCCCGGCCGCTTCCAGCAGTGCTTCGGCCAGCGCCAAGCCGACGGCCACCAAGGCGCCGGCCGCGCCCGCTTATGACAAGACCCTCCAGCAGGTCGCCGTGGCGAACGGTTCCGGCACCCCGGCAAAAGCCCAGGAAGTGCTCGCTTCCCTCAAGGCCGGCGGCTTCACCCAGACCAGCCAGTTCGATGCCCAGGCGGTCGCCACCACGGCCGTCTACTACGGCGCCGACTACGCCGACGTCGCCGCCGACGTCGCCAAACTGCTGGGGATCCCGGCGCGGCAGGTCCTCCCGGCAGGGGTCAACGGGGTGCAGGTGTACCTTGGCAGCGACTTCAAATCCGGCACCAAGCAGACTGACGCACCGGTCTCGCTGCCGCCGGACATCGTCAACCAGACGGCCGGCGACACCGTCTGCCAGCAGGCGAATCCGGTCCTGATCGTGCCCTAGCCCGATCCCGGGACGCCTAACCCCATCCAGGGACAAAAAACCCCGGGGACACAAAAGAGGAGCCGGCCCACTGTGGGCCGGCTCCTCTTTTGCATAACACCGTTTCGGGGCCGTTGGACGCCCCCCGTTTACCAGATGCTGACGCGGTCCTCCGGTGCCAGCCACATTCCGTCCTGGTCCGTGGTCGCGAAGGCCGTGTGGAACGCATCAAGGTTCTGGGCGATGTTGTTGGTGCGGAACTCGTTGGGGGAGTGCGGATCCGTGGCGAGGCGGCGGATGGCTTCCTCGCTGCGGATCACCTGCCGCCAGCTGGCCGCCCAGGACGCGAAGAACCGCTGGGCGCCGGTGAGGCCGTCCAGGACCGGCGGTTCCTGCCCGCCAAGGCTGATCAGGTACGCCTTGTACGCAATGGTGAGGCCACCGAGATCGCCGATGTTCTCGCCCAGCGTCAGTTTGCCGTTGACGTGCTGGCCGTCCGCCTCGGCAGGGGAGAGGGCGTCGAACTGGGCCACCAGCTTGGCGGTCAGCGCCTCGAAGGCAGTCCGGTCGGCCTCGGTCCACCAGTTCCGGAGCAGGCCGCTGCCGTCGTACTGGGACCCCTGGTCATCGAAGCCGTGGCCGATCTCGTGCCCGATCACGGCGCCGATGCCGCCGTAGTTCACGGCGTCGTCGGCGTCGGCGGTGAAAAACGGCGGCTGCAGGATGGCCGCGGGGAAGACGATCTCATTGAGCAGCGGGTGGTAGTAGGCGTTGACGGTCTGCGGCGTCATCAGCCACTTCTCGCGGTCCACGGGCTGTCCAACCTCGTCCAGGTGCCGGTCGACGTCCGCGCTGTGGGCTCGTTCAACGTTGCCCAGCAGATCCCCGGCGTCCACCACCACGGCCGAGTAGTCGATCCACTTCTCCGGGTAACCGATCTTGGCCCGGAAGGAATCGAGCTTCTTCAGGGCCTCCGTCCGGGTTTCCTCGCCCATCCACGGCAGGCCAGTGATGGAGTCGCGGTACGCCTCGGTCAGGTTCCCCACGAGTGAGCGCATGTGCTCCTTATGGCTCTCCGGAAAGTGCCGGGCCACATAGATCTGCCCGACCGCTTCGCCCAGGGCGGCCTCGACGACGGCGACGCCGCGCTTCCAGCGGTCCCGGTTGCGGGGCGTGCCGCTGAGGGTGGTGCCGTAGAAGGCGAAGTTTGCGTCCACGAACGCCGCGGACAGGTAGGGGGCCGCGGCGCTGACCACGCGGGTGGCCAGCCATTCCTGCCACGTGGCCAGCGGCACCGAGTCCAGGAGCGCTGCCGCCCCTGCGAAGAAGTCCGGGGTGCTTACCACCAGCTCGGCGCGCTTTTCGGCGGCGATGCCGGCGGCGTCGAACCAGTCGGCGAGGAGCGGGAAGAGCTCTGCGGCTTCGTCGGCTGACTTGAGGTTGTAGGTCTTCTGCGGATTGCGGAGGGTGACTTTGTCCCAATGGTGGGATGCCAGGGAGGTTTCCAGTTCCACCACACGTGACGCGGCGGCCCCGGGTTCGGCGATGCCGGCGAGCTCCAGCAGGGTCCGGACGTGCTCCCGGTAGGCCTGCACCATCGGCGCGAATTTTTCCTCACGGTAGTACGACTCGTCGGGCAGGCCGAGGCCGCCCTGCCCGGTGTAGAGCAGGATCCGGTCCGGATTGCCCGCGTCAGGGGCCGGATAAATGTAGAACAGCCCGGACACATCAGCCCGGAACAGCCGCCCGGCCAGCCGGACCAGCTCGGCCACCGACGCGGTGCCGAAGACCTCGGCCAGCCGTTCCCGGATCGGTTCCGCGCCCTTGGCTTCGGCGGCGGCCTCATCCATAAAACTGCTGTAGAGGTCCCCGATCTTGCGTTCAATGCCGGTCGCGGCCTCCCCGCGGCCCGCGGCCTCGATGATGATTTCCTTGACCGCGAGTTCCGAGCCGTCCCGCAGCGCCGTGAAGGTGCCCTCCAGCGGCCGGTCATCCGGAATGGTGGTGGTCTTCAGCCAGCGCCCGTTGAAGTGCCGGTAGAGATCGTCCTGGGGTCGGACACTGGCGTCGATGGTGGCGGGGTCGATTCCGGAAAGCGGCACTGATGCTCCTTCGAGAGGACGGCTGTACCGGGCCTGGCACCGGTACAGCGTCTGCATGGTGGACGTTGCTGGGGTATGGCTCCTTCATCTTACGCACCCGTGTTACTGTGAAAATGTGCGTGCAGAACTGCTTCTTCTTAGCTGCCGCGGCGGGGCCTCAGACGCGATCTAGCGCAAGGCCAAACCTCGCTGCGGAGTTTGTGTTGCCCGGCCACCCTTTCACCAAGAACCACAGAAAAGGCCCCGATAAGTAATGCGAAACGCACAGCAGCCCTCAGGAATGCCGGTCCACCGCTATGTCCCCTTCCAGGACCTCATCAGTGTCGAACTGCCGGACCGCACCTGGCCCGGGAAGGTCATCACCAAGGCCCCGCGCTGGTGCGCCGTTGACCTCCGTGACGGCAACCAGGCCCTGATCGATCCGATGAGCCCGGCCCGCAAGATGAAAATGTTCGACCTGCTGGTCCGGATGGGCTACAAGGAAATCGAGGTCGGCTTCCCCTCGGCCTCGCAGACGGACTTCGACTTCGTCCGGCAGCTGATCGAGGGCAACCACATCCCGGACGACGTCACCATCCAGGTCCTGACCCAGGCCCGCGAGCACCTGATCGAGCGGACCTACGAGTCCCTGGTAGGCGCCAAGCAGGCCATCGTCCACCTTTACAACTCCACGTCGGTCCTGCAGCGCCGGGTGGTGTTCAACCAGGACGAGGACGGGATCCTGGACATCGCCCTGCAGGGCGCCCGCCTGTGCAAGAAGTACGAGGAAACACTCGAGGACACGCACATCACCTACGAGTACTCGCCGGAGTCCTTCACCGGCACCGAACTCGCCTACGCCGTGCGCGTCTGCAACGCCGTTGCCGATGTCTTCGAAGCCTCGGCGGACCGGCAGGTCATCATCAACCTGCCGGCCACTGTCGAGATGGCAACCCCGAACGTGTACGCCGATTCGATCGAGTGGATGAGCAGGCACCTGCATCCCCGCGAAGGCATCATCCTCTCCCTGCACCCGCACAACGACCGCGGCACCGGGGTCGCGGCAGCGGAACTGGGCTACCTCGCCGGAGCCGACCGGATCGAAGGCTGCCTGTTTGGCAACGGCGAGCGGACGGGCAACGTGGACCTGGTCACCCTTGGCCTGAACATGTTCGTCCAGGGCGTGGACCCCATGATCGACTTCTCGGACATCGACGACGTCCGGCGCACGGTGGAGTACTGCAACCAACTGCCCGTGGCCGAACGCTCACCCTACGGCGGGGACCTGGTGTTCACCGCCTTCTCCGGCTCGCACCAGGATGCCATCAAGAAGGGCCTGGAAGCCCTCGAGAAGGATGCAGCCGCAGCGGGCAAGGACGTTGCCGATTACACCTGGCAGGTACCCTACCTGCCGGTGGACCCGAAGGACCTCGGCCGCAGCTACGAGGCTGTCATCCGGGTGAACTCCCAGTCCGGCAAGGGAGGGGTAGCGTACCTGCTGAAGAACGAGCACAACCTGGACCTGCCCCGCCGGGCCCAGATCGAATTCTCCGGCGTTATCCAGCGCCGCACCGACACCGTGGGCGGGGAGGTCAGCGGCGCCCAGCTGTGGCAGCTGTTCCAGGACGAGTACTTGCCCTCCGCCGCAGCCGAAGCCCAGTGGGGCCGCTACGCCCTGGGCGCGGTCAGCACCGAGTCGGACGAGGACGGCACCATGACCCTGACCGCCGCCCTGAAGATCGACGGCAAGCCGTTGCGCCGCACCGGGGTGGGCAACGGCCCCATCGCGGCCCTGCTCAGCATCCTGCGGGAGGACGGCGTGGACGTCCGCGTCCTCGACTACAGTGAGCACGCCCTGTCCGAAGGCGGCAGCGCCCAGGCCGCGGCCTACGTCGAATGCGCCGTGGGGGAGCGGGTGCTGTGGGGCGTCGGGATTGACGCCAACACGTCCATGGCGTCGCTGAAGGCCGTCATTTCCGCCGTCAACCGCGCCATCCGGGACGCCCGCGCCTAGAGCAGTCCCACTGCGCCGCCGGAGGTTCCGGCGGCGCAGTGCTGTTTCCAATGGCGGCGAATCCCAAAAGTCAGTGCGAAGATTAACTGTGGCCCAACCTTCCTCCTTCGCAGCCCGCGCCTACCGCGACGACGCCGTGGTCCTGCGCACGCACAAGCTGGGCGAGGCGGACCGCATCATCACGCTGCTGACAAAACACCACGGCCAGGTCCGCGCCGTGGCCAAGGGTGTCCGCCGCACCAGCAGCCGGTTCGGGGCCCGGCTTGAGCCCTTTATGGTCGCCGACCTCCAGCTCATCTCGGGGCGCACCCTGGACGTGGTGACCCAGGCGGTCGCGAAGGGCGCCTACGGTTCGAGCATCGCCTCCGACTACGGCCGCTACACGGTGGCTGCAGCGATGACCGAGACCGCGGAGAAACTCACCGACGTCGACGGCGAAGCCGGCACGGCCCAGTACCTGCTGCTGGTCGGGGCCCTGGCATCGCTCAGCCGGGGCGACCACGCCCCGGAACTTATCCTTGACTCCTACCTGCTCCGCGCACTGTCCACGGGCGGCTGGGCGCCGAGCTTTACCGACTGCGCCCGCTGCGGCGCCCCGGGACCGCACACCGCGTTCTCGGCTCCTCTCGGCGGCATGGTCTGCGGGGAGTGCCGGCCCCCGGGCTCGCCGGCCCCCGCCGCGGAGACCGTGATCCTGCTCGGGGCGCTGCTGACCGGCAACTGGGTTGCAGCAGACGCATCCGCCCCCGGCCACCGGCGGGAGGCCGCTGGGCTGGTGGCAAGTTATCTGCAGTGGCATCTGGAACGTGTCCTGAAATCCCTCAAACATGTGGAGCGAACGTAAACGTGGCCCTGGGCAAAAAGAAGAATCCCGTCCGGCAGCGCAGCACCCCCGTGGTGGCGCCGTACCCGCATCCCTCCGGTGCCGTTGCACCGGCCATCCCCGCGGAGTTCATTCCGCGGCACGTCGCGATCGTCATGGACGGCAACGGCCGCTGGGCCAACCAGCGCGGCCTGCCCCGCATCGAGGGCCATAAGGCCGGCGAGCCGGCGCTGCTGGATGTGATGGCCGGCGCCATCGAGCTCGGCATCGAACACGTCAGTGTCTACGCCTTCTCCACCGAGAACTGGCGACGCTCACCCGAGGAAGTCCGCTTCCTGATGGGATTTAACAAGGATGTGCTGCGACGCCAGCGCAACCAGCTGGACGACTGGGGTGTCAGGATCCGCTGGTCCGGGCGGCGGCCCAAACTCTGGGGCTCCGTCATCAGGGAGCTCGAGGAGGCCGAGGAGTTCACCCGCGGCAACAGCACCTGCACGTTGAACATGTGTGTTAACTACGGCGGCAGGGCCGAGATCGCCGACGCCGTGGCCGCCATCGCGGAGGAGGTGGCCGCGGGCCGGCTCAAGCCCGGTGCCATCACAGAACGCACCATCCAGAAATACCTTGACGAGCCTGACCTGCCAGACGTTGACCTGTTCCTGCGCAGCTCCGGTGAACAGCGGCTCTCCAACTTCATGCTCTGGCAGTCCGCGTACGCCGAGTTCGTTTTCCTCGACACGCTCTGGCCCGACGTCGACCGGCGCACGCTGTGGGACGCCGTCGAAATCTACGCCCAGCGGGACCGCCGGTACGGCGGCGCGGTCGACGCCGCAGTCCCGACGGGGGAGCTTCCCCGCGGCTAGCCCGCCCCGCCGTCGTCCGGGACGTACGCCCTAATCCACCGCGCCAGCCGTGCGTACGCGTCGGCGCGGACCCGCGGCGCCGAGAGGAAGACGTCGTGCAGGGCACCGTCGATCCGTTCCAGGGTCACGGTCCGGCCGAGGCTCAGGGCGCGCAAGGCGATGGTGTTGACGTCAAGGACAGCATCCGTGCGCCGCATGGATTCCTTCCAGAACATCCCGTTGGCGCTGGCGCCGGAGATCATCACCAGGATGGGGGCGTCGATGTTCAGCCCCCGGGCCACCTTCGACTGACCGCTGAGGACGGCGCTGAGCCAACCGGCGCGCACGGGGAAGGCCCGGCGCGGCCTGTAGTTGTCGTCGAGGAGCCACTCGCCCTCCGCGGCGCTGCTGATACTGCGCCAGTAAAAGGCACGCTCGGGAAGCCGGATGACATACTCGGGCCGCAGCCGTGCCAGCGGTTCCACCATGGTCCGGGCAGCCCTGCGGATCGCCGGGCTGCCATGCATCTCCAGCCACGGGCTGTCGAGGACCAGCTGCGCGGCAATCCCCGGGTGCCGGCTCGCCCACAGGGCCGTGATGAGGCCGCCGGTGGAGTGGCCCATCAGAGTCACCGGCACGGCGGGCGCGTTGTCAGGACTGAGGGACCTGATGATGCCGATCGCGGCGGTGATCTCCGCGTCGTAGTCGGCCAGGTCCGCCACGTAGCCGCCATGGGTGCCATGCTGCAGGCTCCGGCCGTGGTTGTGCATGTCCAGGGCAAAGAACTCGAAGCCCTGGTCGGTCCAGAATCCGGCGAGCTCCTCATTGAAGAAGTAGTCGCTCCACCCGTGCAGGAACAGGACGGCACGCTGCGGGGCCGGCCCGGCTCCCGCCGCGGGGACGTGCCGGACCAGTGTGGCGGTGCGCTCCACGCCGTCGGGCCCGGCCGCCTGGAAGACGCAGGACGCGAAGTCCTCGCCCAGGATGTCTGCCTGCCACTCCATCGGCTCCTCCCGGCCCGCAGCTAGACCGCCGCGGCGGCCGCGCGGCCCGCCGTCCGGCCCGAGAACAGGCATCCGCCCAGGAACGTGCCCTCAAGGGCGCGGTAGCCGTGGATCCCGCCGCCGCCGAAACCGGCCGCCTCCCCGGCGGCGTACAGCCCGGCGACGGGCAGGCCGGAACGGCCCAGCACCCTGGATTGCAGGTCGGTCTGGATCCCGCCGAGGCTCTTGCGGGTCAGGACGGAAAGGCGCACCGCGAGCAGGGGCCCGTGCCGGGGATCGAGCATCGGGTGCGGGGGAGCCACCCGCATCACCCGGTCCGTGGTGAAGCGGCGGGCGGCGCGGATCGCGGCGAGCTGCGGATCTTTGCCCAGGCCGCTGGCGAACTGGCGGTCGCGGGAGCGGACCAGCCGGTCCAGTTCCGCGGCGTCAATCAGCGGCGAGCCTGTTAGGCCGTTCATTTTCCCGGCGAGCTCGGCCGGGCTGGCCGCCTGCAGGAAGTCCACACCGCGGTCCAGGAAACGCTGCAGTGGGCTGTCGCTGGAGGGTTTGAGGCGCGCGGCGAGCAGGCGGATGTCTTTGCCGGTGAGGTCCGGATTCTGCTCGGAGCCGGAGAGCGCGAATTCTTTGAGGGCAATTGACCGGTTCAGCACGAACCAGGAGTGCTGATGCCCGGTGGCCAGGATATGGCGCAGTGCGCCGAGGGAGTCGAAGCCCGGAAACAGCGGCGCCGGGAGCATCTTCCCCGTAGCGTCCAGCCACAGCGCCGACGGGCCCGGCAGGATCCGGATGCCGTGCTTCGGCCAGACCGGATCGTAATTGTGGATGCCTTCCGGGTAGTGCCACATCCGGTCGCCGTTGATAAGCCTGCCGCCGGCACTGTCCACGGCGGCCAGGAAATCGCCGTCCACCGACGCTGGGACCCCGCTGAGCATCGCCTCCGGTGCGCCGCCGCCCGGCCATTGCCGCCGGACGGCGGTGTGGTTGCCGCCAATTCCGCCACTGGTGACGACGACGGCGCCCGCGGCGGCCTCGAAAGCGCCGACGGCCTCACGGGATGATTGCTCGCCCCGTGCCGCGCCGCTCGGGACGAGGACCTCGCCGCGCACCCCGGTGACAGTGCCGCCGCTGGTGGCCAGTCCGGTGGCGCGGTGGCGGAAATGGAAGGAGACCCTTCCGGCAGCCTGGCCCTCCCTGAGCTTGGCGAGGAAGGGCGCGACAATCGCGGGCCCGGTGCCCCAAGCGACGTGGAAGCGGGGGACCGTGTTGCCGTGGCCGTCCGGGCCGTACCCGCCGCGTTCCGCCCACTGCACCAGCGGGAAGAGTCCGACGCCGAGGGAGGCGAGCCAGGCGCGTTTCTCGCCGGCCGCGAAGTTGACGTAGGCCTCCGCCCAGGCGCGGGCATGCGTGTCCTCGCTCCGGTCGAAACCGGCCGACGACAGCCAGTCCGCCAGTGCCAGGTCCGCGCTGTCCCGTACGCCCAGCCGGCGCTGCTCCGGTGTGTCGACCAGGAACAGCCCGCCAAATGACCAGTGGGCTTGGCCCCCGACGGAAGCCTCGGGTTCCTGGTCCAGGACCGCCACCCGCCGTCCGGCCGCGTACGCCTCGGCGGCTGCCGCCAGCCCCGCCAGACCGGCGCCGACCACTACAACGTCGGCCTCGATCCGTGTGCCGGGACCGGCTCCCACTACGCCGTTGGTGACTGCATCCTCGCTGCTCATGGCTTCATGCTAGCGCCCGGGCGGGATGCGGATTGGCCGGCATTTTGGTTTGTGCGCCGGGAACCGGAAAACTAGGGGCATGCGCGTATATCCCACCTTCTTCCGGCTTGCCTTCTCCTGGATGGACGCCGAGCGCGCCCATACGATCGGTTTCCGGGCCATCCGGCTGGCCAACCGCTGCGGCGCCGGACGGGTGCTGCAGCGCTTCACCGCGCCGGCCCCGTCCCTGCGCACCGAGGCGTTCGGGCTGACGTTCCCGTCACCGTTCGGACTCGCCGCGGGGTTCGACAAAGAGGGCCACGGCATTGAGGCCCTGACCGAGCTCGGCTTCGGCCACGTCGAGGTTGGCACCATTACCGGCCAGGCCCAGCCGGGCAACCCGGCCCCCCGGCTGTTCCGGCTCATCGAAGACCGTGCCGTGATTAACCGGATGGGCTTCAACAACGACGGTGCGGCTGCGGTCGCACCCCGGCTCCGCTCCGCCCGCGCCGCCCTGCAGCGCCGCTATCCGGGCGTCCGTCCGGTGATCGGCGTCAATATCGGCAAGAGCAAGGTGGTGGAACTTGAGGACGCGGTGGCGGACTACCTGGTGAGCGCCCGCAGCCTGGCCCCGGCCGCCGACTACCTCGTGGTGAACGTCAGTTCCCCGAACACCCCCGGCCTGCGGCTGCTGCAGGACGTTGACACACTCCGGCCACTCCTGACCGCGGTCGGCGAAGCCGCGGACACCGCCGCCGGCAGGCACGTCCCGCTACTGGTTAAGATCGCCCCGGACCTCAGCGACGAGGACATCGACGACGTCGCCCGGCTGGCGCTGGACCTGAAACTCGACGGCATCATTGCCACCAACACCACCATCGGCCGCACCGGGCTCGTCTCCAGCCCGGACACTGTCGAGGCGTGCGGCGCCGGCGGCCTGTCCGGTGCTCCGCTCCGTCAGCGGTCTCTTGAGGTCCTGGCCCGGCTGAAAGCCGCCACCGGCGGTGCCCTTACCCTGGTGTCGGTGGGCGGCGTGGAGTCCGCCCAGGACGTCCGCGACCGGATCGACGCCGGCGCAACGCTGGTGCAGGGCTACACGGCTTTCCTCTACGAGGGACCCTTCTGGGCGGCGCGGATCAACCGGGACCTCGCGAAGCAGGCCGCCCGACGCTGACCGGACGCGGCTCCGGAAAGAGTCCGCGGGCGCCCGTCAGACACAAATGGGCCCCCGGCAGTCCGACTGCCGGGGGCCTTTTGACGGCTGAATTAGGCGGGGAACTCGCCGCGCTTGACCTGCGGCTTGGGGAGCCGCAGGCGGCGGAACTGCAGGGAGCGCATGGAGCCGTACCAGACGGTGCCGCGCTCCACCTCGCCGAACTTCTCGGCCAGGCGCTTCTTCAGCTTGCGGGAGAGGATAAAGACATCCACGAACACGGCCAGGAACATGACCCAGAATCCGCCCAGGACGTAGATCATCTGGTCACTGCTGGCCGGAACCAGCAGGGAGATGATCACAAAAAGCAACGCACCGAACATCAGGTACTCGCCGAGGCTGAAACGGGCGTCCACGTAATCGCGGGCAAAGCGCTTCTGCGGTCCCTTGTCGCGAAGCGGCAGGAACTTCTCATCACCGGTGTCCATGGCCTGGCGCATCTTGAGCCGCTGGTCCGCAATGGCGGTGCGTTCTGCAGCCTTGGAGGCCTTGCGATCCTCCGGAACCAGGGGCCGCTTGCGGGCGGCGACCTGGGCGCTGCGCTTAGGCGTTGGGGCTCCCTTGCCGATGGCGGCGTCCCGGGCTGCTGCCTCGGCCACCTGCTGGTCAACTACGTCCTGCGCCGAGGGCGCTTCCTTTTTACGTCCAAACACCCCTACAGAATACCCTGCGGGCACCGGGGCGAGGCCCAGGCCACACCCGGTCGCCCGCTTGGCTGTAACAGCAGGCACGGTAGTGTTTTGGCCATGACTTCATCACCCGCGGGGAACCCGCAGACCCCAGCCGGCGGCGCCATCGATGCCGACGCCCTCCGCCAGGCCGTTACCGAATCCTTTGACACCACTGTCGAACAGCTCAAGCAGCTTGTGGCCATCCCCGGCATCGCCTGGCCCAGCTTCGACCCGGCACCGCTGAACGCCAGCGCCGACGCCGTCGCCGAACTGGTGCGGGCCACCGGGTTCGACGACGTCCGGGTGCTGCGATGCGACAAGGAAGACGGCACCCCTGGCGGTCCCGCCGTCGTCGCCCGCCGTGCCGCCGCGGCCGGCAAGCCGACCATCCTGCTCTACGCCCACCACGACGTGCAGCCGACCGGCGACCTGGCCCTCTGGGAGACCGAACCTTTCACCGCCGTCGAACGCGACGGCCGCCTCTATGGCCGCGGTGCCGCCGATGACAAGGCAGGCATCCTGGCCCACGTCGCCGCCTACTCCGCCGTAACACGCGTGTTGGGCGAGGAACTGGGACTGGGCGTGACCTTCTTCTTTGAAGGCGAGGAAGAAGCCGGTTCGCCGACGTTCCGTTCGTTCCTTGAAACGCACAAGGAACTGCTGCGCTCGGACGTGATCGTCGTTGCCGACTCATCGAACTGGAAGGTCGGCATCCCGGCACTCACCACCAGCCTCCGGGGCCTGGTCGACGGCACCATCGAGGTTAAGGTCCTTGACCACGCCGTCCACTCCGGCATGTTCGGCGGCCCCGTGCTGGACGCCCCCACACTGCTGGCCCGGCTGATCGCCACCCTGCACGACGACGAAGGCAGCGTCGCGATCGACGGCCTGGTCAGCCGCGACGACGTAACCGTCGACCTCACGGAAGAGGAGTACCGCAAGGACGCGTCCGTGCTCGACGGCGTTAAGCTCGCCGGTACCGGAACCATCGCGTCGCGGATGTGGACCAAGCCCGCGCTGTCCATCATCGGTTTCGACGCACCCGCCGTGGACGTTGCCTCCAACACGCTGCTGCCGCGCGCCCGCGCCAAGTTCAGCCTGCGGCTCGCCCCGGGGCAGAACCCGGCCGACGCCATGGACGCCGTCCGCCGCCACGTCGAATCCCACGCACCGTTCGGAGCCGAGGTGGTCTTCACCCCGGGGGAGAGCGGCAACGCGTTCCTCACGGACACCACGTCCACCGCGGCCAGCATGGCCATGTGGGCCCTCGGCGAGGCATGGGGCGTTCCGGCCGTCGAGACCGGCATTGGCGGTTCCATTCCCTTCATCGCGGACCTCACCGAGCTGTACCCGGACGTACAGATCCTCGTCACCGGCGTGGAGGACCCCGACTCGCGGGCGCACAGCGCCAACGAATCGCTGCACCTCGAGGACTTCCGGAACGCCATCGTCGCGGAAGCGCTGCTCCTGGCCCGGCTGAACGCTGACGGCCTCGCCTGAGGCCCGCGGCCCCACACCGCTTCCGGGGAACATCCAGCCGGCGGTGAGGGTTACGTCAGGAGTTAGAGCTACACGTCTGATCGACGTAGCATGTAGCTATAGCCCATACCGTTTAAGTAGGGGCGGGCACCGCGCAGGCGGAGCCGCCACGACCGTCGTAAGAAGGTAGGCCATGAGCACTACAACCAATGAAAACAGCGCCGACACCACCGTCCAGGCGGACCAGGACCTGGCCAGCCACGAGGTCCAGCTGACCGACGTGGCCGCCGGCAAGGTCCGCAGCCTGCTGGAACAGGAAGGCCGCACTGATCTTCGGCTCCGCGTTGCCGTGCAGCCGGGCGGTTGTTCCGGCCTGATCTACCAGCTCTACTTCGACGAGCGCCTCCTCGAGGGCGACGCCGTCCGCGACTACGACGGCGTCGAAGTCGTTGTCGACAAGATGAGCGTGCCCTACCTGAGCGGTGCCAGCATCGACTTCGAGGACACCATCTCCAAGCAGGGCTTCACCATTGATAACCCCAATGCGGGCGGGTCCTGCGCCTGCGGAGACTCCTTCCACTAAGGGCTAAGGCCGGGCCATGGGCCCGGCCTTAGCGCCGTCCGGGGGAGGGTCACCGGAATCGCCGAAAACTCCACGGAGGCACGGCGCGGACATGTGGGCGAAAACTCGCGGGGAGCGGTAAGCTCTACACCGAGTAGTAAAACTTTTAGTGTGCCCGGAACGCTTACGGCGGCCGGGCGACAGCAACAAGTAGGAAGGGCCGTCTGTGAGTTCGCAGAACCGAACCGGCAGCCGACGCAAACAGATCACTACGATCACTGGCTTGGCACTAGCCGGCGCGTTGGCATTGACTGGATGTTCACCAGAGGTACAGAAAGGGTGGCTGCCCACTGAGCGTGGCACCACCAACCACACTGACCGCATCATGGACCTCTGGGTCAACTCATGGATTGCCGCGCTGGTCGTCGGCATCATCACCTGGGGCCTGATGATCTGGTGCATCGTGGCGTACCGGCGCCGGAAGGGCACCGTCGGCTTCCCCCGGCAGAACAGCTTCAACCTTCCCCTCGAGGTCTTCTACCTGACGATCCCGCTCTTTATGGTCCTGGTGTTCTTCTACTTCACCGACCGTGACCAGCAGGCGATCGACAACCGTGACCAGCCGGCCGACGTCGTCGTCGACGCCCGCGCCAAGCAGTGGGCCTGGGACTTCAACTACAAGAAGGGCGACGTCGTCACCGGCGACGTCCACGAGGCCGGCGTCCAGGCACACCTCACCGGCAATGATGTCGACAAGGAAAAGCTGCCGACGCTCTACCTCCCCGTCAACAAGTCCGTTGACCTGGAGCTGAACGCCCGCGACGTCATCCACTCCTTCTGGGTACCCGCCTTCCTGCAGAAGCGCGACATGATCCCCGGCAAGACCAACTACATCCGGTTCACCCCCACTAAAGAGGGAACCTACGACGGCAAGTGCGCCGAACTCTGTGGTGAGTACCACTCCGAAATGCTGTTCCGCGTGAAGGTCGTCTCCGAGACGGAGTTCAAGGCCCACCTTGACCAGCTCCGCCAGGCCGGCAACACCGGACTGCTCGGCGAAGAGTACGACCGCAACCCGGCCCCGACCGAGAACAAGTAAGGGGAGCGCGACGTGGCTACGACCTACTCTCAGCCCTCCGGGATCCTTGAGGCTCCCGTAGTACCCAAATCCAAGGGGCGCATCGTCGTCAACTGGATCACCTCCACCGACCACAAGACCATCGGGTACATGTACCTGATCGCGTCCTTCGTGTTCTTCTGCTTCGGCGGCGTTATGGCACTGCTGATCCGTGCCGAGCTGTTCGAACCCGGCATGCAGATCCTGCAGACCAAAGAGCAGTACAACCAGCTTTTCACCATGCACGGCACCGTAATGCTCCTGATGTTCGCGACGCCGCTGTTCGCAGGCTTCGCCAACGTGATCATGCCCCTGCAGATCGGCGCCCCCGACGTCGCCTTCCCGCGACTGAACGCGCTGGCCTTCTGGTTCTTCCTCTTTGGTTCCACCATCGCGGTCTCCGGCTTCATCACCCCGCAGGGTGCAGCCTCGTTCGGCTGGTTCGCGTATGCGCCGCTGTCCAACACCACCTTCAGCCCCGGCGTCGGCGGTGACCTCTGGGTCTTCGGCCTGGCGCTCTCCGGCTTCGGCACCATCCTCGGCGCGGTGAACTTCATCACCACGATCATCTGCATGCGCGCCCCGGGCATGACCATGTGGCGTATGCCGATCTTCACCTGGAACGTCCTGGTCACCGCCATCCTCGTTCTGATGGCGTTCCCGCCGCTTGCTGCCGCTCTCTTCGCCCTCGGTGCGGACCGCCGCTTCGGTGCCCACATCTTCGATCCCGAAAACGGCGGCGCCGTCCTCTGGCAGCACCTGTTCTGGTTCTTCGGCCACCCCGAGGTCTACATCATCGCCCTGCCGTTCTTCGGCATCGTGTCCGAGATCTTCCCGGTCTTCAGCCGCAAGCCGATCTTCGGCTACAAGGGCCTGGTTTACGCCACCATCTCCATCGCCGCCCTGTCCGTCACCGTGTGGGCCCACCACATGTACGTGACCGGCTCGGTCCTGCTGCCGTTCTTCTCCTTTATGACGATGCTGATCGCGGTACCCACCGGCGTGAAGTTCTTCAACTGGATCGGCACCATGTGGCGGGGTTCCATCACCTTTGAAACCCCCATGCTGTGGAGCATCGGCTTCCTGGCCACGTTCCTCTTCGGCGGCCTGACCGGTATCATCCTGGCCTCCCCGCCGCTGGACTTCCACGTTTCCGACTCCTACTTCGTGGTGGCGCACTTCCACTACGTGGTCTTCGGTACCGTCGTCTTCGCGATGTTCGCAGGCTTCTACTTCTGGTGGCCGAAGTGGACCGGCAAGATGCTCAACGAGCGCCTCGGCAAGATCCACTTCTGGATGCTCTTCCTGGGCTTCCACGGCACCTTCCTCATCCAGCACTGGCTCGGCGTCGAGGGCATGCCCCGCCGCTACGCGGACTACATGCCGCAGGATAACTTCACCTGGATGAACCAGTTCTCCACCTACTCGTCCTTCCTGCTGGGTGCCTCGCTGATCCCGTTCTTCTGGAACGTCTACATCACCTGGCGCAGCAACGAGAAGGTCATGGTTGATGACCCCTGGGGCTTCGGCGCTTCGCTCGAGTGGGCCACGTCCTGCCCGCCGCCGCGCCACAACTTCACGTCGCTGCCGCGGATCCGCTCGGAACGTCCTGCCCTGGACCTGCACCACCCCGAGCTCTCCCAGAACTACACCATCGACTCGCCTGCCCCGGCAGCGGCCGCGCTGGGTAACGCCGACCAGAAGGACACCGCGAAGTGAAGATCGAATCACGGATTTTTGGGCTCGGAGTCTTCTTCTTCGTCCCTGTAGCCATCGTCTACGGTTTTATGACGCACTGGTCCGAATGGGTGGGCATCCTCGGGGTCCTGCTGGTCGCAGGCCTCGCCGGCATGATCGGCGCCTACCTGGGCTTCACCGGACGCCGGGTCGGTATGCGCCCGGAGGACCGCAGCGACGCTGAGATCCACGAAGGCGCCGGCGAGCAGGGCCACTTCAGCCCCTGGAGCTGGTGGCCCCTGGTGCTGGGCCTCGCCTGCGCCGGCGGCTTCCTCGGCCTAGCCGTGGGCTTCTGGATCACGTTCATCGCCGGCGGCCTCGCCGTCGTGGCACTCGTGGGCTGGGTCTACGAGTACAGCCGCGGTGACCACGCGCACTAGCACTCAATACTGAGAACAACGACGGCGGGCCCCACCTTTGAGGTGGGGCCCGCCGTCGTTTGGATGTTCCGGGGACCATGCTGGCCCAGCGTAACCAGGTCCAGCGCTAGCCGGACTGTGACTCCAGCAGGGCGCAGAGCTCCGTCAGGGCGTGCTCGGCGTCGGCCTCGCTCGAGCCGTCCGGAACCGAATCTGCCCGGACCGCGAGCTCCACTTCGCAGCCGTGCCCGAAGTCCTCGGTCATGACTTCCAGGAGGGACCGTGCATCGACGCCGGGCCGGCCTTCCTTGCTGATGGTCACGGCGAAGCCGGTCTGGGTGACCGCCCTGACGAACACGGCCGCGGGACGGGCGTGCAGTCCGATCGAGGCCTGGACGACCGCCTTGCGAGCTGGCAATGGAACTCCTTTGAAACAGGTGGGCCGGGAGTGCTCCGGCAAGTGTGCTTCCTAAGCGTAGCCGGGGGATTAGCACCGGGCGAACCGTAACGGCTGAGTGGTCTAGACCTGCTCCCATGGTGGCTTAAGATTGGAGCATGAAGCATTCCATCGGGCGGTTCCGTGGGTTCTAACGCAGCACGGATGGCCGGCGGGATCGACCGCAGCAGCGGAGTCCCCATCTACGTCCAGCTCCGGGAAATACTCCGCGCCCACATTGCCAGCTCCTGTCCGCCCGGATCGGCATTGCCCTCGGAGCGAGACCTCTCCGAGCGCTTCGGCCTCGCCCGCATGACCGTCCGGCAGGCCATCGACGCCCTCGTGGGCGAGGAAGTGATTGAACGCGTCGTGGGTTTAGGCACGTTCGTGCGCAAGCCCAAACTGGACCTCCAGGTGAAGCTGACCTCCTACAGTGAGGAGATGCAGCGCCGCGGCATGGTTCCGGCAGCCAAGGTCCTGAGCTTCGAACAGATCAGTGCCAGCGCGTTCCTCGCCCGTGAACTGCAGCTGGAGGAGGGCACCCAGTTGGTCCGGTTCCGGCGCCTCCTGCTCGCCGACAACGAACCGATGAGCGTCGACGAGAACTTTATCCCCGCGCACCGGGTGCCGGGGCTCCTGGACGGTCAGCCGCCGACGTCCCTCTACAACGTGCTGAGCGAACGCTACGGGCTGGTGATGGAGTGGGGGGAGGACATGATCGAGGCCACGGCCGCGTCGCCCTCCACGGCCCGCCTGCTGAATGTGGAGGTTGGTTCGCCGCTGTTGAAGATCCAGCGGCACGCGTTCGTCGCCAGAGCCATGGTGGACTACTCCGTGTCCTACTACCGGGCCGATCGCTACAAGCTGTGGGTGCCGCTGCAACGGCCGGGCGTCCGGCCCACGCGGAACTACGCATCGGGGTACCGCCCCTGATCAGCAGCCCGCGGCACACAAAAAAGGCCCGGTCCGTATGGACCGGGCCTCTCCTGTGGCTAGCGACGTGAACTAGTGGCTGAGGGTCTTCTGATCCGCAGCCGCGTCGATGGATTCGTGCGCGCCGTGGTGGCTGTGTGCCGCCGCGAGTTCCGCCGGGCTGGCGGGAGCAACGCGGTCCTCGAAGAACCACTTGGAGAGCAGCGCACGGCGCTTTTCCTTGCGGTCCACGATTCCGTGGCTGTTCGGCACGGCCGGGAGCGGCGACGGGGATTCGAAGCCGACCAGCTTGTAACGCTTGTACTCATCCAGCGGGGCGTGGACCTCGATGAACTCGCCGTGCGGCAAGCGGACGATACGGCCGGTCTCGCGGCCGTGAAGGGCAATTTCGCGGTCCTTGCGCTGCAGGGCCAGGGCGACGCGCTTCGTGACGATGAAGGCGAGGATCGGGCCGATGAAGAACAGGGCGCGGAGCCAGTAGGTGACGTCGTTCAGGGCCACGTGGAAGTGCGTGGCGATGAGGTCGGAACCTGCGGCGGCCCACATCACGCAGTACCAGACGAAACCGGCCATACCGATGGCGGTCCGGGTCGGGGCGTTGCGCGGGCGGTCCAGGACGTGGTGTTCACGGTCGTCCTTGGTGATCCAGCGCTCAATCCACGGGTAGGTGAACATCACGGTGAACAGGATGCCGGCCGGCACCAGGGCCGGCAGGAGGACGTTGAACGTGAAGACGTGGCCGAACCAGACCTGCTCAACGTGCCAGTTCCCGAAGGTGCCCGGCATAAGGCGCAGGGCACCGTCGACGAATCCGATGTACCAGTCAGGCTGGGTGCCGGCCGAGACGGGGGAGGGGTCATACGGGCCGTAGTTCCAGATCGGGTTGATCGTGAAGAAGCCTGCCATCAGCGCGATAACGCCGAACACGATGAAGAAGAAGCCGCCGGCCTTTGCCGCGTAGACCGGGCCGAGGGGGTAGCCGACGACGTTGCCGTCGTTGCGGCCCGGGCCGGGGTACTGGGTGTGCTTGTGCACGACCACCATAAAGAGGTGCGCAACGATCATCAGGAGGATGAGCGCCGGAACCAGCAGGATGTGGAGCATGTACAGGCGGCCGATGATCGCGGTGCCCGGGAACTCGCCGCCGAAGAGGAAGAACGAGATGTAGGTGCCGATCACCGGGATGGACTTGATCACGCCGTCGATGATGCGCAGGCCGTTGCCGGAGAGCAGGTCATCGGGGAGTGAGTAGCCGGTGAAGCCTGCAGCCATGGCCAGGATCAGCAGGACGCTGCCCACAACCCAGTTCATTTCGCGCGGCTTGCGGAAGGCGCCGGTGAAGAAGACGCGCAGCATGTGCACGGACACCGAGGCCACGAAGAGCAGTGCGGACCAGTGGTGGACCTGGCGCATGAACAGGCCGCCGCGGACATCGAAGGAGATGTTCAGGGACGAGTTGTACGCCACGGACATTTCAACGTTCTTCAGCGGCAGGTAGGAACCCTGGTAGTGGGTTTCCGCCATCGACGGATCGAAGAAGAACGTCAGGAAGGTGCCGGAGAGCAGCAGGATGACGAAGGAGTACAGCGCCACCTCGCCGAACATGAAGGACCAGTGGTCGGGGAAGACCTTCCGGCCGAATTCACGGAGGATGCCGGAGCCGCCGACGCGCTGGTCGACGAAGTCGGTGATGCGGCCGCCCTTGGTCTTGGCGACGAAGGTGGGGGTGTTAGCTGTTGACGTTGCGCTCATGCTCATCACGCTCCCAGTAGCTAGGTCCAACAGGTTCTTTGAAGTCGCTCGTAGCGTAGAGGTAACCTTCGTCGTCTACGGCGATGGGCAGCTGCGGGAGCGGCCGGCTGGCCGGGCCGAAGATAACCTTGCATTCCTGGGTCAGGTCGAAGGTTGACTGGTGGCACGGGCACAGCAGGTGGTGGGTCTGCTGCTCGTACAGGGCAACAGGGCAACCGACGTGGGTGCAGATCTTGGAGTAGGCAACGATGCCGTTGTAGCTCCAGTCCTCACGGCCCGGGGAGGGCTTGAGGGACTCGGGGTTCAGGCGCATGAGCAGGACGACCGACTTGGCCTTCTCGTTCAGCTTGCCTTCGTGCAGCTCGTTCAGGCCTTCCGGGATGACGTGGAAAGCCGAGCCGATGGTGACGTCCGCAGCCTTGATGGGGGTGCCATCGGGGTCGCGGGTCAGGCGCTTGGTCTTSCCGYCAACMGGGGCCCACATGGTGTGYGCCAGCTTGTTGTCCGGACGGGGGCCGAGGTCGCCGAAGACGGCCAGGGCCGGCAGCGGGGCGAGGGCGACGGCGCCAAGCAGGGTGTTGCGGATCAGCGGACGGCGCTTGATACCAGTTTCCTCGACGATGTCGTCGACGATCCGGACGGCGGCCAGGCGGTCCTCTTCGGTGCGGATAGCGTGGCGCTCTTCCGACACTTCGTGGTCCGGCATAAGGGCCTTGGCCCAGTGCACGATACCGGTGCCGATACCCAGCATGGCGAAGGCGGTGCCAATGCCCAGCAGGGTGTTCTGCAGCCGGATGGTGGCGATCGAGGAGTCATTTCCAAGATCGATGGCGAAGTACGCCACCAGGAATATCAGGGTGCCCACGACCGAGGCGCCGAACAGAAGGGCCACCTGCCGTTCCGCTCGCTTGGCGGCCCTCGGGTCCGTGTCAGCCAGGCGCAAACGATGCGGGGGAATTCCAGGATCCTGGAACTTCTCCACCTCATTCTGACCAGCCGTAGCTACGGTGCCCGAGTGGTTCGGACTGCCGTCACTATGGTTGCCCATAATTCGCCTCATCCTTCTCTCGTCTCGACCAGTGTCGAGTTAGTTTTCAATTCAAACTGCTGACGGATCAGCAGAAAATTCTTACAAGTGCCGCTGACGCCTAGGACGTCCGCGAAGTCAGCCAAATGGTGAAGGCGATGATGACGCCCAGGCCGGCGATCCAAACAAACAGGCCCTCGGAGACCGGACCCAGGGCGCCGAGGTCGTTGCCGCCCGGTGAGCCGTTGGCCTCAATCTGCTTGAGGAAGGTGATGATGTCGCGCTTGCCTTCAGGGGAGACGTTGGCGTCGCTGAAGACGGGCATGTTCTGCGGGCCGGTGACCATGGCCTCGTAGATGTGCTTGCCGGAAACGTCGGCGAGGGCCGGGGCGAACTTGCCCCGGGTCAGCGCACCGCCGGCGGCAGCGGCGTTGTGGCACATCGCGCAGTTGGTGCGGAAGAGCTCGCCGCCCTTGGCGGCGTCGCCCTTCTCATCAAGCACACCGGCCTCGGGGATCGAGGGGCCGGGTGCCAGCGAAGCGACGTACGCCGCGAGCTGGTGGGTCTGCTCCTCGTTGAACTGCGCCGGCTTCTTGTAAGCCTGCGGGCCGTTCATCTGCATGGGCATACGTCCGGTGCCAACCTGGAAGTCAACGGCGGCGGCGCCGACGCCCACAAGCGACGGTCCGGCCTGTGAACCACTGGCACCCATGCCGTGGCAGGTGGCGCAGTTGGCGGCGAACAACTTGCCGCCCTCTTCCGCGTCACTTGCACTGAAGGTGGTGGTGTCGGCCTTGGCCTGGTTGACGGTGGTGGCGACGGCGTACAGCCCACCAGTGATGAGGAGACCCATAAGCAGCAGCGCAACTGCTGCCAGTGGGTGACGTCGCTTCTGCGAGAGTGCCTTCACGTGGTGGTTCCTTTTTTCGATGCTGCGTTGGCTCCGGGAGCCGCTTCTTGAAATTCTGCCTCTTGTAGAAAAAGAGTCAAGCCGTGGCTACTTGAGGACGTAGATGACCAGGAAGAGGCCGATCCATACGACGTCGACGAAGTGCCAGTAGTACGAGGTGACGATCGCGGAGGTTGCTTCGAAGTGCCCGAACTTCTTCGCTGCGAAGGAGCGTCCGATGATGAGCAGGAAGGCAATGAGGCCGCCGATAACGTGCAGGCCGTGGAAGCCCGTGGTCATGTAGAACGCCGAACCGTAGGCGTTGGTGGAGAGCGAGACGTGCTCGGAGACGAGCATGGCGTACTCGGTCGTCTGGCCGGCCACGAAGAACGCACCCATGATGAATGTGAGTGTGAACCACTCATTCATTCCCCAGCGGGTGAAGCTCAGGGGACCGCCAAGCCGACGCGGCTGAAGCCGTTCGGCGGCGAAGACGCCCATCTGGCAAGTAAAGGAACTGGCCACGAGGACGATCGTGTTAACGAGCGCAAAGGGGAAGTTGAGCTTGGCTGTCTCTTCAGCCCACATCTGTCCGGACGTCGAACGGAGTGTGAAGTACATGGCAAAGAGACCGGCGAAGAACATCAACTCACTGGACAGCCAGACAACGGTTCCAACGGAAACCATGTTCGGGCGATTCAGCGTCGGGTGCGCCGGGGTACTGGGGGCATGGGTCGCAGATGTCACATAGACATTATGTCTGTAAAACTCTGTCCTGCCCAACGCAAACCGCGTTTTGAGGGGACTTTTTCTACAAAGACGCGAAATCACGCGGAAAAGTTCCCGGACCCCTTCGCATTGGGCATTGCAGCCCCCGGGTCGATAGCATCGGAACGTGACTTCCCAGGCATCTGAACAGGCGGCAGGCAAGACGTGGCCGCGCCTCATCGGCGCGCTGATCAACGGCACGGACCTCACCGCCGGCGACACGGAGTGGGCCATGAACTCCATCATGTCCGGCGAGGCCACCCCGGCCCAGGTGGCCGGCTTCCTGGTGTCTTTGCGCGCCAAAGGCGAGACGGTGGAGGAACTCACCGGTCTGGTCGAGGCAATGATTGACTCGGCGAACCCGCTCGAGATCGCCGGCCAGAAGCTCGACATTGTCGGTACCGGCGGCGACCAGTTGAACACCGTCAACATTTCCACCATGGCTGCCCTTGTCTCAGCCGGGGCGGGGGCCAAAGTGGTCAAGCACGGCGGCCGCGCGTCGTCGTCGACGTCGGGTTCCGCGGACGTCCTCGAAGCGCTGGGTGTCCGTCTTGACCTGCCGATCCCGCGGGTGGCCCGGAACGCCGAAGAAGCCGGCATCACGTTCTGCTTCGCCCAGGTGTTCCACCCGTCGATGCGCTACGCCGCCGTCGCACGCCGCGAACTCGGGGTGCCAACGGCATTCAACTTCCTGGGACCGATGACCAACCCGGCCCACGTCCAGGCTTCCGCCGTCGGAGTCGCCAATGAACGCATGGCGCCCCTGGTGGCCGGTGTCCTCGCCAAACGCGGCAGCCGGGGCCTGGTCTTCCGCGGTAACGACGGGCTTGATGAACTGACCACCACCGGACCGTCCCGCATCTGGGAAATCCGCGACGGCGTGGTCACTGAAGGCGTTTTTGACCCGCGGGACCTGGGGATCCGGCAGGCGACGGTTGAGGAACTGCGGGGCGGGGACGCCGTGGCCAATGCCGCCGTCGTCCGGTCTGTCCTGGCGGGTGAGCCGGGTCCGGCAAGGGACGCTGCCCTGTTGAACGCTGCTGCCGGCCTGGTCTCCTTCGACCTCGAGGCCACCGGCCCGTTGACTGAGCGGATGGCCGCGGCGATGGCCCGGGCCGAGGAATCGGTCGGGTCCGGCGCTGCGGCTGCGGTCCTGGACCGGTGGGTCGCGCTGTCGCGCGACTAGGTCTTACTGTTCGAAGCCCAGGGCGAAGGCCGCGTCGAGATCGTGCTGCGAGTACGCGCGGAACGCAATGTGGGTGGTGGTGTGAACCACCGCGGGAACCTTTGAGAGTTTGTCCGCGATGACGTCCGCGAGTTCCTCATGCTTGGCCACCCGGGCAATCGCGATCAGGTCCCACTCGCCGGTGACGGAATAGACCTCGCTGATGCCGGGAATCGCGGAGATTTTCTCGGCCGTTTCCGGAATTGCGGAAGCGTCAGTCTTGATCAGGACGAAAGCGGTGATCACAGGGGAACCTTTCGGATCTGTCGCGCCGTTGCCGGCGTATCGATTGGCCTCAAAGGGGCGTGCCATCTGCCTGCAAGCCTAGTGCATCAGCCCCGCTGGCGCCGTGCCTTTAGGCGACGCGCGGCCGCCACCAGCAGCCGATAGCCAAGCAGGAATACCGCGAGGCTGATCAGGGCCACGATCACGAACGGCAGCACCACAACCTGCCCGGTCAACGCCCGGAGGAGCATCCCCACCGCCACCGTTCCCAGCCAGACTGCGACGCCGGCCGGCCACACCGCGAGGGGTCCGCGCCACAGCCGGAAGGCGAGCCAGGCCGCCGCGGCCCCGGCCAGGAACGGCCACGCTGTGGCCAGGACGCCGGTAATGATTTCGCCGCGCTGGTGTGCGTCACGGCCGATGGCCGCAAAGAGGAGGATCAGGACGACGTCCGCGACGGCGGACGCCACGGTTGCGCGTGTGGTGGCGGGGCGCAGCGTCGGCAGGGAAGTGTTCGAAGGCATACTTCCAGCGTAGCCGCGCCTGACGGAGCTGCTGACCGTCGTCGGTGTTCCCGGGCATTCCTCAGCGTTCCTCAGGTCACGGGAGCGCGTGGGGCAAACATAATCACCGCGACTCCCACGAGGCAGACCATGGAACCGATGACGTCCCACCGGTCTGGCCGGAATCGGTCGAAGACCATGCCCCAGGCGAGGGATCCCGCGACGAAGACGCCGCCATACGCGGCCAGGATACGTCCGAAGTGCGCCTCCGGCTGCAGGGTGGCCACGAATCCGTAGAGTCCCAGGGCAATGATCCCCAGCCCGGCCCACCACCAGGCCCGGCCCTCCCGGATAGCCTGCCAGACTAACCACGCCCCGCCGATTTCCGCGACGGCGGCAAGCACAAAGAGCATGACGGACTTCAGAATTGTCATGTCCACATCATCGCGCATCCGGGATCCGAGCGCGCGGCGGCCTGTGGTGCATAGCGGGGCGGCGGCCTACCATGATGCCGGTAGGCGGACGCGGAGGAGAGCGCTATGACAACACTGCCCGGCAGGCCCAACACGGCCCTGATGGTCATCGATGTACAGAACGGCGTGCTGGAGGGGGTGGTGCAGCGCGATGCCGTCATCACGAACATCGCCGAGCTGCTCGGCAAGGCCCGCGAAGCGGCGGTTCCAGTCGTCTGGGTGCAGCATTCGGATGCCCAGCTGGAGCGGGGGAGTGAAGCGTGGAAATACGTGCCCGCCCTAACGCCCCAGGACTCCGAGGCCCTGGTGCACAAGTCGTACGGGGACTCCTTCGAGGGGACCGACCTTGAGGACGTCCTGGCGCACGCCGGCGTCGGCCGGCTCTTGGTGACCGGGGCGCAGACGGACGAATGTATCCGGTCCACCATCCACGGTGCTTTTGTGCGCGGGTATGACGTGACCCTGGTGGCCGATGCCCACACAACGGAGGACTTGACCGACTGGGGTGCACCCCCGCCGGAGCAGGTCATAGCGCACACCAATCTCTACTGGGAGAACCACTCCGCCCCCGGGCGTACCGCCGAGGTGGTGCAGACCAGGGATGTGACCTTCGACGGCGGGACAGAGCCGGCCGCCTGAGCGCACATTTCCAGCGGTCCGGCATGATGTTGGGATGCGACTGAGGACTGAACGGCTGATCCTGCGTGAGTACACCATGGACGACTTCGCTGCGGTCCACACATTCGCCTCGGACGAGCGGGTCGCCGAGTTTGTTGAATGGGGCCCGAACACTGAGTCCGACACCAGGGGGTTCCTGGAATCCTGCGTCCAGGCACAAGGTGCCTCCCCGCGGGTCGACTTCACGCTCGCAGTGGCCGCTCCATTGGGCGGCCCGCTGGGAACTGTCGGTTTGACTCTCGCCCACGGCCACGGGGAGCTTGGCTACGTCATCGCCCCGGACCATTGGGGCAGCGGCTACGCCACGGAGGCCGCCTCAGCACTTCTGGCGTTCGGGTTGGACGAACTGGGTCTGCAATCCGTCAGCGCCACCTGCAGGCCGGAGAACGCCGCCTCAGCGCGGGTGCTCTCGAAGATCGGGATGTCCTGTAAGGGGCTTCGGAGGGCCGACAGGCTGATTCGGGGACAGTGGCGCGATTCCCTGGTTTTCGCCGTGTCGCGGCCTACCGCTCGCCCGCTTCATGGGACGTAGGATCGACGGATGACCAGCCTGACTGCACCCGACGTTCGTTTCCATAGCTCGTGGCTGGAAGGGTCGGCAGAGTTCGACGGCGCCCATCGCGACGGCGGCGGGGGAGAGGACTGGTCGCTCCAGAACCTGCAGGACCCCGGGGCTTTCGCCGCATTTGTCGAGGAATTGGTCAGTGCCGCGTTGCCTGAAACTCCCCGAAAGCCTGGGTATGTCCCGTGCACGTACCTGTGGATTGTGGACGGCGGCACGTTCCTTGGATCGCTGGCCATTCGGCACGAGCTGAACGACTTCCTCCTCAACGAGGGTGGCCATATTGGCTACAGCGTTAGGCCGTCCGCCCGCCGTCGCGGACACGCGTCACGGGCGTTGGCGGATGCGTTGCCGGTGGCCCGGGACCTTGGGATCGGCCCCGCACTCATCACCTGCGACGAAGGCAACGTTGGATCCCGGGCAACCATCGAGAAGAACGGCGGTGTGTACGAGGACTCGCGCAAGGGCAAGCGGCGCTACTGGGTGGCAACCGCCTGACCCCGGGTTCCACCTCGGTGCCGCCAGCTGCGGGCCCGCCTGGTCAATCAAGTTTCGTAGGTGCGCCCGTAATTTTCGTCCCTCGCCGGGAAACCTAATGTCTAGCGGGCGGTTCAGCCCGCGATAACGGATATTTGGGGGTTAGACAATGAAAAGCAACCGCACCAGCCTTTGGACGACTGTCACGTTGGCAGGCTTTGCCGCCAGCCTGGTGCTCACCGGATGTGGGTCACAGGCAGGAACCGCAGCTTCACCCGAACCCCGGCAGGTGACCGACGTGTCCGATCTGGCCGCCCCGCTTTCCGTCGTTCCTGCGGCGGCTGCCCGGCCGGCGGTGCAGGCCAATGCCGCCGAGCGTGCCTTGACGGCTCCGGCGTCGCCGTCCAAACACGCACCGCAGGCGCTGAAGTCGTTCACCTTTCCGGACGGGCACATTTCCTTCCAGTACCCCGCATCGTGGACTGTCCGGACCGTGCAGCCTCCGGCGGGACTGCCCGGCATCGAAGTCATCGTCACGGACGGCGCGGGCAACGATCTGTTGTCCTTTGCCAATGGTGTCACTGCCGGCTGCGCCGCTGGTCCGGTGACACGCCACGTGCTCGACCAGGCGGCGGTTCCCGGAATGACGGCGCCCGACGGAACGGAGCCGGTCTTCGGGTTCGCCGTCGAAGCCATCGGCGACGTCAACGCCTATTACATGGGCCTGGTCGATCCACGGTCTTTGGCGCAGGGGGAGGGCATCGCTTCGTGGTGCAGCCTCGTCCAGACGGGTAACGGCGGGCTGTTCAGCCGCGTGCTGTTCGACGAGCCCGCGTTCAAGAACCAGGGCGCGGCACGGGCATGGATGAATACCGACCAGTACGCCCAGCTCAGGGCCCTCTTGCTGAGCCTCGACTACGCGTGAGCACGTCCTGATCGGACGAAGGAGCCCGCCGGCGGGGGACCGGCGGCTTTCTTTCGCGCCTGAACGGTCCGGGCGCAAGAGATCGGTAGGCTGATGCCGGAGCTGGCACGAGCCAGCTCCGGAGCAACCATTGATGGGGCAATGACGCATGACAGGCATTGACCGGTGGGGCCGGTCTTACTTCGGATTGCAAGCTGCTGCAGGGGCCTGTTGGTGGGTCGGAGTCTGGTTGTGGCCTGCACTGCGTCAGGTGACGCTCGGCAACCTCGACCCCGCAGGCATCGCCGTCGTTGATATTCCGTTGTTCGTGATGGCCTCCGCCGCCGCAGCTTTCGGTGTGCGGGCGGCAGCTGCCGTGAACGCCGGCTGGACTGCCGCCGTCGCCCTCGCCCTCGCGGTCTACGCAACGCTCACCGGCCAGGCCGGCTGGGGTGTGCTGGGCATGGGCGCCGCAACGGCGGGATCCCTGATCGCCCTGTGCGCGGTGTGGCTGGGCCGCGTTCCTACGGAATGGATCCTCCGCGGTCCGTTCGCCTTCAGGACCGCCACCAGGCGGCCGACGACGGCTCCCCATGTGCTCGCTACCTTCGGGCAGATCGTGATCTTTTGGGGATTCTTCCTTGGTCTGTTGCCGTGGGTCATTCGCTTCTTCGAGATGCGCTGGCAGGTGGCGCTTCCGTTTCCGCCGGGGGCCGGACTTGCCGGTGCCGCGGCGCTGGTAATAGCAAGTGCCCTCGGGATTTGGTCGGCAGTAGCCATGTCAACGCGCGGGCTAGGGACCCCGCTTCCGTCGGCGATGCCGAACCGGCTGGTCATTGCCGGCCCTTATCGCTGGATTCGCAACCCGATGGCGCTGGCGGGCGTCGTCCAGGGCGCGTCGGTCGGCCTCATCATGAATTCCTGGCTGGTCATCGCGTACGCCGTCGCAGGCTCGCTGGTCTGGAACTACGTGGTCAGGCCGTTGGAGGAGTCCGATCTCCGGACCCGGTTCGGGGACGACTTCGAGCGCTACCGCGCCGCTGTGCGCTGCTGGATCCCGCGACTGCCGACGGCCCACTCCGTGGCGAGCGACGCGCCAAAGGCGTAGGCCGGATGACCGTTGTAGGAGACAGGCGCTGTCGACGGCGGGGGAGAGGGACGGTGAACCTGGCTCACATCGCCCGGCTCTGTTCCGACGGCTGTACGTGTGTGATCGGAGTCCGACGTCGACCTTGCCGCGTTGGTGTATCGCCGGGTTCCCGTCGACGACGATGTTGCAAACCGATTGATCCGCTGTGGGCAGATGGTTGGGCGACGGAGGCCCGTGGCGTACCAGCGCGTAATTCCTTCGGGAGTGATCGCTGACGTCGAAGGCAACCGCATGGCGGGCGGCAGGCGGGGAGCTGTGTTACGAGAACCTGTCCAGCGCTTTTCATGTTACTTGACATAATGTTGATTATCGGCGTTATGGAATACTCCGAGAGCGGGCCCGTATCCAGGCAGATTTAGTCTCCACCGAGTCGTTTCAGTAAGCGTCTGCGGCTGACATTGTGAGTCGCGTTCGTTATTTCGCCTGACTCAACGCCAGCCAGGTTTACAGAGAACGAACGACAGTGTCGATGGCAAAAAAGTGCACTGGTGATTTCAGCAGGCTTTCCAGTGACATCAAATGATTTCATCGGTGAACCGGAAAATGCACTCAGCTAAATATGTCCGGGTTGAATTGATGAGCTCTCAGTCGCCTGCTGAGGCCGATTCGTGGGCTTACGCACAATCTCGCTGTTAGCGCTACGGCGCCGTCCGGCATCAGCTGTTCCTTGGACTCTCCTGAAGCGCATGTCCCACAGGACCGCAGGGGCAACGCAGGTGGCCACGTGACGCCACCCACGGGGACTGCGGTTGATCAAGACTGCGGTTGATCAAAAGGGCAGCTACTCCCCCGGCAATTTATGCGATAAATCCGCTTTTAGGAATAATTCTAATTAGCGTACACCGAAATTATAAGGCTTTACGAAGAATTACCGGGATGAATTCAGTTAGTGCAAACAATATGCCGCACGCGCCGGATCTATTTCCCGACATACGCTGCCAGATGTTCGCCTGTGAGCGTGGACTCGGCCGCCACCAGCTCAGCCGGCGTCCCCTCAAAAACGATCTTGCCGCCGTCGTGCCCGGCGCCCGGCCCGAGGTCAATGATCCAATCCGCATGCGCCATGACTGCCTGGTGGTGCTCGATGACGATGACGGACTTGCCGCCGTCGACCAACCGGTCGAGAAGCCCCAGCAAGTTCTCCACATCGGCCAGGTGCAGGCCCGTCGTCGGTTCGTCGAGGACGTAGACGTCGCCCTTCTCGGCCATCTGGGTGGCAAGCTTGAGCCGTTGACGCTCGCCTCCGGACAGTGTGGTGAGCGGCTGCCCCAGGCTCAGGTAACCGAGGCCGACGTCGGCCAGGCGGTCCAGCACCTTGTGCGCTGCCGGCGTCTTGGCATCCCCCTCGGCAAAAAACGCCTCAGCCTCGGTGACTGACATGGCGAGCACCTCGGCGATGTTGCGGCCGCCCAGCGTGTACTCCAGCACCGACGCCTGGAACCGTTTCCCCTCGCATTCCTCGCAGGTCGATTCCACGGTGGCCATCACGCCCAGCTCTGTGTAGATCACGCCGGCCCCGTTGCACGTGGGGCAGGCTCCTTCGGAGTTCGAACTGAACAACGCCGGTTTGACGCCGTTGGCCTTCGCGAACGCCTTGCGGATGGGCTCGAGCAGCCCGCTGTAGGTTGCCGGGTTGCTGCGGCGGGAACCGCGGATGGCGCCCTGGTCGATGATGACCACGCCGTCCCGGCCCGCCACCGAACCGTTGATCAGGCTACTTTTGCCGGACCCGGCCACACCGGTCAGAACGCACAGCACACCGAGGGGAATGTCGACGTCGACGTTCTGGAGGTTGTGCGTCGCAGCGCCACGGACTTCCAGGGCACCCGCGGACTGGCGGAAGGAGCCCCGAAGCCCGGCACGGTCATCCAGGTGTTGTCCGGTGATGGTGCCGCTCCCTCGCAAATCCTCGACACTCCCCTCGAAGACCACCTGACCGCCGCCGGAACCGGCGGCCGGCCCCAGGTCGATGACATGGTCCGCGATCGCGATGGTCTCGGGCTTGTGTTCCACCACCAGGACAGTGTTGCCCTTATCCCGCAACTGCAGCAGCAGGCCGTTCATCCGTTCAATGTCGTGCGGGTGAAGGCCGATCGTGGGCTCATCAAAAACGTAGGTGATGTCGGTGAGCGAGGACCCCAGATGCCGGATCATTTTGGTCCGCTGGGCCTCTCCCCCGGACAGCGTGCCCGCCGGGCGGTCCAGTGAGAGATAGCCCAGCCCGATGTCGGCGAACGAATCCAGCAGGTGCTGCAGACCGCGCAGCAACGGCGCGACGGACGGTTCCCGCAGCTCGCGGACCCAGCCGGCCAGGTCACTGATCTGCATGGCACAGACGTCCGCGATGTTCTTTCCGTTGATCCTGGCGGACCGTGCCTCCTTGCTGAGCCGGGTGCCGTCGCACTCAGGGCAGAGGGCAAACGTGATGGCCCGGTCAACGAAGGCACGGATGTGCGGCTGCATGGATTCCGGATCCTTGGACAGCATGGATTTTTGGATCTTGGGGATCAGGCCTTCATAGGTGAGGTTGATGCCCTCGACCTTGATCTTGGTGGGCTCTTTGTAGAGGAGGTCGTGGAGCTGCTTCTTGGTGAACCTGCCGATCGGCTTGTCCATGTCGAAAAAGCCTGAGCCACTGAAGATCCGCCCGTACCACCCGTCCATGCTGTAGCCGGGAATCGACAGCGCGCCCCCGGCCAGCGACTTGGACTCGTCATAGAGGGCCGTCAGGTCGAAGTCGGAGACCGAGCCCATGCCTTCGCAGCGAGGGCACATCCCGCCCAGGTAGACCGCGTTCTGCACAACGCTTTTCTCGACCCGGCCGGCCTTTTCCGTGCTCATCACACCGCTGGCCTTGCGTGTGGGGACATTGAAGGAGAACGCCGTCGGCGGCCCGACGTAGGGGGTGCCGAGCCGGCTGAAAAGGATACGCAGCATGGCGTTGGCGTCGGTGGCGGTCCCGACGGTGGAGCGCGGGTTCGATCCCATCCGCTCCTGGTCGACGATGATCGCCGTCGTCAGCCCCTCGAGCAGGTCCACGTCCGGCCTGGCCAGGGCGGGCATAAAGCCCTGGACGAAGGCGCTGTAGGTCTCATTGATCATCCGCTGGGACTCCGCAGCGATGGTGGCGAAGACCAGGGAGCTCTTCCCCGAGCCGGAGACTCCTGTGAAGACCGTGAGCCGGCGTTTTGGAATTTCCACGCTGATGTCTTTGAGGTTGTTCTCGCGGGCGCCCTGGACCCGGATGAGGTCGTGTGTGTCGGCAATATGCGGCGCCGGGCCCTGCGTGTCGGTGGTCGCTGCCATACTCATCGAGTCTCCCTCTGTTCCCGCCCGGCCGTCCCCAGGCGGGCTCGACGGCGTCGCCCGCTGGATGTGAACAGCTTAGAACAGTCGGTGGGCTAATCATTGTGCTATCCGCGGCCCTCACTGAGAATGAACCATGACGGTCTACCTGAGGTCCCTCGAAACTGCTGTCCCGCCCACGCTCCTGATCCAAGCCGAAGCCCGCGACGTCTTCGCCGCCCAGCCGGGGCTCAGCCGGCTCGGCGCCCGCCTGGTCAGCACCTGCTTCGACTCCGCCGCCATCGACACCCGCTACACCGCCGTCCGGGAACTCACCACCGACTTCCGGTCGGAGGATCCGCAATTCTTCGACCCGGCCACAGGGCTGCTGCTCAGCCCCAGCACCAAGGTCCGCAACGACATCTTCGCCACCGAGGCCAGCAAACTCTTCGTCGAGGCAGCAGCCAAGGCCCTCGCGGCCTGTCCCGGTATGCTGCCCGGGGACATCACCCACCTGGTCACGGTTTCCTGCACGGGTTTCTTCAATCCGGGGCCCGACTACAAAATCGTCCGCGCACTCGGCCTAAACCCCGCAGTCCAGCGCTACCACCTCGGGTTTATGGGCTGCTACGCAGCCTTCCCGGCGCTGCGGGCCGCCAAATCGTTCTGCGACGCCGACCCGGACGCTGTGGTCCTGGTGGTCTGTGCCGAACTCTGCTCGCTGCACGTCCGGACCTCTAACGATCCGGACACCATCATGGGTTCGGCGCTGTTCGCCGACGGCGCTGCGGCCGCCATCATCAGCGCCCGTGAGCTCCCGGATCAGCCGGCCCTGCTGACCCTGGACCACTTTGAGACCGTCCTGACCCCGGTGGGAGAAGAAGCGATGGCGTGGAACATCGGGGACGAAGGCTTCGAAATGGTCCTCGGCACCTACGTGCCGCACATCATCGACGACCACATCGTCGGGGCCCTCGAACCATTGCTGGCCCACGACGCGGCGCTGGCCGGTCTCGACTACGCGGATATCCAGCACTGGGCCATCCATCCGGGCGGGCGGTCCATATTGGACAAGGTCCAGTCCCGGCTCGGGCTGAGCGATGACCAGCTGGTGCCCGCGCGCGAAACCCTGCGCAACTACGGCAACATGAGCAGCGCCACGGTGCTGTTCGTCATCCGGCACATCCTTGACCTCCCGGCGGCCACGAACGACGACGACGGGGACGGAAGTGTGGACGCGGCCGACGGCGGGGAGCGGATCTGTTCCATGGCGTTCGGGCCGGGATTGACGGTTGAAACAGCGCTGTTCACTAAACTCATCCCACCGCGGGCCGTGAACAGCGACGCCCATGAACGCCGCGGGGTGCCGCGGCCGGAAACCGCCGTGGTCTGAGGGCCGGCCCATGCAAGCGCTCCGCCGGCGTGACGTCGATGCCGTCGAGGAAATGGACCGCGAGGACTGCGATCCGCTGCGGTTGCGCCGAACCTACGCCCAGTTCGCCCTGGTCAACCGCGCCGTGTCCGGCTGGCGTGGCATCTACCGGCGCGAACTGCGGCCGCTGCTCTCCGCTACCCGCACCACAACCCTGCTGGACATCGGCTGCGGCGGCGGCGACGTCCCGGTGCTCCTGGCCCGCTGGGCAGCCCGGGACGGGTTTACCCTCTCGGTAACGGCCATCGATCCTGACCCGCGGGCCGCAGCTTTCGCGACCGGCCGCCGGGGCCATGCAGGCGTCGAATTCCGGCAGCAGACAGCCGCAGAGCTGCTGGCGGGCGGCGCTCGCTACGACGTCGTGGTCTCCAACCATGTCCTGCACCATCTGGCACCGGACGAGTTGCCGGTCTTCCTCGACGAATCGGCGGCCCTTGCCAGCGGCAAAGTCATCCACAACGATCTGCGCCGCAGCGCCGCAGCGTACGCCTTGTTCGCCGTCGGCGCGTTGCCCTTGCGCGGCTCCTATATCCGGCAGGACGGTCTGACCTCGATCCGGCGAAGCTACACGGCGGCCGAGCTCTCGGCCGCCGCTCCCCCGGGCTGGGCCGTGGCCCCCCGGGCGCCCTTCCGCAATCTGCTGATCCTAGACAGCGCCACGGCCGTCCCGGGGCGAGTCAGTGAATGACGTCCTGATCATTGGCGGCGGCCCGGTGGGGCTCTTTGTGGCCGCCCTGCTGGTGCAGGACGGCGTTCCGGTAACCGTGCTGGAACAGCGCTCCGGACCGGAGCCGAACTCGCGGGCCATCGGAATCCACCCGCCGGCCCTTGAGGCACTGCGGCGGATCGGGGTAGACCGGGAACTCATCCACCGCGGCGTTCCCATCCGGCGCGGGGTCGCCCTGGCCGGCGGGAGCATCAGGGCTGAAATGTCCTTCGCACGGGTATCGGAGCGGTATCCGTTTGTCCTGTCGCTGCCGCAGGACCGGACCGAAGCCATCCTTGAGCAGCGCCTCCGCGCCCTCGACCCGCAGGCGCTCCAACGCGGCGTGCGGGTGTCCTCGCTGAACGACGACGGCCGTCAGGTCGCCGTGCAGGCATGGGCCGGCGACCAACAGCTGACATTCACGGCGCCTCTGGTGATCGCCGCCGACGGGGTGAGGTCCACGGCCCGGGCTGGCCTGGGCGTGCACCTGCGGCGCCGCGACTATCCGGACTGCTACGTCATGGGCGACTTCGCCGACGGCACGGGCCTGGGTCCTGACGCCGCGCTGTTCCTGGCCGGCGCCGGGATTGTGGAGTCCTTCCCGCTGCCCGGCCGGCTGCGCCGCTGGGTTGTGCGCCTATCCCAGGCATCCCCCGGCGCGGAAGGGGTTGCCGACGCCGCCTGGCTCGCCCGAGAGATCCGGCGGCGGACAGGGATCGACGTGGACGCCGGGAGCAACAGCATGCTGAGCAGGTTCGGCGCCCGTTCAGGCCTGGCCCGCAGGATGGTGGCAGGCCGCGGGATCCTGATCGGGGACGCGGCCCATGAAATCAGTCCGATCGGCGGGCAGGGTATGAGCCTGGGGTGGCTCGACGCGCTGGCCCTGGCGCCGCTGGTACCGGCGCTCCTGGCCGGGGACGCATCCGGGCTGCCGCTGTTCGAAACAGCCCGGATGCGCCATGCGGCGCGGGCGGCCCGCCAGGCCGAGCTCAACATGGCACTGGGCCGGCCGCTCCGGCAGGGCCCCCTGGTGGTGCGCAACCGCGCCATCGCCGCCGTTGCGGGGGTCCCGGCGATAAACCGGTTCGTGGCCCGCAGGTTCACCATGCACTAGGGCCCTGCGGGCTACTGCGGCTTGTAGTAGCAGTCGTAGCTGTGCTGGCTAACGATCCTGCCGTCGCGGACCTCGAAAATCGATGCCGTCCGGGCCCGGATCTGCTCGCCCCGGTCCCAATGCGGCAGGTCGATCTGCAGCGTCGCGGACCATTCGGCCTCCACCACCACCCGCCCGCCCTCACACGTGGTGCGCTCCACGTCGAAGCGCTGCCCGGAGACAATTTCACTGCTGTGCTCGGCACCCTCAAGGACCTGGGACCGGTTGCGCGTGGACCCGTCCGGGCCCAGTAGGTGCGGGGCTTCGGTGAGGACGTAGTCGTCGGCCAGGAACGGTTCCAGCGCCGCCGCGCCGCCGTCGGCTTCGATGGCGCGGAGCAGGCCGAGGACGCAATCGAGCGGAGTGGGGGAAGTCATGGACCGAGACTAGCCGACGCATGGCCGGCGGGAGGTACAACGCGGTGCGCCCGGACCCGGCCCCGCCTAGACTGACCGCATGGGCCGCCTTTCCCTGATGCTCTGCCGATCCGCCACCGTACTGGCGGTGGTGGCCGCCGCCTCCTGCAGCGCGGTTCCGGCCCCGGGGACACAGACCGGTTCGACGACGGCGGGTCCTGCCGCCGGACCGCTGACGGCCCAGATCAACCAGTTCCGCGACAACTACAGCAAACAGATCATCGAGATCCAGCTGACCAACACCACGGCCGTGCCCATGACCGTGATCGCAGCCGGCCTGCGGAGCCCGCAGTTCGAGTCCGGTATCAACTGGAGCTCGGCAGCGGCCGGGACGGAGCTGCCGCCGGGCCAGACCAAGAGCCTGCCGGCCCGGCTGCCGCCCGCGTCATGCAGGTCTCTGGCGCAACCTGGTCAGGCGCAAGCCGGCCAGCCCTCCCCCGACGGAAGTTCGGCACAGTCCGCCGTCGTCGAGGTCCGGGTGGCGGCGGCCGGCGGGGAGCCGGCGAGGACGGTGACGGCACCCGCAACGGACCCTTTCGGCGTCTTGGACCGGAACAACGCCGAACTCTGCACCGCCCAGGCGGCCGCCGCGGTGGCCGACTTCCGGCTGGGGCCCGGACTCGCGGTGTCTGCGGACGGCCGGAGCGCCGTCCTGACCCTGGTGGTGACCCCGCGGAACCAGACCGGAACGGCCGGCCCTGCCGGGGCGGGGCTGACGCTTGACAGCATCGGCGGGACCACGCTGGTGGAGGAGGATCCCAGCGCCCGCTGGCCGGTCGGGCTACGGGTGTCCTCAACCGGCCCGGCGTACGAAATCCGGCTCGGTATCCGGCCGGCCCGCTGCGACCCGCACGCCGTAGCTGAGGACAAAGTGGGGACCCTGTTCCCCGTGCGGATCACCGTCGCCGGCCGGCAGGGCATCCTCAAAGTGGGTGCCAGCACTCAGTTGAAGGGACGCGTGCAGGATTTCGTCACGTCGGCATGCGGACGACAGTAGTCTGTTGCCATGTCCCCCAACGTACGGAACGAACACGACCATAACGCCCCGAAATCCCGGGTCAGCGACGACCACATCCGGGAATCCGTCGTGGAGGTCGTCAACGCCGGGGTGCTGCCACCCATCGTCCAGGTAGGCCATCCGGCCCTCCGCCACGTGGCTGTTCCGTACACCGGCCAGCTCACCGACGACGAGCTCGGCCGCCTCATTGACCTGATGCGCAGGGTTATGCACAAGGCGCCGGGCGTTGGACTTGCCGCGCCCCAGCTGGGCATCCCGCTCCAGCTGGCCGTCCTCGAGGACAGGTTCGACGTCGACCCGGATGTCGCCGCCGTCCGGGGCCGGGAACCACTGCCGTTTTTCGCCATGCTGAACCCCAGCTACGAGCCCCTCGGCGCGGCCCGGGCGGCGTTCTACGAGGGTTGCCTGTCCCTGAACGGTCTGCAGGCCGCCGTGATGCGTCCCGAGTCGGTGCGCCTGACTTTCATGGCCGTGGACGGCAGCACACAGCAGCGGGATTTCACCGGCTGGCAGGCCCGGATCGTCCAACACGAAACCGACCACGTGCACGGGATTGTCTATCTGGACCGGGCCGAGCTGCGCTCGCTGAGCAACAATGCCGAGTATGCGGCGCGCTGGGCACAGCCGGACATCGGGCACGCCCGGCAGGAACTCGGATTCCTGCCGGACGAGCCCACCGGCTAGCCTGCCGCCGGCGCCGGATTGGACGCCGTCGGCAAGTGCTTGGCCCACCAGGCCAGGATGTGATCGAAGCGCTGGCGGCGGTGGTGCGGGGTGCCGGACCGGGAGAGTTCATGGTTCTCACCAGGGAAAACCAGGAACGCCGCTTCGACGCCCTGCTGCTTGAGCGCCGTGAAGTACCGCTGCCCCTGTTCCACGGGGCACCGGAGGTCCTCCTCGCTGTGAATGACCAAGGTGGGCGTCCGGACGTGCTCCAGCCGGGCCATGGGACTCTGTGCCGCCATTTGTTCTGAGGACCGGCCGGTGTATTCACCGCCGAAGAACCAGCCGATGTCCGAGGACCCGGTGAAGCTCACAGGATCCAGGAAGCCCCGCTCTACGATCGAGGCCCTGAAGCGGTGGTCGTGGCTGATGGTCCAGGCTGTCAGGTAGCCGCCGTAGGACCCGCCCATAATGCCCAGCGCGCCGCCGTCGAGCTCCTGGAACTTCTGCAGGGCGCCGTCCAGGAAGGCCAGGACGTCCTGCATGTCCACCGTGCCCATACGCTCCTTGATGGAGCGGCCGTGGGCCTGGCCGTACCCGGCAGAACCGCGCGGATTGCACATCAGCACCGCGTATCCGGCCGCCGCGTACACCTGGGCTTCGTCGAACAGCGCGCCGGTGAACTGCGCGAACGGGCCGCCGTGGATGTTCAGCAACACCGGGTGCGGACCCTCGCCGGCCGGTGCGACCAGCCAGCCGTGCACCGGATAGCCGTCCGCGGAGGCGAACGTCAGTTCCTGCGGCGGGATGATCCCGGCCTGGTCCCGCAGCGGTGCGGAGAAATCGGTCAGGCTCCGTGGCCGGCCGGCCTCGAGGACCGCGACATCGCCTGAGGTGGTCGCGTCGGTGTAGCTCAGCACCACCGCTCCCCCGTTCTCGGCGGCGCCCGTGACGACGCGCCCATCGGCCACCAGCGCCGCCCGTTGCCCCGACGGCCCGAACTCGAGAAGCTGCACCGTTCCTCGGGCGTTGTTGAGTGCCAGGACCCCGTCCGGGCCCATCAACTCCAGGCTGCCCCCGACGTCCATTGTTTCCACGTCGCTCAGCGCCACCGGTTCTCCGCCGGCAGCGGGCATGACGTAGAGCACCGTGTTGCGGGCCACGAAATCCTGGCCGGCGTCCCCGAGGTCCTGTGCGGCGAAGTACAGCCACTGCCCATCCCGGCTCTGCCGGACTGCGGTGACGGACAGCCGGGCAAGCGCGGCCGGGGCTACCGCCTCGGGATCAGCAGCCGCAGTGTCCACGTTCGCAGCACTGTCCAGCGGCAGCCGGTAGATCCCGGTAATGAGGTCGTTGTCGCGGCCTTCATGCAGGGCGGCCGTGAAGTACAGGAACCGTCCGTCGTTGCTGTAGTTGGCTCCCTCGTGGTCAGTGGCCGCAGTGGTGAGCTGGCGCGCCTTCGGCAGGTTGCCGGGTTCCTCTCCGCTCTTGTCCGCAGAGGCCCCGGCGGCCTTCAACGCCCGGCCCGCGGGGGCGACCCACGGCTCCTCGTCAAGGCCCGGGACGTCGATGGCGAACAGCTGGACGGGCTTGTCAGCGGTGTAGCCGACGCCGTTCATCCGGTACTGGTACGTGGTGATCAGCCGTGCATCTTCACCGCCGGCAGAGACTCCGTCGACGGTGCCGTAGCGGCCCTCGTCGGGAGTCCGCGCGCTGAAGACCAGGCCGCGCGAGTCCGGCGACCAGGTGAAGGCGCCGACCCCCAGCGGAGCATCGGTCAGCTGAACCGGCTCGCCGCCGGTGGCTTCCACGATGTACAGCTGGGGCTTGCCCCCGGCCGGCGCCCGCAGGAACCCGAGGACGCGCCCATCCGGGGAAAACGCTGGAGCGGAGTCCCGGAACCCGCGGGTCAGCCGCCGCGGAGGCAGCGCCGGATCCACCGGCACCGTCCACAGCTGGCCCACGTAGGCGTCGGCGTCGAAATCGGGGCGGACCACGGACACTACGGCTTTGGAGCCGTCAGGGTGCACCGCGGGAGCCGAAACGGACTTGAGCAAGGGAAGATGTTCGGATTTCACGAGTGCGAGCCTAACCGCTGCGGCGCGGGAGGTGAAGTAGCTCACACCGGCGCGGCGTTCCGCCCGAATGGCCGGGAAGGAGAGCGGCGGGGCCGGCGCCGCGGCCCTACGATGGACTCTATGCTCCCCGCTTCCCTCGCCGCCCTGGCGTGCCCCGTGTGCCGGAAGCCCCTCGCGGCCGACGCTGGGATGCGTTCGCTCATGTGTTCGGCCGGGCATAGTTTCGACGCCGCCAAACAGGGATATTTCAATGTCCTGACCGGCAAAGGCACCGTCTTCGAAGCGGACTCGGCCGCGATGGTGGCCGCCCGCTTCGACTTTCTCTCCGCCGGCCACTACCGGCAGGTGGCGGCAACCCTTGCCGAGCTGGCCGGTCCTTTCCTCGCCGGCCCCGAGGCAGCCGTGCTCGACGCCGGGACGGGTACCGGCCACTATCTCCGGGCCCTCCTGGACCGCTCCCCCGCGGCCGCCGTCGGCCTCGACATCTCCAAGTTCGCGCTGCGACGGGCAGCCCGGCTGAACCCCGAGGCGGTCAACCTTGTGGCCGATGTCTGGCAGCCGCTCCCGCTCGCGGACGACGCCGTCGACGTCGTGACGGTGGTCTTCGCGCCGCGCAACGCACCCGAGTTTGCCCGGGTGCTCCGGCCGGGCGGCCGCTTGATCGTGGTCACACCGCTTCCCGGGCATCTCGCCGAGGTGGCGACGGTCACGGGAATGCTGGGCATTGAGCCGGCGAAGGAAGAGCGCCTCGCGGCGACCCTCGGCACACATTTCAGTGCCCACGAAGTCCAGGAACTGAATCTGGCCCTGGAGCTGGCGCCGGAAGACGTCGCGAAGCTGGCCATGATGGGACCGGCCGGGCACCACCTCGACCCCGCGTCCCTGTCAGCCATTGCGGCGGGGCTGCCGCCGCGCACCCCGGTCACTGCCCGCTTCAGGGTCAGCGTCTTCGAGCCGCTGCCCTCCCCCGCCGCGCCGCAGTCAACGTAACGACTTGGCCACGTTCGCCCCCTAGTCCGGACTGCCCGCCCCCTGCACCACCCTCCGGCCTAGGATGGGAAGACAAGGTGCAGCGTGGCTAAGGGGGAAAAATGTTCGACTGGCTGGCCGACAACTGGTGGGCTCTCTGGCTCACGGTCTTCCTGGTGTTCGCTGTGGTGGAAATGCTCACCCTCGATCTGTTCTTCATCATGCTCGGCGGCGGCGCGCTGGCCGGACTCGTTGCGGCCTTTGCCGGCGCGGATTTTTGGCTCCAGATCGTCATTTTCAGCGTCGTGTCCCTGCTCATGATCGGCTTCGTCCGTCCCGTCGCCCTCAAGCACCTGCGCAGCAGCCCGGCTGACCAGCGCAGCAACGTCGAGCGCCTCATCGGCGAATCGGCCCTGGTGATGGAACCCGTCAGCGCCACCGGCGGACTGGTCAAAATTGGCGGCGATGTCTGGAGTGCCCGCATGGAGGTGGGCGAGCTCGCCCCCGGGCAGCACGCCGTCGTCCGCTCGATCGACGGCGCCACCGCCGTGATTGTCCCGGAGCCGGATCCGGCAGCCGAGTAGGCAGCCCGCCCGGGAACAGAACCCGGGGCACAGTCTTCCTGCCGCCGCCACCGGCTTCAGGATCTGCGGCAGTACCGCTGCCGCGCACAGCAAAACCACATATCTGGGGAAAAGGTGATGTATGGATATCGCAGTCGCAATAGTGCTGCTGGTACTCGTTGCGTTCGTAATAATCGTCCTGGTGCGCTCGGTGCGGATTGTTCCGCAGGCACGGGCCGGCGTCGTCGAACGGCTTGGCAAGTACCAGCGGACGCTGAATCCGGGCCTGACCATCCTGATTCCGTTCGTTGACCGGCTGCTGCCGCTCCTTGACCTGCGCGAACAGGTGGTTTCCTTCCCGCCGCAGCCAGTCATCACCGAAGACAACCTGGTGGTCTCCATCGACACTGTGGTCTATTTCCAGGTGACGGACGCGCGGGCAGCAACGTACGAGATTGCCAACTACATCCAGGCCGTCGAACAGCTCACCACCACCACGCTCCGAAACGTCGTGGGCGGACTGAACCTCGAAGAGGCGCTGACTTCCCGTGACCAGATCAACGGCCAGCTGCGCGGCGTCCTGGACGAAGCGACCGGCCGGTGGGGTATCCGTGTATCCCGGGTTGAGCTGAAGGCGATCGATCCGCCCCACTCCATCCAGGATTCGATGGAAAAGCAGATGCGCGCCGAACGTGACCGCCGCGCGGCGATCCTGACGGCCGAGGGCACCAAGCAGTCGGCCATCCTTACGGCCGAAGGCCAGCGGCAGTCCTCGATCCTGAAGGCCGAAGGTGATGCCCAGGCAGCCATCCTGCGCGCCGACGGTGAGGCCCAGGCCATCCAGAAGGTTTTCGAGGCCATCCACAAGGGCAACCCGGACCAGAAGCTGCTGGCCTACCAGTACCTGCAGACGCTGCCGAAGCTTGCCGAGGGCACATCCAACAAACTGTGGATCATCCCCAGCGAAGTTGGCGAAGCGCTCAAGGGCATCGGCAACGTCCTGGGCGGCACCAACCCGGATCCGACGTCGGACGGCCCGTTCGCTGGGCCGGCCGCACAGTCTTCGCCGTCAGAACCAGCCGCGTCGTCCACCGGCGTCCCGGGCGCCTAGCCGCGAAGCGAGATGGACCGCTCCGTGCGGCCAGGCTAAACAGGGAGGCATCCGCTGCGGCGGGTGCCTCCCTTCCTGTTGACCCCGCCCGCTGCCGGAAGGCTCCCCCGCCGGGCTGCCCGGGTCCGCTCCGCCGGGAGGTCCCGGGTTTACCTGGGACGCTGGGGCCGCGTATACTTGTGTATTTGTCCGGTCGGTTCAGCCCGCCGGAACATTTACGCTTCGCGGCGCGTTATATCTACTGACGATTTCTGCAGTGGGAACGCAATGCAAAAAGTAGTCCGGCGGGGTCCTCGTGGCCCCCGGCTAGCGCAGGGCCCGGCCCTGCGAACCGATCATAAGGGAGAAAAGATGAGCGATCGCAGCCTGCGGGGTATGCGCCTTGGCGCACAGAGCATGGAGACCGAATCCGGTGTCGAACCGGCTCCGCGCCAGCGTGTTGAGTACCGTTGCGAGGACGGCGAGCAGGTCTTTGTGACGTTCTCCTCGGAAGCGGAGATCCCCCCGGTATGGGTTTCGAAGACCGGTAAGGAAGCCCTCCTGGTCGACGGCGAACGCCCCGTCAACAGCAATGAGAAGGCTGTCCGCACCCACTGGGACATGCTGCTCGAACGCCGCTCGCTGCCCGAGCTGGAGCAGATCCTCGAAGACCGCCTCACCATCCTGCGTGAGCGCCGCGGCGAACGCCGCTCGGCCTAGGGTTCCTCCGCTGCCCGGCAGCCGGCACCATAGCAAAAAGGCCGGTCCGGCACCTGAGAAGGTGCCGGACCGGCCTTTTTTGCGCCTGCTGTGGCTACTTGCGGCCGAGCTTGCCGGCCAGCGTGTTCCAGCGGGCGCTGAGGCCCCACTTGGTCACGTTGATCATGGCCTCGACCACAATGTTGCCGCTCATTTTCGAGGCGCCGAGTTCACGCTCCACGAAGGTGATGGGGCGTTCGACGATGTTCAGTCCCAGCTTGGCCACGCGCCACGCGAGGTCCACCTGGAAGCCGTAGCCCACCGAATCCACCGAATCCAGGTTGAGCTTCTCGAGGGTGCTCCGGCGGAACGCGCGGAAACCACCGGTGACGTCCTTGATCTTGACGCCGAGCATCAGGCGGGCGTAGGTGCTGCCGACGCGGGAGATCGCCTGCCGGTACAGCGGCCAGTTGACCACGCTGCCGCCCGGAACCCAGCGGGAGCCCATGGCGAGGTCGGCGCCCTGTTCCACGGCCTCGATCAGCTGGGGCAGCTGCTCGGGCTTGTGCGAGCCATCGGCGTCCATCTCGACCAGGATGTCGTAGCCGGCGTCCAGGCCCCACTTGAAGCCTGCAATGTAGGCCGCACCCAGTCCGGCCTTGCCCTGGCGGTGCAGGACGTGGACCTGGCTGTCCTCGGCGGCGATGCGGTCCGCGAGCTGGCCCGTGCCGTCGGGGCTGTTGTCGTCAACGACCAGGACGTCGGAGGCAGGCACGGCAGTGCGCAGACGCCCGAGGGTCTTGGGCAACGATTCCAGCTCGTTGTAGGTCGGGATAATCGTGAGGACACGCACTGCGGGGCCTTTCCTTGGAGGGAGCGGTCGGTGGGCCGGGCCGGCAATTAGCCGGCGACAGGCACAGCTCCCCATTATAGACAGTCAGGGGCCGGGAACCCGGCCTTCCGGGACGGTGGCGTGCACCACGCCACCGTCCCGGTCAGGCTCCGAGCGAGCCGTTGGAGAAGAGTTCGACGCCGTCGCGCACCGTCTGCAGGCAGATCGGATCGGCGCCGGTGTCCAGCGCCGGGAGCAGCGGTGTGCGGGCCCGCGGGTCTGTGCTCCAGGACTGCACCCGGCCGTCGGCCACCTGGACCATAAGCTCTTCGACTTCCCAGACCGCAAAGCTGGCCGGTGCGCCCGGGACCAGCTGGCCGGCCATCGGGTTGCGGTAGCGGGCGGCCCGCCAGCCGGCCCGGGTGTGGCCGAGGAAGGCTGCCCGGGCAGAGATTTGCTCGGCGGCGTTGTGGTGCTCCAGGCAGGCCCGCACACTGGACCAGGGCCGGAGCGGGGTGACGGGGCTGTCGCTGCCGAAGGTGATGGGGACGCCGGCCGAGTAGAACGACGCGAACGGGTTCATCGCCGTGTGACGGGCTCCGAGCCGCTGCGCGTACAGGCTGTCCCCGCCGCCCCAGAGCGCGTCGAAGACAGGCTGGGCGCTGACGGTCACCGAGTATTTGGCGAGACGCTGGATAGCCGCCGCGTCGGCGATCTCGACGTGTTCGAACCGGTGGCCCGCGGCGCGGACCCGCTGTTCACCTACCTCGGCGGCGGCACGGTCCAGGGCGTCGAGGGCGGCGTCGAGCCCGGCGTCGCCGATCACGTGGAAACCGGCCTGGATGCCCAGCACCGAACAGGCGGCAAGGTGCGCGGCGGCCTCGTCCACAGAGAGGTACTGGCTGCCCCGCTCCCCCGGGGCGTCGGCGTAGTCGCCGCGCAGCGCCGCGGTCCGGGATCCAATGGACCCGTCGATATTGAGGTCGCCGGCAAGACCGAGGACGGCGACGCCGAGGCTGTCCAGGATGGACCGGGCCTCGTCAGCGGAAGCAGCGAGCTGGCCCCAGTAGGGCAGGACCTCCGGGACAGCCTGCCCGGGACGGCCGGCCGCATTCCAGCCGGCGGCCAGCTGCAGGTCTTCGATGCCGCCGATGTGCGGGGCCGCCATCTCAGCCAGCGCCACGTAGCCGTTGGCAGCCGCCTCAGACAGGGCCGCCTGCTGGTAGCCGCGAAGCGTGTCGGCGGGCAGATCGCGGGCGGCCAGCCGCGCCGCGGTGTGTGCTGCACGCTTGAGATGGCCGTCGGCGTCGTACCCGTCGAGGGTCTCAATGCCGGTCGTCGAGGCCAGGGAACCGGAGACAAGCGCCGAGTGCACGTCAACCCGGGACAGGTAGACCTTGCGGCCCCCGGCCGCGCGCTCGAGTTCTTCCCGACTGGGCAGGGTCTGGTCGTCCCAGAGGGTTTCGTCCCAGCCGTGGCCCAGCACCGTGCCTTCCGCGGTCGAGCCGGCGACGGCGTCGAGCAGCTCGGCCGCGGAGCGGACCTCACCAAGCCGGAGTGAGTCCAGGGCGAGGCCGGTCTCCGTCAGRTGCACGTGGGAGTCCACGAACCCCGGGGCGAGGAGGGCACCCTGCAGGTCGATGACGTCCATGGGGGAGTCCGCAATGGACGAGGCCGCCTGCTCGGAACCAACCCAGGCCACGGTATCGCCGTCCACCAGCATGGCCGAGGCGAAGGGATCCGCAGCGGTGTAGACGGAACCGTTGCGGTACAGCGTCACTTTGCGCGGGGCACCGGCGGCCGGGGTTGGTGAAGCAGTCATGATGGAGAACTCCTCGTAGGGGGTCCGGCGGCTGGCCGGCCCGGTGGGATGGGAAAAGTGGATGGCGGCCCGGGATAACCGGGTTTCGGGAAGGGGGTCAGGCCACAGCGGAGTAGGCGACGACGCCGCGTTTGATCAGGGTGATCGCCTCGCCGCAGAGGCGGGCGACCCGCGGGTCCAACTGGGGGATCTTGGCCAGCTGGTCCAGGAGGTCGATGACTTGTTTGACCCAGCGGACAAAGTCGCCGGCGGCCAGGTCGGTGCCGCTGAGGACCTCCTGCAGGTGCCGGCCCTTGGCCCATTTGAAGATGGGCCATACCAGGCCGAGTTCGGGTTCGCCGGTCAGCGGGAGCTTGTTGGCTTCCTCGACATCCTCAAGGGCTGACCATTCACGCACCACGGTGTCCACCGCTGACTCCAGGGAGATGCTGGGCATCTTGGGCCGCAGGCCCCGGTCCTCCCGTTTGGCCTGGTACACCAGCACACTGGCCAGCGCCGCGATTTCGGCGGCATCGAGGTCACCGAAGGCACCCATCCGCAGACTCTGCGAGATCAGCAGATCCTTCTCACCGTAAATCCGGCGCAGCCGCTGCCCGTCAGCGCTGATGGAGATCACGCCGGAATCGGAGGTTTCCAGGTAGCCGTAACTCGACAGGACCCCGCAGACCCGGTCGAAGGTCTTGGCGATGGTGTTGGTGCGCCCCTGGATCTGGCGGATCAGGCCGTCGGTCTCCTGGCGCAGCTTCCACCAGCGGTCAGACCAGCGGGCATGGTCTTCGCGGTCGCTGCAGCCGTGGCAAGGGTGCGCCCGGAGTTCGCGGCGCAATTCGGCGATCTTCTTCTCCATGTTCGGCTGGGCCGCGGCACGGCCGAAGTCCTCGTTGCGGTTCGGCGGTGCCGGCGGCCGGTTTTCCCGGACCGCGTTCCGGACGGAGGATGCCAGGTCCCGGCGGGATTTTGGCACCTTGGCGTTGAACGATTTGGGGATCCGGACCCGGGTGATTGGGGCCAGGGGGCCCTCGACGTCGTGCAGCCCGATCCGCCGCAGCTGGTTGTCCAGGGTCATCACCGCCGGGCGCGGCTCGCGGGAGTGGTGATCGGAGCTGAGCACGACCGCGAGGCCAGGCGCGCGGCCGGACGGCACGTCCACCACGTCGCCCGGCAGAAGCCGGCTCAGCGAATCCTCGGTGAGGGATTTCCGGGCACGCGAGGTGCTCTTGGACGCCGTCTTTTCGGCATCGTTGAGGGCCCGGCGGAGCCTGGAGTACTCAGTGAAATCCCCCAGGTGGCAGTTCATGGCGGCGCTGAAACCGGCCAGTGATTCCTCCCGGCTGCGCACCTGCTTGGCCAACCCGACGACGGAGCGGTCGGCCTGGAACTGGGCGAAGGACGATTCGAGAATCTCGCGGGCCCGGGGCCGGCCGAACTGGGCCACGAGGTTGATCGACATGTTGTAGGTGGGCCGGAAGCTGGAGTTCAGCGGGTAGGTCCGGCGGGAGGCGAGGCCGGCGACGGCGGCCGGATCCGTTCCCGGCTGCCACAGCACCACGGCGTGTCCCTCGACGTCGATCCCGCGCCGGCCCGCCCGACCGGTTAGCTGGGTGTACTCCCCCGCGGTGATGTTGACGTGCGCCTCGCCGTTGAACTTGTCCAGCTTCTCGAGGACGACACAGCGTGCGGGCATGTTGACGCCGAGGGCCAGGGTTTCCGTGGCGAAGACGGCCTTGACCAGGCCCTCCACGAAGAGCTTCTCCACGACTTCCTTGAAGGTGGGCAGCATGCCGGCGTGGTGCGCTGCCAGGCCCCGGAGCAGGCCGTCGCGCCAGCTCCAGAAGCCGAGGACGTCGAGATCGTCGGAGGGGATGTCCTGGGCCGCCTCATCGACCATCCGGGCGATGATGGCCTGTTCCTTCTCCGTGGTCAGCCACAGTCCGGCGGAAACACACTGGGCCACGGCGGCATCACAGCCGGCGCGGGAGAAAATAAAGGTGATGGCGGGCAACAGGTCCATCCGGTCAAGGCTGGCGATGACCTGGGGCCGGCTGGCTTTCCGGACCGGGCTGCGGGTGCCGCCCTGGGGTGCCTCATCCCGCTGGCGTTGTTGCCGGCGCTGGTTGCGGCCGCCGTGGCCGAAGCGGCCGCGAAAGTTCATCTGGCTCTCGGCGCGGGCCATGGAGAGCAGCTCGGGATTGACCTCGTAGCCGGCCCGCTCGGTGGTGACAGTGCCGGAAGCCACGCTGCCGGCGGAGCTGGCTGCAGCGGCGCCCCGGGCAGCGTGACCACCGGCGCCCCGGCCTCCGCCGTCGGCTGCCGCAGCAGCGCCGTCGTCCTCGACGTCGGCGTCGGCGCCCGCGGGCGCGATCTCATCGAAACTGGTGTCGCCGGCGAACAGGTCCACAATCTTGCGGCCCACCATCACGTGCTGCCACAGCGGTACCGGGCGGTGCTCGGAGACGATTACGTCGGTCTGGCCGCGAACGGTGTCCAGCCAGGCACCGAATTCCTCGGCGTTGGAGACCGTTGCGCTCAGCGAGGCGACCTGCACTTCGCTGGGCAAATGGATGATGACTTCTTCCCAGACGGCACCGCGGAAGCGGTCGGCGAGGTAGTGCACCTCATCCATCACAACGAACCCGAGGTCGTCGAGGGTTTCCGAGCCGGCGTAGAGCATGTTGCGAAGCACTTCGGTGGTCATCACCACCACCGGCGCCTCGCCGTTGATGCTGGTGTCGCCGGTTAGCAGGCCCACCTGCGAAGCGCCGTACTTCTCGGCCAGCTCGGAGTACTTCTGGTTGCTCAGCGCTTTGATGGGGGTGGTGTAGAAGGCCTTGAGGCCGCGCTGGAGGGCCAGGTAGATGGCGAATTCGCCCACGATGGTCTTACCAGCGCCGGTGGGCGCGGCAACGAGCACTCCCCGGCCGGCCTGCAGGGACAGGCATGCCTCGCGCTGGAAGGGATCGAGATCAAACGTGAGGGTGCGGGTAAATCCGCCCAGGTACGTTTTGGCTTCGGCGGCCCGCTCGGCGCTGGCGCGGTAGCGCTCGGACGGCGATTCCGGCCCGGGTTGTGACGACATGTTTCCAGCCTAATGGGCGGAAGGCTACAGATTCTCCAGCTCGGAGCTGGGAGTCGCCTGGTCTGCTGTGGCTTCGGTCTCGGCGGCCACCTTGGCGGCACGCTTCTCCCGCCGCCGGTCGTTCAGAAGGCAGAGCCCGATCGCGGTGAAAAACAGCACCAGCATGGGGACGGCGAGGTAGAACATGCTCATCGCGTCCGCTCCCGGGGCGGCCATGGCGGCGAAAAGGCACACCAGGAACACCGTGATCCGCCAGCTCTTGAGCAGCTGCTGGCCCTTGATCAGTCCGGCGAGGTTCAGGCCGAACAGCACCACCGGGAGCAGGAACGCTATGCCGAACGCGAGCAGGAGCCGCAGCACAAAGGACAGGTACACCTGGGCGCTGATGAAGTTGGAGCCGCCGGACGGTGTGAAGTCGGTCAGCACCCGCACCGCGTTCGGGAGGACCAGCCAAGCCAGCAGGACACCGCCCACAAACAACGGGACGGCGGCCGCGACAAAGGACAGGGCCAGCCGACGTTCCTTTTTGTGCAGACCAGGGACAATGAAGGCCCAGAGCTGGTAGAGCCAGACGGGGCTCGCCACGATCAGGCCCAGGAACACGGACACTTGGATCATCAGGTCGAAAGAGCTCGCCACGCCGTCGAAGTTCAGCGACGCCTGCCGACCCTCATGCAGGTTCAGGTCGCGGATCGGTTTGATCAGTGCGGCCAGCATGGGCTGGTAGACAACGAACCCGGCGACGGTTCCGAGGACGACGGCGATCGCTGACTTAAAGAGCCGGTTCCTGAGCTCTTTGAGGTGATCGAGGAGGGCCATCCGGCCCTCGGGGTTCGATCGGCGGTTCATGGTTACTGCCATGTGGTTCTAGGCGCGGTTCGGCGGCGGAACGTCAGTTCCCTCGCCCGGGCGGCTCTCGGTGCCGTTGGACCGGGGGTGGTTCACAACTTTGCCCTCGACCGCGTCCGGATCAGCCTTCGCCTCGGGCGTGCCGTCCTTTTTCATTTCGCGGACCTCGGATTTGAAAATCCGCATCGACTGGCCCAGGCTGCGGGCCATTCCGGGCAGCTTGGGCGCCGCGAAGAGCACCAAGGCCAGGACGATGATGATGATGAGATGCCAGCCTTCAAGCCTCATGCCGGGTGGTCCTTTCGTTTGTGTACATCCTATGTCTAACGGAGATCGATGTCGCGCAGCGCCTGTGGCTGGCCACGGTCCGTTTTGCGCCGGATCCGGCGTAACCTCCGGGCTTCCTGCCGGGCGGCTTTGGATGCATGGTAATCATGACGCATCGACGCAGGCTCGGCAAAAACGGCAGACCCGGGGACGGCGTGCGCGCCGGGCCGTTGACCGGCGTCGATGTCATCCGAGCCTACGGACTCGACATGAACAACGGCTGAACTGGCGGTTCGGGGGCCGGCAGCGAAGTCGGAGAACCGATCCCCTGCCTCACCAAGTTCCTTGACGGTGGCCATGAATTGCCGGAAGAGCCGCACGCCGAGCACACCGAAGAAGAGCAGCGACAGGGCGACGAGCGCTATCCAAATTACGATCCAGGACCACCAAGGCATGCTGATCAGTCTAACCGGCGGGCGGCCGGCTCCCCGTACACCGCAAGGGCCGCGTCGAGCCATTCACGTACCGTGTCTGCCAGGGACGCAGGCTGCAGGATGCGGACGGCGCCGCCGTGCTGGGCCACGAACATCGGCAGCCAGTCTGCGCTGCCAAAGCGGATTTCCGCCAGGGTGTTGCCATTTGGAAGCGGCGCGGTCCGCTCGGCGTAGTACTCGTCAGCCAGCCCGGCACCTTGCCGGGTCAGTTCGACCACCACCACGGCGTCGTCGTCGTTCGGGGTAAACAGCTTTACGGGAAAACCGTCGGCCGGGCTGGCGGCGGAGGACACCGGACGACCGTTGGGCTCCAGGCTCCGGATCCGGTCCAGCCGGAAGTTGCGCAGGCCCTGCGCCGAGTGGCAGTACGCCTCCAGGTACCAGGTGCTGTCCATCGAGTAGAGCCGCAACGGGTCGATATCCCGGTCGCTGACCGTGTCCCGCTGCGGGGACAGATAGCTGAGCCGCAGCTGGGAACCGTTACGGATCGCCGTGCGGGCGGTCTCCAGGGTGCCCGAGTCTTCCGGTGCGACCTCGGGTCCGGAGACGGCGGCAGCCTTCAGGCCCTCCTCGCCGGCGGCGGCCATCAGTTTGAGGGTCACCGACTCCAGCGTGCCGCCCTCGGCGATGCCGGGAAGGCCGTTGAGGGCCTCCAGCCCGGTGAGCAGGGCGCAGGCTTCGTCCACCGTAAAACGGACCGGCCGGTTGAGGTCCAGGTCCTCCATGATGTAAACGTGGTCATCGTCCCAGCGGATGTCGAGGAGATCGTCGGGGTAGCCTTCGGGCAGCCCGGAACAGATCAGGATGCGCAGGTCCTCTTCAAGTTCCTTGCGGGTAATGCCGAAACGCTCCGCCACGTCGCTGATGTGCAGGCCCTGGTTGTGGACGAGGAACGGCACCAGCTGCAGCATCCGCTTTAGCTGGTCCTCGGAGGTGCGCTTCCGCGACCGCTTGTCGGGTCCTGTGCGCGGGAAGTCGATGGCCGGGGCCGGCTCTGCCGCGAATGCCGCAGCGGAGGCCAGACGCCGGCGGACAGCGGTGTGCAGGTCCGCGGGCGCAACAACGACCGCTTTGGGGCCGTACGAGGCGAGTTCCTGGGCGAGGGTTTCGAGGTCCCGGTACGGTACCGAGAGGCGGTCGAAGCCGTCGCGGGCCGGGGCGGGCTGCCCGGCGTCGGCCGTCCTGTCGAACGGTGCTGAGTGGCCGCGCAGGCCGAGCAAAGCGCCGGCGGCGACGTCGACTAGTGCGGACTGCACGGGTAGCTCGGGGAGCGTGGCCAGCTCGTCCCGGACGTTGAACGTCGACGGCGGGTTGAAGTCCTCCTGCTCGAGGACGGTGACGGCGGAGGTGAATCGCGAGAGCCGGAAGAACCGCCGCTCTTCGCGGGCCCGGTCGTAGCCCACCAGGTACCACTGCCCGAAGCGGCTCCCGAGGCCCCACGGCTCGACAATCCGTGTCTCTTCCCGGCCGGTGCTGCCGGCCAGGTAGCCGAAAGTCACGGGGTGCTGGGCGTGGATGGCGGCCACGAGGTCCTCGAAGGCCTGCCCGGCCGGCCGGATGCGCGGCTGGACGCCGGGTGGAAGTTCGGCCTCCAGCGGGCCGCCGGCGGCCTGCAGCTTGCGCACGGCGTTGCGGGCGGCCGATCCGAGGGCAGCCTGCTCCCAGAGCTGCGCCGCCAGGATCAGGACGGTGCACTCGGCCGGGGTGAGGCTGACATCGGGCAGGCGGTTGGACTCTTTGCCGATCCGGTACCGGGTGGTCGCGGGATCGTCGGAGCCCCAACCCTTGTCTGTCACCGCTTCGACGTCGAACCCGAACTGGCGCAGTTCGCCCTTGTCCCGCTCGAACATCCGCCCGAAGGCAACCTCGGAGCTGGTGGTGTCGTGGTAAACCTTCTCGCGCAGCTCGGCGCGGCGCAGCCCGTACTTGGTGTTGAGCAGGGCGATCAGCAGGTTCAGGAGGCGTTCTGTACGTGAGGCGGACACTCCGCAAGGGTACTAAAGCCGCGGCGCCAAAAACGCCGAAAGCGCGGCAACAGCCGGAAGAACTTTCCGATTGTTACCGCGCTTTCGAGGGCCCGGGCCCGAGCTTGCGAGGGCAGGGAGCCGGTGGGTGGGCCCACGCCGGCGGGGGCCCCGGCCCGAGCGTGCGAGGGCTGGGAGCCGGTGGGGACTAGCGGACCGCCACGAGGTCCACGACGAAGATCAGGGCCTCGTTGGGGCCAATCGCTCCGCCGGCGCCGCGGGCGCCGTAGGCCATCTCCGAGGGGATCTCCAGGCGGCGGCGGCCGCCGACCTTCATTCCGAGCAGGCCCTGATCCCAGCCCTGGATAACCTGGCCGACGCCAACGCGGAAGTCCAGGGGCGCGCCCCGGCCCCACGAGGCGTCGAATTCTTCGCCGGTGGACCAGGCCACGCCGACGTAGTGGGTGGAGACGGTGTCGCCGGCCTTGGCCTCGGCGCCGTCGCCTTCGATCAGGTCGGTGATGACGAGTTCGGTGGGTACGTCGCCTTCGGGGAAGTCAATTTCCGGCTTCTGGCGGTCGAGGTTGCGCTGTCCAAATGACATGGTTGCTCCTTCTGTGGTGGTTTGCTGGCGGGGAGTGCTACTTGACGCCGAGGATATCGACGACGAACGTCAGATCGCCCTTGGCATCGCCCTGGCCCTTGTCGCCGTAAGCGAGTGCCTTGGGGATGACGAGGAGGACACGGGAGCCCACGGTCTTGCCGGCAAGGCCCTGGGTCCAGCCCTTGATGACGCCGTTCAGCGGGAACGTTGCCTTCTTGCCGCTGGTGAAGCTGGAATCGAAGACCTTGCCCGAGGCAAGGGCGACACCGACGTAGTTCACGGTGATGGTGTCGGATTCCTTGACCGTCTGGCCCTTGCCCTTGATGAGGTCCTGCGAGATGAGGGCCTTGGGGGCGGCGACGCCCTTGACCGAGATTTCCGGGACGCCCTTGTCGTTTTCCTTCACGGTGGGCAGACCGGCGGGCGGGGTCACGGCGTCGCCCTCGGGCTTGTCGAGAACCTTGGGCGCATCCTGCGCGCCAAGGATCTTGATCACGAGCAGCTGGGACGGCTGGGCAGCGCCCTGGGCGCTGGCGGCCTGGCCGGGGACAGCCAGGGCGAGGTTGGAGCCGACCTTGGCGCCGACGAACGCGTTGTAGATGACGGCGCTGCCGGTCTTGAGCTCGTCGTTCAGTTCGAGCTTCTCGGGATCCTTGGCGAAGGTGTCCTCGAGCTTGGAGCCGTCCTTGCCGTTGAAGGCGACGATTGAGATATCGGCGACCTGGTTGGCCTTGATACGTTCGCCGTCGCCTTCCTTGACCACCTTGATGGTGGGGTCCTTGACCTCAAGGGGCTTGGTGAACTCGACGCCGGGGGCCTTCTTGTCGCCGTTCTCGGTCAGTTTCAGGGAGTCCAGCTTCGCGGTCTCGCCGGCGGACTGGCTGGTGGGCTCCGGGGTGGCAGCTTGGCCGCCACCACAAGCGGTGAGCAGCAGCAGTCCGGGGAGGAGAATTGCTAATAGTCGGCGCACGTAAAAACTTTCGTCGGGGCAGGATGGACGCTTCGCCGGACATGAGCCAGCGGCAAAGCACGCGGTGGCCGTCAAACGGCACCTTATCCAGAGTAACGCGGAAAGCTGGGTATCAGCCCATAGAGTCCAGCAGGGCATCCACACGGTCATCGACGCTGCGGAAGGGATCCTTGCAGAGGATGGTCTGGTGTGCGCGGTCGTTCAGCTTCAGATGGACCCAGTCCACGGTGTAGTCCCGGCCCAGTTCCTGCGCCCGGCGGACGAAGTCGCCGCGCAGTTTCGCCCGAGTGGTCTGCGGAGGGGCGTCGACGGCGTCCTTCACGGCCGTATCGTCAACCAGCCTCCGGGCTGCACCCCGGGACTGCAGCAGGTAGAAAAGCCCGCGGGTGCGTGAGATGTCGTGGTATGTGAGGTCCAGCTGCGCGATCCGCGGTGCATCGAGGTCCAGGCTGTGCCGTTCGCGGTAGCTGTCCATCAGCTTCTTCTTGATGGCCCAGTCGACCTCAGTGTCAATGGTGCTGGTGTTGCCGCTTTCGATCGCGTCGAGGGTGCGCTCCCACAAGTCCAGGATGACCGGGACGTGGGCGTTGTGTGCTCCCCGGTCGGCCACGAATTCGGTCACCTTGTTCAGGTACTCGCGCTGGATTTCCAGGGCAGTCAGCTGGCGGCCGTTGGCCAGGCGGACCAGGGCCCGGCCGCTGAGGTCGTGGGAGATCTCGCGGATGCTGCGGATCGGGTTCTCCATCCGCATGTCGCGCATGATGACGCCCGCCTCGATCATCCGCAGGATCAGGTCCACGGTGCCGACTTTGAGCAGCGTGGTGGTCTCGGACATGTTTGAGTCGCCCACAATCACATGCAGCCGCCGGTAGAACTCGGCGTCCGCGTGCGGCTCGTCCCGGGTGTTGATGATCGGCCGGGACCTGGTGGTGGCGGAGGAGACGCCTTCCCAGATGTGGTCGGCGCGCTGGGAGAAGGCGTAGGTGGCCCCGTGCGGGGTCTTCAGGATCTTGCCCGCACCGGCGATCAGCTGGCGGGTCACGAGGAACGGGATGAGGATTTCGGCGAGCCGGGAGAACTCCCCGCGGCGCGGAATCAGGTAGTTCTCGTGGCTGCCGTAGGAGTTCCCTGCCGAGTCGGTGTTGTTCTTGAACAGGTACACCGTGCCGTTGAAGCCCTCGGCGGCCAGGCGTTCCTGGGCCTCGTCGACAAGGTCGTCCAGGATCAGCTCGCCTGCCCGGTCATGGGAGATCAGCTGGGCGAGGTCATCGCATTCGGCGGTAGCGTACTCCGGGTGCGAACCGACGTCGAGGTAGAGCCGTGAGCCGTTGGTGAGGAACACGTTGGAGGATCTCCCCCAGCTGACCACTTTGCGGAAGAGGTACCGGGCCACTTCTTCCGGCGCCAATGGTCGTGACTCCGGGCTCGAATAGGAAATGCCGAACTCGGTCTCGATGCCGAAAATACGCTTGTCCATCTCAGTTCTCCTCAGCCAGCAGGGCCTCAATTGTGGCGTCGTCCAGGCGGCGGAACGCGCGGCGGCTGCCGCGGCTGCTTTCCGAGCCGCGGTCCAGGACGCCAACCTCCACGGCGGACGCGGGCAGCGCCGTCGCTTCCTTGTCCGCGACGAGCCCGGCCAGCGCCAGCCGGATGGCACCCGCGAAGTCGAGTTCGCTGCGCCATCCCGCGGCCACGGCCTCGGAGACCTTGTCGGCCTGGCCGCCCATCACAATAAACCCGTGTTCGTCGGCGATGGAGCCATCAAACGTCAGGCGGTAGAGATGGTCGGCGTCCTGGCTCTCCCCCACCTCGGTCACCGCCAGTTCCACCTCGAACGGCTTCTGTTCGGTGGTGAAGACGGCGCCGAGGCTTTGGGCGTAGACGCTGGCCAGCCCGCGGGCGGTGACGTCCTCACGGTCGTACGAGTAACCCCGTACGTCGGCATAGCGCACACCGGCCTGGCGTAGGCTCTCGAATTCGTTGTACTTGCCGACGGCGGCGAACGCGATTTTGTCGTAAATCTCGCTGATCTTGTGCAGCGAGGGCGACGGGTTCTCGGCCACCAGCGCGATGCCGTCCCGGCAACTGATCACCACTACCGACCGGCCCCGGGCGATGCCCTTCCGGGCGAAGTCCGCCCGGTCCTTCATTAGCTGTTCAGGGGAGACATAGAACTGCTGGGTCATTTCAGGCCTCCCGCTGGGCCGCAGCCCGTGCCTCGATGATGGTGCCCGCTACGGCGGCGAGCTCGCGTTCGGGAACGCGCACGGCGCCGGAACGGCTAACGGCGTAGACCACCGGCCAGAGCTGGCGCACCGGGTCCGGGCCTCCGGTGGCTGAGTCGTCGTCGGCGGCGTCGTACAGTGCCTCGACGGCTACCCGGACGGCCTCGGCTTCGGAGAGATTGGGGCGCCAAAGCTTTTTCAGTGCCCCGCGCGCAAACATGGACCCGGAGCCGACGGTATGGTGCTCCTGCTCCTCGTAGCGGCCACCGGTGACGTCGTAGGAGAACAGGCGCCCGATGCCGGCCGGGCGGTCGAACCCGGCGAAGAGCGGGATCACGGCCAGTCCCTGCATCGCCATCGGCAGGTTGCCGCGGATCATGGCGCCCAGTCGGTTGGCTTTGCCGTCCAGGCTCAGCTGGGTTCCCTCGATCTTCTCGTAGTGTTCCAGCTCCACCTGGAACAGCCGGGTGATATCAAGCGCGATCCCTGCCGTACCGGCGATTCCCAGAACCGAGTACTGATCCGCGGGGAAAACTTTTTCGATGTGCCGGCTGGCGATGACGTTGCCCATGGTCGCGCGGCGGTCCCCGGCCATGAGGACTCCCCCGGCGTAGGTCATGGCCACAATCGTGGTGGCGTGCGGCGCCTGGAGCGGCGCGGACGACGCTGCGGACAGCACGCCCGCCTGGTGGGCGCTGAACGGCAAGAGCTCGGGCCGGGAGCGCTGCAGGTGCTCGGTGAATGAGGACGTCGCGTTCGCCGCTACCTGGTTGGCTGATGTTTCCTGCACTGGTGCACTCCCTCAACGTAGTGGATCAACGACTTCCGGCTCTCAGCCCCATGAATCCTCAGCCCGGTCCTCCTCCAATAGTGCCCGCCAGCCAGCCGCCGGTCGGCGGCCCTACTGGCCGCCTTTCTGGACAAAAGCCCGGACAAATTCCTCGGCGTTGGACTCCAGGACGCCGTCGATCTCGTCGAGAAGGTCATCCACGCCCTGGGTCGCTTCCGACGCCTGCGCCTCGGGCGCGACCGGTGGTGCCGGTGGGGTGTCCTCGATTTCGGTCTCGCGGGACTGCGGCTGCTGCTGCTCCTGGCCTGCCATTGTTCTCTCCTTAGATCCCACTGCATTTCCACCGGATGCCGCGCCGTGAGCGGGACACCCTGTAAAGCCATATTGCCACGTCAGGGCCCCTCACGGGGGGCTTTGGGCTCACGAACCGGGCGGCAGTCCGAGGAGCTCGGCGAGGAACGGTGCGGCCTCGCGGTGCCGGGCAAACAGGCCTGCCGTGAGCGCCTCAGTGCCGCGCAGCGGTTCCCGGGTTGGCACCCTCTGCAGCTTGCCCCGGCCGGGCAGATCGAAGATCACCGAGTCCCAGCTGGCGCCGACCAGATCGGAGCCGAAGCGGCTGACGCAGCGGCCGCGGAAGAAGGCCCTGGTGTCCGACGGCGGTTCCGTCACCGCCCGGGCGATCGCGGCGTCGTCGACGATTCGCTGCATCCTCTCGCGCGCCAGGAGGCGGCGGTAGAGCCCCTTCTCCGGCCGGATGTCCGCCCACTGCAGGTCCACGAGCCCCAGCCGTGCATCGGACCATTCCAGGCCGTCACGCTGCCGGTAGCCCTCGAGCAGGGTGAGCTTGGCCAGCCACTCCACGGTTGATGCTGCGGCGGCCCGGTCGCTGTCGAGCGCGGTCAGGGTCGCCGACCAGCGCTCCAGCACGGCGTGGGTGTGGCCGTCCCCGTCCACCGCGTCGGCGACGCCGGTGTCCTGGGCAAGCTTGGCGGCGGCCTCGAAGTAGATCCATTGCAGGTCCAGGGCGGTGATGCGGCGGCCGTCGGCCAGCCGGAGCGTCGCCGTGAGTGACGTGTCGTGGCTGACGGTTTGCAGCGCGGCGACAGGCTCGTGGACCTCGATCCTGGGCGCCAGCCCGGCCTCGATGAGGCTCAGGACCATGGCGGTGGTGCCGAACTTGAGGAAATTGGCGCCCTGGCTGAGGTTGGCGTCGCCGATGATGACGTGCAGGCGCCGGTACCTGTCCGCCGTGGCGTGGGGTTCGTCGCGGGTGTTAATGATGGGGCGCCGGATGGTGGTTTCGAGCCCCACCTCGGTCTCGAAGAAGTCCGCGCGTTGGCTGATCTGGTAGCCGGGCCGTGAGCTGTCCTGGCCCAGCCCGACGCGCCCCGCCCCGCACATGATCTGGCGGGTGATGAAGAACGGCGTCAGGCCCCTCACGATTTCGCCGAACGGGACAGAGCGCGGCATCAGGTAGTTCTCGTGGGAACCGTAGGACACGGATTTGTTGTCCGTGTTGTTCTTGTAAAGGTTGATCGGCGGCAACTCGGGGTCGGCGGCGAGCCGCCGGACCGCGGCCAGCGCCACCAGGTCCCCGGCGGCGTCCCACGTCACGGCGTCGCGCGGGTTCGTCACTTCCGGACTGGAATACTCCGGGTGGGCGTGGTCGACGTACAGGCGCGCCCCGTTGCCGAGCACCATGTTCATCAGCAGGGACCCGGACTCGTCATCGCCGTCGTGGTCCAGTTCGGCACGGCCGTAGGCCAGGGCCACGGCCTCCGCGTCCAGGACCGGCGGCCGGTCAGTGAGCTGCTCCGGGTCGGCCCTGCTCCGCTCGAGGGTCCAGCCCCTGGCGTCGTGGAGCGGCTCCTCGTCGGTGTAGTCCCAGCGGGTCTCGGCCCCGCCGGCGGCGCGCTGGCGCGTCACCTGGGCGTAGGCCTGGATGACCCGTGCCGACATCATCGTGGCGTTCGCGCCGGGCGCCGACGGCGCGTGGATGCCGTACTCGGTCTCCGATCCCATGACCCGCATGGCGCCGCCGACGGGCAGGGCCGAGGATGCCGACGCGGGACCCGCGGTCACAGGTACTGGCCCGTGGTGGGCATCGTCTCGATGGACTTCCCGGGCTCCTGGCCGGCCTTGCCTTGGACGATGGTGCGGATGTAGGTAATGCGTTCGCCCTTTTTACCGGAGATCCGGGCCCAGTCATCGGGATTGGTGGTGTTGGGCATGTCCTCGTGCTCGCGGAACTCGTCCACCACTGCGCGGAGAAGATGGTCGATGCGAAGACCCTTCTGGCCCGTGGTCAGCAGGTCCTTGATGGCGGACTTTTTGGCCCGGTCCACCACGTTCTGGACGACGGCGCCGGAGTTGAAGTCCTTGAAGTAGAGCATTTCGGTATCACCGTTGGCGTAGGTGACCTCCAGGTATTCGTTGGACTTCTCGGTGGAGTACATGGCCTCAACGGTGCGCTGGATCATGGCGTCCACTGTGGCCTGGGCATCGCCGTGGTGCTCGGCGAGGTCCTGCTGATGGAACGGCAGGTCCGGGGTGATGTATTTGTTGAAGATATCCGCAGCCGCCTCGGCGTCGGGCCGTTGGATCTTGACCTTGACGTCCAGCCGGCCCGGCCGCAGGATGGCGGGGTCGATCATGTCCTCGCGGTTGGAAGCGCCGATCACAATGACGTTGTCCAGCCGTTCGACGCCGTCAATTTCGCTGAGCAGCTGCGGCACGATGGTGGTCTCCACGTCCGAGGAGATGCCGGTGCCCCGGGTGCGGAACAGCGAATCCATCTCATCGAAGAACACCACCACGGGGCTGCCGTCGGATGCCTTTTCCCGGGCCCGGGAGAAGATCAGCCGGATGTGCCGTTCGGTTTCGCCGACGTACTTGTCCAGCAGCTCCGGTCCCTTGATGTTCAGGAAGTAGCTCTTCATGTCGGACTTGCCCGCGCGCTCCGCTGCCCGCGCCGCCAGCGAGTTGGCGACGGCTTTGGCGATGAGGGTCTTGCCGCAGCCGGGAGGTCCGTAGAGCAGGATCCCCTTGGGCGCCTTCAGGCCGTGTTCCCGGTACAGGTCCGGGTGCAGGAACGGAAGTTCGACGGCGTCGCGGATCTGCTCGATTTGTGGCCCCAGGCCGCCGATGTCCTGGTAGGTGATGTCCGGGACCTCCTCGAGGACGAGGTTCTCCACCTCGGAGCGCGGGATCTTCTCCAGGGCGTAGCCGGTGCGGCTGTCGATGGAAAGGGCATCCCCGACCCGGAGTTTCTGGGACAGGAGAGCACCGGAGAGCCTGATGACACGTTCCTCGTCGGCGCGTCCCACCACCAGGGCGCGGTCGCTGCCCAGAAGCTCCTTGAGCGTTACGAGGTCCCCGGCCCGTTCGTAGCCGAGCCCGGCCACTATCAGGAGGGCTTCGTTGAGCAAGACTTCCTGGCCGACGGAGAGCTGGTTGAGGTTCACGAGCGGGCTGATGCCTACGCGCATTTTGCGCCCGGCGTTGAAGATGTCCACGGACTCTTCAGTTGCTGCCTGCCCGCTGCTTCCCGGCTCGGGCCGCCGCTTGGGGTTCAGCTGCAGGATGGTCCCGAAGCTGTACGGCGGCTGCCCTTCCTGGTCCAGCGCGTTCTTCAGCCGCAGGATTTCGGCCTTGGCCGTTTCCAGCATGCCCACGAGCTTGGAGTTGTTTTGCGTGGCAGCCGCCAGCTGGCGGTCAATGTGGCGGAGTTTGTCCCGGAGGATGTTGACCTGACGCTCAGCGACCGACAGCTCGTTCGCAGCAAAGTCCACACCTCCGGCCACCGGCTGGCCGGCCCCGCCTGCCCCCTGGGCCTCGTCCTCCGCCGGCGTTCCGCCGTGTTCGTTATTCGGAGTCTCCATCATCATCAGCCCCTTCCGTCCTTCTATTAAGACCATAGCCCCAAGACGGCGGGTGCTGTTGAAGACATCCGAAATGCGGACTAGTTCGTGACCTCGGGGGTGTCTTTGACGTTGGTGCCTGCGATCGCGTCGCGGGCAGCACGCCGGAGTTTCTTGTCGGAGACCGCACGTTCGCCAACGGCACCGGGAGTCCAGGCGTTCACGTCCTCGGCGTCGAACTCGGTCTTAGAGGGCCGTCGCTTCACGGAGATGCCGGTAACGCCGTCGGCCAGCCGGCGGGTCACCAGCAGGAAGCCGGTGTGGGCGACCATCCGGTGGTCCGGGCGTACAGCCAGGCCCTCCAGGTGCCAGCCGCGGACCATAGATTCCCAGGCATCCGGTTCGGTGAACCGGCCGTCGGCGCGGATGGCCTCTGCGGTGCGGGAAAGCTGAGTGACAGTGGCGACATAATTGATCCACACGCCACCCGGTGCGAGGACGGTGGCAACGGCGTCGAGGCATTCCCACGGTGCCAGCATGTCCAGGACCACGCGGTCCACGGAGCCGGGGGCTTCAGTCCGGACCACTTCCTCCTGGAAGTCGCCGAGGCTGATCTGCCAGGCCGGGTGTGCGCCGCCAAAGATGGTTTCGACGTTGCCGCGGGCAATGTCGGCGAACTCCTCGCGGCGTTCAAAGGAGTGCAGGTAGCCGTTGTCCCCCACCGCCCGGAGCAGGGAGATGGAGAGCGCACCCGAGCCGACGCCGGCTTCGACCACGCGGGCACCCGGGAAGATGTCGGCCATCGTGACGATCTGGCCGGCGTCCTTGGGATACACCACAGCGGCACCGCGGGGCATCGACAGGACAAAGTCCGAGAGCAGCGGGCGAAGCGTCTGGTACTGCTGTCCGACGTTGTTCACAACCACCGAGCCGTCCGGCTTGCCGATGATTTCGTCGTGGTTGAGGAAACCGCGGTGCGTGTGGAAGGCGCCGCCCGCTTCCAGGCTGATGGTGTTCATCCGGCCGCGTTCATCGGTCAGCTGCACACGCTCACCCTCGCGGAACGGTCCGCGGCGGCGGTTGGCACCGACCGGTGCGGAAGCCCCGGCGTCGGGCGCTGCGGCACCGGCGGCGGCTGCCGTGTCGTCGGTAGGGGTGGGGTTGGCGGCGGTGTCGCTGCTCATGAAGGTGTTCCTCGCTCCTGTAAAGCTGGGTGGCCGCGGATGGGCGGCGGGCACCGGCCCGTGGTCGTGGGCCGGGAAATTCACGACCGGCAGGTAACTCTACCGGTTCTGGTCCTGGTTCCGGGCCTCGCCGCCGGCCCGTGGACGGACGGAGCCGCGCGTTTGCTTTCCCGTGAGGGCGTTGAGGACGGTCAGTTGCCGCAGGAGTCCGGTGACAGTTCCGGCGTTGTTAACCACCGCGTAATCCGAGCCCTGCAGCTGGGCTAGATAGGACAGCAGGTCAGCGCCCCGGTCACCTTCCTTGACGTAAGCGCCGGCAGCCAGAGGGTAGGCGACTGCGGTTGCCGGTGTCGCTGCCGCCAGCGCTTCGGGGACGTCCGCCGCGGCGGACTCGTCGACGACGGCGGCCGGCCGCAAGTCCGGGCCGTACAGCACGACGGCGGGCGCGCCCCGGGGCGAATGCCGCAGCACGTCCAGCACGCTCGCGGTGTCCGGAAGCCCGACGGCGGGTTCGGCCAGGGCCGCGGCGTCCACCAGGTGGAGCCTGCCCCGGTATCTGGCCTGCTGGATCGAGGCCGAGGCGCCCATCCACAGGAAGCCGCCCACCAGGACAGTGATCAGCATCAAGGACGTGTCCGGCCGGTTACCGCTCAGCAACGGCAGGACCACAAACCACGTTGCCAGGGCGATGACGATGATCCGCCCGGCCCAGCCGGCCGCGATAGTGCCCTGTTCGTGGCTGCCGGTGACTTTCCAGACCGCGGATTCCACCAGTCGCCCGCCGTCCAGCGGCAGGCCGGGGAGGACATTAAAGATGCCGATCAGCAGGTTGGCCCAGACGAAAATGTTGGCCAGGGTGTCCGCCACGCCGTGCAGCTGCCCGCCGGCGAGGACCAGCCAGCCGGCGCCGGCCAGCACCAGGTTGGCCACAGGTCCGGCCATGGCCACCAGCACAGACCGGCCAGGGGATGCGGTGAATTCTTCGAACTGGGTGTGGCCGCCCCACAGGTTGAGCACAATTTTCCGGGTCGGCCAGCGATAGAGGCGGGCGGTGAGCGCGTGGGCCAGTTCGTGCACCAGCACGGAGACCAGCAGCAGTACCGAGTACGCGAACGCCACGAGATAGGCCGAGGCGCCAAGCCGGGGATCGTTGTGTGCGAGCACCGGGCCATAGGCGATCACGGTGAAGGCGGCGATAGCGAACCACGAGTAGGCCAGCACCACGGGAATCCCGGCGATCCTGCCGAGCGGGATCCCGCCGCGGAGCGAGAACGGGACTTCCCCGGGCTCCCCTGTCGGGTTCCCTGCGGGCTTCTGCGGCGGCTGCTCAGTCAAGGCTCCGGCCCCCACGGGTTCCGGCCAGTTCGGGGATTGAGCCCGGGAGTCCGCCGTCGTTCGCGTGCCGGAGGGCGACGAGTTCTTCAAGGTCCGCAACACCGCGTCCGGCCAGGGTGTCCCACGTGGCGCGGCGCGGGTCATCCGGCAGCGGCACGAGGTGCGGGATGGCCACTGTGATGACACCGGACGCAACCGCCGCCGCCACGCCCGGCCCCGAGTCTTCCAGGGCCACGCAGTGCCGGTGGTCCAGGCTAGGGTCATCCTCCTGCAGGAGTTCCACCGCTTTGAGGTAAGCCTCCGGATGGGGCTTGCCCTGCGCCACGGTGTCCCCCGTGATGAGGAACTCGAAGTAGGGCTTGGGCAGGCTGGCCACGATCTCGCGGGCCAGCGGGGCCTCGGACATGGTCACAAGGGCGCAGCGGACGCCGGCGGTGTGCAGTTCCTCGAGCAGCTCGCGTGCCCCCGGACGCCAGGGGACGGACTGGCGGACCAGGCTGACGACATGCCCGGTCAGGGTGTCGATGATTTCGCGGACTTCGAGCTCGACGCCGGCGTCCTGCAGGATGCCGGCGGAGAAGACCAGTGACTGGCCAACAAGCTGCATCGCTTTTTCGTGCGACCACTGTCCGCCATGGGCCGCCACAAGGGCGTGCTCAGCTTCGATCCAGTAGCGTTCCGTGTCCACGATCGTGCCGTCCATGTCCCATAAGACGGCTTTGAGCGGGGGCTGGGAGGCTGGGGATCGCATGCCCTTCAGTCTACGGTGCGGGTACTGCGGGGTGCCCGGGGCTACGCCGTCGGCGAATTTCAAGGTGGCTTGGGCGTTTTCCTTCCTGCACGCGCCCGCGACTTGGACGTAGGGTGAACACATGAATAGCTTCGAGCCAGACACCGCGGAGACTGGCGCCACGCCTGAGCCGGAACGGCTGCTGCAGCCCGTGCCCGAGGGCCAGCGCGTCACCGTGATGCTCGCGGCCTTTGAGGGCTGGAACGACGCCGGTGAGGCCGCCAGTGATGCGTTGCGCTACCTCAACAAGCTGTGGGGCGGCAAGAAGGTCGGCTCCATTGATGCGGACGAATACTACGACTTCCAGTTCACCCGCCCCACGATCCGCCGGACGGCCTCCGGCGAGCGGAAGATCAAGTGGCCTTCCACCCGCATTTTCAAGGCCAGGGTGCCCGACTCAAACGTGGACGTCATCTTCGTCCAAGGCACGGAACCCTCGTACAAGTGGCGGGCCTACACGGCTGAGCTGCTGGTCCACGCGGAGGCGCTGAACGTGGACTACGTGGTGTTGGTCGGCGCCCTGCTCGCGGACGTGCCGCACAGCCGGCCGATTCCCGTCAGCGCCTCAACGGACGACGCCGCGCTGCGGGAACGGATGGACCTTGAGGCCTCGCAGTACGAGGGCCCGGTGGGGATTGTCGGCGTGCTCGGTGAAGTGGCGTTGCTTGCCGGCCTGCCTACAGTCTCGCTGTGGGCCGCGGTGCCGCACTACGTCGCGCAGGCACCCTCCCCGAAGGCCCAGCTGGCGTTGCTGCACCGGATCGAGGAGCTGCTGCAGGTTCCGGTGGACACCCAGGAACTGGTGGAGGACGCGGACGCGTGGGAGCGCGGCGTCGACGAGCTCGCCACCGAGGATCCCGAGATCGCTGCCTACGTCCGGCAGCTTGAAGAGGCGAAGGACACCGCCGACCTCCCGGAGGCCAGCGGTGAATCCATCGCCCGCGAATTCGAGCGGTACCTCAAGCGCCGCGGCAAGGACAAGCCCTAGCTTCCAGGCAGGCCCTTCGGTCCCGGCGCTGGTCATACCGCGCCGGGAGCTACCAGCCTAAAGTTCGACGCCGAGCAATGCGTCGACGGCGTCGCCCACGAGTGCGGCATCGGCCGCGGACCCCTGACCGGCGTCGGCCGTCAGCGCCGCGCCTGCCCAGGCGTCCACAGCTGCCAGTGCGCGGGGGGCGTCGAGGTCGTCCGAGAGTGCTGCCCGGAGCTGGCCAAGGAGCGGAGCGGCTGAACCTGAGGGCGCGACCTCGGCCGCGGCGCGCCAGGTGCGGAGGCGTTCTTTGGCTTCGGCGAAGCCCTCCGCCGTCCACGACCAGTCGCTGCGGTAGTGGTGGGCCAGGATGGCCAGCCGGATCGCGGCCGGTTCCTCACCTTCCGCCCGGAGCTTGGAGACGAGGACCAGGTTGCCCTTGGACTTGCTCATTTTCTCGCCGTCCAGCCCCACCATGCCGGCGTGGGTAAAGTGTTTGGCCAGCGGCACCCCCGTCAGGGAGTAGGCGTGGCCTGCGCCCATCTCGTGGTGCGGGAACACGAGGTCTGAGCCGCCGCCCTGCACAGTGAAGGGTGCGGGCAGGTACTGCTGGGCGATCACGGTACATTCAATGTGCCAGCCGGGACGGCCCGCACCCAGGGCGCCGCCGGGCCAGCTTGGTTCGCCGTCGCGGGCAACGCGCCACAACAACGGGTCCAGGGCCTGCCGCTTTCCGGCGCGGCCGGGGTCGCCACCGCGCTCGGCAAACAGCTCGAGCATTTCGGCGTCGGAGAGCCCGGAGACGGAGCCGAGGGTCCAGGCGTCTTCTGCCTCGGCAGAGTGCTTGCCGGCGGCCTCGACGTCGTAATAGACGTCCCCGTCAGGCTCGCCCGCTCCCCCGGCCACGCGGTACGCCAGGCCCCGCTCCAGGAGCGACTCGATGGCCGGAACAATCCGCGGGATCGCCTCGACGGCACCCACGTAGTGGTCCGGCGCGAGGACGTTGAGGGCTTCCATGTCGGTCTGGAACAACTCGATCTGGCTGGCGGCAAGTTCACGCCAGTCAACGCCGGTCGCCGTGGCGCGCTCCAGGAGCGGATCGTCGACGTCGGTGACGTTCTGCACGTAGGACACCTGCTGGCGGCCGTCGCGCCAGGCCCGGTTCAGCAGGTCGAAGGCCACGTAGCTGGCCGCGTGCCCCATGTGGGTGGCGTCGTACGGGGTGATGCCGCATACGTACATGGACTGCTGCCCGGTCGCCTCAAGGGTGGCCGGGCCTCCCGTTACGGTGTCGAAAAGTCGCAGTGCAGGCATACTGCCCGGAAGCTGGGGAACGGGGCGGGAGATCCAGGATTTCACATCCCAAGCCTAGTGCTAGGCGCTGATGACATTGAAACCGAGGAGCAGGTACAGGGCCAAGCCCAGCAGGATGCGGTACCAGACGAAGATGCGGTAGCTGCGGGTCGAGACGTAGCGCAGGAACCAGCCGATGATGACGTAACCGACCACGAAGGCGATCACGGTGGCCAGGGCGGTCTCGGGCAGGCCGTAGGGACCGGTGATCCCGTCCTTGGAAACCACCTTGTACAGCTGGTACAGGCCGCTGCCGAATACTGCCGGGATGGCGAGCAGGAATGAGTACCGGGCTGCGGCCTCCCTGGTGTAGCCCATCAGCAGGCCGGCCGTGATGGTGCCGCCGGAGCGCGAGACGCCGGGGATCAGGGCCATGGCCTGGGCGAGTCCGTAGAAGATGCCGTGCTTGTAGCTGAGGCTGGTGAGGTCGCGTTCCTGGCGCCCGACGGCGTCGGCTACGGCGAGGATCATGCCAAAGACGATCAACGTGGTGGCGACGATCCACAGGCTGCGCAGCACCGATTCAATCTGGTCCTGGAAGAGCAGGCCCAGGATGATGATCGGGAGGCTGCCCAGGATCACCAGCCAGCCCATCCGGGCGTCGGGATCCTGGCGGGAGACCCGGCCGGTGAGCGAGCCGAACCAGGCCTTGACGATCCTGACGATGTCACGCCAGAAGTAGACGATCACCGCGGTCTCGGTACCCAGCTGGGTGATGGCGGTAAAGGCGGCTCCGGGGTCCGCGGCGTTGGGAAGGAAGGCCCCCACAATCCGCAGGTGGGCGCTCGAGGAGATAGGGAGGAATTCTGTCAGTCCCTGTACAAGGCCCAGAAAGGCAGCTTCTAACCAGTTCACGTTTATAGACCCTACGTTATGGACGTTCCGAAGCACCGTAAGCTTGCAGGCATGCAGCAGCGTTATGTCGGCAACAGTGGGTTGCGTGTCTCGTCCCTTTCCCTTGGCACTATGTCGTGGGCCGGTGAGACGGATGAGCAGGACGCCTCGGCGCTGCTCCACGCCTTTGTCGACGGCGGCGGCACCCTGATCGACACCGCGGCGTCCTACGCCGGTGGCGGGGCCGAGGCGGTCCTCGGCGGAATGCTCGGCGACGTCGTCGCGCGGTCAGAGGTTGTTATCTCCACGAAAGCCGGGCTGACGACGTCGGGCAGCCGCCATAGCGTCGATACGTCCCGGAACGGGATGCTGTCCGGCCTCGACGCGAGCCTGGCCCGCCTCGGCACCGACTACGTGGACATCTGGTTCGCCCAGGCCTGGGATCCAAACGTGCCGTTGGAGGAAACCCTGTCGGCCCTGGAATTCGCGGTGCGGTCCGGCCGGGCGCGGTACGCCGGCATCTCCAACTTCACCGGCTGGCAGACGGCCAAGGCGGCCGCCGTGGCAGATTTCCCTCTGGTGGCCTGCCAGGCTGAGTACTCCCTGCTGCAGCGCAAGGCCGAAGCCGAACTGATTCCAGCCATCGAGGACGCCGGGCTCGGGCTGATGGCGTGGGGTCCGCTGGGCCGCGGGGTGCTCACCGGTAAATACCGCGGACACCTCCCGTCGGATTCCAGGGGTGCGCACCACAAACTGGCCGCTTACGTGGAGCCCTACCTTGAGGGCACCGCCTCCAGTGTTGTCGAGGCCGTCGCAATGGCGGCGAAGGGTTTGGGCCGGACTGCCCTGGACGTGTCCCTGAGCTGGCTCTTGTCGCAGCACGGCGTCGCCACGGCCGTGGTGGGGGCCCGGACGCCGGTCCAGTTGAAGGAAATTATGGACTCAGTGCTGACGCCATTGCCTCCTGAGATTGCGGCGGCTCTCGAGGACGTCTCCGCTCCCGCCTAACCCGCAGGATTCTTTCGGCCCATTCCGGGCAAACTCCCGGGTTCCGGACTTAATCTGAGTCCATGAACTTGCAGAACCTCGCGATAACGACCGGCGTTGTGCCCGTGGTTCTCTACATTCTGGCTGCCGCGTCCCTCGCTTGGCTGGTTTGGGGGCGCCGTCGGCATATCAGTCGCTGGGTGCCGGCCGCGGTTGTCGTGGCGGGCATTCTCAGCATTATAGTCTGGCTTTTTTCCGAACCTATCTGGAACCTGTGGGGTTCCCCGCTGCCCAAGCGCGTCTACGCGTTTGCAGGCATCGGCATCCTGGCGCTCCTCCTGGTGGTGCCGAAGATCCGGGACCTGCGGCGGCTGCCGGCCCGGATCGCCGTGCTGCCGGCGGCCCTTGTGGTGGTCCTGGCGTCCGGGTCCCTGATCAACCAGAACTTCGAGTACTACCCCACGCTTGGCTCCATCTTTGGGGACACCGGCGTGAAGATGGAAACCCTCGACCAGTTCAAGAACCAGGAACGCGGGAACCCGGTTCCGTTGTCGACGCCGAGTGAGGCTCCCACCACGCTGGCAAACTGGACGGCGCCGGAGGGTATGCCCAGCCAAGGGACCGTGATCCGGGCGTTCATCCCGGCACCCATCTCCCATGAGGTCTCCTCCACCGCCTTTGTCTACCTTCCCCCGGCGTACCTTTCCACTCCGCGGGCCGACCTGCCCGTGCTGGTCCTGATCCACGGAGTCCCGGGAGAACCGGTCGACTGGCTGCGCAACGGCCGGATCGCCCAGTTTATGGACGACTACGCGGCCTCGCACAAGGGGCTGGCGCCGATCATCGTGATGCCCGACGCCGGAGCCAAGTGGGCCAACTACCCCCCGCTGTGCATGAACAGCAAGCAAGGCCAGGCCGGCAGGTACCTCAGCGAGGACGTGCCCAACTGGATCAAGGCCACCTTCGGTGCCGGCAAGCACTCCACCAGCCAGTGGGCCATCGGCGGGTTCTCCTACGGCGGGACGTGCGCCATGCAGTTGGCCATGAACTACCCCGAGGTCTACCCGACGTTCATCGACAGCTCCGGCGAAAACCAGCCGACCATCCGGCAGGGCCACCAGGTGCTCCTGCAGCAGTACTTCGGCGGCAGCGCCGCGGAGTTCAAGAAGCAGAACGCCCTGGATGTCATCAAGACACGCAAGTACCCGCACACCGCCGGCATTGTCACCGTAGGCGCCGGGGATCCGTTCTTCCGGGCCCAGGGAGTCCAGGTCTACCAGGGCATGAAGAAGGCGGGTATCAACGTGCAGTTCCAGGAAGCGCCGGGCGGCCACGCCTGGACGGCCTGGAAGTACGGGGTCGAGAACAACATGGACTGGCTGATGACCCGCCTGGGGGTCAACGGCTGAGCTGCTGCTCGGGCTGGCCTGCCCGGACCGGCCGGCGCGCGGACTGCGGACCGGCGGTGACGTCGCGAAGCAGCCGCGCCGTATGGCGCAGTGACCAGGTTGGCAGATAGGCCTCGGCCAGGGCACGGCCGATCAGGGGCAGCGCCAGCGGATCCTGGTAAAGGATAAAGAGCGTCCGGTGCTGCGGCTGGAACCGCTGCTTGAACGCCGCCAGCGACCGGAAGCCATACACCGGCTCGAGGACGTCCCCCAGCCAGCGCAGCAGCCGGCCGGCGGGGGCTGCATCGACGTCGGCGGCCGCGACGTCCGGACCGCCGGGTTCCAGCACGGGAGCATCCTGCCCCCCGGATTGACCGCCCTGCCGGCGGCGCACCAGCGCCGTCGCCGKCACCAGGGGCGAGCCGGACAGCGAGATCTCGGTCATTGTGCCTTTGAAGCGGAGCACTGCGGAGGCGATCAGGAACTCCATCACGCCGTTAAAGCAGTCGTCGCGGCGGCGCATGAAGTCCAGCGTCCGGCTGACCAGTTCACCGTCGTGGAAGACCGGCAGCCAACTGGTGACGCCGAGGACCGCGCCAGCAGGGTCCACGGCCAGGCAGAGCAGCACGTGATCGTCCTTGAGTTGCTCCACGCCACCGAGGGTGAAGCCCATTTCCGGAAGCGACCGGGAGGCGGCCCACTGGCCGGAAATCTCGTGCACCTGGGTCTGCAAGGATCCCGGCAGGTCACTGTAGGCGCCCCAACGGGCGGTGATGCCAAGCTTCCTGGCCTTGTTCATGGCGGTCCGGACGCTTTGCCATTCCCGGCCCCGGAAGTCGACGTCGGCCAGGGGCAGGACGGTTTCCTGTGCCACCTCCAGGCTCTTGAAGCCCATGGACCGCAGCTCGGCACAGTGGGCGTCCGCCACGGAGTACCAGCACGGCGTGAGGGTCTGCTCCGCGCAGTATCTGGTGAATTCGCGCTCCGCGGCTGCGAAGTCCACGTCGTGGCCGAACGGGCCGCCCGCCGTCAGCGCGATGCCGTGCCGCAGCTGGTAGGCAATGCCCACCGTGCCGGCGGAGTTGAACCAGTACCGGTTGTTCGGCCACAGGGCCATCCACGAAAGTGATCCGCCGCCCTGGAAGACCAGCCGACGTGCGACGTCACGGTCGGTTTCCATACGGCGGTCCCAGAGCCGGCGCTTGGTGAAAATCACGAGGACGGCGATTAGGCAGATGAGCCAGAACGCAGCGCCGCCGTAGCTGAAGAGCAGCGAGGACCAGTAGCCCCGCGGGTGTACGGACACCGAGTACTTGAAGGAGAACGGGTAGGGCAGGAACATCCGCGGCAGGGTGGCCCCGAGAGCGAGCAGACCGGCACGGTGCCGGTCGTTGCCCTCGGCGAACCAGGCAATGACATACACAGCGACGAAGGCCCCGAAGACGGCCGGCACGATCACCAGTGCCCGGCGCCCGAGGACCGGATCCGTGTCCACGGCAAAGTGCCGGCGGTTGAACCACAGGGCAGCGGCAATGAGCAACGGCACCAGCACCACCGGAAGGATCTCCACGATGCCCGAGTCGACCGGAATCCTGCGCCGGCCGCTCCTGACGTACACCCCGAAGTGCGCGAAGAGCTGGAGGTACACCGCTGAGATCACCCCCACGGCCAGGTGCGCTCCGGTCGCGATCCACAGCGCCACCCGGTTCCCCCGCCGCAGCCCTTCCGCGCACGCGAGCAGGAGAAGCAGTGGCACCACCGACAGGGCCGCTCCCCCGGGCCCGTGCAGGCCGGGGCTGTGCATGATCTGGGGGCAACCGGCGTTGACGGCGGCGACGCAGTCGGTTTGGAGTTCGCTAAGGCTGGGCACGGGATTGACGATCAGGTTCCGGAGGGCCGCCAGCGGCCCGACGGGTGCCTGGGACAGTCCCGCCAGGACCGGACCTGCGGCGAAGACCGCCACGGTCATGGCCAGGACGGACCTGACGTCAGGGCCGGTCCAGGGGTTCTCCCCCGCGGTGCGCCGGTCCGCCGTCCGTAGCCCTGCACGCGTCACCGGAGGGGCTGAGGAACGGGCTGAGGAACGGGCTGAGGCCACGGACGCCGCCCATCCGCTGGCCAGCCCGCACAGCGCGCCAAGGAACGTGAGCAGGTTCTGGGGGTGGCCGACGTAGAGCAGGAGCATGATCGTCACCGCCAGGCCGACGGAGCGTACCCGCCGCCGCCACAGCGGACCAAGGGCCGGGCCCGCGGCCATGACGGCAGCCAGGCTTCCCGCGAAGGGGCCCGCCAATGCCGGGTGTTGCATGGAACTGAGCCAGCTGCTGCCGAGTTCATCACCGGCAGCTACGATCCCGACATAGAACAGGACGGCGGCCACATGGCCGGCTACCAGCGCCGCCGCGGCCTTTCCGCTTCCCAGCGCGAGTTCGGCGACGCCGACACATATGAGCAACACCAGGCTGGCAAGCACATACGAAGAGATGCCGCCGGGAAACAGCATGCTCGCCGGGATCGAAGCCCACTGTGAACTCGTCAGGGTGTCCGGGCCCACGTCCACGAACGCGCTCAACGCTGACGCCGGGCCGGAAATCAGGGATCCGGTGGCGGCGCCGGCTACCCACAGCAGGAGAACCGACAGCCACGTCACAGGGATCTGCCGCAGGCCATAGCCCAGTTGCGGCCTGGTCCGCCGGGTTGCTGTTGGCCCCTGCACACGTTCGTCCAAGCGGACCGGTGTGCTGCTCGTAGGCTTCATGTCCCCCGTCACTTCGAGTGCGGCAGCGCAACCCGTTACCGTGGCAGGGCTACGTCATGGCTGAAGCATATTCCGGTCCAGCCTGACGTTCGGGAGTAGTACGTACTCACTTTTCAGCACCCCCGGCTGGGCTACCACTCGGGTGCCGGCAAGTACCGTGCCGGCCTCCGGGGCCGTTACCGGATGGCGCCCCGCAGCAGCCTGGCGGTGTGCCGGATGGACATCGTGGGCAGGTAGGCCTCAGTGACGGCACGGCCGATGACCGGCAGCGCCAGGGCGTCGTGATACATCATGTACAGCGTCCGGTGGCGTGGGTGGAATCGCTGTTTGAAAGCGGCGAGGGACCGGAATCCGTACACGGGTTCGAGCACGGCGCCCAGCCAGTCGAGAAAGCGGCCGATCGTGGCGCCGTCGTGCGTCTTTTGGTCGGCGTCGCCGTCGCGGACGGGCGCCAGCGGCGAACCAGACAGCGAAATTTCAGGCATGCTGCCGTCGAAATGGAGGACCGCGGAGGCCAGCAGGAATTCCATCACGCCGTTGAAACCGTCGGGGCTTCGGCGCATGAAGTCCAGGGTGCGTCCGGTGACGGCATCGTCCGTGAACACGGGGAGCCAACTGGTCACGCCGTGGACCTTGCCTTCGGCGTCGACGGCAAGGCACAGCAACACGTTCTCGTCCTTCAGCTCCTCAATGCCGCCAAGGGTGAATCCCATCTCCGGAAGTGTTTTCTCCGAAACCCATTCCTCGGAAATCTCGTGGACCTGGGTCCGGAGCGGGCCCGGGAGCTCGGCGTAGGCACACCACCGCGCTTCGACGGAGAGTTTGCGGGCCTTGTTGAGGGCGGTGCGGACGCCCTGCCACTCCTTGCCTTTGAATTCAATGCTGCCCAGCGGCAGCAGGGTCTCCTCGGCTACACGCACACGGCTAAACCCGAGGCCCTGCAGCAGTGGCCAGTGTTCGTCGGTGACGGAATACCAGCAGGGGGCGAGGGACTCCTGGGCGCAGAACGCCGTGAATTCCGTGATGGCACCCTCCACGTCCTCGGCCCGGCCGAACGGTTCGCCGACGGTCAGCGCCACGTTGTAGTGCAGCTGGTAGGCAATGCCCACCGTCTCGGCGTCGTTGAACCAGTACCTGTTGTTGGGCCAGAGCGCCATCCAGGACAGCGAGCCGCCGCCTTGGCGGACCAGCCTCCGTGCCAGGGTGATTCCCCTGTCTGCCCGGAGGTCCCGGAGTTTACGGCTGGCGAACATGGCGAGGATGCTGATGAGGCAGATCAGCCAGAACACGGCCCCGCCGTAGCTGAAGATCAGCGGTGACCACACGCCGTGCGGATATACCGACACCGAGTAGCGGAAGGAGAAGGGGTAGGGAAGGAACATCCGCGGCAGGGTGGCAAGCAGGGCCACCAGCCCGGCCCTGTGGTGGTAGTTGTCCTCGGCGAACCACGCCACCACGTATGCGGCGACGAACACCGTAAAAACTCCGGCCAGCAGCAGCAGGGACCGCCGGCCGAGCACCGGATCCGCATCGACGTTGAAGTGCCTCCGGGAGGCAAACAAAGCCGCGGCGATGAGCAACGGCACCAGCACCACCGGCAGCACTTCAGTGACCCCGGCATCCACGGAGATCACCCGGGACCCGCTCCGGACGGACGCCCCGAACTGGGAGAACAGCTGCAAATAAATGGCGGAGAGCACGCCGATGACCAGCTGGACGGAGATCGCGACCCAGAGCGCGGCACGGTTGCCCCGGCGGAGTCCTTCGGCGCAGACCAGGAGGAGCACCAGCGGGACCAGGGACAGGGCTTCCAGGCCAGGGCCGCGGAGCCCCGGGCTGTGGATGATCTGGAGGCAGGATAGGTCGACGGCGGCCGAACAGCTCGCTTGGAGGTCGTTGATGGTGGGCAGCGGGTTTACCACCAGGTTCCGGAGCACGGCGAGCGGGCCCGAGGGTGCCTTGGCCAGGCTCGCCAGCGCCGGTCCGGCGGCAAAAACGGCGACCACCATAGATAGCAGCGCCCTGACTTCGCGGCTCGTGGAGTGCACAAAGTGGCCGGTCCCGCGCCGTCCGCCCAGGACGGCGCCGATGCCCAGGCCGCAAAAGACGCCCAGCATACTGTGCAGGCTCTGCGGGTGCCCGATGTACAGCAGCAGCATCACCGTCACGGCTATGGCTACGGAGCGTACCCGCCGGCGCCAGAGCGCGCTGATCCGTGGACTGGCTGCCATCAGGGCGGCCAGCGCCGCAGCAAACGGACCCATCAGCGCAGGGTGGCGGAGCGAGGCGAGCCAGTCGCTGCCGATCGCCGCCCCCAGCTCAACTGTTGCCACGTAGAGAAAGAGTGCCCCGAGGTGGCCTCCGACGAAGGCGATGGCCGTCCGGCGGACACCCATGGTGGCTTCGGCCAATCCGACGCACCCCAGGATCAGGGCAGTGGCGAGGATGTACGAAGCAAGAGGCCCGGGAAAGAAGACTGAGGAGAACACCGGCCACCAGCGCCCGGCCAGCAGGAGGTCAGGGCCTACCGAAACGGCGGCGAGCAGGCCCGGCGGGGGTCCGGAGACGACTGACCCGGTGCCGATTCCCAGGGTCCACATAAAGGCCGTCAGCGACAGGGCCAGCGGCATGCCCGCGGCGGTGCGGCCGAGCCGCCGCAACAATCGTCCCAGCAGCAGGGCAGGCCTGCTGCGGATCAATGGTGCAGGCAACAACATCCTCCGAAAATAACCCAACGTGGACCACGAACTCGGCTCATCGGTCGGAGCCAACAGGCCACCGAATGCATTCCGTGGGGAACATCCACAGAATATGCCTGCAAGCTGGGGAATTCCGGGGAGCAAGCTGGGGACGCCAGCGGAGTCGCCGGCGTCGTCCGTCCTGCTTAGTCCTTCAGGAGCTCGAGGTCTTCCTCGTCGTCCACGTCTTCGTCCTCGTCGTCGTCATCTTCTTCGTCAATGACTTCGAGGGGGGTCACCTCGCCGTACGCTTCGTAGAGGGAGTCGTCATAAACCTCGAAGGCATCGGCTACGGCGAAGAAGGCTGCCTCAACCGCGGGATCGCCGTCCCCCCGCCGTGCGGCGGAAGCGGCCAGATGTTCTTCGAGGGCGCCGGTTAGGGACTGAAGCGCGACACGCGGATCGATGCTCATGACTTCACGTTAGCCCGAAAAAGACGAAAATGGAGAGCGATGAAGGAACATTTTCTGAACAGCTCGGTCCGTCGGGAACGGGACTACGCACGTCAGTACGAGTACCTCGTATTGACGGTCAGCCCTGAGGATTCGCTGCCCGAGGCCCGCCGGGTTCTTGCGGCGCATTCCGAGTACGGTAAGTGGGAGCTCGAACGCAGCGTCCTGTACGTGGGCGGCGGACGGCGCTTCTGGCTTCGCCGTAAGGTGATCCAGGTCCAGCGGACCGTCTAGGCTCAGCTGGCTAGGACTCCAGGGGACCCAGCCATGCCGACGCCACCGTGCCGTGCGCTGATTCGTCGTCCGACGGGTGGAATATACCCGCCAGGACATCTCGGTAAAGCCGTTCCAGCTCCGAACCCCGGAAGTAGCTCGATCCCCCGGAGACCCTGATGGCCAGGTCCACCACGGTGCGGGCGGTCTCGGTGGCACGCACCTTGACCCCGACGAGCTTGGGGAACCACTGTCCGCCGTGGTCGGCGAGGGCGTCGACGTCAGCCGCGACGGTGGCCAGCTGCGGGTAGAGGGCATCCATGGCCATCGCAGCCTCCGCCACCTTCCACCGGATATCAGGATCCTGGGCATAGCTGCGGCCGCCGTTCTTGAACGAGGTACGGCGCTTGACCGCCTCGACGCCCAACTGCAGGGCCCTTTCGCCAATCCCCGTGTACACCGCGGCCAGCAGGGTCTCAAAGCAGGCAAAGATGGCGAAAATCAGCGGATCGGCGTTCGGACCGACCGGGAGCTTGCGGAAAATACGGGCCGGCGGCACCACAGCTCCCTCGAGGACGGTGGTGTTCGACTGGCTGGCCCGCATCCCCAGGGTGTCCCAGTCGGGCAGGATCTGGTACCCGGGAGTCTCGCGGTCAATAAAGCCGTGTACCAGCTCGCCGTCGCCGTCCCGGGCAGCTGCGTCCTTGCCGAAGATCCCCAGCCGGGTCCACGCCGGCGAGAGGCTCGTAAAGATTTTTCGTCCGGTGAACCCGTAGCTGCCGTCCGGCAGCGGCGTCGCCTCCGTACGGGAGTCGAAGAGCACGGAATCGTTGCCGGCCTCCGAATTGCCGAAGGCAAAGATTTCCCCCTGGGCCGCCTCTTGCAGGACGAAGTCCAGGGACGAATCACCGCGGGCGGCCAGCACATGCGCGACGCCGGTCCAGACCAGGTGCATGTTGATCGCCAGCGCCGTGGCCGGGGCCGCCGTTGCCAGCCGCCGTTGCAGTTGCGCGGCGCCGGCCAGGCCCAGGCCCAGCCCGCCGTCGGCCTCCGGGACGAAGATCTTCAGGTAGCCGGCGTCCGCTAGGTCCCGCAGGTCTTCGGTGAAAAACGTGTTCTCACTGTCATAGCCGGCCGCACGGCTGCGGATACGCTCCAGCAGGGCATCGGGAAGGATCTGCTCCAGGGAGGTCGTGGAGAGGGACATACGCTGTTCTTCCGCTCAGTAGTTGCTTAGCAGGGTGTTCAGCACCCTGGCGCCAAACTTCAGCGAGTCCGCGGGCACCCGCTCGTCCACGCCGTGGAACATACCCGTGAAGTCGAGCTCGTCCGGCAGCATCAGCGGCGCGAAGCCGTAACCGGTGATGCCGAGCCGGCTGAGGGCCTTGTTGTCCGTTCCGCCGGAGAGCGTGTAGGGCAGCACCTTCGCACCGGGGTCTTCGGAGTGGAGGGCGTCGATCATGGAGTCGACCAGGTTTCCGGCGAACGGCACCTCGAGGGAGACATCCTTGTGGACGTAGCTCACATCCACCCCGCTGCCGGCCAGGTCCCGGACAATTTCGAGGACCTGGTCCTGCTGGCCGGGCAGCGTCCGGCAGTCCACCAGGGCTTCCGCCGATTCGGGGATGACGTTGTGCTTGTAGCCGCCCTTGAGCAGGGTGGGGTTGGTGGTGTTCTGCAGCGTGGCGCCGACAAAGCGGGCCACGGTGCCGAGTTCCTTCAGGATCTTGTCGGGATCATCCGGGTCGAACTCCACCCCGGTGAGTTCCGTCACGCCGTCGAGGAATTGCCGGGTGGTGGGCGTCAGCTCCACCGGCCACTTGTATTCGCCGATCCGAGAGACGGCGCTGGCCAGCCGGGTCACGGCGTTGTCAGTATTGATCTGCGATCCGTGACCGGCGCGGCCGTGGGCCACCAGCCGCAGCCAGGAAAGACCCTTCTCGGCCGTCTGCAGCAAGTAGGTGCGCTGGCCCCCGATCGTGGCGGAGAACCCGCCGACCTCGGAGATCGCCTCGGTGGCGCCCTCGAAGAGCTCGGGGCGGTGTTCGACGGCGTAGCCCGCGCCGTACTTGCCGCCGGCTTCCTCGTCGGCGAAGAATGCGAAGATCAGGTCCCGCTTGGGTTTGCGGCCGGTCCTGGCAAAGTCCCGCAGGACGGACAGGATCATCGCATCCATGTCCTTCATGTCCACGGCGCCGCGGCCCCAGATCAGGCCGTCCTTGAGCTCGGCGCCGAAGGGATCCACGGACCACTGCTCACGGAGGGCAGGGACGACGTCGAGGTGGCCGTGAACCACCAAGGCGCTGGCGGACGGGTCCTCCCCGGCCAGCCGGGTGACCACACTGGCGCGGCCCGGGGCGGATTCGAAGATCTCGGCTTCCAGCCCTACCTCCGAGATGAGCCCTGCGGTGTACTCGGCGGCTGCGCGCTCCCCCGGGCCGGACCCATCGCCGAAGTTGGATGTGTCTATCCTGATCAGTTCCTGGCAGATCCGGACGACCTCGTCTTCGGGCCGAATGTCAGTCATATCGCTCCTCGTCGCAGTGGCTCAGTACTGGCTTCAGCCTACCCATTGGCCCCGATTATTTGTTTCCGGAAACTTCGTGTAGAGTCTTTCTCGCTGCTTCCGAGAAAAGCAAAACGCTGAAAGGCGAAATTCTTCCCGGAAATACCACCTGCGCGGGTGGCGGAATGGCAGACGCGCTAGCTTGAGGTGCTAGTCCTCGAAAGGGGGTGGGGGTTCAAGTCCCCCTCCGCGCACAATGAGAAAGGCCCTTAGGATCCACGGATTCTAGGGGCCTTTTCTTTGCTATCCAAGCTAACTCCGGGTTCGCCCTCAGACTCCCACCGAAGCGGCCTCGTTCCGTCCCGGTCGCCGAGAGAACGGCAGCCGCGTCTCAGACGTTGGCCGTGAAATAGTTGGCGACCTCGTAATAGGTGGTCGTCGGGGGTGCCGGGAAGCCGGCCTCCATACTGAGCGGCCCGATCTTCTCCTGAGCGAACTGGTCGTACCGTTCGCGGGATTCCCACACGTCGGTGATGAGCAACTTGCCATCCGTTTCGGCGGCCCAGTGGGAAATGGACCCTTCCGGGCCGGGTCCGCCCGGGGTGAGGCCCATTTTCTGGTTGACCTCGTTGTACTGCGCCAAGGTGGCGCCCTTGAATTCCATGATGATTGCGACAGCCATTTCGTGCTCCTCTGCACTTGCAGGCACGCAAGTTGCGGCCCGCGATTGAACCGGCAATTCCCGGTTTACGCTTCCCGTCCGACGCCGTCAACGGTCTTTCGCGCCCGCCCGGGAGCATACTTGGACCATGACGGACCGTGAGGATTTCCTGGTCTGGGTGGAGTCAGCGCTCCACCAGGCGGAACTTGCACTGCACAGCGGGGATGCTGGACCGCGGCGGCGCATCTGGTCGCGCACGGAACCCGTCAGTGTCCTCGGGGCGTGGCGCAACGCGCAGGGTGTAAGCGAACTCGATGAGCTGTTTAGCGCGTTGGAGAAGAGCTTCTCGAACTGCACCTCGTACAGCTTCGAGGTTCTGTCATACGACGTCGTAGGCGACATGGCCTATACGGCGGGCCTGGAGCACATTTCCGCGGAGGTTGACGGCACCCCGCGCACCTATACCCTCAGGGCTACCCAGGTGTACCGCCGGGAGGCGGGCCAGTGGCGGGTGGCACACCGTCACGGCGACACCGTAGTCCCGGAGGCGTAGTCCCAGAGCCTTAGTCACAGAACCGTAGGCCGGCCGCTAGACGGCGAGCAGGTCCGCCGGCATGTGCCCTGTCAGGGACGCCAGGGCACGGGGCCGCACGTCGGCCCACTCTTCAGTCAGCATGGACAGGATGACGAAGTCCCGCCACATGCCGTCGACGTTTCGGGAGGACCGCCGTCGGGTCCCTTCGGCCGTAAAACCGAACCGTACCAGCGAGGCCAGGGACCGTTGGTTGCGGGCATCAACGTCGCACTCCACCCGGCCGGCGCCGCTGGAGAACAGCCAGTCGAGCAGGGAAATTTTCACTTCGTGATTCACCTTGGCGCCCCAGAAATCCGGATCGAGGACGGTCCGGCCGATTTTCACCCGCTCGGTCCAGGCGTCGTGCTCGGTGATCCCGGTTGTCCCGATGAATCTGGACTGGCCCAGCGGAAGCTGCTGATAGACCGAAAAGACCTGCAGCCCGGCGAAGCGGCGGTCCACGAAAGCGTTCAGGGCGCGCTCCCCCGCGGGCCGGGGTTCACTGTCGCTGAAGCCCTGCGACCAGATTTCGTCGCGGGCCAGCAGGCGCGCGAGCGGCTCGACGTCGAGGGGTGTGAACGGTGCCAGGACAAACCTGCCGGTGACCGTGTGAAGGGTCGGCAGGGTGTCAGGAAGCAGCAGCGCCATTGCGGCCTTTCTGGTGCGCGGTGATGCGCCGGTCAGGGGGAAACGGGGGCCAGGAATGTCCGCTGAAATGCGCTGGCAAGAGAAATTATCACCCCGGAACCGCACCCCGCAACGACACGCGGGAACCGGCCCGGCAGCAGCGCCTCCGCCGGTCCGTCCGGCGTTGTTGCAGGCCGGTTAATAGACTTCCGGCACTGGCTGACCGGCGGCGGGATGGAGGGCCTGCTGGACTGTTTGGAGGAGGGACCGGAACCGCTCGTCACCGGGCAGATCCTCGATCAGGACGACGCCGTCGGGCCCCGCCAGCGGGATGCGCCAGTTCGGATATTCGGTACTCGTTCCCGGCTGGTTCTGGATCCGGCTCTCCCCTACGGCGTCCACCAGCGCCACCCCCAGCAAGGACGACGGCGTCAGGGCGGTGAACTCATACAGCGCCTCGACGGTGGCTTGCTCCCCTGCCTCCCCCGTTGCCGGCAGCAGCCCGCGCTCCCGAACCAAAGCCAGCACGGCCTCCTGTTCGGCGGCATCCGCGGTCCGTTCCTCCGCGACAGGTCGCCGCAGCAGTCCGAGAGACTCACGGAGGGCTACGTGCACACCCGCCAGGTAGCCCGCGGTCGGCGGCAGGTCATGGGTGTTGACGCTCGTGAGGCACGCCGGCCGGTACCGCTCGGGGACGAGCGGGCCGTCGTCGTCGTGCTCGAACCACAGAATCGAGGTGCCGAAGATGCCCCGCTCGGCCAGATAGTCCCGCACCCAGGGCTCAAACACGCCAAGGTCCTCCCCGATGACCACCGCCCCGGCACGCTGGGCCTCCAGGGCTAGGATCCCGATCAGCGCCTCGTGATCGTAGTAGACGTACGTTCCCTGGTCCGGCCCTGCGCCCTCGGGGATCCACCAGAGCCGGAACAGGCCGAGAATGTGGTCCACCCGAATGCCGCCCGCATGGCGCAGCACGGTCCGCAACATGTCGCGGTAGGCGGCGTAGCCGGATTCCGCGAGCCGGGCCGGGTGCCAGGGCGGCTGGGTCCAGTTCTGGCCCTGTTGATTGAACATATCCGGCGGGGCGCCCACCGTGACGCCCTGGGCCAGGACACCGGCGAGGGTCCAGGCGTCCGCCCCGCCGCGCTTCACCCCGACTGCGAGGTCGTGGATGATGCCGAGGCCCATGCCGGCCCGGCGTGCGGCGTCCTGGGCCGATTCCAGCTGCTGGTCGCAGATCCATTGCAGCCAGCGGTAGAAGTCGATCCGGTCCGCGAGCGCAACGCGTTGTCCTTCGCAGTAAGCGCTATCCGGGGAGACGGCGTCTCCGGCCCACTCGGCAGCCCCGGGGTCCAGGGTTTCGGCGAGCGCGCACCACAGCGCGAAGTCGTCCAAACCCCGGCCATGCTCCCGGCAGAAGTCACTGAAGTATCGGGAGCGGCCCGGGCCCCGCCAGACACGGAACACGAGCTCCAGCGCAGTCAGCTTCGCCGCGTAACTGGAATTGCGGTCCAACAGCTCCGCCTGTGTGTTGGCAGCCTTTTGGCTGGCGGCCAGCCGGGATGCCTCGGCGAGTGCGCCCGGCTCGAGGTAGGCGTACTCCGGAATGTCCTCAACCCGGATGTACAGGGGGTTGAAGAACCGCCGCGTGGCCGGCAGATACGGGGAGTCCTCGACCGGGGGCCGCGGTTCGGCGGCGTGCAGCGGGTTCACCAGGACGAACCCGGCTCCCTCCGCACCCGCCACCGCGGCCAGCTCCGCCAGATCCGCGAAGTCGCCGATGCCCCAGGACCGCCCGGACCGGACGGAGTAGAGCTGTGCCGTCAGCCCCCAGCTGCGGCGCCCTCCGAGGGCGGCGGTGGTGCGCAGCCTGTCCGGCGTCACCACCAGCGGGCACTGGGCGCTCCGTCCTGCGGTGTCCGCGTGGATGGTGTGCCAGCCGAGGCCCAGGCCATCAGGCACCGCGAAACTGGCCTGCCCGGTCAGGACGCCGTCCACGTCGACGGGAGGCTCCCAGTTCTCCAACTGCCGGGCCTCGTGCCGGTCTCCGTCCTCGGCCACGATCCACACACTGACGCTGCTCCCGTGCGGGACGTGGACGTGGAACGACGCCGCCGCCCCCTCCCGCGCTACCACGATGGGAGGCAGCAGCCGGCGCCACGGCGCCTTTCCGGCGTCCTCCAGGGCGAGCCGCATTTGCTTCGACCCCGTGCAGGGAACGCCGAGGGCGGTAAGGACGCCGCGCAGGGTCTCGGCGGCGACGGACCTCTCCGCCCCGTCCCAGCCCCAATAGGAGGTGTCCACCCCATGGGCAGCCGCCAGCCCGCGGAGCAGGGCATCGTCGTCCGCCGGTTCCTGGCGGGAATTCGCCGCGAGATCGTCCATGAGGGCCTCAGCCGCTGACCGGGGGTGCCGCCGGCCCGGGACCGGGCTGAGTCTCGTGGGTGTGCTCCCCGTGGATGTGCGCCTCCCCCACCAGTTCCTGAAGGCCCGCCACGGACTCGGCAAGGCTGAGCCCCGGTGTCGCGATAATGAGGGGCATCAGCAGCCGGTTTTCTTTGTCCAGGTGCAGGGCGAAGATGTGGCCGATGGCGCCGGCGGCAACGGCGGCGTCCACGCCGCGGGAACCGCGCAGCCGTTCGACGAGCGCGACGATCACCTGGTGTTCGGCAAGCATCGCAGCCACAAGCAGGCGGCCTTCCGGGACGGCGCCCGCGCCGCCGTACAGGGGTCCTTCCTCCGCGAGCGCGTGCGGGACGAGCTCAGTCTCACACCACTCGACCAGCACCTCATGGGCCTCGTGCTCGCCTGCTGTGTCCCGGGCGCCCACGGCACGGGTGAGGGCGGCAATCAGGGCCTCGAGCCGTCTGAGCATCCCGGCATGGTGGGTCTCCACGGCGGCGAGGGCCCGCTCGTCGTCCTGCCCGTCGCTGGAAACCGGCATATCCATGGCATCTCCCTGGTCGGGCCTGACTCTGCTGCTGATCAAACTGCTTCTGGTCGCACTGCCTCTAGTCACACTGCATCTGCTCAAACTGTACGGCCGGCCCGTCACCGCGAACAGGGCCTGTCCCCGGATCCCGGAACCGGGAGCCCGTCAGCCGGTTCGGCAGTGCCCAGGTAGCCGCGCTAGCCTTGCACCTTATGGTCGACGTCGAACGGTTCCGGAAGCTCCTTGTTGAGGAGCGCCAACGAAAACTTGCGTTGCTGCCCGCGCTACGCAGCGACATCGCTTCCGTGAACGCTGCCCGGCAGGACTCCAATGTCGACGACGAACACGACCCCGAGGGTTCAACGATCGCTTTCGAACTGTCACAGGCCTCCGCGCTCCTGGAACAGAGCCGGGCCGGCCTGGCCCAGATCGACGCCGCCCTCGCCCGGATCGAGCACGGCACCTACGGCATCTGCGCCGTGTGCAGCGGACCGATCGCCGAGGGCCGGCTGGAAGCCAGGCCCTGGACGCCCTACTGCATCCGGCACAGCGCCGGCAAGCCCTGACAGCTACGGCATCACACGAAAGGCCCCACCGCTCACATGAGCATTGAATCAACGGCTCTGACCGCCAGCGACCTCGCCGGAACCTGGTGGCAAAGGATCATCGCCGGATTCGGCCATGCCCCGGTACCCGTGGTCACCGGAACCGAACTCCTGCTGGTGGTGGCTGTCGCCATCGCGCTGTCCCTGCCGCGTGCCAGCTGGCGGTACTTCGGCCTCCTCGCCACCGTGACCCACGAACTGGGCCACGCCTTCGCCGCCCTGATGACCGGCCAGCGGCTCGGCGGCATCAAGCTGAGCCTGGACCACTCCGGCACCACCACCACCTTCAGCCGCCGTCCCTTGGCGGCCGTCTGGTCCACGTTCTGGGGCTACCCGGTCCCGGCCGTGGTGGGCGCTGCCATGGTGTGGTCCGGCGTCAACGGCTGGGGACCGGCGGCGATGTCTGTCGGCACGCTGCTGCTGCTGCTTTCCTTCCTGTTCCTGCGTAACGGCATCGGTGTGCTGATCACGGCGGCGGCTGTCCTGGCTGCGGTGCTCCTGGTCCTGTTCGTCCCAGCCCAGTTCATCGGCCACGTCATGATCGGGCTGGGCCTCGCCCTGCTGGTCGCCGCCGTCCGGGACCTGGCCAAACTCGCCGCGGTGCATACCCGGCACCGCACCCGCCTCTCGACGTCGGACGCCTACCTCCTCGCCAGGTCCACCCGGGTGCCGGCAGCAGCATGGATCGGACTCTTCACCCTGGTGGTGGCAGGTGCATGGTGGGCCGCCTGGCTGTCCATTGCCCCGGTCTTCACCGGACTCATCGGCCAGGCGCTTCACCAGGCCGGCTAAGCCCCCGGGGCCCCGCTCCAGCCCGCCGCGCCGGACTGCGCATAGGCTGGGACCATGACTGAGACAACCACTGGAACCGAGTTCAGTACCCGGGGCGCCTATGTCACCGGCGGCGCGGAATTCACCCGGGACACCAATTACATCGAGGACCGGATCACCCGCGACGGCGCCCCTGGCCCGCACGGCGAACCCGGCTGGCCCGTGGAACCGGGCCGGTACCGCCTGGTCGCGGCCCGGGCCTGCCCGTGGGCCAACCGGACGGTCATTGTCCGCCGCCTGCTCGGCCTCGAAGACGTGATCTCCCTCGGCCAGCCCGGCCCCACCCACGATGCCCGGTCCTGGACTTTCGACCTGGACCCCGGCGGCAAGGACCCGGTCCTCGGGATTGAACGGATCCAGGAGGCCTACTTCCGCCGCTTCCCGGACTATCCGCGCGGCATCACGGTCCCGGCGATCGTCGACGTCCCCAGCGGAGCCGTCGTCACCAACAACTTCCCGCAGATCACCCTGGACTTCTCCACGGAGTGGACCGAATTCCACCGCGACGGCGCCCCGGACCTGTACCCGGAGGCCCTCCGCGAGGAGATCGACGCCGTCAACAAGCGTGTTTTCACCGAAGTGAACAACGGGGTCTACCGCTGCGGTTTCGCCGGTTCCCAGGAAGCCTACGACGCCGCCTACGACAGGCTCTGGACCGCACTGGACTGGCTGGAGGAACGCCTCACCGGACAGCGGTACCTGGTGGGCGACACCATCACCGAGGCGGACGTCCGGCTCTTCACCACACTGGCCCGCTTCGACGCCGTCTACCACGGGCACTTCAAATGCAACCGCCAGAAGCTGAGCGAAATGCCCGCACTGTGGGCCTACGCCCGTGACCTGTTCCAGACACCCGGGTTCGGCGACACCACGGACTTCGTCCAGATCAAACAGCACTATTACATCGTTCATGAGGACATCAATCCCACCGGCATCGTGCCGAAGGGCCCGGACCTGGCGAACTGGCTCTCGCCGCACGGCCGGGAAACCCTCGGCGGGCGGCCCTTCGGCGACGGGACACCGCCCGGACCGGTCCGCGCCGGCGAGGAGGTCACCGCGGGACACGGCGCAGCCTGACCCGGACAGATCCGTGTCCGGGGCGGCGGGCTAGGGTGGTCCAATGAATTCTTCCCCGGGTCCTGTCTGTGAACCGCACACCCGCGCGCTGTCCCGCGGGACGGCCGCGCCGGAGTTCACGCCGGTCCGTGAACTCTTCGACTCCTTCCTGGCCGAGGATCCGGAGTACAGCGCACAGCTTGCGGTCTACCGCGCCGGCACCAGGGTGCTTGACCTTAGTGGCGGACCGGGGCTCGGCCCGGGTGAGATCACCGGGACCTACTCGTGCTCCAAGGGGGCCGCGGCCCTGGTCATCGCCCTGCTGGTCCAGGACGGACTGCTGGACCTGGACGCCGCGGTGGCCTCCTACTGGCCGGAGTTCGGTGCCCATGCGAAGGGCCGGATCACCGTCCGGCAGGCCCTCTCGCACCAGGCCGGACTGCCGGGCATTGCAGGCGGATTCGCGCTCGCAGAGTTTCCGACGGCGGCTGCCGCCAGTCGGCTGGCGGCGGCCGCCCCGCTCTGGCGTCCGGGAGGGACGTTCGGCTATCACGCCCTCACCATCGGCATCCTGATGGAGGAGCTGTGCCGCCGGGCCGCCGGCACCCCGCTCCAGGAGCTCTACGACCAGCGCATCCGACTGCCGTTCGGCGTCGACTTCTTCCTCGGACTGCCGGCGGAAGACGAGCCGCGCTACCGCCCCGTGCTCTACACGGAGGATGCCGACACCTGGCTCGACCCGCTCAGCCAGGCCGGGCTGAACAGCAATGCGCCCGTGAGCACCATCATGGAACTGCCCAACCACCGCATCATCCGGGCCGGCGGCATGAGCAGCGCCGGCGGCGTGGGCTCCGCGGACGGACTCGCCCGGCTCTACGCCGCGGCCACCACCGGGGTGGACGGCAAGTCCGGCTTCCTCTCGGCCCGCACCATCTCACTGATGGCCGAGGAGCAGGTCTGGGGACTGGACCGTTCCTCGGGACAGGACAACGCCTTCGCCGTGGTCTTTATGAAACCCCAGCCCGGACGGGACTTCGGCAGCCACCTGGCCTTCGGCCACGAAGGCGCCAATGCCGCCCTGGGCTTCGCCGACCCCGGGCACGGAATCGGGTTCGGCTACGTCCCCCGGCGCAGCGAGGAGGGCCGCACCAACGGACGGGCCCAGCGCCTGTCCGCCGCGGTCCGGAGGGCCTGCCTCGCAGCCCGCTGACCAGGGACGGAGTTCGTCCAGTTGTCGCAGCGACGCCGCGGCCCTAGGGTGAGCCGGGATGGCAAATGCAACCAACCCCGACACCGGCGGCCACCCTTCCCTGGCCCGACGGCTCGCGCGGACCGTCACCGGAAGCGTCACCGCCGCCGTACTGTGGCCGCGGCTCCAACTGGCGACCAAGGCGGGGCTGGCGGCAGGGATCGCCTTCTTCATCGCCCCGTACATGCCCGGCTCGGCGGCGGAATACCCGTACTACGCACCCCTCGGCGCCCTTGTGGCCATGTACGAGAACGTGTCCGGTTCAATGCGGCAGGGCGTCCAGACGCTGGTGGGCCTGGCGATCGGCGTCGGCCTCGCGTTCACCCTTTTTAGCCTCGGCAACCCCACGCCGCTGACGGTGGCGCTGGTGATGGGCCTGGGCGTCATCCTGGCCGGCCTGCCGCGCATCGGGTCCGGCAGCGACTGGATCCCCACCGCCGCCCTGCTGGTGCTGCTGGTGGGCGGGCACAACCCGGACAAGTTCTCCTTCGGCTACCTCTTCCAGATGGGCGTCGGCGTCACCGTCGGCATCGTGGTGAACCTCCTCGTCTTCCCGCCCCTGCACTTCCGCGCCGCGGCCCTCAGCCTGGCCGAACTGCGGCTGGCCCTGTCCCAGCAGCTGGTGGACATGGGCAAAGCGCTGCGGGAAAACTGGCCGCCGGAGCACGAGGACTGGTCCCGCCGCTCCGAAGCCCTGGCCGCGCACGCCCGCTCGGTGCGCGCGGCTGTGCAAAAGGCCGACGCCAGCCGCCAGGCCAATCCCCGGCGCCGGCTGCATCCGCGCGACGTCGACGCCGACTACAGCAACCTGCGTGACCTTGAGCGGCTGACGTTCCATATCCAGGACGTCACCCAGGTGCTCTCGGACGTCATCTGGGCTACGGACAACCCGTTTGTCATCCCGGACGGTCATGCCGAGCCGCTCGCGGAGGCGATGACCACCGTGGGCGAGGTCATTCGCGCCGCCGACGAGGACGATCCGCAGCGCCAGGCCGAACTGGCAGCCAAGGCTGATGCCACCGTCACCGCGTTCACGGCGCGGATCGCCGGGGACGACCGGCCCGTCGAGGCCCCGAGCGCCGTGGAATCGATCCTCCTGAGCCTGCACCGGATGCTGCGTGTCCTGAAGTCGGGCGAGGGGAATCCGGGGCCGGCGGATTCCCCAAAGGCCCCGGCCTAGCCCAGGCCTGTCCGGACCTCCAGTGAGCCTGTTCCCTTAGGCCAAGCCGCCGGCCAGCTGCTGGTACGCGGGGTGGAGTTCCTGCCAGCGGGCAGCGGCGTCGCAGGGTCCGCCGCCGGCGAGGTAGGCGCCGAGGTCTTCAAGATGGATCTGGTCGCCCGCACCGTAGGCGGCGATCTGTGCCACCGGCATCCCGCGGTCCTCGAGGACGACGGCGGTGTGGTCCCCGTCCGCGGTGAGCGTCACTTCCATGGCACCGTCCGGCTCGCCGGGCGACGTCGTAGAAATCAGCAGCCGCTGCCCGGGGTCGCACACGTCCACGCGGCAGGTCCCTTCCCAGCCGCTGGCGAAGTAGCGCGCCCGGAAAACACCGCCGAGGCGCAACTCCCCGTCCACGACGCCGAGCCAGCGGGCCAGGCGCGCAGGGTCGGTCAGGGCCAGCCACACCTCCCGGCTTCCGGAGTTGAGTCGAGCTTCCAGCCGGACAATCCCGCCGTCCTCCGTGGCGCTCAGGGTGCCCAGGACCCGGACGCTTTGGGACTCAGTGCCGGTCGATTCGGTGCTGGTCATTGCGTACTCCCTCAGCCGTGGGCGCCGCGGGCCATCCCGCCGCGCCGGTGTGACGTGCTGCTCGTCGGTGAACCGGAAACGCTTTGGAGACTACCCGACGGCGGCCGCCCTGTGATCCCCCGGGCGGCCGCCGTCGTCGTGCAGGTTGCGCCGAGGCGCGGAGCTTACGCCAGCGAGGCCACGGACCCGCTGAAGTGTTTCCGCCCCGAGCGCGGGCTCCACGCCACGTAGTCAGAACGCAGCCATGCGCCGTCGTCGGCCTGCCCAGTGCTGATGTCCAGCGCCACCCGCGCGGGCAGGAACACCGGGGCCTCAAACGCAACATCCCAGCTGAACGCGTCGCCCTTGGCGGCGCCGACGTCCGCCAGCGCCCTCGAGGCCAGGTACATGCCGTGGGCGATCGAGCGCCGCATCCCCAGGGCCTTGGCGCTGAGGACGCTGAGGTGGATCGGGTTGAAGTCACCGGAGACGGACGCGTAGGCCCGGCCGGTGTCCACCCCAAGCTGCCAGAGCGCGGTCGGATCCGGCGGGGTGAAGCCGTTCGGCGTTGCCGCGGCAGTCGGCTTGTCGATCCCGGGCAGGAACACCCCTTTGGCGAGATAGGTGGATACCCCGCGCCACCGCAGGGTTTCCTCTCCGGCCCCGCGGACCTCGGCCACCAGGTCCAGCTGTGTCCCGGCCCGGTGGCCGCGCAGGTTCTCGGCCCAGGCCCGAATGTCCAGGGCCTCGGAGAAGAGGACCGGCCCGGACTGGACCACCTTGTTGGTGAGATGGATCATTCCCAGCAGCGGCAGCGGGAAATCATCCCGGTTCATCACCGACATGGACAGCGGAAACGCCAGGGCGTGGATGAATCCCGCCGGCAGGGTATCGCTCGCGGTCTCGCCGATCAGGTGCTGGTAGGCGGTCAGGTTGGCCACCCCGGCCCGGACACCCCGCACCTCATGGCTGCAGCCGGGCAGTTCCGTCCCGGTCTGCGCCCCCAGGAGTCGCCGGCGTGCGGCCGTCGCGGCGGCATTCACGTACAGCTTGGACAGGGAGGGCATCTCGCCAAGAATGACCGGCTGGGTGCCGCTCATGCGCCCACCAGGTTCTGGCCGCAGACGCGCAGCACCTCGCCGGAGATTCCGCCGGCGGCATCACTGGCGAGGAAGGCGATGGCCTCGGCCACGTCGCCTGGCTGGCCGCCCTGCTGCAGGGAGTTGAGCCGGCGTGCCACTTCGCGGGTGGCGAAGGGGATCCGCGCCGTCATTTCGGTCTCGATGAAACCGGGGGCGACGGCGTTGATGGAGCCGCCGCGGTCCGCCAGCAGCGGCGCCGTGGCCCTGACCATGCCCATCACGCCGCCCTTGGAGGCAGCGTAGTTCGTCTGGCCGCGGTTGCCGGCGATGCCGCTGGTGGAGGCGACGGAGACGATGCGCGGGGAGTTCCGGAAGTGCTCGGAGGCCAGCAGGGCCTCGTTGATGCGCAGCTGCGCGGCGATGTTCACGCCGATCACGGAGCTCCACCGGCCCTGGTCCATGTTGGCCAGGAGTTTGTCCCGTGTGATGCCGGCATTGTGGATGACAATGTCCAGCCCGCCGTGCCGTTCCACGGCGTGGTCGATGATGCGCCGGCCGGCGTCGTCGCGGCTGATGTCCAGTTGCAGGGCCGTGCCGTGGACTTCGTTGGCGACCTTGGCCAGGTGGTCCCCGGCGGCCGGGATATCGACGACGACGACGGTCGCGCCGTCGCGGTACAGCGTGCGGGCGATGGCGGCACCAATGCCCCGGGCGGCGCCGGTGACAACCGCGACCTTACCGGCCAGCGGCTTCTCGGCGTCAGCCGGCAACTGGCCCGCGCCGGAGGTGACGGTGAGGAACTGCCCGTCCACGAAGGCGGAGCGGCCGGAGAGGAAGAAGCGGAGGGCGCCGAGGGTGCTCGGGCTGGTGGTGGTGGCGCCGTCGGCGAGCAGGATGCCATTCCCGGTGGCGCCGCCCCGCAGTTCCTTGGCCAGTGACCGAAGCAACCCGTCGATGCCCTGCCGGGCGGCGGCCGCGGCCGGGTCGGCGGTTCCCGCGGCGGCCCGCGAGACAGTGATCACGCGGGCGTTGGCGGCGAGGTCCCGCAGCGACGCCGCAGCGGAGAGCACCGGCTTTTCCAGGTCCTCGGGCCGGGCGGCCTCGTCCAGTACCAGGATGATCGCGCCGAGCTTCTCACGCGGCACCGCGTGGCGGCGGACATCCAGGTCCCAGGACAGCAGGGTGGCGGCCAGTTCGTCGGCGCCGCTTCCGGTGCCCTGCACCAGAACGGGTCCAACCACCAGCGGCTGGCCGGGCCGGTGCCGGCGCAGCACGGCAGGCTGTGGGAGCCCGAGCTTCTTGGCGAGGTCCTTGCCGAGGCCCTTGCTCACGAATTGTGTGTATTTGTCAGTCATCCGGTCCCCCTAGTGTGCTTCAAGAATGGCGACGACGCCCTGGCCGCCGGCGGCGCAAACGGAAATGAGGCCACGGGCCGGGCGGCCGCCGACCTGCCCCTTGGCGTGCAGCATCTTTGCCAGTGTGGCGACGATGCGCCCGCCGGTCGCCGCGAACGGGTGCCCGGCGGCGAGGGAGGAACCGTTGACGTTGAGCTTGGCGCGGTCCACGCTTCCAAGGGCCCCGTCCAGGCCCAGCCGGGTCCGGCAGAACTCCTCGTCCTCCCACGCGGCCAGGGTGCTCAGGACGGTTCCGGCGAAGGCTTCGTGGATTTCGAAGAAGTCGATGTCATCGAACGTGAGGCCGTGGCGGGCCAGCAGGCGCGGGACGGCGAAGGCGGGCGCCATGAGCAGGCCGTCCTTGCCGTGGACGAAGTCGACGGCGGCGGCCTCCCCGTCAAGGACGGTGGCGAGCTTGGGCAGGTCGTGGGCGTCGGCCCACTCCTCCGTGGCGAGCAGCACAGTGGACGCGCCGTCGGTCAGCGGGGTGGAGTTGCCCGCCGTCATGGTCGCCTCGGCCCCGAGGTTCTTGCCGAAAACCGGCTTGAGCCCGGCGAGCTTTTCCTTGGTGGTGTCCGGGCGCAGGTTGGAGTCCCTGCTCAGGCCCCGGTAGGGGGTGAGGAGCTCGTCGAAGAAGCCGGCATCGTACGCGGCGGCAAGGTTGCGGTGGCTGTTGTAGGCCAGTTCGTCCTGGGCTTCGCGGGTGATCTTCCATTGCGCGGTGGTGAGGGCCTGGTGTTCGCCCATGGACAGTCCGGTGCGCGGCTCGCCGGTGTTCGGCGCGTCCGGGGCGAGGTCCTTGGGGCGGATCCGGCTCAGGACCTGGAGACGCTGCGGCAGGGTCTTGGCGCGGTTGAGGTCCAGCAGGATTTCACGCAGACCTTCGCTGACGGCGATGGGGGCGTCGGAGGCCGAGTCCACGCCGCCGGCAATGGCGGAGTCGATTTGGCCGAGCTTGATCTTGTTCGCCAGGCCCAGCACGGTTTCGAGACCGGTGGCACAGGCCTGCTGCAGGTCGTAGGCGGGGGTTTCGGCCGAGAGCGCCGAGCCAAGGACGGCCTCCCGGGTGAGGTTGAAATCCCGGGAGTGCTTCAGGACGGCGCCTGCGGCGACTTCGCCGATCCGTTCATCCTGCAGCCCAAACCGGGCAATGAGGCCGTCGAGTGCAGCGGTGAGCATGTCCTGGTTCGAGGACTTGGTGTACGCGCCGCCGGTGCGGGCGAAGGGGATGCGGTTGCCGCCGACGATCACGGCCTTGCGGAGCTGCGGGGCTGCGGTCGCGCGCGGGGTGCGGGAAGCCGTCTCCTGCGGTCCGGTTGCGGACGTTCCGTTTTCAGTCATGAGCTGTCTCCTTTGATCCAAGCGGTTACTGATACCCAGCGTACCTGATACGCTGGGTATCGTGAACATCCTGAAGGCTGAACCCCCCGTCCCGGCCGCGCCCACGCCGTCGGGCGGCAGCGCTGGAGTTTCCGCCGCGCCCGCTGCCGCGGTGGACGGCCGGGCGTCCCGCTGGCAATCGCACCGCGAAGAGCGGCGCCGCGAGTTGATCAAATCGGCCCGCAAGGCGGTCCACTCACTCGGGAGCGAAGCATCGATGGAAGACATCGCGGCGGCGGCCGGAACATCCAAATCCGTGTTCTACCGCTACTTCGGCGATAAGGCCGGGCTCCAGCAGGCTGTAGGCGAGGTGGTCCTGAACCAGATGCAGCGGAAGATCCAGGAGGCGGCCCAGAGCGCCCAGACGCCGCGGGAGGGCCTCTATGCCATGGTCTCCGCGTACCTCCAGATGGCCGAGACCAGCCCGAACGTCTATACCTTTGTCACCCGGTATGCCCCGGGCGACGCCGACAGCCACAGCGGGTCGATTGCCGCGGCCGGGGCCCTGGGGCACTTCTTCGCCGCCATCAGCGAGATGATCGCCGTGCCGATGCGCCACCAGCTGCGCGCCATCCCCGGCAAGGAAGCGGTCATCGGCTACTGGCCCAACGCCGCGATCGGCCTGGTGCGGAACGCCGGCGAACAATGGCTGGCCAGTCCCGCCTCCCCCGTCAAGCCCGGCCAGGAGGCCATGGCCCGCCAGATCACCGACTGGTTGTGCGTCGGCGTCGCCCCCGAGCTCCGGGAACCCCCGCCGCTTTAGCCGTGCTGGAGCCGCGGCCCCGCACCACCCCGCGAACACCACCCATCAACGACCGCCAGAACCACAGTGTCAGTACCAACGAAGGAATCGACATGACTGAACTCGCCAACCGCCCCGCCGCGTCGCCTGCCGCCCCACCGGCCGCCGCCGCAGCCGGAGCACCCGCCGTCGACGTCGCCGCCCTCGGCGAACTGCTGCTGGGCAAATGGGCCACGGTCCGCCTCACGGCCCGGGAACTGGCAGGCCGTCCGGAACTGTACAAGACCGAGGGCCTGACCCACACCGAGCACCGCAAGCGCGTGTTCGACCAGCTGAAGATCCTGGTGGACAACGGCGCCGTGCACCGGGCCTTCCCCGTGGAGGTCGGCGGCGAGGACGAACACGGCGGCAACGTGGCCGGCTTCCAGGAACTCGTGATCGCCGATCCCTCCCTGCAGATCAAAGCCGGGGTGCAGTGGGGACTCTTCGGGTCAGCGGTAAACCACCTCGGCACCGAAGAGCACCACCGCAAGTGGCTTCCGGGCATCATGAGCCTGGAGATCCCCGGCTGCTTTGCCATGACCGAGACCGGGCACGGCTCGGATGTCGCCAGCATCGCCACCACTGCCACCTACGACCCCGCCACCGAAGAGTTCGTGGTCCACACTCCGTTCCGCGCCGCCTGGAAGGACTACATCGGCAACGCGGCCGTGGACGGCCTGGCCGCCGTCGTCTTCGCGCAGCTCGTCACCAACGGCGTCAACCACGGCGTCCACGCCTTCTACATGGACCTCCGCGACCCCGAGACCAAGGAATTCCTGCCCGGGATCGGTGGTGAGGACGACGGCGTCAAGGGCGGCCTTAACGGCATCGACAACGGCCGGCTCCACTTCACCCGGGTCCGGATCCCCCGGACCAACCTGCTCAACCGCTACGGCAACGTCGACGCCGACGGCACCTACACTTCGCCGATCGCCAGCCCCGGCCGGCGCTTCTTCACCATGCTCGGCACCCTGGTGCAGGGCCGGGTGTCCCTCGACGGCGCCGCCGTGACCGCGTCCAAGCTGGCCCTCAAGACCGCTATCCAGTACGCCTCGGAGCGGCGCCAGTTCAACGCCTCCTCCCTGACGGACGAGGAAGTCCTCCTGGACTACCAGCGGCACCAGCGCCGGCTGTTCACCCGGCTCGCCACCACCTACGCCGCCGGCTTCGCCAGCGAACAGCTGCTGCAGAAGTTCGACGACGTCTTCTCCGGCCGGAACGACACGGACGAGGACCGCCAGGACCTGGAGACCCTCGCCGCCGCCCTCAAGCCGCTGAGCACCTGGCACGCGCTCGACACCCTGCAGGAATGCCGCGAAGCCTGCGGCGGCGCCGGCTTCCTGATCGAGAACCGGTTCGCGTCGCTGCGCGCCGACCTCGACGTCTACGCCACGTTCGAAGGCGACAACACGGTGCTGCTGCAGCTCGTCGCCAAGCGGCTGCTCGCCGATTACGCCAAGGAGTTCCGCAACGTGGACTTCGGTGTCCTCGCCCGCTATGTCGTGGGCCAGGCCACCGGCGCGGCCATCCACCGGACCGGGCTGCGCGGCGTGGCCCAGTTCATGGCGGACTCCGGGTCCGTGCAGAAGGCCGCCACCGCCATCAAGGACGAGTCCGGGCAGCGTGCCCTGCTGACCGAACGGGTCCAGGCCATGGTGGCCGACGTCGGGGCCGCCCTCAAGGGCGCGAACAAGCTGCCGCAGGCGCAGGCCGCCGCGCTGTTCAACAGCCACCAGAACGAGCTCATCGAGGCCGCCCTGGCGCACGCCGAACTGCTGCAGTGGGAGGCCTTCACCGAGGCGCTCGGCACAGTCACCGACCCGGGAACCAAGGCCGTGCTGACCTGGCTGCGGGACCTCTTCGGCCTGTCCCTGATCGAAAAGCACCTGTCCTGGTACCTCATGAACGGCCGGCTTTCGATGCAGCGGGCCCGCACCGTGGGTGAATACATCAACCGCCTCCTCGTCAAGATCCGTCCACACGCCCTGGACCTGGTGGACGCCTTCGGTTACGGCCCCGAACACCTCCGCGCGGCCATCGCCACCGGGGCGGAAAAGACACGGCAGGATGAGGCCCGGGAGTTCTTCCGGCAGCAGCGCGCCAGCGGGAGCGCCCCGCTCGACGAAAAGATCCTGCTGGCCCGAAAAGCCCGCGAAGGCAAACAGGGCGGCAAGACCGGGTCCGGTCCGGCGCGCGCCAAGCGCGGCTAGGTCCCCCGACGCATAACGACGGCGCCGCCCCGATTGGGGGCGGCGCCGTCGTTGTTGCTTACGGGGGAACTGGCCCTACTGCGGGAGGACCGAGCGGTAGACCTCAAGGGTGGTTTCCGTAATGGATTCCCAGGAGAAATGTCCCTCGGCCCGGCGCCGGCCTGCGCGGCCCATTTCACGGGCCCGGGCGGGGTCGGAAACAACCTCGGTCAGGGCCGCCGCGAATTCCGTCACGAACTTCTCCGGATCCAGCGGCGTTCCGGTGCCGTCGGTGACCTGTTCAAGCTGCACCAGCAGGCCCGTCTCGCCGTGCTGCACGACCTCCGGGATGCCGCCGGTGGCGCTGGCCACCACGGCTGCTCCGCAGGCCATGGCCTCAAGGTTCACAATGCCCAGCGGCTCGTAAATCGACGGGCAGGCGAAGGCGGTGGCGTGGCTGAGGACCTGGATCAGTTCCCGCCGCGGGAGCATCCGCTCCACCAGGACCACACCACTGCGCTGGGCCTGCAGCTCCTCGATCAGCCGCGCGGTTTCCGCGGCCAGCTCCGGGGTGTCCGCCGCGCCCAGGCACAGCACCAGCTGGACGTCCGCGGGAAGCTTCGCGGCCGCCCGCAACAGGTAGGGCACACCCTTCTGCCGGGTGTTGCGGCCCACAAAGACCACACTCGGGCGCTCCGGGTCGATGCCGAGGGCGCGGACGACGTCGTCATCCTCGTCCCGGTTCCAGAGGCTGACGTCGATGCCGTTGTGAACCACCCGGACCTTTGCCGGGTCCACGTCGGGGTAGCTGCGCAGGATGTCCTGGCGCATGCCTTCCGAGACAGCGATGATGGCGGCCGCGGCCTCGTAGGCGGTCTTCTCCACCCAGGAGGACAGTGCGTAGCCGCCGCCGAGCTGTTCGGCCTTCCACGGCCGCAGCGGCTCCAGGCTGTGGGCGCTGAGCACATGCGGGATCCCGTGCAGGAGCGAGGCGATGTGCCCGGCCATGTTCGCGTACCAGGTGTGCGAGTGCACCAGGTCCGCGCCGGCGATGTCCGGGACGATCCGCAGGTCCACGCCCAGGGTCTGTACCGCGGCGTTCGCGCCGGACAGATCCTCGGGCACGGGATATGACGTCACGGTGGCTCCGTGGTAGTCCGGGGTGCGCGGCGCGCCGAAGGCCCGCACCTGCAAATCGACCCTCCCGGCCAGCACCCGGCTGAGTTCGGCTACGTGGACGCCGGCGCCCCCATAGATTTCGGGCGGGAATTCCTTGGTCACAATGTCTATACGCACAACCCCAAGGTAGTCGTTCCGGCTGATCTGTTCTAGTGTGAAGAGGTCCGGGAACACCGGACAGTTTTGGGGAGCAACGAAGGCGTTCAGGAGCTATCACTATGCCGCATCAGAAGAAAGTCCTGGCCATTGTCCTCGCAGGTGGCGAGGGAAATAGGCTGATGCCATTGACGGCCGACCGGGCCAAGCCGGCCGTACCTTTCGCCGGCAGTTACCGGCTCATTGATTTCGCCCTTTCGAATCTGGTGAATTCGCGGTATTTGCAGATTGTGGTGCTCACGCAATACAAATCCCACAGCCTCGACCGGCACATTTCCGAGACCTGGCGGATGTCCACGCAGCTGGGCAACTACATCGCCTCCGTGCCGGCCCAGCAGCGCGTCGGCAAGAGCTGGTTCCTCGGCAGCGCCAACGCCATCTACCAGTCGCTGAACCTGATCCACGACGCGAATCCGGACATCGTCGTCGTCGTCGGCGCCGACCACGTCTACCGCATGGACTTCGCGCAGATGGTGGCCCAGCACGTGGCCAGCGGCGCGAAAGCGACCGTGGCCGCCGTCCGCCAGCCCCTCCACATGGCCGACCAGTTCGGCGTCATCGAAGTGGACCAGCAGAACCCCGAGAAGATCGCGGCGTTTGTGGAGAAGCCGTCCTCGACGCCGGGCCTCGCCGCCGACCCCAGCCAGTTCCTGGCCTCCATGGGCAACTACGTCTTCGACGCCGACGCGCTGGTCGAGGCGCTGCACGTTGACGCCGAACGCCTGGACACCAAGCACGACATGGGCGGGGACATCATTCCCTACTTCGTGGACCAGGGCGAAGCCGGCGTGTACGACTTCACCCTCAACGACATTCCCGGCTCCACGGACCGGGACCGCACCTACTGGCGTGATGTCGGCACCATCGACTCGTTCTACGACGCGCACATGGACCTGATCTCCCCCGTCCCGGTGTTCAACCTCTACAACTCCGAATGGCCGATCTACACCCGGCAGAGCATCTCCCCGCCGGCCAAGTTCGTCCGCGGCGAGGGCCGCACGGTCGGCACGGCGCTGGACTCGATTGTGGCCAGCGGCGTGGTGATCTCCGGCGGCATCGTGGAGGGCTCCGTGCTCTCCAACGACGTCTACGTCGGCACCGCGGCACGGGTGCTCGATTCGGTCCTGATGGACAAGGTCCAGGTCGGGGCGGGCGCAGTGATCAAGCGCGCCATCATCGACAAGAACGTCCGGATCCCGGCCGGCGCCGCTATTGGCCTGGACCCGGACCTGGACCGGGCCCGCGGGTTCAAGGTCACCGAGTCGGGCATCACCGTGCTCGCGAAGGGCCAGGAGGTTCCCGAACCCGGTGACGACGAACGGTCGCTGTCGGCGGCCAACCTCTACCTGGTCCCGGACGCCGTGAAGACGGCCACCGAGAACTGGCCGGCCGGACGTGAGTCCGTCGAGAAGGTTGGCGAGGTGCACGCGGCCGCCGTCGGCGTCGAACCCCCCGCGCAGTAGCTGTAAAACCCCTGCGCAGTTGGCTGTAAAATTGGGTCAATGAGCTCCCCCGATCTGCCTCCTGCGCCGTTCACTGAATTGCAGTCCAGTGAATCGCCGGCCACTGCTGAACTGACCCCCGAGGAGATCGAGGCCTGCCTCAAAGTCCTGAACAGCATCCACGTCTACGACGAGGAGCACCCGGATTACGTCTCGGTCCGCCGCGCCACGGGGAAAATGTTCAAGGCCGTCAAGCGCCACCGCCGGGTGACCAAGCGGGACCTGATTGCCGAAGCCGACCGCGCCGTGATTGCCCAGACCGCGACGGCGGCGCCGGACCGGATCGACGACGAGACCCGCGGCAACAAACTGGCGACCTCCGCCACGGGGGAGGTCGCCGGTCACCTGATCAGGTCGCGGCCCTGCTACATCTGCAAGCAGCACTACACCCAGGTGGATGCGTTTTACCACCAGCTGTGCCCCGAGTGTGCGCTGTTCAGCCACAGCAAGCGCGACGCCCGCACCGACCTGACAGGCCGGCGGGCCCTGCTGACGGGTGGACGGGCGAAGATCGGCATGTACATCGCGCTGCGGCTGCTCCGGGACGGCGCCCACACCACGATCACCACCCGTTTCCCCAAGGACGCGGCACGGCGTTTCGCCGCGATGGAGGACAGCGGCGACTGGCTGCACCGGCTCCGGATCGTCGGCATCGACCTGCGGGACCCCTCGCAGGTGATGGCGCTGACCGACTCCCTGGACGCCGCGGGACCGCTCGATATCATCATCAACAACGCGGCCCAGACGGTGCGCCGCTCCGGAAACGCGTACAAACCCCTGGTCGACGCCGAGGACGAGCCCCTGCCGGCAGCCCTGGAGGCGGCCAACGGCGGACCCGAGCTGGTCACCTTCGGGCACGCGCACGACAAGCACCCCCTGGCCCTGGCCAGCTCCGTGCTGGAACACCCCGTCCTGGCAGGGGACGCCATCACCTCGCTTGCACTCTCCACCGGGTCGGCATCCCTTGAACGGATCGCTTCGGGCACCGCTATCGACGCCGGCGGACTGGTCCCGGACCTCGCCACCATCAACAGCTGGACCCAGGTGGTGGACGAGGTGGATCCGCTCGAAATGCTCGAGGTGCAGCTCTGCAACGTCACGGCGCCGTTCCTGCTGGTCAGCCGGCTGCGCGGGGCCATGAAACGCTCCACGGCACGGCGGAAGTACATCGTCAACGTCAGCGCTATGGAGGGGCAGTTCTCCCGCGCCTACAAGGGGCCCGGCCACCCGCACACCAACATGGCCAAGGCCGCACTGAACATGATGACCCGCACCAGCGCCAAGGAAATGCTCGAGTCCGACGGCATCCTGATGACCGCCGTCGACACCGGCTGGATCACCGATGAGCGGCCGCACTACACCAAGGTCCGGCTGATGGAGGAAGGCTTCCACGCCCCGCTGGACCTGGTGGACGGCGCCGCGCGGGTTTACGACCCCATTGTGATGGGCGAAGCCGGCGAGGACCAGTACGGCGTCTTCCTCAAGGACTACAAGGCCTGCCCCTGGTAGCAACCGCGTTGCGGCCCCTCCCGGGCCCGGTTGCACGGGCCTTATGGCCCTAATGGGGTTCCGGAAGCGGTCCGTAACGTGGAGCCGTGACTACGACGACTCCGCAGCCGAATTTCCAGTTGTCCATCGACCAGTGCTGGGTGCTGCTCGACAGCGAGGTGGTGGGACGGATCGCCCTGATTGTGGACGCGCACCCGGAGGTCTTTCCGGTGAACTTCGTCCTGCACCGCCGCTCGATCGTGTTCCGGACCGCCGGCGGGACGAAGCTGTGGGGCGCGATCACGGCCAAACCGGTGGCCTTCGAGATTGACGGCTATGACGCCCACGAGCAGGCGGCATGGAGCGTCGTGGCCCGCGGCGAGGCCGAGCTCATCGAGGACCAGGCTGAAAAGGACGCCGTGGACGAGCTGCTGCTGGAGCCCTGGCAGCCCGGCGAGAAGAACTACTACGTACGGCTGGCACCCAAGGCCCTGACCGGGCGCCGGTTCAAAGTGAACAACCCCGATGTGTGGCGCACCCGGCTCGCGGATCCGCGGCGGGCAGCTTTCGAATAGAGCCGGAGGCCTGGGCGCTGCGGCTCAGCGCTTTACGGAGTCAGCGCTTCTCCGGGGCATGCACCACCAGCACGGGACAGTGTGCATGGGCCACGAGGGCCGAGCTCACGGACCCGAGCAGCAGCCCGCCGAAACCGCCGTGGCCGCGCCGGCCCAGCACCAGCAGGTCCGCCGTCTTGCTTTCGTCCAGCAGTACCCGGCGCGGATGCCCCTGCACCAACCGGGTTTCCACATTGGCAGGCAGGTCCTCACCGAAGGCCTTGGTCACCGTGGATTCAAGGATCTCCCCGGCCCTGACGTCGAAGTCGTCGATGCCCATCGCCACGTAGCCGTCGTAGACCGGGGGAACGTCCCAGCAGGCCATCGCGATAATCGCGGCCGATAGCGGTCCGGCGAGCTGTTGGGCCTGCCGCAGCGCCTCGACGGACGCGTCAGAGCCGTCGACGCCCACCACGATTCTCCGGATGCCCGTTGCCTCGCTCATAACTCTTCCCTTCATCCCGCCCGGCCGGGCGTTGCACCAACGATCGCGCCGTGCCGCGCCGCGGGCTAGGGCCGAAGGTCACGGCGCCACGGCGGCGGGTCCGCTACAACCTGTCCCGTAGGTCTAAGGGCCCTTGCCCGGCGAGGGTACCAGCCGGAGACTTGCTGTGCGCGGCCAAGAAATATTCTGGCCCAGCAACCACTGCGGTCCCCCAGGGGCCACAATGGAGGATACTATTCCACCGCACTCCAGGGACCAGCAGCCGGGGTCCCGCACAACATGGACGGACGCGGCCTGCCACGGGCCCACACCGCGAGCTTGGGGGCTCGGCGGGACCCGGGGCCTGGCAAGCGCCCGGACGGGAGAAAGATGATTGCCTGGACTGACGCCGGTCTCACCGCAGCCGAGGACCCCACGGCGGTGATCCGCGTCTTCATCCTCGACGACCACGAGCTGGTGCGCCGCGGCCTGCAGGAGCTGCTGGAGGGTGAGGGTTTCCTGGTGGTCGGCAGCTCCGGTTCCGCGGTGGAGGCAACCCGGCGTATCCCCGCGCTGCATCCGGACGTCTGCGTCCTGGACGCGCGGTTGCCCGATGGCACCGGGATCGAAGTCTGCCGTGACGTGCGCTCCGTCGATCCCACCCTCAACTGCATCATCCTCACCAGCTTCGACGACGAGCAGGCCCTGCGCGGGGCGGTGCTCGCCGGTGCCTCGGGGTATGTGCTGAAGGAGATCGGCGGGACCGACCTGATCGGGGCCCTGCGGCGCGCAGCGGCCGGCGAATCCCTCTTCGAGGACGGCGTGGCCGCGGGCGTGGTGGAAAGCCTCGTGGAGACCGAAGAAGTGGACCCGCGGACAGCGGCCCTCACCCCGCAGGAACGCCGTGTGCTGGAGCTGGTCGGCGGCGGTCTGACCAACCGGCAGATAGCGGCCGAGATGTTCCTGGCAGAGAAAACGGTCAAGAACTACGTTTCATCGCTGTTGGCCAAACTCGGATTCGAGCGCCGCACCCAGGCGGCGGTCTTTATTGCCAGCCCCTCGGGGAATGCCGCGGCGGGCGTCCCGTCCGAGGCTGCCAGGCAGCACAGCGTCCACTGATCCCGGCGGCCCTTACCGGCTGGCGCCCGCCGCCGGGCAGGTGCTACACCGGCACGGACCATTCGACGCTGGTCCCGGCCTCCGGCGCCGTCGTGATGGTGCAGTGACCGTCCAGCATCCGGGCCCGGTCCTCGAGGTTGGCGAGTCCGTTGCGTTCCTGGTTCTCGTCAAACCCGGACCCGTTGTCCGTGATGACCACCGTGACCTGGCCCTTGATGACGGCTACCGATACCGAAATCGCGTCCGCCCCGGAGTGCCGGATCGCGTTGCTCAGGCCCTCCGACACGACGGCCACCACGTTGTCTGCCTTCTCCGGAGTGACGGCGTCCACCGGACCGGTCAGGGTCAGCCGGGGCGTGAACGGCATGGATTTGGCGGAGCTGCGGGTGACCCGGCGGATCCGGCCGCTCAGCAGCTCGGTTTCGCCGCTGCTGCTGCGCAGCGAGTAGATCGTGTCCCGCAGGCTCCTGATCGCCTCATCCAGTTCGCCGGTGATGTTCCGTATCCGCTCGGTGGCGAGTTCGTCCTTGGTGTAGCGGGTCAGGCTCTGCACGCTCAGCCCGGCGGCGAAGAGCCGCTGGATGACGAGGTCGTGCAGGTCCCGGGCGATCCGGTCCCGGTCGGTGAACACTAACAACTCCTCGCGGAGCCGGTGCACGCGGGCGAGTTCCAGGGCGAGGGCGACGTGCGATCCGAAGACGGCGCCCATCTCGATATCGGTGCGGGTGTACCGCAGGGACTCCGGCTTGCGGGCCAGGAGCAGGAGTCCGTGGTGTGCGCCCTGGGTGCTCAGGGCAACGGCCAGTACGGGCCCGAGCGAGCCGCCGTCGAAGTCCTGCAGCACTCCTGCCGAGGGCTCCACCATGACAGGTTCGCCGCCGGCTAGGACGTCCGCCAGCTCGGGCGCGCCGAGCTCCAAGACTTTGCCGGCGAAGTCCTTCGCCTGCTCCCCCGCGGCCCCGGCCACCACGTAGCCGGTCCCGGACGCGGCCGGCGCCGCGATGAGCGCCAGCCGGGAATCCGATTCCTGCAGGGCGCGGGCGGCGATCGGGTCGAGCCCGCCCGCGGTGTAGTCCAGGTCGCTGCCCAGCAGCAGCCCGGAGACGTCCATGCAGGCTTCGAGCCAGCGGGCCCGGCGGCGGGCGTCGTCGTACAGTTTGGCGTTTTCGATGGCGACGCCGGCAGCGGCTGCCAGCGCCACCGCAAGGCCTTCGTCCTCGTCGCTGAAGTCCCCGCCGCCCTCTTTTTCGGTCAGGTACAGGTTGCCGAACACGGTATCCCGGACCCGCACCGGCACGCCCAAAAAGGATTTCATGATCGGGTGGTGCGTCGGGAATCCGTAGGCTTCAGGATGTTTGCGCAAGTCCTCGAGCCGCAGCGGCCGGGGTTCCCTGGTGAGCAGGCCCAGCACTCCGTGGCCCACTGGAAGGGCCCCGATCTGGCTGGCCAGTTCGCCGTCGATCCCGACGCTGATGAAGTGGTTCAGCCCTTGGTCTTCCCCGATCACCCCGAGCGCCCCGTACCGGGCACCGAGCAGGTGGCAGGCGGACTGGACGACGCGTTCGAGGACCGCATCAAGGCTGAGGTCCTCGGCAACGGCGACGACGGCTTCGAGGAGTCCGGCCATCCGCTCCTCGGACTGGTGCAGGGCGCCGGCGCGGGACACGAAATCCTTGAGCAGGTCCTCGATCCGGGACGCCCCGGAGCTCATGACTTCCGGGCTGTTACCAGGAGATTGCATCTTCAATGGCCCCAATCCTCAGCACGTACATCCGCGCCGATGCCGTGATGCCAGAATACCCTCATCCCTTACTAACAGGCCCCTATGACCGGTGGTTTATTACGCCGCCGGGCACTTGTGCCCTACCCCGCCCGGCGCTGCCCGGCATAGGCTCGCCGCCATGAGCACCGATCCGAAAGCGGCTGCTGGCCAGCCCCACGCCGTCGAGAACCTGGATAACCACGAGTGCTGGCGGTTGTTGCGTAGCGTCACTGTGGGCCGGATGGCTGTGTGGGTGGACGACCACCCGGACATCTTCCCGGTCAACTACAAAGTGGACCACGGGACCCTGGTCTTCCGGACAGCGGAGGGCACCAAGCTGCAGGCCGCCACGGGCGACACGCCGGTGGCCTTGGAGGCCGATGGCGTCGATGCCGACAGCGGGGTCGCCTGGAGCGTGGTCATCAAGGGCCAGGCCGCCGCGGTGAACAACCAGGAAGAAGTCCTCGACACGGTCGGGCTGCTGCTGTTCCCCTGGCAGGCCGGCAAAAAGGAACACTTTGTGCGCATTACTCCGGACACCATCACCGGCAGGCGGTTCAAGATTGTCCCGCCGCTGACCTGGTGGACGCCGCTGGACGACGCCACCCGGTCCGGCCTCGAGTAGCCCTGCCGGGACTCTCCGGGCCGTGCGACTAGGCCAGCCGGGTGATCTCCACCGTCACTGAGAGCGCCGATCCGCCGCCGCCGGAGAGGATGCCCTTCAGCGGGGGAACATCCCGGTAGTCCCGGCCGCGGGCCACGGTGACATGGAAATCGCCGGCGGGTTTGTGGTTGGTCGGGTCCCAGCTGCGCCACTCCCCGTCCCACCATTCCAGCCACGCGTGCGACTGTCCGGCGACCGTCTCGCCGAGGTCCGCCGTCGAGCGCGGGTGCAGGTACCCGGAAACGTAACGGGCAGGGATTCCGCAGCTGCGCAGCGCCCCGATCGCGAGGTGGGCGAGGTCCTGGCAGACACCCTGCCGCTGGTTCCACGCCTCTTCGGCGTTGGTGGTCACACCGGTGGAACCCTTCATGTAGGTCATCTCGCCGCGCATCCACTCGAAGACGGCCATCGCCGCTTCGTGCGGGTTACGGCCCTCGACGACGCCCGGAACGATGGCGAGCACCTCGTCGCCCGGTCCGGTCAGCTGGGACTGCGGAATCCAGTCGCTGAACTGGTTCAGGGTTTCCGGGGCGGAGAGCACGTCCCAGCCGACAATGTCCGCTTCCGCCGCGATCCGCTCCACGCGGTGCACCTCCACCGTGGTGGTGGAGAGGACCTCGAGGTGGTCGTGCGGCATCTGCATGTCGAAGGCCGTGACACGGGTCCCCCAGTAGTCCCGGTAGCTGCTGAGCGCGGCCTGGGACGGCGAGACCTTCATGGAGGACTCCAGCACCACCTGCTGCGGGTCCGTCAGCGGGGTCATCCGGGCCTCGTTGTAGGAGAGGGTGACCCGCCGGTTGTATTTGTAGGCGGTCTTGTGCGTGATGCTGAGCCGGGTCATGAAACTTCTCCCACCCAGGCCAGTTCGTCTGCCTGATTGAAGTACTTACGGGAAATGGCGTCGGAGGCCTGCGATACGGCCTTCTGCACGCGCTCCATGTGTTCGGGCAGCTCGGACATGAGGTCGTCGGTGCGGTGGAACTCGAGGAACGTCCGGGCCTGCCCGACAATCCGGCGGGCGTCGTTGATGAACCCGACGCGCTGGGCCGAGGGGTCCAGCTTGGCCAGGCACTCGTCCGCGTCCCGCAGGGCGTAGACGATCGAGCGCGGGAAGAGCCGGTCCAGCAGCAGGAACTCGGCCGCGTGCTGGTCGCCGAACGCGGCGCGGCGGGTGCGCAGGAACGATTCGTAGGCGCCGGCGCAGCGGAGCATGTTCACCCAGGACATCCCGGCGGAGAGTACGTCCCGGGTGGAGAGCATACGGGCCGTCATGTCGGCACGCTCCAGTGACCGGCCGAGGACCAGGAACAGCCAGCTCTCGTCGTGGCTGACCGTGGTGTCCGCCAGGCCGCTGACCATGGCGGTGCGCTCCAGCACCCAGTTGCAGAAGCGGTACGTGCCCACCACGTCCTTGCGGTGCTGGTTCAGCCCGTAGTAGGTGGTGTTCAGGCTCTCCCAGAGCCCGGAGGACACGGTTTCCCGTGCACGGCGGGCGTTCTCCCGCGCCGCCCCTAGGGAACCGGCTATGGAGGTGGCGCTCTGCTTGTCGTAGGCCAGGGCGTGCAGGAGCTCGTCGAGGCCGAAGTCATCGGACTGCGGGCGGGCGCCCATCACGGCGAGGAGTTCCTGCGCGACGCTGCGCTGTTCGTCCATCGGGAGGTGGTTGAGCCGCTCAAGGTGCACGTCCAGGATGCGGGCTGTACCGTCGGCGCGTTCCACGTAGCGGCCGATCCAAAAAAGTGACTCGGCAATACGGCTAAGCATTCGCGGCTACCTCCTGCGCGTCGGACATCTGCTGCTGTTGCTGCTCTTTCTGGCTGTCGCGCCAGTTGCTCTCCACGGGCCAGACCGAGACCCGCTCGCGGACCGCGATCGCCGGGCGTGGCAGGACCTCCACCGGGACCTGCGGGGAATCCGCCAGCACCCAGGTGTCCTTTGAGCCGCCGCCCTGGCTGGAGTTCACAATCAGGGACCCTTCCTTCAGCGCCACCCGGGTCAGGCCGCCGGGCAGGACCCAGACGTCGTCGCCGTCGTTGACTGCGAAGGGCCGCAGGTCCACGTGCCGCGGTCCGAACTTGTCGCCGCTGAGGGTGGGGACTGTGGACAGCTGCAGGACCGGCTGTGCGATCCAGCCGCGCGGGTCTGCGATGATGCGTTTGCGCAGCGCCTCGAGTTCGTCCTTGGAGGCGTCGGGCCCGATGACCAGGCCCTTGCCGCCGGAGCCGTCCACGGGCTTGACCACCAGTTCGTCGAGCCGGTCCAGGACGTGCTCCCGGGCCTCGGCCTCTTCCAGCCGGAAAGTATCCACGTTGGCGATGACCGGCTCTTCGCCCAGGTAGTAGCGGATCAGGTCCGGCACGTAGCTGTAGACAAGCTTGTCGTCCGCGACGCCGTTGCCCACCGCGTTGGCGATCGTGACGCCGCCGGCGCGGGCGGCGTTGACCAGGCCGGGGCAGCCGAGCATGGAATCGGAGCGGAACTGCAGCGGGTCGAGGAACTCGTCGTCGATGCGCTTGTAAATCACGTCAACGCGCTGCTCGCCCGCGGTAGTGCGCATATAGACGCGGTTGCCGCGGCAGATGAGGTCGCGGCCCTCGACGAGCTCGACGCCCATCAGGCCGGCCAGGAGGGTGTGCTCGAAGTAGGCGCTGTTGAACACGCCCGGGGTCAGGACCACCACGGTGGGGTCGTCCACGCCCGACGGGGCCGTCTTGCGCAGCGCGGAGAGCAACCGGCGCGGGTATTCCTCGACCGGGCGGATGAGCTGCTGGCCGAACGCCTCAGGCAGGCCCTTGGCCATGGCACGGCGGTTCTCCAGGACGTAGCTGACACCCGAGGGGACCCGGACGTTGTCCTCCAGGACCCGGAACGTGCCCGCGGCGTCGCGGACGACGTCGATGCCGGAAATGTGGACGCGGACGCCGCCGGCCGGCTCGAAGCCGTGGACCTGGCGGTGGAAGTGCGCGCTGGTGGTGACGAGCTGGCGCGGGATGACGCCGTCGGCGACTACCGCCATCTTGCCGTAGACATCGTTAAGGAACGCTTCAAGGGCCTTGACGCGCTGCGCCACTCCGCGTTCGAGGACAGCCCACTCGTCGGCCGGGATCACCCGGGGCACGATGTCGAGGGGGAAAGGCCGTTCCTCGCCGGCGAAGTCGAACGTGACGCCGCGGTCCAGGAAGGTCCGGGCCATGGAGTCGGCCCGGGCGGTGACGTCGGCCAGCGAGAGTTCCTGCAGCGCCCCGGCAACCTGGCCGTAGGAGCGGCGGGCCTCCTGGCCCGGAGTGAACATCTCGTCGTAGGCGCCGCTGCGGCCGGCGGCCTCGGAGTAATCCTGGAAAAGGTCAGACATGCCCACTAGCCAACCACCTTTTCGTTACGAAATCATTTCGACTGGCCCTGCGGGGCGTGTTGCAGCTCACACTGCAATGTTTGTCCCGCGATTAGGGCAAGGTTGAGGCGTGCCCCGATTTGTTAACGTTTTCCGGCAGCGCCGCCCGGGCAGTTTCCGGCGGCTGGTGCCGGGCCTGCTGGCGTGCGCTGCCGCCGTCGTCATCGCCCTCGGCGTCCACCTGCTGCTGCCCGCCGTGCCGGCCATGACGGTGGCGGTGGTCCTGGGGCTGCTGGCCGCCAATCTTCCGGGCCTGGCCGGCTGGAGCGCCGGGACGGGCCGGCCCGGCCTGGACTTCGCAGGCAAGCACCTGATGCGCAGCGGCGTGGTGGTACTGGGCATAAAAGTCAGTGTGGTGGACGTCCTGGGCCTCGGCTGGCCCGCCCTGCTGCTGATCACCGGCGTGGTGCTGGCGGCGTTTGCCGGCACGTACGGCATTGGCCGGCTGTTCCGGCTGACGCCCACAGTGTCCCTTCTCATCGCCACCGGCTTCTCCATCTGCGGGGCCTCCGCGATCGGTGCCATGGCCGCTGTGCGCCGCATCCGGCAACAGGACACCGTGCTGCCGATCGCCCTCGTCACCCTGTGCGGCACCCTGGCCATCGGTGTGCTGCCGCTCCTGATCGGCCCGCTGGGGCTCGGGCCGGAAGCCTTCGGCGCGTGGGCGGGCGCGTCGGTCCACGACGTGGGCCAGGTGGTCGCCACGGCCCAGACCGCCGGCGCCTCGGCGCTCGCCGTCGCCGTGATCGTCAAGCTCACCCGTGTGCTGCTGCTCGCGCCCATGGTCGCAGCTGCCGGGATCCACCACCGGATCGGGTCCGACGCCGGCGGACGCCTCCCGCCCGTGGTGCCGCTGTTCGTCGTGGGCTTCATCGCGATGGCCGCCCTCCGCAGCACCGGCTGGCTCTCCCCCGGGGTCCTCGAGGCCGCCGCCCTGCTGCAGGACCTGCTGCTCGGGATGGCGTTGTTCGGCCTCGGCTCCGCCGTCCGGGTGGGGCACCTGCTGCGGACGGGGACCAGCGCGCTCCTGGCTGCGCTCGCGTCGTGGCTCCTGATCGCCGCGCTGGGCCTGGGCGCCGCCGTCGTCCTCGTGCCCGGACGGTAGCCGGCCCGCGGCGGTGCGGCGGCACCGCGCGTGATTAGATAGCGGAGTGTCGAACCAGAACCTGAGCCGTGACGAAGCGGCAACCCGCTCAGCCCTGATCACCACCCACAGCTACGACGTCTCCCTGGACGTCCGGGAGGCGGCCGATCCCACCGTGGCCGGCTACACCAGCCGCAGCGTCATCACCTTCTCGGCCAGCGAACCCGGCGCCTCCACGTTCCTGGACTTCATCGGCAGTTCCGTGCACAGCGTGTTCCTCAACGGCAAGGGCCTGCCGGTGGCAGACGTGGTGGATGGCTCCCGGATCCTGCTGGAGAACCTGCAGGCCGAGAACCAGGTCACCGTCACCGGAACGGCGCTCTTCAGCACCTCCGGCGAGGGCATGCACCGGTTCTTCGATCCCGCGGACGGCCAGTGCTACCTCTACACCCAGTACGAGCCCGCCGACGCGCGCCGGGTGTTCGCGAACTTTGAGCAGCCCGACTTCAAGGCCGAATTCACGTTCCATGTGATGGCACCCTCCGGCTGGCAGGTCTCCTCAAACGGCGCCGAAACCGGCCGGACGCAGCTGAGCAGCGACCCCGCGACCAGCCGCTGGGACTTCGCCCCCACCAAGCCCATGTCCACCTACATCACCACCGTCCTCGCCGGGCCCTACTTCAAGGCCGAGGACAGCTGGCAGGGAACCCTCAGCGACGGCTCGGCCCTGGACGTACCCCTGGCCCTCTACTGCCGGGCCTCGATGGCGTCCTCGTTCGACACCGACGAACTGTTCCGGCTGACCCGCAACGGCCTGGCCTTCTTCAACGAACTCTTCGACTTCCCGTACCCGTGGGGCAAGTACGACCAGGCCTTCGTCCCTGAATACAACCTCGGCGCCATGGAGAACCCCGGCCTGGTGACGTTCACCGAGAGCTACGTCTTCACGTCCCGGGCCGCCGATTCGCAGTACCAGGGCCGCGCCAACACGCTGCTGCACGAGATGGCGCACATGTGGTTCGGCGACCTCGTCACGATGCAGTGGTGGGACGACCTGTGGCTCAAGGAGTCCTTCGCCGACTACATGGGTAGCCTCGGGGTGGACCGCACCACGGATTGGGACACCGCGTGGGTTAACTTCGCCAACAACCGCAAGGCCTGGGCCTACGTCCAGGACCAGCTGCCCACCACGCACCCCATCGTCGCGGACATCCCGGACCTCGAGGCTGCCAAGCAGAACTTCGACGGCATCACTTACGCCAAGGGCGCCTCGGTCCTGAAGCAGCTGGTGGCCTATGTGGGCTTTGAGGCCTTCATCGCCGGATCGCGCCGGTATTTCCGCGACCACGCCTACGGCAACACCACCCTGGGCGACCTGCTGGCAGCCCTCAGCGCAGCGTCCGGCCGCGACCTGGCCGCCTGGGCCCGGCAGTGGCTCCAGACCTCCGGCATCTCCACGCTTACGGCCGATATCGAGGAGCACGACTGCGTCCTGGGAGCGGTTTCGCTGCACCAGCACGCTGAAGACCCCATCACCGGCCGGCAGGAACCCCGGCCGCACCGGCTGCGCATCGGCCTTTACAACCACAACGCCGCCGGCGCCCTGGTCCGCACCGACAGTGTGGAAACCGACGTCGACGGCGGCCTCACCCGGGTGGACCAGCTCACCGGCAAGCCGCGGCCGGCGCTGCTCCTGGTCAACGACGAGGACCTCAGCTACGCCAAGGTCCGGCTCGATCCGCGTTCCGAAGCCACCGTCCGGGCGTCCCTCTCGGCCATCAGCGATCCGATGGCCCGCGCCCTGTGCTGGACCGCGCTCTGGGATTCGGCCCGCGACGCCGTCAGCCCTGCCGCCCGCTACGTCGACGCCGTCCAACGGTTCGCCCCCGCGGAGCCGGGCATCGGCGTGCTCCTGGCCGTCCTGGGGAACGCCGGAACCGCAATCGAACGCTACGTCCCGGCCGCGGACCGGGACCGCGTCCGCCGCGAGTTCCTGGACACGGCCGCAGCGGAGCTGGCCCGGGCCGAAGCCGGCTCCGACCAGCAGCTGGCCTGGGCCCGCACCCTTGCCGCCACCAGCCGCTCTGACGCGGGCAGGCTCGACCTCATTGCAGCGCTCCTGGACGGCAGCACGGTGATCGAGGGGCTTTCCGTCGACGCGGAACTGCGCTGGAACTTCTGGCACGCCCTGGCGGCGCACGGCCGGGCGGACATTGGCCTGCTCGACGCGGAACTGGCCCGGGATAACACGGCCTCCGGCAAATCCGGGCACGCGACCGCCCTCGCGGCACGGCCGGACCCGGCGGTCAAGGATGCGGCCTGGGACGCAGCCGTGCACGGCACCGCGTTGTCCAACCAGTTGCTCAGCGCCAAGATCGCCGGGTTCAACACGGCTCCGGCCGCCCTGCTGGCCGGTTACGTCGAGCCGTACTTCGAGTGCATTGAACGGGTCTGGCGGAACCGCAGTATCGAGATCGCCAGCAGGATCGTCCGGGGGCTCTACCCTGCCGGGCAGGACCTCCCCCCGGCTGCGGCCGGCGGTGCGCCGGCGCGGCCTGAAGAGCACCCGGTCCTCGTGCGGACTGACAGGTGGCTTGCCGAGCACCCGAACGCGCCGCGTGCGCTGCGCCGCATCATCATCGAACAGCGCAGCCAGCTGCTGCGGGCACTCACGGCCCAGGCGGCCGGCTAGGGCCACTACGGGACCCGGTGCAACCATTCGGTGGTGCCGAACTTGCTGTCGACCCGCTGCCGGGCGGCGTCGAGTTCGGCCTCGGTCAGCTCGGCGGGCGTCGCGCCGTAGCGTTCCGTGAAGACCTCCATCATGGCCGCGACGATCTCGGCGCGGGCCAGTCCGGTCTGCCGGCGCAACGGATCGACGCGCTTTTTGGCGCTGGTGGTGCCCTTGTCCGAGAGTTTTTCCTTGCCGATCCGCAGCACCTCAACCATTTTGTCGGCGTCGATGTCGTAGCTCATGGTGACGTGGTGCAGCATGCCGCCGTTGGCGAGCCGCTTCTGCGCCGCCCCGCCAATCTTGCCCTGGTCGGTGGCGATGTCATTCAGGGGCACGTAGAAGGCTTTGATCCCCACCCTGTCGAGGGCCGCCATGACCCACGCGTCGAGGAAGCCGTAGGAGTCGGCGAAGCTGATGCCGTCCACCAGGGTCTGCGGCAGGTAGAGCGAGTAGGTGATGCAGTTGCCGGCCTCCATAAACATCGCGCCGCCGCCGCTGATCCGGCGGACCACGCTGATACCGTGCCGGCTCACTCCGTCCGGGTGGACCTCGTTGCGGACGGACTGGAAGCTGCCGATCACCACGGACGGTTCCTCCCAGTCCCAGAACCGGAGGGTCGGGTTGCGGCGCCCGGCCCCGACTTCTTCGGTGAGGACTTCATCGAGGGCCACGTTCACGTGGGTGGGGAGCACCGACGGGCCGATGATGTTCCAGTGGTGGTCTCCCCAGCCCGTGGCTTTTGCCAGGGCGCGGCGGACGGCGATTGCGACGGCCTCGGCCGAGAAGCCGAACAGTACGGTGTCCTCGGGCAGCGCCGCCGTGACGGCAGCCGCGAGGTCTGCGGCGCTGGAGTCGGCCGGGAGCCCGGTGAGGCTGTGGTTGATCTCCGGCAGGGCCTCGTCGGGTTCGAGGAAGAAGTCCCCGCTGACCGAGACATGCGCCAGGACGCCGTCCGCGACCTCAAGGTCCACCACCACCAGTTTGCCGCCCGGGACTTTGTACTCGCCGTGGCGGCGGCCGCCGTCGTCCTCGGTGGTGGATTCTGCGGAGGCGGGGAAAGAAGTCATACCGCCATCCTCCCCCACTGCCGGGCCCAAACAGAACCGGGCGGCGGTGCGGCCGGCCCGGTACGCAAAAAGCCCGCACCGTTACCGGTGCGGGCTTTCCAAAAGACCTTGGGAGCAGAAAGTTACTTCTTGCCGCCGAAGCCCTTGAAGCGAGCGTTGAAGCGCTCGACGCGGCCTGCAGAGTCCATGATGCGCTGCTTGCCCGTGTAGAACGGGTGGGACTCGGAGGAGATTTCGACGTCGATGACCGGGTAGGTGTTTCCGTCTTCCCACTCGATGGTCTTCGAGGAAGACACGGTGGACTTGGTCAGGAACTTGACGCCGGAAGCCAGGTCGTTGAAAACAACAGCTTCGTACTTCGGGTGGATATCAGACTGCATAATTGGACCTTTGTTCGCGCAACTGGATTTTGCCAGCTGCCAGGTATGAGTGGGAGTGGCTGCCCGGCGCCTGAAGACGCAGCACGGCCAGCTACCAATACTAGCCCAGATCCGGCGGCCGGACGAACCGGCCGTACACTGGCCTCCAGCGGATCTCCGCCGGTTCCCGGCCAGGCGCCGGCCCGGTGCCGTGGCCGCGTCAGTCGCGGGAGCGCAGCTCCCAGAACGCGACGGCGGAAGCCGCCGCGACGTTGAGCGAGTCGATGCCGGCGCGCATCGGGATTTTGACGGCGAGGTCGACGGCGGCCAGGGTCTCGGCGCTCATGCCCGCGCCCTCGGTGCCGAGGACCAGGGCCAGCCGTTCGGGGTTCCGGGCGGCGAGCACATCAACATCCACCGCGTCAGGGGTCAGTTCCATCGCCGCGACCAGGAAGCCGTGGTCCTTCAGCACCGACAGGTCACCGGGCCAGAGGTCCAGTCGCGCCCAGGGGACCTGGAAGACGGTGCCCATGCTGACCCGCACGCTCCGCCGGTAGAGCGGGTCGCCGCAGCGCGGGCTCACCAGCACGGCGTCGAGCCCCAGGGCGGCTGCGGAGCGGAAGATGGCCCCGACGTTGGTGTGGTCCACGATGTCTTCGAGGACGGCGACCCTCCGGGCGCCGGCGAGCAGTTCCGGCAGCGGCACCGGCGCGGGCCGGTGCATGGCGGCCATCGCCCCGCGGTGCAGGTGGAACCCTGTGATCTCCTCCAGCAGCGCGGCCGAACCGATGTAGGCCGGCACTTCCGGGTACGCGGCGAAAACGTCGTCGAGGTCCTGCAGCCACTTCTCCGCGAGGAAGAACGAGCGCGGCCGGTGACCCGCCGCGAGGGCACGGCGCAGCACCCGGGAGGACTCGGCGATGTACATCCCCTCCGCGGGCTCCCTGAGTTTGCGCAGGTGAACGTCGGTCAGCTGGGTGTAGTCGGCCACACGCGGGTCGGCGGCGGAGTCGAGGTGGTGAAAGGTCACGGCCGGCTCAGTTCACCAGCTTGGCGATCATAAAGCCCAGCGCCACGGTGCCGAGGACGAAGATGACGCCGCGGAGGACCCGCGGGGAGAGCCTCCGGCCCACCTTGGAGCCGACGAGGCCGCCGATCAGCGAGCTGACGGCGATCAGGCCCACTGCACCCCAGCTGATCCGGTCGAAGGCGAAGAGCAGGTAGGACGTGGCGGCGACGAGGTTGACCCCAAGGACCAGGATGTTCTTCATGGCGTTGGCGTTCTGCATGGTGCCGGCCATAAACACCCCGAGGATCCCGACCAGGAGGATCCCCTGCGCGGCCACAAAGTATCCGCCGTACACGCCGGCGAGGAAAACGAGCACCACCAGCAGGAACCCGTGGCGTTTGTCCCGGCTGGCCTGTTCCGGGTCTGATTCCCGGTTCTGTACCCAGCTCTGGAGCCTGGGCTGGAACGCCACCATAAGCAGGGCCACCACGATCAGCGCGGGCGCGGCGTAGTGGAAGACCACCTCCGGGAGGTGCAGGAGCAGGTAGGCGCCGGTGATGCCGCCGAGCAGGGATGCCGGCAGCAGGCGGAGGAGCTGGGTCCGGCGTCCGGCCAGTTCCCTGCGGTAGCCCCACGCGCCGGCCGCGCTGCCCGCGACCAGGCCCATGGCATTACTGATCGAGGCGGTGACGGGAGCGAATCCGAGCGCGATCAGCACCGGGAAGGTGACGAGTGTGCCGGAGCCGACCACGCTGTTGATGGTGCCGGCCCACAGGCCGGCGAAGAAGATGAGGACGCTGTTGAGTAACTCCACGCGCTGTCAGCGACCCCCGTCAGCGGCGGGCGGTGGCCGTGTACCGGCCGCCGGAGACATTGACGTCGAGTTCGACGCCGAACGTCTCACTGAGGTTTTCCGCGGTCAGCACCTCGCTGATCGGACCGGAGGCGACGATGCCGCCGTTGCGCATCAACAGGGCGTGGGTGAACCCGGGCGGGACCTCTTCGAGGTGGTGGGTCACCAGGACGATCGCCGGGGCGGCCTCGTCGCGGGCGAGCCCGCTGAGCCGGTGGACGAGGTCTTCGCGGCCGCCGAGGTCTAGGCCCGCGGCGGGTTCGTCGAGCAGGAGCAGCTCGGGGTCGGTCATGAGGGCCCGGGCGATCTGCACGCGCTTGCGTTCACCTTCGGAGAGCGAGGCGAAGGGGCGGTTGAGCAGCGGGCCCATGCCCCATTCGTTGAGGAGGGCGAAGGCGCGCCGTTCGTCGTCTTTTTCGTAGCCTTCGCGCCAGCGGCCGGTGACACCGTAGGCGGCGGTGACGACGACGTTGAGGACCTTCTCGTGTTCCGGGATCTGATTGGCCAGTGCCGCCGAGGACAGGCCGATCCGCGGGCGGAGTTCAAAAACGTCCACGGCGCCGAGGATYTCYTCRAGGATCCCGGCCATGCCGCTGGTGGGGTGGATCCGGGCGGCGGCAACCTGCAACAGAGTGGTCTTGCCGGCGCCGTTGGGGCCCAGGATTACCCAGCGCTCGCCCTCCTTGACCTGCCAGTCGACCTTGTCCAGGAGGGTTTTCGCTCCACGTACAACGCTGACGGCGGCCAATTCAAGAACATCACTCATAGGAGTAGACATTAGGTCAAAAAACCAGACGACTGATAACCGGACAAACGGCCGCCGGGCGTCCCCATCCGCCTGCGTCACCGGAGCGAAACGAATTCAGGGCGGCCGGGCCGTGCTCGGTAGCATGGAAGCCATGAGTTCGAACGTGACCGCGGTCAGCTACGGCGCCCACCTTTCCGCCCCCGAGCTCGCGCAGGTCCGCGGGACGCTGGCAGCGATCGGGCTGGAGATCGGCGCCGAAAAAACCACGGGAGACGGCCGATTTTCCGTCTACACCGCCGACTGCACCTCCGGGGCACCTGTCACGGCGGCCGGCCTGGCTGGACTGCGGCAGAGCCTGGCAGCGGCCGCCGTCCCCGGCATCGGCACTGCGCTCGTTCCGGCGGCCCTGCGGGAGGCTCCGCGGAAGTTCCTGATCATGGACGTGGACTCGACGCTCATCCGGCAGGAAGTCATCGAACTGCTTGCCGCGCACGCGGGCAAGCGCGAGGAAGTTGCCGCGGTGACGGAGGCGGCCATGCGCGGCGAACTCGACTTCGCTCAAAGCCTGCACGCCCGGGTAGCTGTCCTGGCCGGGCTGCCGGCCGACGTCGTCGATTCCGTCCGCGCAGAAGTGCTGCTCAGTGACGGCGCCGCCGACCTGGTGGCGGCGTTTAAGGCGGCCGGGCACGTGGTGGCCGTGGTTTCCGGCGGCTTCAACCAGATTCTCGGGCCGATAGCCGAGGGCCTGGGACTGGACTACTGGATTGCCAATGAACTTGAAATCGTGGACGGTGCGCTCACCGGCAAGGTGCTCGGTGATGTGGTGGACCGTGCCGCAAAGGAGAAGTACCTCCGGGAGTGGGCGGCGGCGGAGGGCATTCCGATGGAGCACACCATCGCCGTGGGCGACGGGGCTAACGACCTCGATATGCTCGGCGCGGCGGGGATAGGGGTGGCGTTCAACGCCAAACCGGCAGTCCGCGCGGCCGCTGACGCGGCCCTCGACCTGCCCTATCTTGACGCGGTCCGGTACATCGCCGGCGTCTGAGGCCCGTTAACGCGAAATGACCCCTGGCGGCAGTGTCCTTGAAGGACACTGCCGCCAGGGGTCATCGCAGTAGTGGCTAGTTGGTGCCCGCGCCGCTTGACTTGTCGAAGTAGTCGGCGCCGCCGACGTATTCGGTGTGGCCGGTTTCGACGTCGGCGGTGGCCATCTTGGCGACCTCGGCAGCGAATTCCTTCACGGAGTACAGCTTGCCGGCCTCGGCGCGGCGGGCCTCGATGGCGCCGGGGTTGGAGCGGTCCAGCAAGGTGGCCGTGACGGTGCCCTCGATCATGTCGCCGGAGACAACCACCAGCGAGATGCCCTTGTCGGCCAGGGCAGGCACCAGGTCGCGGAGCGCGTCTTCGCCGGCGCGCTTGCTGCGGGCTACCGGCTCGTACTCCGGCATGGTGGGCACGGTGTCGATGAAGTGGGCCTGGTGGCTGGTCACGAAGACCACGCGGGAGCCCTCGGCCATCAGCGGTACGGCGGCGTTGAGCATGTTGACCTGGGCGTCGCGGTTGAGCTTGAGGGCGTAGCCCTCTTCCATACCGGATTCCATGCCGCCGGAGGCGTTCAGTACCAGCAGGTCCAGCGAGCCGAAGTTCTCCATCGCGGCGCTGGCCAGGGCCTGGACGCCTTCCTGCGTGGTCAGGTCGGCCCCAACGGCTGCCGCGCGGCCGCCCGCGGCCTCGATTTCCGCGACCACCTTGTTGGCGCGCGGCGCCTTCTGGCGGTAGTTGACGACGACGGCGGCACCCTCGGCGGCGAGGAACTTGGCCACGTCCGCGCCGATTCCCCGTGATGAACCGGTAACGATAGCGGTCTTGTTATCCAGCAGTCCCATACGAGCTCCTTTGTTCCAAACATCCAAATACTGGTGGGTCTGCTGTCCATCATGCCAGCGGTCCGGGCCAATCCGGTTGTTTGGGATCCACAAAGAAGCCGCACGGGCCTAGTTCAGGCAGCTGGGCGGCCGGGCCGCCAGTGCAGCCCGGCCTCCCTCGCGCGGCGGGCCTCAGCCGCGGTCCACCCGGATTTTGGTCCCGGACGTGCCCGGCGCCGCTACCGGGGCGGGCGCCCGCACTTCCAGGACTCCGTCCTTGTAGCTTGCCGTGATGTCTTCTTCTTTAGCTCCCGCCGGCAGGGCGATGCTGCGCTGGAACGAGCCATAGCGGAATTCGGAGCGGTAGCCGTCCTTCTCCTTGTGCTCGGACCGTTCCTCGCGTTCGGCCTTGATATGCAGCATGCCGCCGCTGACCGAGACGTCGACGTCCTTGTCCGGATCGATGCCAGGGATTTCCGCCCGCACCACCAGGGTGCTGCCGTCCTGGAACTGTTCAACCTTGATACTCGACGCCATGGTGAGGTCGCCATCAAGGAAGCGGCGGACAGGCTCCAGCATGTCCGATGGTGCCCACTTGCTCAGATCAGCCATGATTCTCCTCCTGGGTGCACGCCCCTGCCGCGCGTGGTCCGGGGCTGTGGGTCCATTACACGCCTGCGGCAGCGCGCGCGCCAAGGGCCAAAGACCCGCCGTCGGACTGTCTGTTAGTGGCCCATCCCGAGTCCGCCATCCACCGGGATGACCGCGCCGGAAATGTAGGCGGCCTCGTCGCTCGCGACCCAGCGGACGACGTCGGCCACTTCCGAGGCCTCGGCAAAGCGGCCGGCGGGGACCTTGGAGAGGTAGTCCTTCTGCGTTGCTTCGGGCAGTTCGGCGGTCATGTCCGTGTTGATGAAGCCGGGTGCGACGACGTTGGCGGTGATGCCCCGGCCGCCCAGTTCGCGGGTGAGGGACCGGGCGATGCCCACGAGGCCGGCCTTCGATGCGGAGTAGTTGATCTGGCCCGGGGCGCCGTAGAGGCCGGAGACCGAGGAAATCAGGACCACGCGGCCCTTGCGGGCCCGGATCATGCCTTTGGAGGCGCGCTTGATGACCCGGAAGGCGCCGGTGAGGTTCGTGTCCAGAACAGAGGTGAAGTCGTCTTCGCTCATCCGCATCAGGAGGGTGTCCTTGGTGATGCCGGCGTTGGCCACCAGCACTTCGACGGGACCGTGCGCCGCCTCGACTTCGGCAAAGGCTGCGTCCACCGAGGCTTCATCGGTGACGTCCGCCTTSACGCCGAGGATGCCSTCCGGAAGSGTSGCCKSGCTGCGGTAGGTGACGGCCACCTTGTCGCCATTGGCGAGGAAGGATTCGGCGATGGCCAGTCCGATGCCGCGGTTGCCGCCGGTGATGAGGACGCTGCGGCCGGTGGTGGGTGCTTCAGTCATGGTGGGCTCCGGGATTCTGCGGCGCACGGGCGCCGCGTTGGGTCGGCTGGATTTTCCTGCCTCCGATCTTAGCCTCCGGCCGGCACCTTCCCGCCCGGCCCGCCGGCGTTTGGGCGGCCCTGCCAATGGTGAGAGAATCGAAGTAAGCCTATGGAGCGTGATCTGACAGCCGTGACAAACAAGAACCGACCCGGTGAACGGACGTCCGGGGAGGACTCCGGCGACACCGAGGTCCACAGCATTACGGACGCTGCCGCGGCCCACTCGGAAGAGATGCGCCAGCGGATGATCAAGTATGCCGTGGCCATGGGCATCCGTATGGTCTGCCTTGTCCTGGTGTTTGTGGTGGACGGCTGGTTCAAGATCCTGCCCGTGATCGGCGCCGTATTCCTGCCCTGGGTGGCGGTGGTGATTGCCAACGGCAGCGACCACGCCGAGGTGCACAGCGAGTCGCTGCTGGACTACGTGCCCATGGGCGAGCTGGACGCGCCGCGCCCCACGGAAACACCCGGGCAAGGGCCAGCCCCGGCGGACGATGTCCCCGGCACCCTGTTGCAGGGTGAACTGATTGACGACGACGAGGACCACGGACGGGCTGCATCATGAATATCTTTGACCTCGCGGGAGCCGCAGCCGAGCCTGCCGAAGCGACCTGCTCCCGCAAGGCCTGCCGCGCTAACGCCGAATGGCAACTGTTGTGGAACAACCCCAAGATCCACACCCCCGAGCGCCGCAAGACCTGGCTCGCGTGTCCGGATCACCGCGGGTGGCTGGAGGACTACCTGCAGACCCGGGGGCTGTGGAAGGCCACCGTTCCGCTGGACGACGCGGCCGGTGCCGCGGGCAAGGCCTGCTGAATGTATCGCTTCCTCTTTTCGAGCAAATGGCTGGGCTATCTCCTGCTGGCCGCGATCTTCGCCACCGCCTGCGTCTTCCTCGGCCGCTGGCAGATGGACCGCCGGGCGGAGACGCTTGCCGAGATCAACCGGGTGGTTTCGAACTATTCGGCCACCCCGATTCCCTTTGCCGCGGCGCGCCAGGAGTTCATCAGCATGGACGCGGAGCGCGAATGGACGCAGGTGGAACTCCACGGCCGCTACGACGAAGCAGGCCAGCGGATTGTCCGCAACAGGCCGCTCAACGGTCAGCCGGGCTACGAAGTGGTGGTGCCGTTCAGGCTCGTCTCCGGAGAGACGGTGGTGATTGACCGGGGGTGGCTTCCGATCGGAAACAAGACCCCCGGCAGCCCGGACTCCGTACCGGCCCCGCCGTCCGGGGATGTGACGGTGGTGGCGCGGCTGAAGCCCGCCGAACCGGCCCTGCAGCGCGGCGCCCCCGAGGGCCAGCTGGCATCCATCGACCTGACCGCCTATTCCAAACAGCTTGGGTATCCCCTGCTCACCGGCGCGTACGGCCAGCTGGCCTCCGAGACGCCCCCGGTCGCGGACATGCCGGTCCCCTTCCTCAAACCCTCCACCGACGAGGGGACGCATCTGTCCTATTCGCTGCAGTGGTTTGCGTTTGGCGTCCTGATGTTCATCGGCTTTGGTTACGCCGCCCGCCAGCAGGCACGCAACGCCGCGATCGACGCGGAGGACGCCGAGGCCCAGGCGGAGGAGGGTGTGTACGTGCATGCCAGCCGGCCGGGGCCCCGCCGTCGTCCGGCACCGCGGAAGGGAAGAAATCCCACGGCCGAGGAAGAGGAAGACGCCATCCTCGATGCCCAGGGATTCTGAGGTCCACGCCATGGATGACGACGCCGTCGCCAACGTCCGGCGGGCCCTTGTCGCAGCAGGTTCAACTGACACCGTGGCGGTGTTCGACACCGCAGTTCCCACCGCCGCCGCCGCGGCCGCCACCCTGGGCTGTGATGTCGCGGCGATCACCAACAGCCTCGTCTTCGACCTGGACGGCGCTCCCCTGCTGATTCTGGCCAGCGGCGCGGCAAAAGTGGACGTCCGGATGGTGGCCGACCGCCTGGGCTGCGGCAAGATCCGCCGGGCGGCCCCGGAATTCGTCCTGCGCCACACGGGCCAGCACGTCGGCGGCGTCGCCCCGCTCGGCCACCCGCAGCCCATCAGGACACTGCTGGACGAATCCCTGGCGGCGCACCCCCTCCTCTGGGCAGGAGCCGGTGACCACAACTCGATGTTCTCGATCACCTACAAAGAACTCCACCGCATCACAGCAGCAGAGGAACTCCAGGTCCGCTAACACCACACCAGCCCTATAGCTAGCGGAACGGCGCGGCTGCCGGACAGCAAAGCGGCGAACGCGGCCAAGCCCCTAGCGGAACGGCGCGGCTGATTTGCGTAGCGTGCGTCTAAGCGAGGAACGAGCGAGCACGCGGCAAATCGGGCGCGCCGAGCCGCGAAGGTGACCGAAGGTCCGAAGCTACGAAGGCGAAATTCGGTCTAGGCGAGCGTAATCAAGTCCAGGTAGTCCGCGTTCCACAGGTCTTCGACGCCGTCGGGCAACAGCACAACGCGCTCCGGGTTCAGCGCCTCTACGGCCCCCTCGTCGTGGCTCACCAGGACGACAGCCCCGGTATAGTTGCGCAGCGCGCCGAGGATTTCGGAGCGGCTGGCGGGGTCGAGGTTGTTGGTGGGCTCATCGAGGAGCAGCACGTTCGCGCTCGAGGCGACGATGGTGGCCAGTGCCAGCCTGGTCTTCTCGCCGCCGGAGAGCACGCCCGCCGGCTTGTCGACGTCGTCCCCGGAGAACAGGAACGAGCCCAGGATGCCGCGGACCTCGGAGTCGTTCATGTCCGGGGCGGCCGAACGCATGTTCTGCAGCACGGTGCGGTCGACGTCGAGCGTCTCATGCTCCTGCGCGTAGTAGCCGACCTTCAGCCCGTGGCCCGGGATGACCTCGCCGGTGTCCGGTTTGTCCACGCCGGCGAGCATCCGCAGCAGCGTGGTCTTGCCTGCGCCGTTGAGGCCCAGGATGACCACCTTGGAGCCGCGGTCGATCGCGAGGTCCACGTCGGTGAAGATTTCCAGTGACCCGTAGGACTTGCTGAGGCCGTCCGCCGTGAGCGGGGTCTTGCCGCAGGGCGACGGGTCCGGGAAGCGCAGGGCTGCCACGCGGTCGTTCTCGCGGACCGCTTCGAGGCCGCCCAGCAGACGCTCGGCGCGCTTGGCCATGTTCTGCGCGGCGACCGCCTTGGTGGCCTTGGCGCGCATCTTGTTGGCCTGGTCCATAAGGACCTGGGCCTTCTTTTCCGCATTGGCGCGTTCGCGTTTGCGGGCGCGTTCGTCCGTCTCGCGCTGAGTGAGGTAGCGCTTCCAGTCCATGTTGTAGAAGTCGATCTGCGCGCGGTTGGCGTCCAGCAGGAAGACCTTGTTGACCGTGGCCTCGAGCAGCTCGGTGTCGTGGCTGATGACAATCAGGCCGCCCTGGTGGTTCTTGAGGAACTCACGGAGCCAGGCGATGGAATCGGCGTCGAGGTGGTTAGTGGGCTCATCCAGCAGCATCGTCTCGGCGTCGGAGTACAGGATGCGGGCCAGCTCCACACGACGGCGCTGGCCGCCGGAGAGGGTCTTCAGCGGCTGGTTGAGCAGGCGGTCCGGCAGTGCGAGGTTGGAGCAGATCGCCGCTGCCTCGGCCTCGGCAGCGTAGCCGCCGGCGGCGAGGAATTCAGATTCCAGGCGGTCGTAGCGGTTCATGGCCTTGCGCTGGATGGTGGCGTCCTCGCTGGCCATTTCCTCATGCGCGATGCGGAGCTTGCCGACGGCGATGTCGAGGCCGCGGGCCGAAAGGATCCGGTCCCGGGCGAGCTGCTCCATGTCAGGGGTGCGCGGGTCCTGCGGCAGGTAGCCGATCTCGCCGCTACGCGTGACCTTGCCGGCGGCGGGCAGACCCTCGCCTGCCAGCACACGGGTCAATGTGGTCTTGCCTGCACCGTTACGGCCGACAAGGCCGATTTTGTCCCCCTTGTCGATCCGGAAGCTCACCGAGTCCATCAGCAGACGGGCGCCGGCGCGCAGTTCGAGGTCCTGGACGGTAATCAATGCAGGTAAGGCCTTTCACAACAGGGGACGCCGCGGCACGACGGATGGAGTCTGGACGGGGCCGGGGCAGTATGGCCGAGAGGACGGCCTCTGCCAGTCTACCGGCAGGTACTCCGGCGGGTGACATCGGGAGGTGCTGTGCACGACGGCGGGAGCTACTGTCCGGTTTGGCGGGGTTGTCCAGCCGGAGCGGCCCCGCTTAGTGGAGGGCCTACAAAATGGCATGTGCGCCGCCGCCGTATCGTCGAAAGTGAGCTTCCCCACCACCGACCACCCGACAGGAACCAGCATGAGCAACACCGACAACCCCGTCAGCGGCACCACTGCGGGCAACACGACTGCCTCCCCGGCCGGCACCCGCCAGCCCCGGCGCCGCTGGGACACCACCGACCTTGCCCTCATCGCCGTCTTCGCCGCGATCATCGCGGCATTCGCGCTGATCGCGGCCATCCCGGTGGGCGGTTTCGGCGTCCCCATCACACTTCAGACGCTTGCGGTGATGCTGACAGGGCTCGCGCTGGGCGCCGGCCGCGCCTTCGCCGCCGTCGGACTTTATCTTCTCCTGGGCTTCGCCGGGCTGCCGATCTTCAGCGGCGGCCGCGGCGGGCTGGGCGTCCTGGCCGGGCCGTCGGCGGGCTACATCTTCGGCTTCCTGCTCGCGGCCACGGCGGCAGGCGCCCTGACCGCCGTCGTACTGCGCCGCACCGCCGGGCGCTCCTCGAAGGTGCGGGGGCTCCTGCTTTTCGGCGCCGCCATGGTGAGCAGCATTGTCTTCATCCACGGCCTGGGGGTCCTGGGCATGATGGTCAACGCCAAGCTCAGCTTCCCGGCGGCCTTCGTCGCCGACCTCGCGTTCTATCCGGGCGACATCGTCAAGAACATCCTCGCCGTGACGGTGGCCCTGGCGCTGCACAAGGCATTCCCGGACCTGCTGCTCCGCCGCGTGGGCCAGGCTTTTCCCGCGGGCCGGGCTCTTCCCGCGGGCCGGGCCGCTCAGGCCGACGAGGCAGCCGGGGCAGCTGTCCGGCCGTGAGCATCGTCCTAGACCGGGCCGGAGTCCGGGTGGTTGTTGACGGCCGCCCGGAGCCCAGGACCCTGCTCGAACCGGTCTCGCTCACGCTGGCGGAGCGGCACATCGGCGTCATCGGCGCGAACGGGTCCGGCAAGTCCACCCTGCTGCGGATGCTCAACGGCCTCGTTGCCCCGACGTCCGGGACAGTGGCGGTGGCGGGCGCCGATACCGTCCGGGACGTCCGTGCTGTGCGCCGCAGGGTGGGCTTTGTGTTCACCGATCCCCTGTCGCAGCTGGTCATGCCGACCGGCCGTGAAGACGTCGAGCTGTCGCTGCGCCGCTCGGTGCGGAACGCCGTCGAACGCCGTGCCCGCGCCGAAGCCTGCCTCGACCGCTTCGGGTTGCTGGGGCTCGCCGACCAAAGCGTCTACGAACTCTCGGGCGGTGAAAGGCAGCTCATCGCCCTGGCGGCGGTGCTGGCTGTCGACCCGGAAATCCTGGTGCTGGACGAACCGTCAACGCTCCTGGATCTCCGAAACCGGGAACTGCTGCGCCGGACGCTGGCGGGTCTCGACCAGCAAATCATTCTGTCCACGCACGACCTTGACCTTGCCCTCGACCTGGACAGGGTGCTGGTGGTCGACGCCGGCACGATCGTGTTCGACGGCGGTGCCGCCGACGCCGTCGCGCACTACCGGGCGCTGTGCGCGGTGGAGTCGGAACGCGTCGGCGGGGGCGTTGGTGGCGGGGCCGGAGGTTTCGCAGGGGCCAGCGGGGCCGTAGGCCTCGCCGGGGGCGGGGGCGGGGGCCGCGGGGACGTGGCCGTGCGCCGCGGGGACGGCGACCGGCCGTGAGAGGCCACGGATTCCTGCTGGCCACTTTTGTGCCGGGGTCCTCTCTGGTCCATCGGGCGCCGCTGTGGCTGAAGTTTCTGTTGGTCGTGGCGTGCGGGATGGGCTCGTTCCTGATCGCCGATTGGGCCGCTGCCGCCGTGGGTTTGGCCGTGCTGTGCGGGGTGTATCTGTTGAGCGGCGCCGGTCCTGGCCGATTGCTGCGTGCTGTCCGGCCGGTCCTGCCGGTGCTGGCCGTGATCGGTGCTTTCCAGTGGTGGCAGCTGGGCGGTCCCGTGGCCGCCAAGATCGTGCTCAATGTCCTTGTCTGCGTGGTGGCCGCCGCAATTCTGACCGCCACGACCCCGGTCCAGACGCTCTTGGACGGCGTGGCGTCACTGGCACGCCCGTTCCGGCGGCTCGGCGCGGATCCGGAGCGGTTTGCCCTGACCATCGCGGTGGTGTTGCGCAGCATCCCATTCATCGCGGGCGCGTATGCCGATGTCCGCGATTCCGCCCGCGCCCGTGGCCTGGAGCGGAATCCGCGCGCCCTGGTGCTGCCGGTGTTCATCACGACAGTGGCCTTCGCCCGACAGACCGGCGACGCCCTGGCTGCGCGAGGCCTGGGCGAAACGGAAGACCACGACGCCTGACGGGTTTGTGGCCCTGCCCGGATGGACATGTCCGTCTGGTGCCTGCCCGGATGGACATGCTCATTCGTGGCCTCGGACAGTGGACATATTTGCACTATGTCCAACCCTCAAGACCAGGAATGGACATGCCCGTTGGTGCACCACGCAAGCCGACGGTCCACGGAGACGGCGGATGAGCATGTCCATCAGCGGGCTCAGGCAGTGGACATGTCCGCGCCTCGCTGGCGGCACCGGACATGTCCTTCCCAGTAAGCCACCGGCCTCCGGCTCCCGACTGCGCGCCGATGAGCATGTCCGCCCCTGGCATCAGCAAATGGACATGTCCAACCTTCAGTCCTACGGATGGACATGTCCGTTGCTGCACTGTCCAAGCCAGCCCTCGGAGCTACTCCGGATGAGCATGTCCACTCGCTGCGCCAGCCAGTGGACATATCGGCATTATGTCCAACGCTCAAGCCCAGGAATGGGCATGTCCATCTCTGGCGCCCGCGGATGGGCATGTCCGCCAGGAGGCAGCTACCCCAGCGCCCGGTATTCGAACAGCGCCGCGGTCCCCATCCCGCCGGCGATGCTGATCATGGCCAGGGCGAGGGTACCGTCCTGGGGTTTCCGGCGGGCCTGAGCCAGCAGCCGGGTGACGAGCACCGCACCGGATGCACCGTAGGCATGGCCCAGGGCGAGAGCTCCGCCGTCGAGGTTGGCCCGCTCCGGATCGATGCCGAGCCGGTCCAGGCACGCCAGTGTCTGGGAGGCGAAGGCCTCGTTGAATTCGATGAGGCCGAGGTCGCCGGGGGCCACCCCGGAAGTACCGAGGAGGCGCTCCGCGGCGGCAGCCGCGCCCATCCCGAGCAGTTCCGGGTCCACCCCGGCCGTGTCCGTCCCGAGCACCAGCAACCCGTCGCGGGCGCCCAGTTCCCTTGCCCGCGCCAGGGACGTGACGACAACGGCGGCAGCCGCATCAGCGTCGAAGCAGGAGTTGCCGGCCGTGACCGTTCCGCCGGGGACGAAGGCGGGACCGAACCGGGCCAGCACACCCGGGGTGAGGGAGGATCGGGGGCCGTCGTCGGTCACCACCGGTCCCGCGGGCCCCGGCAGGGCCACGATCTCGGCGTCGAAGGCGCCGGACGCCGCGGCGTCGAGGGCACGCCGGTGGCTGCGCAGGGCAAAGTCATCCTGACGCTGCCGGGAAATACCGCAACGGGCCGCCACGTTCTCCGCCGCGACCCCCATGTCCGGATCACCGAAACGCTCCGGGACGAACTGTGCGCGGCTGAAGAACTGCGGTCCGGCATCGGCGTCCGGACGGGCACGCAGCGGCGCGGTGCTGATGCTCTCCACACCGCCGGCGAGGTACACGTTGGCTCCCGGCCCGCCCGCAGCGACGAGCCGGGAGGCCAACACCACCGCGTCCAGGCCGGACCCGCACTGCCGGTCGACGGTGAGTCCGGGCACGTCGATGCCCAGTCCGGCTTCGAGGGCCGCGAGCCGGGCCACATTGCCGCCGCCGCCCACCGCGTTGCCGATCACGACGTCGGCCACCAGGTCGGGCGGCACCCCGCCGCCATCCAGTAGCCCGTCGAGCAGCCCTGCGGGCCGCCCGTCCGGCCCGTCGAGCAGCCCTGCGGGCCGCCCACCCACCCCGCCCCCGGCCACCAGGCCGGCCAGGACCGGTGCCAGCAGTTCGTGGGCCTGCAGGGATTTCAGGGCGCCGTGCGCGCGCCGCACCGGGGTCCGCAGCGCGGCAATGATGACGGGCTGCCGGTCATCCGGCAGCCCGGCGCGCGCCGGAGTCACCGGGTCCTCAGCCAAGGCGCCGGACCCGCGGGTCGTTGCCAAGGATCCATTCGAGGAGGAGCGGCCGGCTGGGCTTGCCCCGGTCCGTGACGGGCAGATCGGTGAGCAGGTAGTAGTCCAGGGGTCGTTTGTTCCGGGCCAGGATGTCCTCGAGGCCGGATTTGAGCAGGGTTGCCGTGAGCCCGCCGTGCGAGGGCAGCACGGCCGCCACCACGCGCTGGCCGCGGAGATCGTCGGCCTGGCCTGCGGCAATGGCGGCGGCCACCCCAGGCACGGAGGCGAGGGCAAGTTCCACTTCATGCGGGTACACGTTGGTGCCGGCAGTGACGATCATGTCCGAGCGGCGGCCCAGCAGATGCAGGACGCCGTCAGAGAGGTAGCCCTGGTCCCCCACGGTGTACCAGCCGTCGAAGCACTGCAGCGCCTCGCCGTCGTCCCCCCACAGGTAGCCGTCGCTGACGAGGCCGCTGCGGACGCAGACGTTGCCCGGCTGCCCGTCCGGAACCGGGGAGCCGGCGGCGTCGAGGATCCTGACGGCGACGCCGGGGAACGGCGCGCCTATTCCGGTCCCGCCGGCCGCGGGTACTTCGCCGGGCGGCAGTCCGGCGCCGGCGACGAAGCTGAGTTCTGCGGCGCCGTAGTACTCGAAAATTGTGGCGTTCGGTGCCCAGCGCCGGGCGGCCTCCAGGGTCCGCGCGTCGAGCTTGGAGCCGGCGCAGATGATGCTCCGCAGTCCGGAGCCGTCCACTCCCCCGGCCAGGCCGCGTTCGCTGAGCAGCCGCAGCATGGTGGGCACCAGGACCAGTCGGGTGATGCCGTCGTGGCTGACCGCGGCGTGCGCGTCGCCGACATCGAACTCCGCCAGGGTGTGGAACTCGGAACCCGCGTACAGGCATTCGGCGAGGGCGTAGAGGTTCAGGCTGGCCGCCAGCGGTCCCGGCGCCAGGGTCTTGTCGTCGGTCCCCAGGCCGAAGAACTCCACGGAGGACTCGAAGGAGCGCCGCCAGGACTGCCGCGACCGGATGAACGCCTTGGGCAGCGCAGTGGTGCCGGAGGTCAGTCCGATCAGGAACGGCGACGCCCCCGGGCCGTCCGCCAGCTCACAGCCCAACTCGCTGCCCGGCTCGTTGCCCGGCTCACCACCCGGCCCAGTACCCGTCCCGCCACCCCCGGCCGGGCAGGTTTCGGCGATCCGTCCGGTCAGGGCATCCAGGAGCGGCCGGGGCCAGGTTGGATCCAGGACGGCGCAGCGGCGGCTTCCCGCTACGGCCGCCGCGAAGGAGACCGCGAAACCGGTGGAGTTCGGCTCGGCCAGCACCGTCACCGCCGGTGTGTCGGCAACAAGAGCGGCCGCGGCATCCCGCAGCCCGGACCAGCTCAGGCGCTGTCCGGCCACGACGACGGCGGTGGCGTCGGGGCGGTCGTCGGCCCAGCGCTGGAGTCTGTCGAGAAAAGGCATCGGACCAACTTTACCGGGCAGCGACGTATCGGCGGGCGGCAGGGGATATTGTGACAGCATGAGCTTCAATGACAACGTCCAGCTGGACCCGTCCCAGGTCCAGAGCCGCGGCGGCATGGGTCGCGGCACCAAAATCGGCGGCGGGATCGGCGGCGGGATTGTGCTGCTCCTGGCAGCCCTGTTCGGCATCAACCCCAGCCTCCTCGAAGGCCTGACCGGCACCACCCAGGACCAGACGCAAAGCCAGGCAACGGCTCCGGCGTGCAAGACCGGCGCCGACGCCGACGCCCGTCTGGAGTGCCGGATCGTGGGTACAGTGAACAGCCTCAACGCGTTCTGGCCGGAGTATTTAGCGAAGTACAACAAGAAGTACCCGCAGCCGGAAACCGTCCTGTTCCGGGGCGGCACCAACACCGGGTGCGGCGCGGCGACCTCCGAGGTGGGCCCGTTCTACTGCCCCGCGGACCAGACGGCCTACTTCGATCCGGGTTTCTTCCAGGAACTGGTGGACCGGTTCGGGTCCTCGGGCGGGCCGCTGGCGCAGGAGTACGTCGTGGCGCATGAGTTCGGCCACCACATCCAGAACCTGCTCGGCACCATCGACCGGGCCCAGCAGGATCCGCAGGGCCCGCAGTCCGGTGCTGTGCGGGTTGAGCTGCAGGCCGACTGCTACGCCGGCCTGTGGGTTCGGTACGCCACCACCACTAAGGATCCCAAGTCCGGCCAGCCGTTCCTGGAGCCGTTGAAGACGCAGGACCTGCAGGACGCCCTGTCAGCGGCGTCCTCCGTGGGCGATGACCGGATCCAGAAGGCCGCCACCGGGCGGGTTTCCCCGGAGTCCTGGACCCATGGCTCCAGCGCCCAGCGGCAGAAGTGGTTCTACCAGGGCTACAAGACTGGTGACATCAACCAGTGCGACACGTTCAGGGCCGCCACCCCGTAGCCCCAAATCCATCGACTGCTCCGAAACGGCCGTACTGGGCCGCCAAAAGGGCCGTTGCGGAGCAACCGATAGAACGACGACGGCGGGCCCGCCTCCTGGAGGTGGGCCCGCCGTCGTCGTTCCTGCGGGTGCCGCGTGGGCGGCCGGGGATCTAGATGTTGAAGCCGAGGGCCCGCATCTGGTCGCGGCCGTCCTCGGTGATCCGTTCCGGACCCCATGGCGGCATCCATACCCAGTTCAGGCGCCAGTCGTCGACGATTCCGTCGAGGGCCTTGCCGACCTGCTCCTCGATCACGTCGGTGAGCGGGCAGGCAGCGGTGGTCAGGGTCATGTCGATCAGGAGGGCGCCGTCGTCGTCTGAATACTTCAGGCCGTACAGCAGGCCAAGGTCAACGATGTTCACGCCCAGTTCAGGGTCGATCACATCCTTGAGTGCCTCTTCGACATCCTCGAGGCCCGTGCGGGCCATATTGATTTCGGTCATGGCGTAGTCCTAACTAGGCCTGTGCTGCGGCGTCGGCGGCAGCGATGGTGGCGGCTCCGGCGCCCTGGACGTAGCGGTCGTAGCCTTCTTCTTCGAGGCGGTCGGCAAGCTCCGGGCCGCCTTCTTCAACTACCTTGCCGTCAACGAACACGTGCACGAACTCCGGCTTGATGTAGCGCAGGATCCGGGTGTAGTGCGTGATGAGCAGGGTGCCCATGTTGCCTCCGGAGTGGGCGCGGTTGACGCCCTCGGAGACGACCTTCAGCGCGTCGACGTCGAGGCCGGAGTCGGTCTCGTCGAGGATGGCGAACTTCGGTTTGAAGAGTTCGAGCTGGAGGATCTCCACGCGCTTCTTCTCGCCGCCGGAGAAGCCTTCGTTGACGTTGCGCTGGGTGAAGTCGGCGTCGATGCGCAGCTGGGCCATGGCAGCCTTGACGTCCTTGGTCCAGTTACGCAGCTTCGGGGCCTCGCCGTCGATGGCGGTCTTGGCGGTGCGCAGGAAGTTGGTCATGCTCACGCCCGGGACCTCCACCGGGTACTGCATGGCCAGGAAGAGGCCGGCGCGGGCGCGCTCGTCGACGCTCATCGCGAGGACGTCTTCGCCGTCGAGCGTGATGGTGCCGCTCGTGACGTTGTAGCGCGGGTGGCCGGCGATGGTGGAAGCCAGGGTGGACTTGCCGGAGCCGTTCGGTCCCATGATGGCGTGGGTCTGGCCGGTCTTGATGGTCAGGCTGACGCCCTTCAGGATTTCCTTGGTGCCCTGCTCGGTGTCAATGCTGACGTGCAGGTCCTTGATCTCAAGAGTAGACATATGTCTTGTTCTCCTCTGCCCCGTGCCCCTCGGCGGCGGTGCGTGGTCTGGTCGAATACGTTTCTGGTGATGCTGGCCGGTCCGGCGGGGCAAGCGGGGCTTGCCGCCGGGTTCAGCTGAAGTTCGGTGCCTCGGCGCCGTTGAGGATAGTGCTGACATCCACGTAGACATCGTCATCCTGGATGGTGACAGCGAAGACGGGCACCGGGTCGTAGGCCGGCAGCTGGAGCGGCTGGCCGCTGCGCAGGTCGAACTGGGAGCCGTGGCCCCAGCACTCGATCTTGCAGCCTTCCACGTCGCCCTCGGAGAGCGAGATGTCCGCGTGCGAGCAGGTGTCGCCGATGGCGTGGATCTCCCCCATCGAGTCCTTCACGACGGCTACCGGGTAGTCGTCGATCAGGATCCGCAGCGCCTGCTTGAGCTGGATCTCGCTGGCGCTGCAGACCAGCTCGCCCTTTGGCTGTTCCGTCATGTTCGCTGTCCGTGTCCCTTAGTTGTCCGTGGCGGCGAGTTCGCGCTCGACGGCGGCCGTGAGGCGTTCCTCGATGGCCGGAACCCGGATCTGCTGGATGATCTCGTTCAGGAAGCCGCGGACCACCAGACGGCGGGCCACCTTTTCCGGAATGCCGCGGGCCATCAGGTAGAACAGGTGCTCGTCGTCGAAGCGGCCCGTGGCGCTGGCGTGGCCTGCGCCGGCGATCAGGCCGGTTTCGATCTCGAGGTTCGGCACGGAGTCGGCCCGGGCACCGTCGGTGAGGACCAGGTTGCGGTTGGCCTCGTAGGTGTCGGTGCCTTCTGCTTCCTTACGGATCAGGACGTCACCCACCCAGACGGTGTGCGCGTTGCGGCCCTGCAGGGCGCCCTTGTACAGGACGTTGGACTTGCAGTTGGCGACAGCGTGGTCCACAAACAGCCGCTGTTCCAGGTGCTGGCCGGCGTCGGCGAAGTACAGGCCGAACATTTCCGCTTCGGCGCCGGGGGCGGTGAAGCGGGTGGACGGGGTGACGCGGACCAGGTCGCCGCCGAGGCTGACCACGATGTGCTTGAACTTGGCATCGCGGCCGAGCTTCGCCTGCTGGGAGGAAGCGTGCACGGCGTCGTCGTTCCATTCCTGGAGCGAGATGACGGTGAGCTGCGCGCCGTCCTCAACCAGGATTTCGATGTTTTCGGAGACGACGGCGGTGCCCTGGTGGTCCAGCACCACAACGGCCTTGGAGAACTTCTCGGCGATGATGACGACGTGCTGCGCGGCGGCCTCGGAGCCCTGGCCGGTGAGGAGCACGCTGACCTCGCCCTCGGCCTGGACCTCGGCGGGAACCGTGATGACCGTGGCTTCGGTGAAGTTTTCCCAGGCGTTGGCGGCTACCCGGTCTTCGGGGATGGCTGCCGAGCCGATGCGGGCATCGTCGCGGCCGACGGTTTCGACGCGGACGCTGTCCGGACCGGTGACGGACACGGCCGGAGCGGCGCCGTTGAGGACCTCGGTGTGCAGGCCGCGGAGGCGCTTGAGCGGGGTGAACCGCCAGTCCTCCTCCATGCCTGTCAGCGGCTTGAAGTCCGCCAGCTTGTACGAGGTCAGGCGGCCGGCGCGGGAGCTGTCCGGGATGCCGACGCCGCCGCCGTGCGAGTGGGCCTTGACGGCTTCGCCGGCCAGCGGGGACTTCGACTCGGCCACGTTCAGCGGCGAAAGGCTTTCGCCCTCCTCCGTGAAACCGTCGATGAACGGCTGGGATGAGGGGGCGCCGATGCGCGCCTTTTCAGTAGTGATGTCAGTCATTAACCGACCGATCCTTCCATCTGCAGTTCAATCAGGCGGTTCAGCTCAAGGGCGTATTCCATCGGCAGTTCACGGGCGATCGGCTCGATGAAGCCGCGCACGATCATCGCCATGGCCTCGTCCTCGCGCATGCCGCGCGACATCAGGTAGAACAGCTGCTCTTCGCTGACCCGGGAGACCGTGGCCTCGTGGCCCATAACAACGTCGTCCTCGCGGATGTCGATGTACGGGTAGGTGTCCGAGCGGCTGATGGTGTCCACCAGGAGGGCGTCGCAGCGCACCGTGTTGGCGGAGTGCTTGGCCCCTTCGCGGACCTGGACCAGGCCGCGGTAGGCGGCGCGGCCGCCGCCGCGGGCGACGGACTTGGAGACGATGGAGCTCTTCGTGTTCGGCGCGATGTGCACCATCTTGGAGCCCGTGTCCTGGTGCTGGTTTTCACCGGCGAACGCGATGGAGAGGGTCTCGCCCTTCGCACCCTCGCCCACGAGGTAAACGGCCGGGTACTTCATGGTGACCTTGGACCCGATGTTGCCGTCGATCCACTCCATGGTGGCGCCCTCTTCGCAGATGGCGCGCTTGGTGACCAGGTTGTACACGTTGGTGGACCAGTTCTGGATGGTCGTGTAGCGGACGCGGGCGCCCTTCTTCACAACGATCTCCACAACGGCGGAGTGCAGCGAGTCCGAGGTGTAGATCGGCGCCGTGCAGCCCTCGATGTAATGGACGTAGGAGTCCTCGTCCGCGATGATCAGGGTCCGCTCGAACTGGCCCATGTTCTCGGTGTTGATGCGGAAGTAGGCCTGCAGCGGGATGTCCACGTGGACGCCCTTGGGCACGTACACAAACGAACCGCCGGACCACACCGCGGTGTTCAGCGAGGCGAACTTGTTATCACCCACGGGGATGATGGTGCCGAAGTACTCCTGGAAGATTTCCGGGTGTTCGCGCAGCGCGGTGTCGGTGTCCAGGAAGATCACGCCCTGGGCTTCGAGGTCCTCGCGGATCTGGTGGTAAACCACCTCGGACTCGTACTGGGCGGCCACGCCGGAGACCAGGCGGCTGCGCTCGGCTTCCGGGATGCCCAGCTTCTCGTAGGTGTTCCGGATGTCCTCGGGCAGGTCCTCCCAGGTGGCGGCCTGCTTCTCCGTGGAGCGCACGAAGTACTTGATGTTGTCGAAGTCGATGCCGGACAGGTCCGCGCCCCAGGTGGGCATGGGCTTGCGGTCGAAGTACTTCAGGCCCTTCAGGCGCAGGTCCAGCATCCATTCCGGCTCGTTCTTCTTGGCCGAGATGTCACGTACGACGTCCTCATCGATACCACGGCGGGCGTTGGCGCCGACGTCGTTCTTGTCGGCCCAGCCGTACTCGTAGGTTCCGATTCCGTGGAGCTCGGGATTCTTTTCCAGAATCTCAGAGATCACAGTGGATTCAGCAACCTTCTTCTCTGATAGTTGGTCCGTCATCACGGCCTTTCTTGCAGATGGTTGGATACTTCGTCCGGGTTGCCCGGGCCTGCGGGGCTGGCGGCCCCTGCGGCGGCCGGACGGCCCGTAGGTATGTGGGTGGTGCAGACGTGCCCGCCGCGGGCGAGCGTGGAAAGCCTGCGGACGTCGACGCCGACCAGCCGGGAGAACAGCTCGGTCTCGACGTCGCAAAACACGGGGAACTGCGCCGCGAGCTGCTGGATGGGGCAGTGTCCCTGGCAAAGCTGGACGCTGGAGAGTGCGGCAGGGAGCGGAGCCTTGGCCTCGATTGACTGGGCCGAGGCGACGAACCCGTCGCGGCTTAGGGCCTCGGAGAGAGCCCGGGCACGGGCCGTAATATCCGTCCCGGCCTGCTCGATCTCCGGGGCGTACCGGCGTTCCATGTCCGCGAAGCGCTCGACGGCGAATTCCCGCACCGCGTCGGACCCGGCCATATCGCTGAGCTTCTGCAGCGCCGACCCGGCGATGTCGAGGTAGTCGTTGCCCAACGTCGACTGGCCCTGCGAGCTGAGGACATAGCGCCTGGCGGGCCGCCCCGCGCCCGCACCCGCACGCGCGGCCCGCTTGACCTCGATGACGCCGTGGCGTGAAAGGTGGTCCAGGTGGCGGCGGACCGCTGCAGGGGTGAACCCGAGGAGTTCGCCCAGTTCCGCGGCGCTGATGGGGCCGTGCTCCAGAACAGCTGCGAGGACGCGGTCACGCGTGCGGTCCTCCGCATCGGAGGCATGCGTCGAGGAAGCCGGCGCTCCCCCGGCGGGCTCATGCGCCTCCGCCCGCGCGGAAGGCACGGCAGACGTTGTTGGACTCATGGAATACACAACACAATCATGTCGTAATTTAGTCCCCTGATCCAGTAAGGCATGGCTTTGCTGGGCCCGCCCGCGGTCAGGGAACGTCCTACTACATCGCGTAGAATGCTCTGGTGCGATCTCCCGAATCCCCCGCCCTGACAATCAGCGGGCTCGTCAAGGACGTTGGCCCGCTGCCCAGCCTCGACGGCAAGATGCTGCGGGTGGTCAGCGACCTCTCCCTCACGGCCGAGCGCGGCCAGGTCACGGCCCTGTTGGGAGCCAACGGGGCCGGAAAGACCACCACCATCGAATGCGCCCAGGGCCTGCAGAAACGTACCGGCGGGAGCATCAGCCTGCTGGGCCATGACCCTGACACGTCCGGCGCGGAGCTGCGTGCCCGCGTCGGCGTGATGCTCCAGGACGGGGGCCTGCCGCCGTCGGCCCGCCCCATCCCTCTGCTCCGCCACATCGCGGGCATGTACCAGGACCCATGGCCGCTGGATGAACTGATCGGCCGGCTGGGCATCGAGGCCTTCAGCCGGACCTCCGTCCGGCGGCTCTCGGGCGGCCAGAAGCAGCGGCTGGCACTCGCGGCCGCCCTTGTGGGGCGCCCGGAAGTGCTGTTCCTCGACGAGCCGAGCGCCGGCCTGGATCCGCAGTCGCGGCAGCTGGTGTTCGAACTGATTGGCGAACTGCGGGACCGCGGGATGGGCATCATCCTGACCACGCACCTGATGGACGACGCCCAGCGCCTCGCGGACTACGTCTACATCATCGACGCCGGCAGGAACGTCGCCGAGGGCACCGTTGCCCAGCTCCTGCGCCATGAACTGGCACCGGCCGGCGGGCAACACATCCGCACCCTGCACTTCGAGGCCACCCCGGGGCTCGACCTCGCCGGCGTCCTGCCGCCGGGCATCGAGGTCCGGGAAACCCGCGCCGGAAGCTACACCGCCACGGGGGCGCTGACACCGGCCGACCTCGCGGCCATCACCGCCTGGTGGGCGGAGCGCGGCATCATGCCCGCGTCCATGAGCCTGGCCGCCCGCAGCCTCGAGGACGTCTTCCTCGACATCTCCGGAAGGGACATCCGATGACCCCGGTTACCGCCCCCGCAGGCAACCCGCTGGGCAGCGGACCGGCGCCGCTCCTGCGCCGTGTCCTGCTGCAGGGCAGGTACGAGACCGTCACCATGATCCGCAACGGCGAGCAACTGATCCTCGCGATCATCCTGCCGCTCCTGGCCCTGATCGGCCTGACCGTCACTCCACTGCTCGACGGGCTCGGCGCCAGCCGGGTCAACGTCGCAGTACCGGGCATCCTGGCCCTGTGCGCCATGTCCACCGCCTTCACCGGCCAGGGCATCGCCACGGGCTTCGACCGCCGGTACGGTGTGCTCCGTTTCCTGTCCACCACTCCCCTCGGCCGCACCGGCCTGATCCTTGGCAAAGTGCTCGCCGTCCTCGCAGTGCTGCTGCTGCAGGTACTGGTGGTGGCCGCCGTCGCACTGCCCCTGGGCTGGCGGCCGTCCGCCGTCGGCATCCTGCCAGGCATCGGCCTGCTGATCCTTGGTGCGGCGGCCTTCACGGCCCTCGGCCTCCTGGTGGCCGGCACAGTCCGGCCCGAGGCGACACTCGCGATCACCAACCTGCTCTGGATCCTGCTCGGCGCTCTGGGCGGCATCGTTATTCCGGCCGAGCGGCTCCCGGCCCTCGCCCAGGCGGTGGTCCACTTCCTGCCCTCCGGCGCGCTGGGCCAGGCGCTGAGGGATGCCTTCCTGCACGGCAGCGTCAACCTGGCCGCCGTATTTGTCCTGCTGCTCTGGACGGCGATTGCCGGCTTCGCAGCAACCCGTTGGTTCAAGTGGAATTGAGAAAACTGTGAGTACGGCGTCCCGCCCTTCCCGCATCGTGTCCCGGATTTCCTCCCGGCTGCCCGTCACCGTCGACAAAACGATCCGCCGGCTGGCCGTCCTGTCCCTGATCGGCCAGACGGTCCTGGTGGTAACCGGCGGGGCTGTCCGGCTGACGGCCTCAGGCCTGGGCTGCCCCACGTGGCCCCGCTGCACCGACGGCTCGCTCGTGAACACCCCCGAAATGGGAATCCACGGCGTCATCGAATTCGGCAACCGGCTGCTGACTTTCGCGCTGGCCGCCGTCGCCGTCATGATGCTGGTCTACCTGTGGAACCTGCGCAAGGAACGCCGGGACCTCTTCCTGCTGGCCCTCGGACTGCTCGCCAGCATCCCGGCCCAGGCCGTAATTGGCGGAATCACCGTCCTGACGGGGCTGAACCCGTGGGTGGTGGGCCTGCACTTCCTGGTCTCGATGGCACTAGTGGTCCTGGCCACCCTTCTGGTCAACCGGGCCTACGGCAGGACCGGCCGCGCCCTGGCCCGCGAGCTTCCGGCGCTCCCCGGCGCCGCGCGCCCCGTGATGGCCGCCGTCGCCCTGTTCTCGGCCGTGGCCGTATGCCTCGGTGTTGTGGTGACCGGCGCCGGACCCCACGCCGGCGACGCCACTGCCCCGCGCAACAACCTCGACTGGGACCTGTTCTCGCACATCCACGCTGTCCCCGCGTACCTCGTGACCGCCGGCGCCCTCGTCGGCGTGTTCCTGGTGGTCCGCGGCCGCATCACGGGCCCGTTCCGTGCCGCCGTGCTGATGCTCCTCGGCGTCACCGTACTCCAGGCCGTTATCGGCTTCACGCAGTATTACAACGGCATCCCGGCACTCCTGGTCGGCGCCCACATGCTCGGCGCTGCCCTGCTGATGAGCGCATCCACCAACGCGGCGGACATCGCGCGGAACAGCCCGCGGAGCTGACCCGCCTCTTCCTTCAATCCCTCACACGGGGTCACTGGCCGCCTCTCCGGCGTCGGGTGGCCCCGTGTAGCGTTGTCGGCCGGTAACCTGACTCTGTCGAGGGAGAGGGCAGTAGTGAACGCGATCATCGAGGGCATCCTGAACATCAGCCCCGCGCTGGCGTTCACGCTCGTGGCCGGTCTGGTGTTCGCGGAGGACGCCATCTTCGTGGGCTTCGTCATTCCGGGCGAGACGGCCGCGGTGCTCGGCGGTGTCATCGCGAGCCGCGGTGAGGTGCCGCTGTGGGGCATGGCGGCCGTGGTGGTTGCCGCGGCCATCGCCGGTGACACGGTGGGCTACGAAATCGGCAAGCACGTGGGGCCCCGGCTGCTGGATATACGGCTGATGAAACGGCGGCGGCGCGGCTTGGCCAAGGCGCAGGCCTTCTTGCGCCGGCGCGGCGGTTCGGCCGTCTTCCTGGGCCGCTTCGTGGCGTTCTTCCGGGCTGTGATGCCGGCCCTGGCCGGAGCCTCGCGGATGCACTACCCGCGCTTCCTGGCCTTCAACGCAGCGGGCGGGGTGGTCTGGGGTACAGGGTTCGTGCTGCTGGGCTTCTTCGCCGGCAACTCCTACGACGCCGTCGCAAAAGTGGCCGGCCGTGACATCACCGCGGTGGTGGTGACCCTCGGCGTGCTGGGGCTGATCGTCTGGCACCTGCGCCGGACGCGGCGCGCCCGGCGGGAACCGGCAGGGGATGCCGGCGGCGGGAACTAGCCGCCGACGATCGCCGATCCGATGAACGGATCGACGGCCAGCGCGATGAACAGCAGCGTGAGGTAGCTGATCGAGCCGTGGAAAACCTTCATGGCTCCCTTGTTGGACACGTCCCCGCCCTGGGCCCGGTTGTACAGCGCATGGGACTCGTACAGGAACCAGGCACCCGCGGCGACGGCGGTAACGGTGTACACCCAGCCGGCCCCGCCCACCGGGATCAGGAGCAGCGAGCAGGCCACCATCGCCCAGGCGTAAAGCACCACCTGAACGGAGACCACCTTGGCGCCGGCGATCGCGCCGAGCATCGGGACGTTGGCGTTGCGGTAGTCCTCGCCGTAGCGCATGGACAGCGGCCAGTAGTGCGGGGGCGTCCAGAGGAAGATGACCATAAAGAGGACGACGGCGGGCCACTCGACGGTGTTGGTCACSGCGGCCCARGCGATCAGYACSGGGAAGCAGCCSGCGGCGCCGCCCCAGACGATGTTCTGCGCGGTSCGGCGCTTGAGGATCATCGTGTAGATGACCACGTAGAAGACGATGGCGCCCAGGCCCAGCCAGGCGGACAGCGGGTTGGCGCCGAACCAGAGGATGACGATCGCGGCCGCGCCGAGGAGCCAGGAGAAGACCAGCGCTTCGCGCGGGGTCACTTCACCGGTGACCAGGGGCCGGTTCTCGGTCCGGTGCATCAGCTTGTCGATGTCCCGGTCGATATAGCAGTTGAACGCCCCCGCACTGCCGGCAGCGAAAGCCCCACCGACCAGGGTTGCCAGGATCAGGCCCAGCGACGGGAATCCGCGTTCAGCGTAAATCATGGTGGGCAGCGTACTGACCAACAGGAGTTCGATCACCCGCGGTTTTGTGAGCGCCAGGTAGGCCTTGGCTTTACGGCCGAAGCCGATGCGGCCGGGGGCCCGGGAAGCGTTCAGTGGCGTATCAGTTGTGCTCACGGTGGCAGTCACTCTGTTCTGTCTGGCTGTTCAGTCCGGCTGGTCATCGCAGTGCGTCCTGGATCCGGCGCACGGCATTCGGAGGGGGTCCACGCGCGGCGCACAGGCATGTCCTCGCCCCCGTTGGTAGCCACCACCCATCATACCGTGGCGGCACGAGCCGCCGGCCCTGCCGCGGGCGGCCATAATTCGGGCATGTTAACGCGGGTTCACCGCCCCGGTATTCCACGGTGATTCATATAAGCCGGAAAGCGGTCCAATTCGTGAGATGTACGCCGCTGGGCCGGTGGAATGGGGATAAGCTGTCACACAGATCAGCATGCTCGGCTGCCCGCCCTTTCGGGGCGTTAGGGCCGCCGCGGATGCGACTGAATGATAGATCAACGTTTCGATGGTGAACGGCTGGTACGAACCGCAGCGGGCACCGACCTGTGCTCCAGCGGGAAATCCTTCCCAAAGCGAAGAACCGTACCACCGGCCGTCAGCACAGAGAGGGGCCCGGTTTACGTGCCACATTTGGAAGAGCAAGAACTGTCATGGACCGACGTCGACGCCCGAGCCGTGGACACTGTCCGGGTGCTGGCGGCGGATGCGGTGGAGAAGGTCGGGAACGGCCACCCTGGCACGGCCATGAGCCTGGCCCCGGCGGCGTACCTGCTTTTCCAGAAACTGATGCGGCACGATCCGGCGGATCCGGAGTGGCTGGGCCGTGACCGGTTCGTCCTCTCCCCCGGGCACACCTCCCTGACGCTGTATATCCAGCTGTTCCTCTCCGGCTACGGCCTGGAGCTGAAGGACCTCGAGGCGCTGCGGACCTGGGGGTCGCTGACCCCCGGGCACCCGGAGTACAAGCACACCGCCGGGGTGGAGATCACCACCGGCCCGCTCGGGCAGGGCCTGGCCTCCGCGGTCGGGTTCGCCTACTCGCAGCGGCGGATGCGCGGGCTGTTCGACGCCGAGGCGCCCGCCGGGCAGTCCCCGTTCGACCACACCGTCTGGGTCATCGCCTCCGACGGGGACCTGCAGGAAGGCGTGACGTCCGAGGCGTCCTCTCTCGCCGGGCACCAGGAACTGGGCAACCTCGTGGTGATCTACGACGAGAACCACATCTCCATCGAGGACGACACGGACGTGGCGTTCACCGAGGACGTCCTGGCCCGCTACAAGGCCTACGGCTGGCACACCCAGCGGGTCGACTGGACCCGGACGGGTGAATACAAGGAAGACATCGCCGAACTCCACGCGGCCCTGCTCGCGGCGAAGGCCGAGACGGACAAGCCCTCGATCATTTCGCTGCGGACCATCATCGGCTGGCCCGCACCGAAGAAGCAGAACACCGGCAAGATCCACGGCTCGGCCCTCGGCGCGGAGGAAGTCGCCGGCCTGAAGACGGTCCTCGGGTTCGACCCGGAGAAATCGTTCCAGGTCGAGGAGGACGTCCTCGCCCACACCCGGGGGGCCCGGGACCGCGGCGCCGCCGAGCGCAAGATCTGGCAGGAAGGCTTCGACGCCTGGCAGGCCGCCTACCCGGAGTCCGCTGCCCTGCTCGAACGCATCGAGTCCCGCACCCTGCCCGAGGGCTTCGACGCGGCGCTGCCGGTGTTCGAGGCCGGGAAGGACGTCTCCACCCGGGCCGCGTCCGGGAAGGTGCTGAACGCGATCGGACCGGTCATGCCCGAACTCTGGGGCGGCTCGGCCGACCTCGCCGAGTCGAACAACACCACCATCGAGGGCTCGCCCTCGTTCATTCCCGCGTCCCGGCAGACCGAGGCGTGGAAGGGCAACCCCTACGGCCGGGTCCTGCACTTCGGGATCCGCGAACACGCCGCCGCCTCGATCGTGAACGGCATCACCCTGGCCGGCCCCACCCGGGCGTTCTCCGGCACGTTCCTGATCTTCTCGGACTACCAGCGCCCCGCGATCCGGCTCGGCGCCCTCATGGGGGTCCCGTCGCTCTACGTCTGGACCCACGACTCGATCGGCCTCGGCGAGGACGGCCCCACCCACCAGCCGGTCGAACAGCTCGCCGCGCTCCGCGCGATCCCGGGCCTGGACGTCGTCCGGCCAGGTGACGCGAACGAGGTCGCCGCGGCCTGGAAGACCATGCTCGAAAACCACGCCCACCCCGCCGGGATCGTCCTGACCCGGCAGAACATCCCCACCTACGCCCGCGGGACCGGCGAGGCCGACGGCGACACGTTCGCCTCCACCGCCGGAGTCGCACGCGGAGGCTATGTCCTGGCCGAAGCCTCCACCCAGGGCCGGTCCGTGACACCCCAGGTCATCCTGATCGGCACCGGCTCCGAGGTCCAGCTCGCCGTCAACGCCCGCGAAGCCCTGCAGGCCGAAGGGATCCCCACCCGGGTCGTGTCCATGCCCTGCGTCGAATGGTTCCACCGCCAGGACCAGGCCTACCGCGACGTCGTGCTGCCCCCCGCTGTGAAGGCACGCGTCTCCGTGGAAGCCGGACTGGCCCTGGGCTGGCGCGAGTTTGTCGGCGACGCCGGCCGCTCCATCAGCCTCGAACACTTCGGCGCGTCCGCGGACTACAAACGCCTCTTCCAGGAATTCGGCATCACCACCGAAGCCCTCACCACCGCAGCCAAAGAATCCCTCCACGGACTCAACGCCTAAACCCCAACTTCACGCTTTCCGGGCCGCCGCCCCACTGACGGCGGCGGCCCCAGACTTCAGGAGTTACACATGAACACCACCCCCACCCAGCAGCTCTCCGATGCCGGCGTCTCCATCTGGCTCGATGACCTCTCCCGCGGCCGCCTGGCTACCGGCACCCTGCGCAAGCTGATCGAAGAGAAGAACGTCGTTGGGGTCACCACCAACCCCAGCATCTTCCACGCAGCCATCACCGCCGGCACCGATTACGACGCCACCATCAGCGAACTGGCCGCGGCGGGCGCCAGCGTTGAAGAGACCGTCTTCTCGATCACCACCACCGACGTCGCGGACGCCTGCGACCTCTTCGCACCGGTTGCCGCGGCAACGCAGGGCGTGGACGGCCGCGTCTCCATCGAGGTGGACCCCCGCCTGGCGTGGGACACCGCAGGGACCATTACCGAGGCCAAGAAACTCCACGGCCAGGTCAACAAAGACAACGTCCTGATCAAGATCCCCGCCACGGTCGAGGGCCTTGAGGCGATCACCGCCACGCTGGCCAGCGGCATCAGCGTTAACGTGACCCTGATCTTCTCGCTCGAACGCTACCGCGCAGTGATCAACGCGTTCCAGAGTGGACTGGAGCAGGCGAAGGAAAACGGCCACGACCTCTCCAAGATCCACTCGGTGGCATCCTTCTTCGTTTCCCGCGTTGACTCGGAAATCGACAAGCGCCTCGACGCCATCGGCACCGACGAAGCCCGGGCCCTCAAGGGCAAGGCCGGCCTGGCCAACGCCCGGCTGGCCTACCAGGTCTACGAGGAACTCTTCTCCACCGAACGCTGGGCCCTGCTCGCCGAGGCCGGTGCCCGCCGGCAGCGTCCGCTGTGGGCCTCCACCGGCGTCAAGGATCCGGCGTACCCGGACACCCTGTACGTAACGGAACTGGTCGCCCCCGGCGTGGTCAACACGATGCCCGAGAAGACCCTCGACGCCACCTACGACCACGGAGCCATCACCGGCGACACCGTGACCCGCGGTTACAACGACGCCAACGCCACCCTGAACTCCCTCGACGCGCTCGGCATCTCCTACAACGAGGTGGTGGCCCTGCTCGAGACCGAGGGCCTGGACAAGTTTGTGGCAAGCTGGAAGGAACTGCTGGCCGACGTCGAGGGCGCCCTCGCCGCTGCACGGAAGGACGCATAGCCTCCTATGACCACTCTCAGCTACGACGCCACGGGCGCTGCCCGCCAGGCCCACGAACAGCACCTGCCCGCCCTGCTTGAGGACCGGGTCGCCACCCGGATCTTCGCCAAGGACGCCACCCTGTGGGGTCCGGACGCCGAGTCCGAGGCCGCGGTCCGGCTGGGCTGGGTGGAGGCCGCTTCGGTCTCCCAGCCGCTCGTCGCGGACATCCTCGCCCTGCGTGATGCGTTCCGCGCCGAGGGCGTGAGCCGGATTGTCCTGTGTGGCATGGGCGGTTCCTCCCTGGCCCCCGAGGTCATTGCCGGAACCGCCGGCGTCGAGCTGACGGTCCTGGACAGCACCGACCCCGAGCAGGTCGCTGCCGCCCTCGCCGACCGCCTGGCCGAAACCGCCATCGTGGTGTCCTCGAAGTCAGGCTCCACCCTGGAAACGGACTCGCAGCGGCGCGTCTTCGAGCACGCCTTCACCGAGGCAGGACTCGACGCGAAGAGCCGCATCGTCATTGTCACCGATCCCGGTTCCCCCCTGGACAAGGCCTCCCGCGAGGCCGGCTACCGCGCCGTGTTCAACGCCGACCCCAACGTGGGTGGCCGCTACTCGGCGCTCACCGCTTTCGGCCTGGTGCCGTGCGGGCTGGCCGGTGTCGACATCCAGGCGTTCCTTGACGAGGCCGAAGAAACGGCGGAGATCCTGAACGATGACAGCGCGGAGAACATCGGCCTGGCCCTTGGCGCCGCACTGGGCGGCACCAACCCGCTGCGCGACAAGGTGGTCATCGCCGAGGACGGCTCCGGGATTGCCGGATTCGCTGACTGGGCCGAACAGCTGATCGCCGAATCCACTGGCAAGCTCGGCACCGGCGTCTTGCCGGTAGTCGCCGGCCCTAACGCCCCCGAGGTTACCGGCGGCGCCGCTGACGTCCTGGCCATCCGGCTGGTGGCCGCGGACGCCGACGTCGAACTCGGCGCCAACGAGGCGGCCATTGCCGGCGGCCTGGCCGCGCAGATGATGACGTGGGAGTTCGCCACGGCCGTCGCTGGCCGTCTGCTCGGCATCAACCCCTTCGACCAGCCCGACGTCGAGGCCGCCAAGGTGGCCGCCCGCGGGCTGCTGGACGCCCAGCCGGAGCCCACGCCCGCCAACTTCACCGACGGAACCATCGAGGTCCGCGGCGGCGACTGGCTGGGCGGCGCCGGGACGGCGGCGGACGCCGTCAAGGCCCTCCTGGGCCAGCTTGGCGCGGACGGCTACCTGAGCGTCCAGGCCTACTTTGACCGGCTCAGCTACGCCCCCCTCGAAGGCATCCGGGACGAGCTCGCCGCCGTAAGCGGCCGTCCCGTCACCTTCGGCTGGGGCCCGCGCTTCCTGCACTCCACCGGCCAGTTCCACAAGGGCGGACCGGCGATCGGGGTCTTCCTGCAGGTCACCGCGGCCGCGGCGACGGACCTTCCCATCCCGGACCGGCCGTTCACGTTTGGTGAACTGATCACGGCCCAGGCGGCAGGCGACGCGCAGGTCCTCAGCGAACACGGCCGGCCCGTCCTGCGGCTCCACCTCACGGACCGTGCTGCCGGCGTCCGCCAACTGCAGCAGCTCATCTCGTCGCTGGCCGGCACGTCATCGGCCGCCCGTCCGGCGTCATCCACCGAAAGCTAAGGCACTTCAGCAACCATGCCACTCTCGCAAAACGGCGGCGCTAAGTCCGCGGGCCGGGGGCGTAATCCGCTCCGGGACCCGCGGGACCGCCGACTGAACCGCATCGCCGGCCCGTCCTCCCTGGTGCTTTTCGGCGTCACCGGTGACCTCGCCCGCAAGAAACTCATGCCGGCCGTCTACGACCTCGCCAACCGCGGGCTGCTTCCGCCCAGCTTCGCGCTGGTCGGCTTCGCCCGCCGGCAGTGGGACAACGAGGACTTCGCCGCGGAGGTGAAGGAATCGGTCAAGAACTACGCACGCACGCCGTTCGACGAGACGGTGTGGAAGCAGCTCTCCGAGGGCATCCGGTTCGTGGAGGGCGAGTTCGACGACGACGACGCTTTCGAGCGCCTCAGCGAGACAATCGACGAACTCGACGAACAGCGCGGCACGCGGGGCAACCACGCGTTCTACCTGTCCATCCCGCCGAAGGCCTTTGAACTGGTCTGCCGCCAGCTCTCCAAGCATGGGCTGGCCCAGGCCGAGGGCGACAAGTGGCGCCGCGTGGTGATCGAGAAGCCTTTCGGGCATGACCTCGAGTCCGCGCGCCAACTCAATGACATCGTCGAATCGGTCTTCCCGCCGGACGCCGTTTTCCGGATCGACCACTACCTTGGCAAGGAGACGGTCCAGAACATCCTGGCCCTGCGCTTCGCCAACCAGCTGTTCGAACCCCTGTGGAACGCCAACTACGTGGACCACGTCCAGATCACCATGGCGGAGGACATCGGCACGGGCGGCCGCGCAGGCTACTACGACGGCGTGGGCGCGGCCCGCGACGTCATCCAGAACCACCTGCTGCAGCTCCTGGCCCTGACGGCCATGGAGGAACCAATCTCCTTCAACGCTGATGACCTCCGGGCCGAGAAGGAAAAGGTCCTGGCTGCGGTGCGGCTGCCCGAAGACCTGTCCTCGCACTCGGCCCGCGGGCAGTTCACCGGCGGCTGGCAGGGCGGCGAGGAGGTTCTTGGCTACCTCGAGGAGGAGGGCATTCCCGCCGACTCCAAAACCGAGACGTTCGCCGCGATCCGGGTGGACATCAACACCCGGCGCTGGAGCGGCGTGCCGTTCTACCTTCGGGCCGGTAAGCGGCTCGGCCGCAGGGTCACGGAAATCGCCGTTGTTTTCAAGCGCGCCCCCAACCTGCTCTTCCGCGACCACGGCGAGGACGACTTCGGCCAGAACGCCGTCGTGATCCGGGTCCAGCCCGACGAAGGCGCCACCATCCGCTTCGGTTCCAAGGTGCCGGGCACGCAGATGGAAGTCCGCGACGTCACCATGGACTTCGGCTACGGCCATTCGTTCACCGAATCCAGCCCCGAGGCCTACGAGCGGCTCATCCTGGACGTCCTGCTCGGCGAACCGCCCCTGTTCCCCCGGCACCAGGAAGTCGAACTGTCCTGGAAGATCCTTGACCCGTTCGAGGATTACTGGGCAGGGCTCAAGGAACAGCCCGAGCCGTACGCCCCGGGAAGCTGGGGTCCCGGCTCCGCCGATGAACTGCTCGCCCGCGACGGACGGACCTGGAGAAGGCCATGATCGTAGATCTCCCCGACACAACAACCTCCAAGATCTCCAAAAAGATCATGGCCCTGCGCGAACAGGGCGGCGTGATCGCCCTGGGCCGCGTCCTCACCCTGGTGGTGGTGACCAAGTCCGGGCTCGAAGAGGAAGCCATCGAGGCCGCCAACGAGGCCAGCCGGGAGCACCCCTGCCGGATCATCGTCCTGGCCGACGCCGGCGCCGAGGCACCCACCCGGCTGGACGCCCAGATCCGCGTGGGCGGCGACGCCGGCGCGTCCGAGGTAATCCTGCTCCGCGGCTACGGCGAACTCGCGGAAGAGAGCGAATCCCTGGTGGCCGCCCTCCTGCTCCCGGATGCACCGATCGTGGCCTGGTGGCCGCACGGCGCCCCGCGGAATGCCTGCGAAACCTCCATCGGCCGGATCGCGCACCGCCGGATCACCGACTCGGCCAACGAATCCGATCCCCTCGCGGCGCTGGACAACCTCCGGAGCACCTACAAGGCCGGCGACACCGACCTCGCCTGGACCCGCCTGACCAACTGGCGGATCCAGCTGGCCGCGGTCCTGGACCAGGTGGATGCCTCCCCCGTCACCGCGGTGGCCGTCGAAGGCGCCTCCGACTCCCCCAGCACCATGCTGCTGGCGGCGTGGCTGACGCTCGCGCTGGACGCTCCGGTGACCATCGTGGCGGACCCGGCCGGCACCGGCATCCGGCGGGTGCGGCTGACCCGCACCGGCGGCGATGTGCAGCTGTTCCGTCCCGGCCTGACCGTGGCCGAACTGACCCAGCCGGGCCAGCCAGCGCAACGGATCTCGCTCCCCCGCCGCAGCCTGAAAGACTGCCTGGCCGAGGAGCTGCGGCGTCTGGACCCGGACGAAGTCTTCGGCGAAGTGATTACTATTGGACTGCCCCGTACCAACCTAAGGAGTGTCCGTCCCAGTGAGCGCTGACCCGAGAGTAAGCATCCATCCAGACTCGGCTGTCCTGATGGCGGCCATCGCGGCGCGCCTGATCACCAAGCTTGTGGACATCCAGGACAAGCACGGCGAGGCGACCGTGGTGCTTACCGGAGGAACGATGGGCATCGGTTCCCTCAAGGCAGTCGCCGAGTCACCGGCCGCCGGTGCGGTGGACTGGGCCAAGGTGAACTTCTGGTGGGGGGATGAGCGGTTCGTCGGCACCGACGACGCCGACCGCAACGCCCGCCAGGCCCAGGAGGCGCTGCTCTCCCATATCGACGTCGACCCTGCCCGCGTCCACATCCCCGGCTCCTCGGATGACTTCGGGACCCCCGAGGAGGCTGCCGCCGACTACGCCCGGCGGCTCGCCGAGGCTGCCGCGGCGGAACACGCGGCCGACATGTCCGATGACCGGCCGGAGGAACCGGGCCGTCTGCCGCGCCTGGATATTGTGCTGCTGGGTGTGGGGCCGGACGCCCATGTGGCCTCGCTCTTCCCCGAGCAGGCCGGCATACGGGAGAAGGAGCTGACCGTCGTCGGCGTCCGCAACTCCCCCAAGCCGCCGCCGGCCCGCCTGTCCCTCACGCTGCCGACGATCAACACGGCCAGCGAGGTGTGGATGGTGGTGGCAGGTGACGACAAGGCCGGTGCTGTTGGCCTGGCCCTGGCCGGCGCCAACCCGGTCCAGGTACCCGCGGCAGGGCCCCGCGGCCGGTTCCAGACGCTGTGGCTGATCGACGAGGACGCGGCCTCACGCGTCCCCGAGCAGCTCGTCCGGAAGGGCGCGTCGGGCGCGTAGCCTTTCGAGCGCTCCGGCCAGCACGTCTTCGGCGTCCTGGCTGGAGCGCCGCTCTTTAACGTATTCGAGGTGGCTCTTGAACCCCTCGACGGCTTCGTCTTCCAGCGCGAACCGGGACTCGTCCCGCGTGGCCGCAGCACCACAGCGCCGGCAGTCCCACACGCCCGGGATCTGGTCTTCGGGGATCTTCGCGAACACCAGCGTGGTTTCGTGGCCCTTGGCGCACGTGTAGGTCACACCGATCCGGGGTTGTCCGGCGCCACCGCCGTCGAGGGGTTCGTGGCGGGCCGGGGCTCCGGCGACAGCACCAACGCGGATGCCCCTGAATCCGGAAGCAGAATGCAGCATCGGGAACTCCTGGCTACGTGGCTGGTGGAATGGTGCTTGCCAGCGACAGTGTAATCCGGGAGTTCCCGATGCCGGGAGGGCCCCAAGGCCCCTTATGAAGTTATGGAAAGTGGCGTATTAAGAGTCGGCGCCGGTGCTGAAGCGCATCAGCAGGCCGAGGGCGATAATAACGACGCCCCACGTGACACCGAGGATGATCGTGAAGCGGTTCAGGTTCCGCTCAGCCACGCCCGATGAGCTSAGSCCGGARCTCATGCCGCCGCCGAACATGTCGGACAGACCGCCGCCGCGSCCCTTGTGRAGCAGGATGAGCARGGTCAGCAGGAGGCTGGTGATGCCCAGCAGCACCTGGAGAATGACATGAAGAACGTCCACGACGGCCTTTCGGAAGATGGGGATTGCGGGGGCCACAACTGCGTCCGGACTAATCCGTCACCAGGTGACTCTCGAACCTGACAATATTAGCAAACTCGGCCGCATCCAGGCTGGCACCGCCCACCAGCAATCCGTCCACGTCGCGTTCCTTCAGGATGGACGCGGCGTTATTCGCCTTGACCGAGCCGCCGTAGAGGAGCCGCGTCTTGGCCGCCACGTCCGCCCCGAACAGGGTGGCGAGCTCGGCGCGGATAGCGGCGCACATTTCCTGGGCGTCTTCGGGGCCGGCGACTTCGCCGGTGCCGATGGCCCAGACGGGTTCGTAGGCGACGACGAGTTCCGCGGCCTGCTCGGCCGTGAGGCCCTCGACGCCGGCGCGCAGCTGCGCGAGCGTGTGGTCAACGTGGGTGCCGGCCTGGCGGACCTCCAGGCCCTCCCCGACACACAGGACGGGTGTGATTCCGTGACGGAAGGCGGCCTTGGTCTTGGCGTTGAGGAGCTCGTCGGACTCCTGGTGGATGGTGCGGCGTTCGCTGTGGCCGACCAGGACGTAGCCGCAGCCGAGCTTGGCGAGGAACTGGCCGGAGATGTCTCCGGTGTAGGCGCCGGAGTCGAACTGGGACAGATCCTGCCCGCCGTAGACGACGTCGAGTTCGTCGCCCTGGACCAGGGTCTGGACGCCGCGGAGATCGGTGAACGGGGGAAAGACGGCGACCTCCACGCGGCTGTAGTCGTGCTTGGCGTCGGACAGGGTCCAGGCCAGCTTCTGCAGGAGGGTGATGCCCTGGACGTGGTCCATGTTCATCTTCCAGTTGCCGGCGATGAAGGGCTTGCGGTCGAACTTGCCGTTGGTTGACGTTGTCACGTGATCTCCAAAAGAGTCGTAGCAGTGAAAGAGCCGGCGGCGTGCCCGCAGTGCGGGCCCGCCGCCGGCTGGAGTTTCTAGCGGTCCAGGACGCTCAGGCCCGGAAGTTCCTTGCCTTCAAGGTATTCCAGGCTGGCCCCGCCGCCGGTCGAGATGTGCCCGAACTGGTTATCGGCGAAGCCGAGGGTGCGGACGGCGGCGGCGGAATCGCCACCACCCACCACCGTGAAGCCACCGGTTTCCGTGAGCGCCTGGGCAACGGCCCGGGTGCCCGCGGCGAACGCGGGGAATTCGAAGACGCCCATGGGCCCGTTCCAGAACACGGTCTTGGCGCCCTTGATGCGTTCCGCGAAGGCGGCTGCCGAGTCGGGTCCGATGTCGAGGCCAATGCCGGCGGTGCCGAAGCTGCTGGACTCGATCGCGTCGGCCGGAACCGTTTCGTGCGCGGCGTCGGCGGCGAACTTCGCGGCCACCACAACATCGGTGGGGACGACGAATTCGGTACCGGCATCCGCTGCCCGCTTGAGGTAGTCCTGCACTACGGGGATCTGGTCCTCTTCGAGCAGGCTGCCGGCKACTTTGTGTCCGGCCGCGGCKAGGAAGGTGAACAGCATGCCGCCGCCCACCAGGATCGTGTCAGCTTTGCCGATCAGGTTATCGATCACGGCGAGCTTGTCCGAGACCTTGGAGCCGCCGAGCACCACGACGTAGGGCCGCTGGGTGTCGGTGGTGAGCTTGCGCAGCACCTCAACTTCCGTGCGGACCAGGTCGCCCTGGTAGGACGGCAGCCGGGTGGCGACGTCGTACACGCTGGCGTGCTTGCGGTGCACGGCCCCGAACGCGTCATCGACGAAGGCCCCGTTGTCGCCGGTGAGGGCGACGAGCTCGTCCGCGAAGGCGCCGCGCTCGGCGTCGTCCTTGGAGGTCTCGCGGGCGTCGAAGCGCACGTTTTCAAGGACGAGGGCTTCGCCGTCCTGCAGGGCAGCGGCCGCGTCCCTGGCCGCGTCGCCCACGGTGTCGCCGGCAAGGGTGACCTTGAAGGTCGCCAACTCGGCGAGGCGCGCTACGGCGGGCTTGAGCGAGTACTTTTCCTCGGGCGCGCCCTTCGGGCGGCCCAGGTGGGCGGTGACGAGTACGCGGGCACCGGCGTCCGTAAGCTGTGAAAGCACTGGCAGGGAGGCCTTGATGCGGCCGTCGTCAGTGACTGCAGAGCCGTCGAGCGGCACGTTCAGGTCACTTCTGACCAGAACGTACCGCCCGCGGACACCATCAGCGATCAGTTCGTTGAGGGTGTGGAATGTCATGAGTCTTACCCTAGCCCAGCTTGGAAGCGACGAGCTCCGTGAGGTCGACGAGGCGGTTGGAGTAGCCCCACTCGTTGTCATACCAGGAAACAACCTTGACCTGGTTGCCAATGACCTTGGTCAGGCCGGAGTCGAAAATGGACGACGCCGGGTCCCCGACGATGTCGGAGGAGACGATGGGCTCGTCCGTGTAGGTGAGCAGGCCCTTGAGTTCCTCGGTCTCGGAGGCGGCCTTGAGGGCGGCGTTGACTTCCTCGACGGTGGTCTCGCGGGAAACGGTGACGGTGAGGTCGGTGGCGGAGCCGGTGGGGACGGGGACGCGGATGGCGTAGCCGTCCAGCTTGCCCTTCAGTTCCGGGAGGACCAGGCCGATTGCCTTGGCGGCACCGGTGGAGGTGGGGACCATGTTGATGGCGGCGGCGCGGGCGCGGCGGAGGTCCTTGTGCGGGCCGTCCTGGAGGTTCTGGTCCGCGGTGTAGGCGTGGACGGTGGTCATCAGGCCGCGTTCGATGCCGAAGGCGTCGTTGACCACCTTGGCCAGCGGGCCGAGGCAGTTGGTGGTGCAGGAGGCGTTGGAGATGATGTTGTGCGCGGCCGGGTCGTAGAGGCCGTCGTTGACGCCCATCACGATCGTGATGTCCTCGTCCGAGGCGGGGGCGGAGATCAGGACCTTCTTGGCGCCGGCGTCGATGTGCTTCTGCGCGTCGGCGGCCTTGGTGAAGAAGCCGGTGGACTCGATGACGATGTCCACGCCCAGCTCGCCCCACGGCAGCTTGGCGGGGTCGCGCTCGGCGAGGACCTTCACGGTCTTGCCGTCGACGACGATGTTGCCGTCCTTGACCTCGATGCTTTCGGCCAGGCGGCCGCCGACGGAGTCGTACTTGAAGAGGTGGGCGAGTGCCTCCGGGCTGGTGAGGTCGTTGACTGCAACGATCTCGAGGTCTGCGCCCTGGGCCAGTGCGGCGCGGAAGTAGTTGCGGCCGATGCGGCCAAAGCCGTTGATACCAATACGTGTCGTCACGTTTTCAGTCTCCTTGGTGCTCTATCAAGCACGACTAGTTGAGTAGGCGTTCAAGCCAACTAACAGATCCCGCACGCCATTGGGCAGAGATGATTACCAGATCGGAGGGCGACCAGCCACGTTGCTGAAGGCTAACCGCCTTCCGTGATCCATCTTACGTTTAAGTGTGCCCGCCCCCGCAACTGCAGGGGCGGGCGGTCCACGATTCGGGCCGAACGGCACGAAATGTGAGCTTTGTTACAGCCCGGTTTCGGCTGCGGCCACCCTTAAAGGGTGATCAGGCCGGTGGCGTTGGTGCGCGCGGCGTCGAAACGCTTGGCGACGTCGGCCCAGTTCACGATGTTCCAGAACGCCTTGACGTAGTCGGCCTTGACGTTGACGTAGTCCAGGTAGAAGGCGTGCTCCCACATGTCCAGCATCAGCAGCGGGGTGGTGCCCAGTGCCACGTTGCCCTGCTGGTCGTAGAGCTGCTCGATGACGAGGTTGCCGCCGATCGGTTCGTAGGCGAGGAAACCCCAGCCGGAGCCCTGCAGGCCCATGGCCGCAGCGGTGAACTGGGCGCGGAAGGCGTCGAAGGAGCCGAACGCGTCGTCGATCGCGGCGGCCAGCTCACCCTCAGGCTTGTCGCCGCCGTCCGGGGAGAGGTTCTTCCAGAACACGGAGTGGTTGATGTGGCCGCCGGTGTGGAACGCGAGGTCCTTCGAGAGGCGGTTGATGTTGGCGAAATCGCCCTTCTCGCGGGCCTCCGCCAGCTGCTTCAGCGCGTTGTTGGCGCCCGTCACGTAAGCGGCGTGGTGCTTGCTGTGGTGCAGCTCCATGATCTTCGCGGAGATGTGGGGCTCCAGCGCGGCGTAATCGTAGTCAAGTTCGGGAAGTACGTACTCGGTCACAAAATCCTCCAATGTCGTGGACGGGTTCGTCCGGTTTTGCTAACTCTCGGATTGTGCATCCGGATGGTTGGACATCCGGAAATCTGTGGATGCGGATCCAGTGGGCATAGCCTCCGGTTCCCTCCGGGTATTCCCGGGCGCTGGATCCGATTCTGTCCCTGTTTCCTGGCCGCGGCTACTCGTCGAGCATTTCCGGCGTAACGTTCGCCTCGGTCCCGGGGATGCCGAGGTCCTGCGCACGTTTGTCGGCCATGGCCAGGAGCCGGCGGATCCGGCCCGCGATGGCGTCCTTGGTCATCACCGGATCGGCCAGCCGGCCAAGTTCGTCGAGGCTTGCCTGTTTGTGCGCCACGCGCAGCTCGCCGGCGTACTTGAGGTGGTCGGGGACGTCGTCGCCGAGGATTTCCAGCGCCCGGTCAACCCGTGCGCCCGCGGCGACGGCGGCCTGTGCCGAGCGGCGCAGGTTGGCGTCGTCGAAGTTGGCCAGCCGGTTGGCCGTGGCACGGACTTCCTTGCGCATCCGGCGTTCCTCCCAGACCATCAGCGCGTCGTGGGCGCCCATCCGGGTCAGCAGCGCCGCGATGGTGTCGCCGTCGCGGATGACGACGCGGTCCACTCCCCTGACTTCACGGGCCTTGGCCTGGATGCCCAGGCGGCGGGCCGCGCCGACGAGGGCGAGGGCGGATTCGGGTCCGGGGCAGGTGACCTCCATCGCGGAGGACCGCCCGGGCTCGGTGAGTGAACCGTGGGCCAGGAACGCACCGCGCCAGACGGCCTCGGCGTCCGCCGCCGAACCGTTCACCACCACGGAGGGCAGGCCGCGGACGGGACGGCCGCGGGCGTCGAGCAGGCCGGTCTGGCGGGCGAGGGCCTCGCCGTCGCGGACCACACGCACCACGTAACGGCTGCCGCGGCGCAAGCCGCCGCCGGAGACCACAATGATCTCGCTCTGGTGTCCGTAGACCTCTGCGATCGCGGCACGCAGCCGGCGGGCGGTCGAGGCGAGGTCCACCTCGGCTTCGATCACGATCCGGCCGGAGATGATGTGCAGCCCGCCCGCGAAGCGGAGCATAGCGGACACTTCAGCCTTGCGGACCGAGGATTTCTTGATGTCCAGCCGGGAAAGTTCTTCCTTGACTGATGCTGTCAGTGCCATGGCACCTTTCCTACCTGTTCCCGAAAATGTCGTGGTACGCCGTTGCCAGGCGCAGGGGGTCGTGGATCGGCCGGCGGCTCGACGCCCTTACTTTACCCAAGACCACCTCGGCGCCGAGCATCCCGGCGGCCTGCTGGAAGTCCGGGAGGTCGGGCACCGACGCAGGGTCGGCCAGGACGACGTCGACCGTGAATTCCGGCGCGTAGTCCCGCAGCACCCGCAGGTGGTCGGCGGCGGACATCCCGTGGGTTTCCTTGGTGTCCGTGGCGAGGTTCATGGTGAGGCAGCGCCGGGCCTCGGTCTTGCACAGCGCATCCCGCATCTCGGGCAGCAGCAAGTGCGGCAGCACCGAGGTGTACCAGGACCCGGGGCCCAGGACCACCCAGTCGGCGAGTTCGATGGCCGTCAGCGCCTCCACGCAGGCCGGGGCCGAGTCGGGCAGCAGCCGGACCGCTTCCAGCGACCCGGCGACGGCGCATTTGGCCTGCCCGCGGACGGTCTGCAGCCCGGTGGTGCCGTCCGGGAGTTCCACCCGGGCTTCGCCCTCGATGGTCAGCGGCGTGGTGGACATCGGCAGCACCTGGCCCCGGGCGCCGAGGAGCGCCCCGGCCCACTGGAGGCCGACGACGGCGTCGCCCAGCAGTTCCCAGAGGGTGACGATCAGCAGGTTGCCCATGGCGTGTTCGTCGAGGGAGCCGCCGGAGCCCTTGCCGGGTTTGAAGCGGTGCTGCATCACGTCGCGCCACGTCCGGCCCCAGTCCGTGTCGTCGCACAGGGCGGAGAGCGCCATCCGCAGATCCCCGGGGGGCAGGACGCCGTACTCCTCGCGCAGCCGTCCGGAGGAACCGCCGTCGTCCGCCACCGTCACGATGGCGGTCAGCTCGGAGGTCAGCAGGCGCAGCGCCGAGAGGGAGGCCGACAGTCCGTGGCCGCCGCCGAGGGCGACGACGGAGGGTCCTTTGTCCTGTTGGCCGGCGGAGGCCGCGCTGGCGGCCGGCACCAGGGGCAGTGGCCCGGTCAGTAGCGCCATTACTCGCGGCCCAGATCCCGGTGGGTGGTGGTGACCGTGACACGGGGGTACTGCGCGAGCCGGCGGGAGAGTTCCACGGCCACGGCCACGGAGCGGTGCTTGCCGCCGGTGCAGCCAACGGCGATGGTGGCGTAGTGCTTGTTTTCGCGGCGGTAGCCGTCCAGGACGGGTTCGAGGGCCAGGACGTAGCGTTCCACGAAGTTGCCGACCCCCTCGGCCTCGAGCACGTAGTCGCTGACGTCCTTGTCCAGGCCGGTGTGCGGGCGCAGCTGCGGAACCCAGTGCGGGTTCGGGATGAAGCGGGCGTCGGCGACGAAGTTGGCGTCCACCGGCAGCCCGTACTTGAAGCCGAAGCTCATCACATTCAGGCGCAGCGCCACCGGGCCGGTCTCGCTGAAGAGTTCGGTGATGGCGGTGGCGAGGCCGTGGACGTTGAGCGTGGAGGTGTCCAGGACGATGTCCGAGGATTCACGCAGCTCGTGCAGGAGGTCGCGTTCGGCGGCGATGCCGTCGAGGATCCGGCCGCCGCCCTGCAGCGGGTGCGGGCGACGGCCCTGTTCGAACCGGCGCACCAGGACGTCGTCGCTGGCGTCCAGGAACAGGACCCGGAAGGTGATGCCGCTGGTTTCCAGGTTGCGCAGGGCGGTGCGGATGTCGGCGAAGAGGTCCTTGCTGCGGACATCCACCACAACGGCGAGCTTCGAGATGGAGCCGGGCGCGTGCGAGACAAGCTCCGCGAGGGTTCCAAGCATCTGCGGCGGGAGGTTGTCCACCACGTACCAGCCGTGGTCCTCGAGGGCATCCGAGGCGGTACTGCGGCCGGCTCCCGACATTCCGGTGACCACCAGCAGCTCGGCCTCGATCGGTTTGACGGGGGTTAAGCCGTCCGTCTCGGTGCCGGATCCCGCCGTTGACTCTGCCATCAGTCGTGCTCCATCTCTGCTGTCTGCTCTGCCATGAGGCCGGCGCACGTGGCAGTCGCCTGCCGGCCGCGGCCCGTACCTCAGCTCCTAACCCTAGCTAAGAATGCCGGGGCTAGCTAAGTTTCGAGGATTTCGCCGGTTGTCATGTTGATGGCGGGCGCCGCCGGTTCACCGGCGTCCTCCGCGGCAGAGAAATGCCGGACGATCGCCCCGGCGAGGGCCGGTCCGATTCCCTTGGCGGCCGTGAGCTCCTCGACGCTGGCGGCCTTGATGCTTTTGACCGAGCCGAACTGGTTCAGGAGGGCCTTGCGCTTCGAGTCCCCGAGCCCGGGGACCCCGTCCAGCGCGGACACGGTCATGGCCTTGCCGCGCTTTTGCCGGTGGAAGGAGATCGCGAAGCGGTGCGCCTCGTCACGGATGCGCTGGAGGAGGTAAAGACCCGCCGAGGCGCGGGGCAGGATGACGGGGAAGTCACTGTCCGGCAGCCAGACCTCCTCGAGCCTTTTAGCCAGCCCCACCACGTAGACGTCCTCGACGCCGAGCTCGGCGAGGGCCTTGGCGGCGGCGTTGACCTGGGGTTTGCCGCCGTCGACGACGACGAGGTTGGGCGGGTAGGCGAACTTGGCCTTGGGAGCCGGGGTGGTGGTGTCCTCCAGCGGTGTGTCGGCCACCGCGGCGGCCTGGGCGGCGGCGAGCGGGCCGGAGCCGGGCTCGGCCTTCTCCGCCTGTTCCTGCAGGTAGTTCCGGAAGCGGCGGGTGAGGACGTCGTGCATGGCGGCGGTGTCGTCGTTGGCCGCGGCGCCGGTGACCGAGAACTTCCGGTAGTCGGACTTCTTCGGCAGGCCGTCTTCGACCACCACCATGGACCCCACCACGTTGGTGCCCTGGATGTGGGAGATGTCGAAACATTCGATCCGCAGCAGCGCCACGGGCAGGTCCAGGGCTTCCTGCAGTTCCTGGAGGGCCTGGGACCGCATGGTGAGGTCTCCGGCGCGCCGGGACTTGTGCAGTTTGAGGGCGTGCTCGGCGTTGTCCCGGACGGTGGAGAGCAGGGTGGCCTTGTCGCCGCGCTGCGGGACCCGGATGTCCACCCGGGCTCCGCGCAGGCCGCTGAGCCACTGGGCGAGTTCGGCGGCGTTGCTCGGTTCGGCGGGGACCAGCACTTCGCGGGGCATCCGGCCCTGGCTTTCGCCTTCCTCGCCGTAGACCTGCTGGAGGAGGTGTTCGACGAGGTCCGGTGTGGTGGAGTCCTCGACTTTTTCGACCACCCAGCCGCGCTGGCCGCGGATCCGGCCGCCGCGGACGTGGAACACCTGGACCGCTGCCTCGAGTTCGTCCTCGTGCAGCGCGAAGATGTCGGCGTCGGTGTCCTCGGCGAGGACCACAGCGTTGCGTTCGAAGACCTTTTTCAGCGCGATGATGTCGTCGCGGACCCGGCCCGCGCGTTCGTAGTCGAGTTCGGCGACGGCGGCGGCCATGTCCTTCTCCAGGCGGGAGACGAAGCGTTTGGCCTCCCCGCCCATAAAGGCGCAGAAGTCCTCTGCGAGGGCCCGGTGGTCCTCGGCGGAGATCCGGCCGACGCATGGCGCGGCGCACTTGTCGATGTACCCCAGCAGGCAGGGCCGGCCGCTGGCCTGGGCGCGCTTGAGGACGCCGGGGCTGCAGCTGCGGACCGGGAAGACGCGCAGCAGAGTGTCCATGGTGTCGCGGATCGCCCCGGCCGTGTAGGGCCCGAAGTAGCGGGTCCCCTTCCGCCGCTCGCCGCGGAGGACCTGCACGCGCGGGTACTTCTCCGCCATCGTGACGGCGAGGTAGGGGTAGGACTTGTCGTCGCGGAACATCACGTTGAACCGCGGTTTGAATTCCTTGATCCAGGTGTATTCGAGCTGCAGGGACTCCAGTTCGCTGCCGACTACGGTCCATTCCACGCTGCTGGCAGTGTGCACCATGGCATAGGTCTTGGGCAGCAGGCCTGCGGGGTTGGCGAAGTAGGAGTTCAGCCGGGAACGGAGGTTCTTGGCCTTGCCGACGTAAATGACCCGGCCATGCGGGTCGCGGAAACGGTAGACGCCCGGGTTGGTCGGGATCTCCCCCGTCTGGGGCCGGTAACTAGCTGGATTCGCCACTGGTCTATTCTACTAAGCCGGCCGGGTCCGCGCCCGACGGCGCTCCCCCGGCGGCGTGTGCCGCGGACCGTGCGTCCTGCCGGGAAACGCGCCTAGTCGACGCTTTTGCTCTGGTTGTAAGTGGTGGCCCGTTCCTGGCCGCTGAGTTCGGCGATCGCGTCCATGATCCGGTCCGTGACCTGGCGCCGTGCGGGCAGCGAGTGGTCCGGGCCGGTCTTGTCGAAGTAGAGCGGCTCCCCCACCTTCATGGTGAAGTGCTGCGGCCTGACCTTGTTGCTGTCCGCCGGCTGCAGATTCTCGGTGCCGATGAGGCCCACCGGGATGACCGGGGCCCCGGTGGTGAGGGCCAGCCAGCCGACGCCGGTGCGGCCGCGGTAGAGGATACCGTCGCGGGAGCGGGTGCCTTCGGGGTAGATCCCGACGCCCTTGCCGGAGTCAAGGATGTCCAGCAGCGTCTTCAAGGCCTGCACGCTGGCGGCCTGTTCGCCGCGTTCGACCGGAATGGATCCGACGGCCTCGAAGAAGGACTTCATCAGCTTGCCCTTGGCGCCGCCGGTGGTGAAGTACTCGGCCTTGGCGAAGAACGCGACGGGGCGCGGCATCAGGGCCTGGACGATCACGCTGTCCAGGAAGGAGAGGTGGTTCGGCGCAACGATGAAGGGGCCGGACTTGGGCACATTCTCGAGTCCGATCACGGTGGGCCGGCAGGTGGACGTGACCAGACCACGCGTCGTCCAGCGGATTGCGTCAAACATTGCCAATGGTGTGCACCTCTTTTAGGGCTGTGGTCCCCGGGCAGTCGGAGATTCTGGTGATCGTAGCGGGTAACCCCGTGGCGGTGCGCGCAGGTTCAACTTCTCCGGCGGTCCGCCGGCCGCCGTCGGACACAAAACCCCAGCCTACGCCCGCGGCGGGAGGCGGTGGTGCAGCCGGTCCGGCGGGCGGGCCGTGGAGGCCGGCAGTCACTGCCGCCGATGTATGCGTCACCGGAGTAGTTTCTCACGACGATGGGGATGCTTGAAATTCACATACCCCTGCAGGCATACGTCGCTGCCGACCGGCCTGCTGCCCGGCGACGCGCAAATGCCCTGCCGCGGCCGGAATAACCGGGGCGGCAGGGCATTTGCGCGTCGTGGGACAAAGTCCGCGTCGCCAGGGGCCGGGGTCAGCCCAGGATGTCCGCGAGGAATGTCGCCGTGTGGCTTTCCTTGGACTTGGCCACCTGCTCGGGCGTACCCGAGGTGACAATCCTGCCGCCGCCGGAACCGCCGTCGGGCCCCAGGTCGACAATCCAGTCGGCGCTCTTGATGACATCGAGGTTGTGCTCGATGGTGATCACGGTGTTGCCCTTCTCGACCAGGCCCTGCAGGACCATCAGCAGTTTGCGGATGTCCTCGAAATGCAGGCCCGTGGTGGGCTCGTCCAGGACGTACACGCTGCGGCCGTTGGAGCGCTTCTGCAGTTCGGCGGCCAGCTTCACGCGCTGCGCCTCACCGCCAGAGAGGGTCGTGGCGGGCTGGCCCAGCCGGACGTAACCGAGGCCGACGTCCACCAGCGTCTTCAGGTGCCGGGCGATCGGCGAGAACGCGGCGAAGAACTCCGCGCCTTCCTCGATCGGCATGTTCAGGACGTCCGCGATGGTCTTGCCCTTGTAGTGCACCTCGAGCGTCTCGCGGTTGTAACGCGCGCCGTGGCAGACCTCGCAGGGCACGTAGACGTCCGGCAGGAAGTTCATCTCGATCTTCAGGGTGCCGTCGCCGGAGCAGGCTTCGCAGCGGCCGCCCTTGACGTTGAAGGAGAACCGGCCGGGCATGTAGCCGCGGACCTTGGCCTCGGTGGTCTCGGCGAAGAGCTTCCGGATGTGGTCGAAGACGCCCGTGTACGTGGCCGGGTTGGAGCGCGGGGTCCGGCCGATGGGGCTCTGGTCCACGTGCACCACCTTGTCGAGGTGCTCGAGGCCCTGCACGGTCTTGTGCCGGCCGGCCACCTGCTTGGCGCCGTTGAGCTTGTTGGCGAGCACCTTGTAGAGGATCTCGTTGACCAGGGTGGACTTGCCGGAGCCGCTGACGCCGGTGACCGCGGTGAACAGGCCCAACGGGAAGGCCGCGTCCACGTTCAGCAGGTTGTTTTCCTTGGCCCCGACCACCTTCAGCTCGCGCTTCTTGTCGTACTTGCGGCGCTTCTTCGGGACCTGGATGGACTTCCGCCCGGACAGGTAGTCGCCGGTGAGGGATTCGGTGTTCTTCAGCAGGTCCTGGTAGGAACCGGAGTGGACCACCATGCCACCGTGCTCGCCGGCGCCGGGTCCGATGTCGACCACCCAGTCGGCCTCGTGGATGGTGTCCTCGTCGTGCTCCACCACAATCAGGGTGTTGCCGAGGTCCCGGAGCCGGGTGAGGGTTTCGATCAGCCGCCGGTTGTCGCGCTGATGCAGGCCGATGGACGGTTCGTCGAGGACGTACAGCACCCCCACCAGGCCGGAGCCGATCTGGGTGGCCAGCCGGATGCGCTGGGCCTCGCCGCCGGACAGGGTGCCGGAGGGGCGTTCCAGGTTCAGGTATTCGAGGCCGACGTCGAGGAGGAACGTCAGGCGGGCCTGGATCTCCTTGAGGACCTGGTGCGCGATCTGCGCCTCACGGCCGCTGAGCACCAGGGTGTCCAGGAAGTGCGCGCATTCGCGCATGGGCAGCGCCGCGACCTCGGCGATGGATTTGCCGTTGATGAGGACGGACAACGACGCCGGGTTCAGCCGGGCACCGTTGCAGGCCGGGCACGGGACCTGGCGCATGTACTCCTCGTAGCGGTCCCGGGCGGAGTCGGAGTCCGTCTCGGTGTGCTTGCGGTGCACGTACTGGACCACGCCTTCGAAGCCGGTGCTGTATTTGCGTTCACGGCCGAACCGGTTGCGGTACTGGACCACCACCTGGTGGTCCTTGCCGTGCAGCACGGTCTGCCGGGCCTCCGCGGAGAGTTTCTCCCACGGGGTGGTCATCTTGAAGCCGATTTCCTTGGCCAGGCCGCCGAGGAGCCGGTTCCAGTATTCCGTGGTGGCCGTGCCGAGGGACCACGGGGCGATGGCACCCTCGGACAGCGAGAGCTCGGGGTTGGGGATGAGGAGTTCCTCATCGACCTCGAGCTTGGTGCCGATGCCGCTGCAGGCGGAGCAGGCGCCGAAGGGGTTGTTGAAGGAGAACGAGCGGGGCTCGATCTCGTCGATTGCCAGCGGGTGCTCGTTGGGGCACGCGAGGTGTTCGGAGAACGCGCGGATGCGTCCGGGATCGTCGGCCTCCAGGTCCACGAATTCGGCGAGGACCCGGCCCTCGGCCAGTCCCAGTGCGGTTTCGACGGAGTCCGTCAGGCGCTGGCTGATGCCGTCCTTGACCACCAGCCGGTCCACCACCACCTCGATGGTGTGCTTGAACTGCTTACCGAGCTTGGGCGGGTCGCTGAGCTGGATCAGCTTGTCATCCACCCGGGCGCGGGAGTAGCCCTTGGCGGTGAGCTCCTTGAACAGCTCGACGAACTCGCCCTTGCGGCCGCGCACCACGGGCGCGAGGACCTGGAAGCGGGTGCCCTCGGGAAGTTCAAGGAGCTGGTCGACGATCTGCTGCGGGGTCTGCTTGGTGACCGGCTCGCCGCAGACGGGGCAGTGCGGGCGGCCCACCCTGGCCCAGAGCAGGCGCATGTAGTCGTAAATCTCGGTGATGGTGCCCACGGTGGAGCGGGGGTTCTTGCTGGTGGACTTCTGGTCGATGGAGACCGCGGGCGAGAGGCCCTCGATGAAGTCGACGTCGGGCTTGTCCACCTGGCCAAGGAACTGGCGGGCGTAGGCGGAGAGCGACTCGACGTAGCGGCGCTGCCCTTCGGCGAAGATCGTGTCGAAGGCGAGGGAGGACTTGCCGGAGCCCGAGAGTCCGGTGAAAACGATCATGGCGTCGCGCGGCAGGTCGAGGTCGACGTTGCGGAGGTTGTGTTCGCGCGCGCCCTTCACCACCAGGCGGGACAGGTCGGGACGGGCCAGCTCCGTACCGGACGACGCCGGGCTGGAGCGCTGTGGGGCCGCTTTTCCGGACTTCACCGGAACGGCGGCAGGCTGGACATCGACGGCAGGTTGATCAGCTACGGCTTTAGGCACGCCTCCAATGCTAATCGAAAACTTCTTCGAATATCCATTCCGGGCCGGGATGTGCTAATGGCGGCCCCGTTAGTGGCGGTCGTACGCCGCCGCGAGGAGTTGGACGGCCTCCGCGAAGCTGGCGCCCTGGGCCTTGGCGGCGTCAGCGAACTCCGCAGCGGCGGCGGCGAGCGAGCCCCAGGCCTCGTCGCGGGCGCACACGACGGTGCCGTTCCGACCGCGGGTGGCAACGACGCCGGCGGCTTCGAGTTCCTTGTAGGCCCGCGCCACGGTGTGCGGTGCAACGCCGAGCTCGGCCGCGAGGCTGCGCACGGCAGGGAGGCGGGTTCCTGGGGCCAGGGTGCCTTTGTCCGCGTGTTCGATGATGTTCAGCCGCAGCTGCTCGAACAGCGGCACGGAACTGCCGGTGTTGGGCTTCCAGGCGCCGGGGAACTGCGCCGCGGCATGCTCTGCGGCGCTCACCGGTCCGACTCCGGCACCCGTGCGGGCTGCTCGCGGCCGGCAAATTGAGCGCGGTAAAGCCCGGTGTACACACCGTCCGCGGCCATCAGGTCCTGATGGGTCCCTTGTTCAACAATCCGTCCGTGGTCCATGACCAGAATTAGATCAGCGTCGCGGACTGTGGACAAGCGGTGGGCTATCACGAAGCTGGTCCTCCCCTGCCGGAGCCGGGCCATGGCCTGCCGGATCTGCATTTCCGTCCGGCTGTCCACGGAGCTGGTGGCCTCGTCAAGGATCAGGATGCTGCGGGCGGCCAGCTGGGCGCGGGCGATCGAGATGAGCTGGCGCTGGCCGCGGCTCAGGGAGTCGCCGTCGTTGCCCAGCATGGTGGCGTAGCCGGCCGGGAGGGCCCGGACGAACTGGTCCACGTGGCTTGCCTGGGCGGCGGCCACAATGTCGTCGTCGTCTGCGCCGGGCCGGCCGTATTCGATGTTCTCCCGGATGCTGCCGGTGAACAGCCAGGCGTCCTGCATCACGGTGCCGAAGGTTGCCCGCAGTCCGTCGCGGGGCAACTCGGCGATGTCCACCCCGTCGACCGTGATCCGCCCGGAGTCCAGCTCGTAGAACCGCATCAGGAGGTTGACCACGGTGGTCTTGCCGGCGCCGGTGTGACCGACGATCGCCACGGTCTGGCCCGGTTCCACCGTGAAGGTCAGGCCCTCGACGACGGGAGAGGCGGGGTCGTAGCCGAACGTGGCGCCCTCGAAGGTGACCCTGCCGGCGGGCGGCGGGGATCCGGCGTCGGCCGCGCGGACCGCGGCGGCCCGGGCGGACCCGGCGGCGGGCCCGGCCGCGTCGGCGGGGATTTCCGGCGCGTCCAGCAGCGCGAAGACGCGCTCGGCGGAGGCGATGCAGGACTGCATGAGGTTCAGCATTCCGCCGATCTGGCCCATGGGCTGGCTGAAGAGCCTGCTGAACTGGATGAAGGCCTGCACCCCGCCGATGGTCATGGTGCCGGCGGCGACCTGCAGGGCTCCGATGACGGCCACGGCGATGTAGTTGAGGTTGGCGACGAAGATCATCAGCGGCTGCACAGCCCCGGAGACGTACTGTGCGTTGGAGGAGGCCCGGAAGAGCCGGCCGTTGCTGGTGCTGAAGACGGCCGCCGCGGCCTCCTGCCGGCCAAAGGCCTTGACTACCTCATGGCCGGTGAAGAATTCCTCCAGGTGGGCATGGAGGGCCCCGGTGCTGTCCCACTGGTCGGTGAAATAGGCCTGCGATTTCCGGGCGACAAGCACGGTGATCAGGGTGGAGAGCGGAACCGAGGCCAGGGCAATGAGCGCCAGCAGCGGGGAGAGCCAGAACATCATGGCCAGCGCGCCGGTAAGCATCAGCACGGACATGATCAGCTGGTTGAGTAGCTGGTTGAGGGCCTGGGAGACGTTGTCGACGTCGTTGGTGGCACGGCTGAGCACGTCGCCGCGGTGCTGGTCGTCGAAGTGGCTCGAGGGCAGGACGTGCAGCTTTTGTTCCACCGAGGCGCGCAGCCCGTAACTGAGCCGTTGCACGGCCGTCGCCGTGAGTGCGCCCTGGATCCAGCTGAACAGGGACGCGCCGAGGTACATCAGCGCTACCGCCAGGAGCAGGCGTCCGAGTTTTTGGTCGTTAAAGGTGCCGCCCACAACGCTGTGGACCACGACGTCGGTGGCGTCGCCGAGGTATTTGGGGGCAGCGACGTTGAGCGCCGCGAACCCGCAGGTGGCGGCGACGACGCCGGCCATACGAAGGCGCACGGGTTTCAGAAGTCCCAGCAGCCGGCCGGCCGCCCGCCACTTGGCGGCGGCTCCGGCCCGCGGTGCAGGGAATCCGGCGCTCATGGGGTTTCCTCGAGGACCAGCTGCGAGGCGGCGATTTCCCGGTAGGTCAGCGATGACGCCATGAGCCCGGCATGGGTTCCCTGGGCGACCAGCCGGCCCTCTTCAAGGACCAGGATGAGTCCGGCATCTTCAATCGTTGCTACCCGCTCGGCCACCACCAGCACGGTGGCTGAGCGCAGGAGGGGCTCCAGCGCCGAGCGGAGCCGGGCGTCGGTGCCGTAGTCCAGGGCGGAGAAGCTGTCGTCGAAGAGGTACACGGGAGCGGGGCGCAGCAGTGCCCGGGCGATGCAGAGCCGCTGGCGTTGTCCGCCGGAGAGGTTGGTGCCGCCCTGGCTGACCGGAGTTTCCAGGGCGTCGGGAAGATCCCGGACGAAGTCGGCTGCCTGGGCCGTCTCCAGCGCCGCCCACAGCTGGTGGTCAGTGGCTTCCGGACCACCGACGCGCAGGTTCTGGGCGAGGGTCCCGGAGAACAGGTAGGAGTGCTGCGGCACCACGGCCATCAGGTCCCGGAGCGACGCCAGCGGCAGCGTGTTGATCTCGCGGCCGCAGATGCTGATGCTGCCGGCGGTCGCGTCCAGGAACCGGGGCAGCAGGTTCAGGAGGGTGGTTTTGCCGCTGCCCGTGGCTCCGACGATGGCTGTCACCGTTCCGGGAACGGCGGTGAAGCTGATTCCGCTGAGGACGGGGGCTTCCGCCCCGGGGTAGCCGAAGGCCACGTCGCGGAACTCGACGGTTCCGGCGGCGACATGCCGGAGGCCCGCCGCTCCGGGCACCGGGGACGAAGCGGCCGACGCCGGGTCCGGGTCACCAATGGAGGGGTCCGTATCGAGGACCTCGCGGATACGTTCGGCGCACGCAGCGGCGCGGGGGGCGGTGGTGAAAACGTACATGGCCATCAGGATGGCGATGAGGATCTGCAGGATGTAGGCGATGAACGCGGTCACGGCGCCGAGCCGCATCTGGCCGGACTGGATCCGGTGGCCGCCGAACCAGACGATCGCGACGGAGGAAAGGTTTACCACCACCATGATCATGGGGTTCATTCCGGCGACCAGCAGGGCGGAGTCCAGGTTGTTCCTGGTGAGTTCCTTGTTGGCGGCATCGAAGCGGCGGATCTCGTGGTCCTGCCGAACGAAGCCGCGGATGACGTTCGCGCCGATGATCTGTTCGCGCAGCACCCGGCTGATCCGGTCAATGAGTGCCTGTCCGCGCCGGTAGAGCGGAATCAGCCGCCGCACGATCAGGACCATCAGGCCCGCGAGCAGCGGGATCACCACCACCACGACGCCGGACAGTGCGAGGTCCTGGTGCAGGGCGAGGACGATGCCGCCGATGAAACTCGCGGGAKCGGCGACCAGCATTGTGAAGACCAGGACGGTGAGGTTCTGGATCTGGGTGACGTCGTTGGTGGCCCGGGTCACCAGGCTGGGCGCACCGAAGGCACCGACGTCTTGTGAGGAGAACGTCTGGACCTTGGCGAACAGCTCTTCGCGCAGTTCGTGCCCCACCCGCATGGCCACGACAGCGCCAAGGTAGCCGGCGGCGACGGCGGACCCGACCTGGAGGGCGGCCACCGCGGCCATCCAGCCGCCGAGCCGAAGGATCACCGGCGTGTCGCCGGCGACAATGCCGTCGTCAATGATGGCGGCGTTCAGGGTGGGCAGCATCAGGTTGGCGCTGGTCTGCACCAGCTGGAGGCAGATGATGGCCAGGACGGTCACCCTGTGGGCCGCCAGCAGGCGCCTCATCAGGCTAAGTAGCACCGAACCTCCATCACTAGAACAGGGCCCGGATGTGGAGCAGGACGCGGTCGCCCCAAAGACCGCTTTGTCATTGTAAGCCCCATCACATGCCGATCTTTGTCATGCGGCATGTCACATTGGTCAATGGTGCTGGCACGGGTGCCCCGGCCGGGTCTCAGCCGCGCTTGCGGGCGACGGCGAAGACCCGCCGGAAGGGGAAGACGGTCCCGTGGTCCCCGGGCGGGTAGGCGACGCGCAGCTGCCGGGCGTACTCGGCCTCGAAGCGTTCGGCGTCCGCCGGGCCCAGCGCCGCGAGGACGGGGCGCAGGCCGGTTCCCCGGAGCCACTCAAGCACCGGGTCGGTGCCGGGGAGGACCTGGAGGTAGGTGGTCTCCCAGGCGTCGGCGTCACAGCCGGCATCCAGCATGAGCTGGAGGTATTCGGTGGGGCCGGCCGCGGCGTCACTGTGCCGGAGCACGCCGGCCAGGCGCCCGGACCAGTCGTCTGATTCCGCGAGGGAACGCATCAGGGCGTGCGAGGGGGCGTTGAAGTTACCGGGAACCTGCAGGGCGAACCAGGCGCCGGGGCGCAGGGCTTCGAGCCAGTGCGGCAGGAGTTCCAGGTGGTTGGGTACCCATTGCAGGGCGGCATTGGTGACCACGACGTCGGTGTCCGGTGCCGGCATCCAGTCGCCGATGTCCGACTGGCGGAAGGAGAGGTTGTCCGCGCCGGCCGCCAGACCGCCGGCCTTGGCGAGCATTTCGGCCGAGGAATCCAGCCCGGTGACGGCGGCTCCGGGCCAGCGGGCCGCCAACGTGGCGGTGAGGTTTCCCGGGCCGCAGCCCAGGTCCGTCACCTGCAGCGGGGAGCCGGCGCGGATTCGCGAAGTCAGGTCAAAGAACGGCCGGTCCCTGTAGCCGCCGAATTCCTCGTACTTTGCTGGATCCCATTTCACGCTTTGCCCCCGCTTCGCCGTGTCTTCAGCCGAAGCCTACCGCCGCGGGCCAGTCCCGAAGGACCGACCCGCGGCGGAGTGGCGCCACTGCCGGGCCTAGGCTGCGGGCAGCCCGTCAATCCAGCTGCCGAGCTCCGCCAGCGTCTGGCCGGTAATGCCGTGCCCGCCGGGATCGCGGCGTGAGGTGGCGGCGGCTCCGGAGCCCGTCAGCAAATAGTCCCAGGTCTTTTCGAGGAGCTCGTGCGGGATGACCCTGTCCTGGTCGCCGTGGGCAACAAAGACCGGGACGCCGGCCAGCTGTCCTGGTGCGACCGGAACACCGGCGTCGAACGGCAGGGTGCCGCAGAGGATGGCAGCTCCGGCATAGCGTGACGGGTCGGCCAGCAGCAGGCCGCCGGCAAAGGCCGCCCCGCCGCTGAAGCCGACCAGCACTACCGGCCGGCCGGCCGGTGCCGCCGCGTCGAGCCAGGCGCGGAACCAGGCCATCGTCGCGTCCAGGGATTCGGCCACGGGCCGGCCGATGCCGCGGTTGGCGAACCAGGCGTAGCCGCCGCCCTCGGCAATGGGCGCCCGGACCGCGGCGTAGGCGGGTCCGGCCGGCAGCCGGCCGGCGAGGCCGAGGATTTCCCGCTCGTCGGAGCCGCGGCCGTGGAGAAGCACCACCAGCGGAGCCGCCGGGTCTTCGGACCCGGCACTTGCTACCACCGGGTCCGGGAAGGTGGCATCCATTAGTTGGTGACCTTCAGGCCGGTGTCCCAGTTGAAATCGGCAAACTCGGGGTTGGCCTGCATCGTCATGAGGACAAACTGGAAGCCTTCCAGCTCACCGGAGCGCTTGAGCGGGCCGACCACGAGCGGCCGCATGCCGGCGTCGGCAACGAAGCTGCTGACGGCCGAGGTGGCGGCGGCGTCGTCACCCGCGATGAACACATCCAGGGGCTGGCTGCCGGACTTGCCCGCCACCAGGGTTCCCGCGAACGTGGTGTTGAAGGCCTTGACCACTGCGGCACCGGCCGGGGCGAGCTTGGCAATTTCCTCGGCAGCGGACGTGCCCGGCTCCACCACCAGGGAGTCGAAGGTCTCGAAGTTGACCGGGTTCGTGATGTCCACGAGCGTCTTGCCGGCCAGGGCATCGCCATAGGCGCGCATCACGGACTTGGCGGCGTCGAACGGTACTGCGAGGACTACCAGGCTGCCCTGCGGCGCATCCGCCGTCGTGCCATAGCGCACGCCCCCGCCCAGCTCCTCCGCCAGGGCCTGGGCTTTGGCTGCATCCTGGCCGAGAATCTCGACCGTCCGGCCGGCGGCGAGTGCGCGAGTGGCGATGCCGCGGGCCATGTTGCCGTTGCCGATGATGGTGATGTTGGTCATGGGGGTCTTCTTTCCAAAGATTCGGGCCAGGAAGTTCGTCATCAGATTCTGTTCTGTCGGATACTGGATGTTTTGTTGAAGCTACAACCAACATACGCCTAAAAGGTTGAATCATCAAGTACCTGCTGTCTGCGGTTATCCGGCCCGGCTGCGGGAGCGCCGCGGGACACTAAGCTGGAAGGCAATGAAACTCGTAGATCAGCTTCCCGCCCCGGCCGCCCGAGTCCCCGGCCGGACCGGCCTCGATCCGGATGAGCTTTACACCCGGTTCGTCGAATGGACCGAGAGCCGCGGCCTTGCCCTCTACACCGCCCAGGACGAGGCCGTGATCGAGCTGGCGGCCGGCGCCAACGTCATTCTCGCCACCCCCACCGGCTCGGGGAAGTCGCTCGTGGCCATCGCGGCGCATTTCCAGGCCATGGCCCGCGGCCAGCGCAGCTATTACACGGCCCCCATCAAGGCGCTCGTCTCGGAGAAGTTCTTCGCCCTCTGCGAAATCTTCGGGGCCGAGAACGTCGGCATGATCACCGGAGATTCGGGCGTTAACCAGGACGCGCCCATCATCTGCTGCACCGCAGAGATCCTGGCCAACATCGCCCTGCGCGAAGGGGCCGACGCCAGCCTCGGCGCGGTGATCATGGACGAGTTCCACTTCTACTCGGACCCCCAGCGCGGCTGGGCGTGGCAGGTTCCGCTGCTGGAACTCCCCCAGGCCCAGTTCCTGCTGATGTCCGCGACCCTGGGCGACGTGAGCCGCTTCGAGGACGGCATCACCGAGCTGACCGGCCGCCCGACGACGACGGTCAGTTCCGCCGAACGGCCCATCCCGCTGCACTTCTATTACCAGCAGACCCCCGTGCACGAGACGCTGGAGGAGCTGCTCTCCACCAAGCAGGTCCCCGTCTACGTGGTCCACTTCAGCCAGCTCGAGGCCATCGACCGGGCGCAGAACCTGATGAGCATCAACATCTGCACCCGTGAAGAAAAAGACAAAATCGCCGAGCTGATCGCGGGATTCCGCTTCGCCGCGGGCTTCGGCAAGACCCTCAACCGGCTGGTCCGCCACGGCATCGGGGTACACCACGCCGGGATGCTGCCCAAATACCGCCGGCTCGTCGAGCAGCTGGCCCAGGCGGGCCTCCTGAAGGTTATCTGCGGCACGGACACTCTGGGGGTCGGCATTAACGTCCCCATCCGCACCGTCCTCCTGACCGCGCTCAGCAAGTACGACGGCGTCCGCACCCGCCTGCTGAACTCCCGTGAGTTCCACCAGATCGCCGGCCGCGCCGGCCGGGCCGGCTATGACACGGCGGGCACGGTGGTGGTCCAGGCCCCCGAGCACGTGATCGAAAACGTCAAGGCCATGGCCAAGGCCACCGCGAAGTTCGGCGACGACCAAAAGAAGCTGCGCCAGGTGGTCAAGAAAAAACCGCCGGAAGGCTTTGTGTCCTGGGGCGAACCCACCTACAAGCGCCTGGTGGAATCCGTCCCGGATCCGCTGGGCTCGAGCTTCACCGTGACGCACTCGATGCTGATGAACCTGATGGAACGGCCCGGGGACCCCTTCAAGGCCGCGCGCCGGCTGCTCACGGAGAATCATGAGACCCGGTCCGCACAGCTGCAGCTGATGAAGAAGGCCCTCGGCATCTACCGCGAACTGCTGGCGGCCGGCGTCGTCGAGCGGATTCCGGCGGCAGAGCAGGGTCCGGACGGGCGCAGCGTCCGGCTGACCGTGCACCTGCAGGCGAACTTCGCCCTGAACCAGCCGCTCTCCCCCTTCGCCCTCGCGGCCCTCGACCTGCTGGACCCGGAGTCGCCGTCGTACGCCCTCGACGTCGTGTCGGTCATCGAGTCCACGCTGGAGAAGCCGCGGCAGATCCTGTCCGCCCAGCAGAAGAAGGTCCGCGGGGAGGCGATCGCCGCAATGAAGGCCGACGGCATCGACTACGACCAGCGCATGGCCATGCTCGAGGACGTCACCTACCCGCAGCCGCTCGCCGAGATCCTCGGTGAAGCGTTCGACGTGTACCGCAAGGCCGCACCTTGGATCGGCGACTTTGAGCTGGCGCCCAAGTCCGTGGTCCGCGACATGTACGAACGTGCCATGAACTTCGGCGAATTCGTCCAGTTCTACGGGCTGGCCCGGTCCGAAGGCATCGTCCTGCGCTACCTGGCCGACGGCTTCAAGGCCCTCCGGCAGACAGTCCCGCAGGACGCCCTGCGCGAAGACCTCGCAGACCTGATTGCCTGGCTGGGCGAATTGGTCCGGCAGGTGGACTCCAGCCTGCTCGATGAGTGGGAGGAACTCACGTCCGGTGCCGCGCCGACCCCGCATGATGCCCCGCCGCCCCCTCCGCCGTCGCTGACCTCCAATGTGCGGGCCTTCCGCGTGATGGTCCGGAACGAGATGTTCCGCCGGGTGGAGCTGTTCGCGGACGAGGCCGCCACTGCCCTCGGCGAGCTCGACGGCGGCTCGGGCTGGGACGCTGAGCGCTGGGAAGACGCGCTTGATGACTACTTCGAGGAGCACGGCGACATCGGCACCGGCCCGGATGCCCGCGGCCCCGGACTGCTCATCATCACCGAGGAGCCCGGGGTGTGGAAAGTCCGGCAGATCTTCGACGATCCCGCCGGAAACCACGACTGGGGCATTTCCGCCGAAGTGGACCTGGCAGCCTCCGACGAAACCGGCACCGCGGTGGTCCGGGTCAGCGACGTGAACCGGCTGTAGCCGCTAGTAAACTCGTGCCCATGAGTGTAATCCGCCCGGCCGCCGCCGCCGACGTTCCCGCCATCCTCCGGATGATCCACGACCTGGCCATCTACGAGAAGGAACCGGACGCGGTCCGAAACACCCCGGAGATGTTGTCCGAGGCCCTGTTCGGCGAAAACCCGCGCGTTTACGCGACCATGGCGGAGAACGAGGCCGGCGAGGTCCAGGGTTTCGCGTTGTGGTTCCTGAACTACTCCACGTGGGAAGGCGTCCACGGGATCTACCTTGAGGATCTCTACGTGATGCCCGAGGCGCGCGGCGCCGGGCACGGCAAGGCCCTGCTGCAGCACCTTGCGACCACGGCCGTGGAGCGCGGCTACGCCCGCGTGGAATGGAGCGTGCTGGACTGGAACGAGCCCTCGATCGCTTTCTACAAAAACCTCGGGGCGGCCCCAATGGACGAATGGTCGACATTCCGGCTGACCGGTGAAGCCCTCGCCGCATTCGGCGCGGCCCGGACGGCAACCGCCCGTGGCTAAGGCCGCAGCGGTGGCGCCCGGCGTCGTCCCGCACATCGTCAAAGCGCGGCACGACTACCGCGGCATGCGCACCACGGAACACTATTTCGAAGTTCCGCTGGACCATTTCGGTGCCGGCACCGAAACCATCACGGTCTTCGCCCGCGAGTACGTCTCGGCCGACCACAGCGAAGAGGCTGCCGCGGACCTGCCGTGGCTGCTGTTCCTGCAGGGCGGCCCCGGGGGCCGCGGCAACCGCTTCCCGGCCCTGGGCGGCTGGAGCAAGGCCGCGGCCAGGGACTTCCGCATCCTGATGCTGGACCAGCGCGGCACCGGCCTGTCCTCCCCCATCGACCGCAACACGCTGCCGTTGCGCGGCGGCGACCGGGACCAGGTGGAGTACCTCGAGCACTTCCGGGCCGATTCGATCGTGGCGGATGCCGAGGCTATCCGCAGGGCCCTCGGTGCAGCGCCGTGGACCATTTACGGTCAGAGCTACGGCGGCTTCTGCGCGCTGACCTACCTCTCCTTCGCCCCCGAAGGCCTGCGGGAGGCACTCATCACCGGCGGCCTCGCCCCGCTGGCCGGTCCCGCAGACCGGGTCTACCAGGCCACCTTCCGGCGGGTCGCGGCCCGCAACGCCGAATACTTCAGCTGGTATCCGCAGGACCGCGAGCTGGTCACCCGGATCGCCCGGCACCTCCGGGAGACCGAGGAAGTCCTTCCCGACGGCACCCGGCTCACGGTGGAGCGGTTCCAGATGGTGGGTGCCTACCTCGGCGGCAACACCCGCGTCGACGGGCTCCACCACCTGCTGGAGGATGCGTTCGTTGCCACGCCCGACGGCGAGCAGCTCTCCGACGGCTTCCTGGAGCAGGTCCGCAGCCTCGTTTCCCGCGCATCCAACCCGCTCTATGCCCTTATGCATGAGTCCATCTACGGCCAGGGCGAGGCCACCGATTGGGCTGCCCTGCGCGTGCTCCAGGACTTCCCCGAGTTCCGCCCGGACGCCGCCGAGCCCCTGCTGACGGGTGAGATGGTCTATCCGTGGTACTTCGATCAGGATCCGGCGCTGCGGCCGCTCCGCACCGTGGCGCAGTTGCTCGCCGAGAAGGACGATTGGAAGCCGCTCTACGATCCCGAGCGCCTCGCACTGAACAACGTCCCCGTGGCAGCGGCCGTTTACAGCGACGATATTTACGTGGACCGGGACCTCTCGCTGGAGACAGCACGTGCAGTCCGCGGCCTGCAGGTGTGGGAAACGGATGAGTTCCACCATGACGGCATTGCCGATGACGGGGAAGCCATCTTCGGGCGGCTGCTCGGCATGGCGCGCGCGGCCGGGGCCTGAGGACTCAGCTGTCCTGGGCCGGCTCCGTGCGCGGCGCTCGCGCTGCCAGGATCACGGTCAGGACCGTGACGGCGACGGCGGCGGCTACCAGGTTCAGCCCCTGGTAGCCGATTCCACTCATCAGCAGTCCGGCGAACCCGGATCCGACGGCGCCGGCGATGCCCATCAGGGTGTCCGAGACACCCTGCACGAGGACCCTGTCCCCGGGGGCCACACTTTCGGCGAGCAGCGTGGATCCGGCAATGGTGGCAGCGGACCAGCCCAGCCCCAGGAGCACCAGTCCGATGGTCACCAGGGCCGGCTGCGACTGACCGAACCCGGCCACGCACACGGCCACCAGGATCAGCCCGTGGCCCAGAAGGATGACCTGGCGGCGGCCCACCCGGTCGGTGAGCCAGCCCATCACGGGTGAGAGCGCGTACATCCCGGCGATGTGCAGCGAGATGGTGAAGCCGATCAGCACGAACACATCGGTCCCGGTGGTGTGGGTGTGACCGGCCATGGGGCCGGCCATCGGCCCTTCGGTGAGCAATTGCAGGTGGAGCGGCGTCATGGACATCACGGCCGCCATGCAGCCGTGCGCGGCCACGACGGCGAGCAGCGCCAGCCGCGCCCGGGGCGAGGAGCGGACGGCACGGAGGCCGTCCCGCAGGGCGTGCCTCCCCCGGCTGCCTTGCGTTCCCTTGGCGGGACCCTCGGCGGCGGTACGCAGCCGGCCGGCCAGCAGCAGCGGGTCGGGCCGCAGCGCGACCAGCAACAGCAGGGCTGCGAGGAACAGTCCCGCCGTCGAAAACACGAACGGCCCTGAGATGGCGGGCAGCCCCAGCGCCTCCCCCACTACCGCGCCGGGCTGGATGAGGTTGGGGCCGGCAGCGGCGCCAACCGTCACCGACCACACGACGATTGCGAGGGACCGTCCGCGGTGTTGGGCATCGGCGAGGTCGACGGCGGCAAAGCGCGCCTGCAGGTTGGCCGCGGTGCCAAGGCCCAGCAGGGCCGCGGCCGCGAGCAGGATCGGGAAGACCCCGGTCACGGTGGCCAGAATCACCAGCAGGGCGCCCGTCATCGCGCAGAGCAGGCCGGTCACGAGAGCGGCCCGGCGCCCCCTCCGGCCGGCCAGTCCGGCCAGCGGCAGGGCGGTCAGGGCTGCCGCGAGAGTCATGGTGGTGGTGACCGAGCCGGCCCAGGCGTTGGAGCCGGAAAGCTGGACCGCCAGCAGCGATCCCACTGACAGGCTCGCGCCGTTGCCGATTCCGCTGAGGAGCTGGGCGATGCTGAGGACAACAACGGTACGGCGCTGCACCCGTTGGGGGTGCAGCGCCGTATCGGCCGCCGGTGCGGCATCAAACGTTTTCACGCTCCGAGCTTAGCCCGTCGAGGCTCCGCGGCGGCCCAGGCGCGTGGCCTGCCCGTTCGGTGCCCGCGTGGTGGCTACTCGGCGTCGCTGAGGCTCTTGCGGGAGTCCTCTTCCAGCCGGCTGTCGAGTTTGGCCTTGGAGGCCTTGGAGCTGAGCAGGCTGGCGACCACCGCGATGATGATGGTGCCGATGATCACGGCGAGCGAGACGAACGTGGGGATCTCCGGCGCCCATTCGATGTGCTTGCCGCCGTTGATGAACGGGAGTTCGTTCACGTGCATGGCGTGCAGCACCAGCTTGACGCCGATGAAGGCCAGGATGACCGAGAGCGCGTGCTTGAGGTAGATGAGCCGGCTCATGAGACCGCCCAGCAGGAAGTACAGCTGGCGCAAACCCATCAGGGCGAAGATGTTGGCCGTGAAGACGATGAATGCGCTCTGGGTGAGGCCGAAGATGGCCGGGATGGAGTCCACGGCGAACAGCAGGTCCGTCAGGCCGATGGTCACGAAGACGATGAGCATCGGGGTGAAGACCTTTTTACCGTCCACCACGGTGCGGAGCTTGCCGCCGTCGAACTTTTCGGACATCGGCAGGACCCGGCGGATCCGGGCGATCAGCGGGTTTTCCTTGTCTTCCTCGTCTTCGCCTTCGTCCTGGGCCTGCTTCCATGCGGTCCAGAGCAGGAACGCGCCGAAGATGTAGAAGATCCAGCTGAACTGTTCGATCACGATCGCGCCGAGCAGGATGAAGATGCCACGCAGGACCAGTGCGATGATGATCCCGACCATAAGCACCTCCTGCTGGTACTTACGGGGTACCGAGAAGCGCGCCATGATGATGATGAACACGAACAGGTTATCGATGCTGAGGCTGTACTCGGTGACCCAGCCGGCGATGAACTGGCCGCCGTATTCCGGGCCGGTAAACATGAACATGGCGCCGGCGAAGACGAGGGCCAAGGCAATGTAGAAGGAGACCCAAAGGCCTGCTTCCTTCATGGAGGGCTCGTGCGGACGCTTCAGGACCAGGAGCAGGTCGACGGCGAGGATGAGGCCGAGGACGACAAAGGAGCCGATCTCAAACCAGAGGGGAAGTTCGAGCACGAAGTGACCTTTCGCAGGGTACAGCTCAGCGGTGTAAGTCTCTCCGGCTAAGCTCCCGCACCCGGGCCGTGGCCTCCGGTGTCAGTCTGCTGCCCGCTACGCCCGGCATGGCATCTGTGCCCTGCGTGTTGACGATCGTAGCGCTTGGGATACTCCCCTACGTTCCATCTACTTTACCTTAGGCGTGACCCGCCGACTGCATCTGGCGCAGCTCCTTCTTGAGATCGCCGACCTCGTCGCGGAGCCGTGCCGCCAATTCGAACTGCAACTCGCCGGCTGCCGCGTGCATCTGCTCCGTGAGTTGTTCGATCAGGCCCACCAGGTCCTCGGCGGGGGCGGCGGCAAGTCCGTCGGTGCGGACCTTGGCCCCGCCTTTGCCCTTGCCGCGGGCCTTGTTCGCGCTGGCCAGCAGCTCGCGGGTATCCGCGTCTTCCTTGGCCAACTGGTCGGTGATGTCGGCGATCTTCTTGCGCAGCGGCTGCGGGTCGATCCCCCGCTCGGTGTTGTAGGCCACCTGGATGGCCCGGCGGCGATTGGTCTCGTCGATGGCCTGGGCCATGGAATCGGTAATCCGGTCCGCGTACATGTGAACCTGGCCGGAGACGTTTCGGGCGGCACGGCCGATGGTCTGGATCAGGGACGTCGCGGAGCGGAGGAATCCTTCCTTGTCCGCGTCGAGAATGCTGACCAGCGAGACCTCGGGCAGGTCCAGGCCTTCCCGGAGCAGGTTGATGCCGACCAGGACGTCAAAGACGCCCATCCGGAGTTCGCGGAGCAGCTCCACGCGGCGCAGGGTGTCTACGTCTGAGTGCAGGTATTCGACTTTAACGCCGTGGCCCAGCAGGTAGTCGGTGAGGTCCTCCGCCATCCGTTTGGTCAGGGTGGTGACCAGCACGCGTTCGTTGTTGGCGGTGCGGGTGCGGATCTCGCCCAGCAGATCATCGATCTGGCCCTTCGTGGGCTTGACGATCACTTCCGGGTCGATCAGGCCGGTGGGCCGGATGATCTGCTGCACGAAGCCGTCGGCCTTGCCGAGCTCGTATTTGCCCGGGGTCGCGGAGAGGTACACGGTCTGGCCGACACGCTCGAGGAATTCGTCCCATTTGAGCGGACGGTTGTCCATGGCCGACGGCAGCCGGAAACCGAAGTCCACCAGGTTCCGTTTGCGGGACATGTCGCCCTCGTACATGGCACCGATCTGCGGGACCGTAACGTGGGATTCGTCGATCACGAGCAGGAAATCGTCCGGGAAGTAGTCCAGGAGGCAGTGCGGAGCCGTCCCGCGGGCACGGCCGTCAATGTGCGACGAGTAGTTCTCGATGCCGTTGCAGAAGCCCATCTGCTGCATCATCTCAAGGTCATAGGTGGTGCGCATCCGCARCCGCTGGGCCTCGACSAGCTTGTTCTGGCTCTCCAGGACCTTGAGSCGGTCGGCGAGTTCGTCYTCGATCCGYTTGATCGCCCGGGCCATCCGYTCSGGKCCGGCGACGTAGTGCGAGGCCGGGAAGACGTACATTTCCTCTTCCTCGCGCAGCACTTCGCCGGTGAGCGGGTGCAGGGTCTGGATGTTTTCGATCTCGTCGCCGAAGAACTCGATCCTGATGGCCAGTTCCTCGTACATCGGGATGATCTCCACGGTGTCGCCGCGGACCCTGAAGGTCCCGCGGTGGAAGTCCATGTCGTTGCGGGCGTACTGCATGGAGACGAACTTCCGGAGCAGGTCGTCGCGGTTCATTTCCGCGCCCTTGCGCAGGGTGACCATGCCGGAAATGTACTCTTCCGGCGTGCCGAGGCCGTAGATGCAGGACACGGTGGCCACCACGATCACGTCGCGGCGGGTGAGGAGTGCGTTCGTGGCGGAGTGCCGGAGCCGCTCCACTTCCTCGTTGATGGAGGAGTCTTTCTCGATGAAGGTGTCCGTCTGGGCCACGTAGGCCTCGGGCTGGTAGTAGTCGTAGTACGAGACGAAGTACTCCACCGCGTTGTTCGGCAGCAGCTCACGGAATTCGTTGGCCAGCTGGGCGGCGAGGGTCTTGTTCTGCACCATCACGAGGGTGGGGCGCTGGACCTGCTCGACCAGCCACGCCGTTGTGGCGCTCTTACCCGTACCGGTGGCGCCCAGGAGCACCACGTCCTTTTCGCCATTCTTGATGCGCTCGGTCAGCTCAGCGATCGCGGCCGGCTGGTCGCCGGCCGGTTTGAACTCGCTGATGACTTCGAAGGGCGCCACAACACGGTTGATTTCCTGGGCAAGGCTCATGTTCCTAATCTACCGCTGCACTCCGACAGGAAACCCTGATTCAGCTTTGGGCGCTACCCTGCGGTCCTGCGGCGGCGTACGACGGCGGCCGCCAGCCCGTTCGGCGGGCCCACTCATCCATCCGCGGGGCGGCCTGCGCAGTGAACCAGTCTTCTTTGTCTGCGGCGTAGGCCGCCGTGGACTTGTCCACCCCGTGCCGCCGCGCGGCGCGCCGCTTTTCGGCGAGGTAGTCGATACGCGCGGCGTCGTCGTCGCGCAGCCAGTCCCGGAAGCACAGGGCATAGCGCCAGCCCGGGGAGCCGGCAGCCCGGACGTGCAGGTTCACTGGCCGGCCCGGGTCCGCGCTGCCGTGGACGCGCTTGTCCCAGGCCGCAGGGTCCGGGTGGCCGGGCTTCGGGTTGTCAGGGCCGCTGCCCGGCCAGCGCGGGAAACCCGCCTCCGCCAGCAGCGGCTCCAGCCGGTCCGCGGCGGCGAGGTCGCGGACGGTGAGCTGCAGGTCCAGGACGTCCTTGGCGGCCAGCCCGGGAACCGCCGTCGAGCCGATGTGGTCGACGCCGAGGATGTCCTGCGGGGACACTGCCCGGAGCCGGGCGATGAGCCGGGCAGCCTCGGCCGTCCAGGCCGGGGTGGCGGGGCTGAGCACCGGGCCGCCGGAGCGCGGCGCCAGCCGGTGTTTAACCAGGTTCTCCGCGAACGGCACTAGCCGGCCGGACCAGAGCCGGTCCACGGCGTCGCGCAGTTCCTCCCTGGCGCCGGAATTGTCCAGGACCACATCCGCCGCTGCCAGCCGCTGCTCGCGAGTGGCCTGGGCGCCCATTCTGGACCTAGCCTCATCGACCGTCATCTTCCGGTGCTCGACCATCCGCTGGATCCTGAGGTCTTCGGGTGCGTCCACCACCACCACCAGGTGGAAGTTGGCGCCCTGGCCGGTCTCGACCAGCAATGGGATGTCCTGGACCACGACGGCGCCTTTGGGGGCGGCCGCGGCGATGGCGGCGGCCCGTTCCCGGACGAGGGGGTGGATGATGCCGTTCAGCACGGCCAGCCGCTCGGGGTTTCCGAAGACGAGGGCGGCCAGGCGAGCGCGGTCCAGGGCGCCGTCGGATCCCACCACGGTAGAACTGAAGGCCGCCACAACGCGCGCCAGCCCGGGCGTGCCCGGTTCCACGACCTCGCGCGCCAGGGCGTCGGCGTCGACCACCACGGCCCCAAGCTCGCGCAGCCGCGAGGCCACCACTGACTTCCCTGAGGCGATGCCGCCCGTCAACCCGATCTTCAGCACCCCACCAGACTAAACTGAAGCGGTGCCAGTCGACGCGGTTTCCCCGGAAAGCAAGGCCAGCGCTTTCCCGGACAGCAGAGCCACGGCGTACACCACGCTGGCGGCCGGCGGCAGCTTCCGGCACGAGCTGGAGATCAAACGGTCCCGTTTCATTACCGTCCTGCAGCGCACGGCCGACGAGGACCAGGCCCGGGTGCTGGTGGCGTCGCTCCGCCGGGAATTCCATGACGCCCGGCACCACTGCTCGGCGTTCGTACTGGGCCCAGACCGTGAGGTGCAGCGCTCCAGCGACGACGGCGAACCCTCGGGAACGGCGGGTATCCCCATGCTGGAGGCCCTGCTGAAACGCGAAACCGGGCCCGGCCTGACCGACCTCAGTGACGTGACCGCCGTCGTCGTCCGCTATTTCGGCGGCATCCTGCTCGGTGCGGGCGGACTGGTGCGGGCGTACTCGGAATCGGTGTCTTCCGCACTGGAACGCGCGCCCCTGGTGCGGCGGCAGCGGCTGCGGATCTGTGCCGTGCCGATCCCCCACGCTTCCGCCGGCCGGCTTGAAAACGACCTCCGCGCCGCCGGGTTCCTCATGGCCGGGACCAGTTACGATGCGCAGACAACGGTGCTCCGGATGGCGTTGCGGGACAGCCCGGCCAAGCTGGAGCAGGCGTCGGCGCGGCTGGCTGAACTCTCGGCCGGAAGTGCTGTGCTGTCGCCGGAAGGAACGGAGTGGGTCGATGCCGCCATCAACTGAGCCGGTTTCGGTGGTCGCGCTGGTCGACGTGACGAACGCGGTGCTGGACGGGCTTCTGGCCGTGGCGTTGCATGACGCCGACGCCGACGAGGTCACCCCGCCGCTCGGCACGACCGCCGGTTGGAACACCGAACGGATCAGCTGGTTCCGCGCCTACCACCGCGCCGCGGCGGCCGGGCTCGACGGTCCGGCCCGGCAGCGGACCTGGGCCATCACCGCCGACGGGGAGCTGGCGGGGTCGGTCCGATTGATGCGGGTGGACGGGGTTGGGGGTGATGTTCGTACTCCGGAAGCCGGGGGCACGCTGGGTCCGAAGGACGGGGGCACGCTGGAGACCGGCATCTGGCTGGGCCGGAGCTTCCGCGGCCGGGGCATCGGCGGAGAGGCACTGCGGCTCATCAAGCTCCAGGCAGCTGAGGCGGGAGCAGCCGACCTGGAAGCGGAAACAACCTCGGGCAACCTCGCCGCGCAGGCCCTATTGCGTTCGATGGGTGCAGAACTGACATCAGACGCCCTGCGGGTCCGGGCCACCTTCAAACTCCCCTAGCCCGCGGGCTGCACCGGCGCACCGACGGATGGACATGCCCATCCCTGCCTCGCCGGGACGGACATGTCCACCGGCGGCGCTTAGCAATGGGCATGATGCCACTATGTCCAACGGCCGGCACCAAGGATGGGCATGTCCATCCCCACCATCCAAGGACGGACATGTCCATCGGCGGACGTCAGCAATGGGCATGATGCCACTATGTCCAACGGCCGGCACCGAGGATGGGCATGTCCGTCCTTCCCCACGGCCCCGGATGGACATGTGCATTCCTCAAACCCCCGAACGGACATGTCCATCGGCGGACCCAGGGAATGGGCATGTTGGCCTTTGCGACCAACTCCGCATACCAGGGATGGACATGCTCGTCCCTAAGGCGGCCCAAGGAAGGGCGTGCCCATCGCTCACAACCACGGACGGACATGTCCAACGGCGGACCTCAGCAATGAGCATGATGCCACTATGTCCAATGCCCGGCACCACGGATGGGCATGTCCGTCCGTGGTGGAGCGGGGTGCGGCGTTCCAGATGGTTGTTGCGGGAGGCGGGGCGGTGCTTGGATGAAGGGGATACGGGGCGAACCCCAGAAGCGCGCAACTCACCGGGCTCTTGAGGGCGTCTGTGACGGTCCAATGCGGAGGCCCGATGTTGCCTGGTGGCGCGCCGGAGACCACCGCCGACGCTCAGGGCTACCGCGGAGCGCCAAGACAACGAGGAGAACTGACGTGGATGATCCGTACAACCTGGCCCGCTTCGTCGAGGCTCAGGACTCGGCGGGCACGTACCGGCAGGCGCTGTCGGAGCTGAGTGCCGGGGCCAAGCGAAGTCATTGGATGTGGTTCATTTTTCCGCAGATCGCCGGGCTCGGGTTCAGCGCCACCTCGCGGAAGTATGCGATCGCCTCGGTCGACGAAGCCCGGGCCTATCTGGACCACCCGGTCCTGGGCGGCCGGCTGCGGGAGTCGTGTGACGCCGTCGTCGCCGTCGAGGGACGAACCGCAGAGCAGATCTTCGGCGGCATCGACGCGCGGAAACTTCACTCGTCGGCAACCCTGTTCCACCGGGCGGCCCCGGGGGAGCCGGTGTTTCAGCAAATTCTGGACAAGTACTTCGACGGCGAACCTGACGTTGCCACGGATCGCATCCTCGGCAACGGCGCCTGACCGGCCGGGCCGCAGCCAGTCCCGCCGCAGCCACCCCCACCCCGCCCCTTAAACCACAACGGGCCCCCGCACTTGGCGGGGACCCGTGGTGGCTGGCCCGGGCAAACCCGGGCCGGTGGCAACTAGTTGCCGGTCAGCTTCTCGCGCAGGGCAGCGAGGGCCTCGTCCGAAGCAAGCGTGCCTGCACCGGTCTCGGTCGCAGCCGGCTCGGAGGAGTAGCTGGTGGTGCCGGAGTCGCTCTCACCGGACGTTGCAGCAGCAGCGTCGTCGGCAGCGTGCTGGGCAACCTGCTTCTTGTGGGCTTCCCAGCGGGTCTGGGCGTCAGCGTACTGCTGCTCCCAGGCAGCGCGCTGCGTCTCGTAGCCTTCAAGCCACTCGTTGGACTCCGGGTCGAAGCCCTCCGGGTACTTGTAGTTGCCCTCTTCGTCGTACTCAGCGGCCATGCCGTAGAGAGCCGGATCGAATTCGGTGCTGTCGGCGTCGACGCCCTCGTTGGCCTGCTTGAGGGACAGCGAGATGCGGCGGCGTTCGAGGTCGATGTCGATGACCTTGACGAACAGCTCGTCGCCAACGGAGACAACCTGCTCGGCCAGCTCAACGTGGCGCACGGCGAGCTCGGAGATGTGGACCAGGCCTTCGATGCCGTCTTCGACGCGAACGAACGCACCGAACGGAACCAGCTTGGTGACCTTACCCGGAACAACCTGGCCGAGGGCGTGGGTGCGGGCGAAGGTCTGCCACGGATCTTCCTGCGTAGCCTTGAGCGACAGGGAAACGCGCTCGCGGTCCAGGTCGACCTCGAGAACCTCGACGGTGACTTCCTGGCCAACTTCGACAACCTCGGACGGGTGGTCGATGTGCTTCCAGGACAGCTCGGAAACGTGAACGAGGCCGTCTACGCCGCCCAGGTCCACGAAGGCACCGAAGTTGACGATGGAGGAAACGACGCCGGGACGGACCTGGCCCTTTTCCAGCTTGTTGAGGAACGTGGAGCGGACCTCGGACTGGGTCTGCTCGAGCCAGGCACGGCGGGACAGAACAACGTTGTTGCGGTTCTTGTCCAGCTCGATGATCTTGGCTTCGATCTGCTGACCGATGTACGGAGCCAGGTCGCGCACACGGCGCATCTCGACGAGGGATGCGGGCAGGAAGCCGCGCAGGCCGATGTCGAGGATAAGACCACCCTTGACAACTTCGATGACGGTACCGGTAACGACGCCGTCTTCTTCCTTGACCTTCTCGATGTCGCCCCAGGCACGCTCGTACTGAGCACGCTTCTTGGAGAGGATCAGACGGCCTTCTTTGTCTTCCTTGGTGAGCACCAGGGCTTCGACCTGATCGCCAACGGAGACGACGTCTCCGGGGTCAACGTCGTGCTTGATGGAAAGCTCGCGGGAGGGAATGACACCTTCGGTCTTGTAACCGATGTCGAGCAGAACTTCGTCGCGGTCGACCTTGACGACGGTACCTTCGACGAGGTCTCCGTCGTTGAAGTACTTGATGGTCGCGTCGACAGCTGCGAGGAAGTCCTCAGCGGTACCGATGTCGTTAATCGCGACGACGGGGGTACCGGGCTTCTCGGTGGAGGTGATGGTCATGTAGTAGGGGCTCCGTTGTGGATAGTTAGTCGGTCAGGCAAACCGTCCCGACCGCGTCGGCGACACGGGCGAAGAGCGCGGCGAATCAAAGGCGATCAGCCGGGTCATCCTGATTTTGTGGATTTAGTTGCGCACACGTAGTACACGCCCGTTTAGTCTAGTCGTTTCCGCCAACGCGGGTCAAAGCGCGACGGGGCCCGCCGGCCCCGTCGCGCTGCCGTCGTCCTACGCGTCGTCCTAGAAGTGCGTCAGGCAGTGCGGCGCGCGCTCGACGGCGAACATCAGCCGCGCAACCAGGGCCGCCCCGGCCGAATGTTCGGCCACCCTGCCTGCGGCAGCCAGGGTCACGGGGCAGACGGCGCCGAGGTAGATCGAGCCGAGATCGGCCACATCCAGGGACAGGTCCGGCGTCGCTTCCGGCGAGGGCGTAACGGTGGCCTCTCCCCCGGCGACCGCCAAGGTGAACGTTCCGGCGGCGAATCCGAGGCTATCGGCCACACGGAGCACCAGCGAACCGTCGGTCGGGTAGCGCCGCGCGGCCAGGGCTTTCTGCACATCCAGGACCCGCAGCCAGAGCATGTCCCGGGCGTCCGAGGCGTCCACGCAGCGCGGATCCTGCAGCGCCCACGGAAGCGGGTCGTCCACGGGAGCCTCGTCCCACGTCACACGCTCCACCAGGTCGATGGCGCCGAGGTACTGCCACAGTTCCAGGTACGCGGCGCGGGTGGCCGCCACCAGGTCCACGACCTCCATTGTGTACGGAGTGCTCGACCAGCCGCCGAACCGGTAGGAGACGTAGCCGTCCACATCGCCCTCGGGCCCGTAGTGCAGCGCGACCTTGACCTTCGGGTCCTCGTTGTCCTCGCGGCTGATGGAGCCGGAGACGAACTGCCGGTAGAACTCGTGCCGGCCGATGGAGCCCGGCGTCAGGCGGTGCGTGCGGTCGAAGATGACCGGGGCCAGCTCAAGGAGCACCTTGGGGTCCGCCACCTCGACGCTGCCCACCGGGGTGTGGTTGACGACGAAGCGGGAGCTCGTGTCGACCTTGATCGACTGTTCGGACGTCGCGACGCCGAAGCCGAACCGGCCGTAGATGGACGCTTCCGAGGCGGTCAGCGCCGCCATGGCCAGGCCTTCCTGCTGTGCCTGTCCCAGCTCGTCGGCCATCATGCGGCGCAGCAGCCCGCGGCGGCGGTGCGACGTCCTGACGGTCACGGCGGTCACGAGCCGGGTGTCTAGGAGCCGCCCGAAGCCGATGTTCAGCGTTTTGGTCATGGTGCCGAAGGTCGCCACGGGAACGCCAGGCTCGAGTGCATGGGTGGCGACGGGACCGGTCTGGTAGACGCCGGTCAGGATCCGCCCGTCCGCACGCTGCATCTCCAGTCCCCGGTCGACCCGCTCATCGCTGCGCCGGGCGTCGTGGAAACCAAACGCGACGGCGCGCATCCAGGCGACGGACTCCGGGTATGCCGGGTGCTCCTTCGCCGCAGGTTCGAAGCGCCGGATTTCGTACTGCTCTGCCACGTGATTCTCCCCTTGAATAACTGCAACGTTGAAAACCTGAAAACCTAGTGGCGCCGCAGCGTCAGTCCCACACCACCCCGGCTGTGCCGCCGGCCGCGCAGGCCCGGCACTAGCCCCCGGTTTTAGTGCCCGGTTTTAGTGCCCGGCTTCGTACCAGCTGGCGCCGATGCCGATCTGGACGTCGAGCGGAACGCTAAGATCCGCAGCCGACCCCATCTGCTCGGTGACGAGCTTCTCTACCGCCTCGCGTTCGCCCTCGGCCACCTCGAGGACCAGTTCATCATGGACCTGCAGGAGCATCCGTGATTTCAGCCCCTGCTCGGCCAGCGCGCCGGAAACACCCAGCATGGCCCGCTTGATGATGTCCGCGGCAGAGCCCTGGATCGGCGAGTTCAGCGCCACCCGCTCCGCGTTCTCACGCAGCTGCCGGTCGGTGCTGGTCAGGTCCGGGAGGTACCGGCGGCGGCCTTCGATGGTGGCCGTGTATCCGTCGATCCTGGCTTGGTCCACCACCCCGCGCAGGTAGTCGCGGACGGCGCCGAAGCGGTCGAAGTAGTCCTTCATGAGGGTCCGGGCCTCGTCGACGGAGATCTCCAGCTGCTTCGACAGGCCGAAGGACGTCAGTCCGTAGGCGAGGCCGTAGGACATGGCCTTGACCTTCGAGCGCATGGCGCTGGTGACCTGGTCGGTGGGCACGTGGAAGATGTTGGAGCCGACGAACCGGTGCAGGTCTTCGCCGTCCTTGTACGCCTGGATCAGACCGGCGTCGCCGGAGAGGTGGGCCATGATCCGCATCTCGATCTGCGAGTAGTCGGCGGAGAGCAGGCACTCGTAGCCGTCGCTGACCACAAAGATGCCACGGACCCGGCGGCCCTCCTCGCTGCGGATCGGGATGTTCTGCAGGTTGGGATTGTTCGAGGAAATCCGGCCGGTGGCGGCGACGTTCTGGGCGTAAGTGGTGTGGATGCGCCCGTCCTCCGTCACGGATTTCTTCAGCGACTCCAGCATCTGGCGAAGCTTCGAGGATTCCCGGTGCGCCATCAGCTGGACCAGGAATTCGTGGCCGGTTTTTTCCAGCAGGTTTTTCAACGATGCCGCGTCCGTGGTGTACCCGGACTTGATCTTCTTGGTCTTGGGCAGGCCCAGCTCCTCGAACAGGACAGTCTGGAGCTGCTTGGGCGAACCGAGGTTCACCTCGTGGCCGATCGCCGCGAACGCCAGTTCCTGGGCATTGTCGATCACCTTGGCGAGGTCGGAGAGCTGCTCGTCCATCCGGGGCATGTCGATGGCGATGCCTGCCAGTTCCATGTCCGCGAGGACCCGGCTGACGGGAAGTTCAAGGGTGGTCAGCAGGTCCTGGGCTTTGCGCTCCCGGAGTTCGGCCTCGAAGTAGCGGCTCAGGGCCCCGACGACGGCGGCGACATGGACCAGCGCTCCGGCGGCTGCCGCGTCGTCGCCGTCGAACGCCAGCTCCAGCTGGCCCTCCTTGGCGGCGTCGGCCGACACCGAGACGTTGAGGTGGTGCAGGGCCAGTTCGGCGAGCTCGTAGCTGCGGCGGTCCGGCTGGATGAGGTAGCCCGAGATGGAGGTGTCATCCACCACCCCGTCGAGGGCGAGTCCGCGGGCGGTCAGGGCCTTCAGCGCGGCCTTGAACCCGTGCACCACCTTCGGTGCCTGCGCGTCCCGCAGCCAGTCTGCCAGGACGTTCTCGGCGTCGGCGTCCTGGCGGGAGAGCTCGATGTACGCCGCGGCGTCGTCGCGGACGATCGCCAGCGCGCTGGCGTCCTCGCCGATCCGGCCAGGGACCAGCTCAACGGCGACGGCTGAACGCTTGCCCGCCCCGGCGGCCAGGAAGGCGCTGAGCTGGGCGGCGTCCGCCGGGGTGATGAACTCCGGCATGTCGAGGGTTTCGCGCTCGGCCTCCGTCACTTCACTGCCGTAGAGGGCGAAGAGCCGGGTCCGGATGGTTTTGAATTCGAGGGCATCGAACAGTTCCTCCAGGGCGGCCTGGTCCGGGCGCGGGTCCGCCAGGTCCTCGAGCGTGACGGGCAGTTCGAGGTCCGTTCGAAGCCGGTTGAGCCGCCGGTTGCGTTTGACGTCCTCCACGTTCTCGCGCAGCGCGTCACCGACCTTCCCGCCGATCGTGTCCAGGTTCTCCAGGACGCCTTCCAAGCCGCCGTAGAGGTTGATCCATTTGGCGGCCGTTTTGGGTCCGACGCCGGGAACGCCCGGCAGGTTGTCCGCGCTCTCGCCCACCAGGGCGGCGAGGTCCGAGTACTGGGCGGGGGTGACGAAGTACTTGTCCTGAATGGCGCCCGCGTCCATCCGGGGGATGTCGCTGACGCCCTTCTTGGGGTAGAGCACGAACACGTTGTCGGTGATGAGCTGGAACGCGTCGCGGTCACCGGAGACCAGCAGGACCTCGTAGCCGGCTTTCTCGCCCATGGCGGCCAGCGTGGCCAAAATGTCATCCGCTTCCCAGCCGGGCATCTTGATGGTCTTGATGCCCCAGGCACCCATAACCTTGTCTATGAGGTCGATCTGGCCGCTCATTTCCCGCGGCGTCTCGTTGCGTCCACCCTTGTAGCCGTCGTACTCGGCCTTGCGGTGCGTCGTGTCATCGGAGACATCGAACGCCACCGCCACGTGGGTGGGCTTTTGTTCCTTGATCAGATTGATCAGCATGGACGTGAAGCCATGCACGGCGTTGGTGTGCTGCCCTGCCGCGGTGGAGAACTTGTCAGCGGGCAGCGCGAAGAACGCCCGGAACGCCATCGAGTGGCCGTCCAGCACCAGCAGCCGGGGTTGGTCTGTGAGGGGGATGACCGGCGCCTCGGTCGCGGAAACCTCCGCCGACCGGCCGCGCGGCTTCTTCACCGCGTCGGCCACGAGCACGGAGCCCCCGGCAGTGTCCGTCAGGGTTTCCGGGGCGGTGCCTGCGGCGGCGTCCGTTGCGGTGCCCGCGGCAGAAAGGGATGGGGCCGGTTTGGTAGTTTCGCTCACAGGTGCCAGCCTAGTTGCCATGATCGACAATTTCACGCCCGCCCCGTTCGCCGCCGAACTCGAGGCGGCCGGTGTTCCCGCGGAACTGCACGGCTGGCTGGGCCGGATGGGTGTGGGCGCCCTGGTGGTAAAGATGGGGATCCACTTCCTGGAACTGGGCCCGGAGCGGACCGTCGCCACCATGCCGGTGGAGGGCAACACCCAGGTGGCGGGGATCCTGCACGGCGGCGCGCATGTGGTGCTGGCCGAAACCCTGGGATCCTTCTCGGCGGCGATGCACGCGGGGCCGGGGCGGCAGGCACTGGGGATCGAGGTCGGCGCGACCCATCACCGGTCCATCGCGTCCGGGACAGTCACGGGAACGTGCACGGCCATCCACCTCGGCCGGACCCTGACGACGCACGAAATCGTGATGACCGATGAGCAGGGCCGCCGGCTCTCCACTGCACGGATCACGAACCTGCTCCGCGACGTCGACGCCTAGGAACTCCTCCCCTCAGGTACCGGCCGGGAGGCGGTAGCGGAGCTCGACGATGCCGCGGCCCATGGCCCGCGAGGCAGTCAACTCAAGCGGCGCCGTCGGCCGGGCCAGCGGGAGCAGCGGTTTCCCGGCGCCCAGGATCACGGGAATAACGGAGATGATCAGTTCCTGGAGGAGCCCGGCGGCGGCGAACTGGGCGGCCAGGACTCCCCCGCCGACCACCCAGACGTTCTGTCCGGCCGCGGCGTCCGTCAGGTCCTCGGCGAACTCGCCCACCGGTCCGCGGACGAAGGTGATGTTGGCGCCTTTCGGGGCGGCCAGTTCGTGGTGGGTGAAGACCCAGCAGGGTACGCCCGGGTAGGGCCAGTGGTCCGGTTCGTGCTCCTGGAGCCAGCTGTAGGTCCCGCCGCCCATAACGATGCACCCGACGTCGGCCATAAAGGCGTCGTAACTGTCCTGGCCGCCGTCGAATCCGTCGAACTGCAGGAGCCAGTCGAGGTTGTCATCCGTGGTGGCGATGAAGCCGTCCACGGATGTGGCGACGAAGTACTGGAACAGCGGCATGGGCCCAGCGTAGCCAGTCCCGGCCGCTAAGCCCAGTGGGCCGTCAGGCTACTTGCTGAAGTACGGAATGATCAGGTACAGCCCGAAAAGCACGGCCACGCCGCACAGGCCGAAGCAGATGTAGGACAGCGGCCTGATCCAGGCGGGCTGGGTGTTCCGCACGTCCCCGGCGATCGCGGTGAGCCGCACGCCGAGGGCGTACAGGACGACGACGGTCACGGCGGCGACGAGGGTTGCCCCGGCGACCATCACGAGTTCAAGCCATTTCATTTACGGCCACCCTTGGAGTTGTTGGTACGGCTGACCGCAGCCGCCTTCTTCTTCGCGAACCGGATGGCCTGGCCGGCCTCTTCGACCTCGACGGCGTTGTGGTGGCCGACGTGGGACTTCCGGGAGGCGACGAACATGTAGACGACGGCGCCCGTGCCGGCGATGGCGGCAATCACGAATCCGACCGGTCCGGTGTGCACCAGCAGCGCGGTGAGGGCACCGACGATCCCGGCGGCGGGGAGGGTAAAGAGCCAGCCGACAACGATTTTGCCGGCGGTTCCCCAGCGAACGGTGGTGCCGCGGCGGCCCATACCCGAGCCGATGACCGAGCCGGACGCGACGTGGGTGGTGGAGAGCGCGAAGCCGAGGTGGGAGGAGGCGAGGATCGCGGCGGCGGTGCTGGTTTCCGCGGCGAAGCCCTGGGCGGGCTTGACGTCGGTGAGGCCGGAGCCCATGGTGCGGATGATCCGCCAACCGCCGGAGTAGGTGCCGATCGCGATGGCGAGGGCACAGGCCGCGATGACCCAGAACTGCGGGCCGGAGCCCGGGGCCTGGCTGCCGGCCGAGATCAGGACCAGGGTGATGATGCCCATGGTCTTCTGCGCGTCATTGGTGCCGTGGGCCAGGGCGACCAGGCTGGAGGTGAAGATCTGCCCGGTGCGGAACCCGCCGCGCTTCTGGGTGAGCTTGCTGCCGGTCTCCGGGTCGTGCCGGGAGGTCAGTGCGTAGGCGAGCCTGGTGCACACATACGCCACGAGGGCTGCGATGACCGGGGCGAAGACGGCCGGCAGAAGGACCTTCTGCAGCACCGAGGTGAAGTTGACGGAATTCAGGCCGATGCCGGCGATCGCCGCACCGATCAGGCCGCCAAAGAGTGCGTGCGAGGAACTGGAGGGCAGGCCCTTGAGCCAGGTGATCATGTTCCACAGGATCGCGCCCATCAGCCCGGCGAAGATGATGTCCGGGGTGATCTGGACGCCGTCGGACCCTTCCCGGATGATGCCGCCGGAGACCGTCTTGGCCACTTCGGTGGAGAGAAACGCGCCGACGAGGTTCAGCACCGCGGCGAGGGCGACGGCCGTCCGGGGCTTGATGGCACCGGTGGCGATGGGCGTGGCCATCGCGTTGGCGGTGTCGTGAAATCCATTGGTGAAGTCAAAGAACAGAGCCAGCGCTATAACCAGCGCCACCATTATGGTGATTTCCACCTGTTGCCCAATCTGCAGAGTCGACGGTCAGCAGTTTCATTCCCCGTGGCGGCCTTGTTTTCTCATGTTCATCCGCTGGTTGGCGGCATGACGTGTGCGGTTCACCAAAGCTCTCCTGAAACCCTATAGATCGTACGTGCCAATCAGTGCAGGGCAAAACGCCTAGCCGTGCGCCGGCCGCGGTGCCGGTCCGGTATCGAGCATGCCGGCGATTTTCTCCTCCAGCGCCGCCAGCGTCGCTTCGGGCAGGACGATCAGGCCGTCGAGTTCCCGGCGCGCCCGTTTGTATGCCGTCTGCCGCTCGGCCGGTGTGGCTGCGGCGTCGGATGCGATCCTCAGCAGCTTCCGGGCGGTGGCGAGCCGTTCGCGTTCCGGGCCGGTGAAATTGCTGTCCTTGATCCGCCGGGCCTCGCGTTCGGCAACGTCAAAGGCCAGTTCGAAGCCGCGGACGGCGGCCCGGTACTCCGAGAGCCGGGCGGCCGTGCTGATCTGCCCCGGGCTGGCGGGCCGCAACCCGTCGGCTTCGCGTTTGGCCCGCAGGAACGCCACGGTCAGCGGTTCCCGGACATCGGTCATCACGGGGAAGTCAATGAGCTTGCCGATGTTCAGTTCGTAGTCCAGCCAGCGCCGGTTGACGTCGTCATGGGCATCGACCAGGGCCTGCACCTCGCCGACGCCGGCCTTCTCCACCTCGGCCTGGTGGTTCTTGAGCCGGTAGAGCTCCACCTTGCGGCGGTGCCGGCGTTCGGCCGCTTTGCTCCAGGACCGAGCCCAGCTGCCCAGCAGCGCGCTCATGGGGAACACGAGCCACCAGTTATGGCCGATGAAGTTGATAAATGGATCCACGGAATCATCCTCCCACCGGGCCCGGGCAGCGGAAAGCCCCCTGCGGGAGGGGGCTCTCCGCCCAGCGGCGCCGGGGCGCCTAGTCCGTGTGCTTGACCTTGTGGACGCGCGTGACCACGGTGGGGCACGGCACGTTGAGCAGGACTGCGTGGGCCGTGGACCCGAGGACCAGGCGCGAGAAGCCGCCCCGCCCGCGGCTGCCCACCACCAGGAGCCGGGCTTCCCGGGCGAGATCCACCAGCGCTTTGGCCGGTTCGGTGTCCGTTTCCAGCCGCTGGTGGATGACGAGATCGGGGTATTTGTCGCCGAGTCCGGCCACCGATTCGGCCAGGACAATCTGGTCCTCCTCGACGATCGACTCGGCGAGTCCGCTCTCGGGCAGCTGGCGTTCCACCCAGCGGGCCGGGCTCCGGAAGGCCATGACCACGGTCAGCTCGTCACCGCCGCGGTCGGCTTCGGCGGCGGCGAAGGCCACGGCCTGGAGCGACTCTTCGGACCCGTCCACCCCAACCACGACGCCGCGTGCCCCCGCTGCGGGCTCGCGCGGTACAACCGCGACGGGACCATCGGATGCGGTGACGATCTGCAGGGCGCGGTCCGTCAGGGGGCCGCCGTCCATCCAGTGTTTGTCGTGGCCGCCGACCACCACCATGGTGGCTTCCTGGGACGCCTCCCGCAGCGCCGAGCCGGGGCTTCCGTGCCGCAGTTGGACGTCGACGTCGACGTCGGGCGCCTTGCTCTTCGCGGCCGTCTTCGCTTTTTCCAGGAGTTCCAGGCCCGATTCACGAATGAGCTCGTGGTACTGGAAATCCGGTGACATCCACCGGTCGTCCACGGCGTGGACGCAGACCACCGGCAGCTTTTGCCGGGCAGCGCGGTCCAGCGCCCAGGCCAGCGCGGCTTCGCTGCCCGCTGAACCGTTGATGCCGACGACGATTGGTTTACTCATGCTTAATCCTGCTCGTTTCCTGTGCGTGAACGTGTACGTGACCTCCACGGTGGTCCCTGCAGCGCACCATTCTGTGACCACTGCTGGAACCGCGGAAGGGACTGATCCCGGCGGCGGCCGTCAGGCGGCACCGGCGCCGGGGTCCCTGCCGACAATTCAGTGTGCCCCGCCCCCGGGAGCCAAGTTAGGGCCTTAAGCCCCGCCACGCGGCGGCCCGGAGGGCCTAGAAACCTGTCGGCTCCGTCTCGAATTCCGGCTCCCGCGGAGGTCCCTCGTGGTGCACGGGGCGCAGCGCGGCGGAGCCCTCCAGCCAGATGAGGGCGTCGTACCGCTCCCCCATCCGGGTGGGGACATAGTTCCCCTGTTCCCGGTCCGGCCGGTAGACCACGCCGATAGCCCGGTGACCCAGCCAGCGCGAGAGCCACGGACCGCTCCGGTCCGCGCCGAAGTCCAATACCGCCGGGACGCCGAGGGCCTCGTGCAGTAAGTCTTCGTGGCTGCCGGGACGGGCGGCAGGGACGGCCATGATCCGTTCCGTGGTTCCCCAGGAGTCGGCCGCGATCACGGTGCCCCGGTGGGCGGCGAAACCCACCAGGAGCACACCGTCCACGGCATGGCGTTCGCGCAGGAGTTGGCCCACGTTGACCAGGCCGTCCTGCGCCATGTCGGTGGCACGGGCGTCCCCCACATGGGTGTTGTGCTCCCAGATGAGGCCTTTGGAGTCCGGACCCAGGTGCCGGCTCAGGCGGTCGATGGTGTCTGCCATGTGGTGGTCCCGGACGTTCCAGGACTGCCGGTCCCCGCGGACCATGATCCGGTAGTAGTGCTCGGCGTTGGCCGCCACTTCCGCGTTCTGGACGGCGTCGAAGGTTCCTTCGTCCTGCTCCCCCGGGCTGAACGCGCGGTTCCTGACCTCGCTGAGCAGGGCGACGACGTCGGCCTCGCAGGAATTCGGGACCAGCCGTGTACTCCACGCGTACTCGTGCGGATCCTCATGGTGCGGCAGGAAACACTGCCAGGCCCGCATGGCTGCCGGTACCGCGTCGGGCAGGTTTCCCTGGAGCCACGCGATGATCTCGCGCAGGGAGTCCCAGAGCGAGTAGACGTCAAGGCCGTAGAACCCCACCCGGGCCTGAGGCGGCCTGCGGGCGTTCCAGCTGCGCAGCCAATCCAGGAAGCCGGCCACTTCCTCGTTCGCCCACATCCAGGTGGGCCAGCGCTGGAATCCGGAGAGGAGCGCGTGCACGCCCTGGTCCTGTCCGCTGTGGCCGCGGACCCATTGGTTGATCCGCCAGCAGTCGGGCCAGTCGCCTTCAACGCCTATCCACGTGTACTGCTGTTCCTCGATCAGCCGGCGGCTGAGCGTGGCGCGCCAGGAATAGAACTCGTGGGTACCGTGCGAGGCTTCCCCGACGGCGGTAAAACGGCAGTCCGCCGCCCGCCGGACCAGTCCGTCAAGGTCCCGGTCACTGCGGAGCCGCCGCGCGAGTGCATGGATCTCGCCCAGTACAGCTGACCTGGTGGCGCTGTCCATGGTCACCGCGGGTTCCCGATCTCGATCCGCTCCAGGTGTTCGGGCACCCGGCTCCGCCAGCCCAGTTCGTGCTTGATCCGGGCCCGCAGGGCGTCCGAGGAATCGGGCTCGCCGTGGGTGATATAGGTCATCCGTGGCGCCTGCGGGGCGGCCTTCATCCACTCGATGAGTCCATCGGCGTCGGCGTGGGCCGAGAGGTTTTCCATCTGGATGACTTCGGCGCGGACAGTAATGTCCTCGCCGTAGACCCGGATGTCGCGTTGGCCGGCGGCCAGGGCGGCGCCCCGGGTGCCGCCCGCCTGGTAGCCGCTCAGGATGATGGCGTTCTTCGGGTCGGGGCCGTAGGCGGCCAGGTGGTGCAGGATCCTGCCGCCGGTGAGCATGCCGCTGGCGGAAATAATGATCATCGGGCCGCCGCGCAGGTTCAGCAGCTTCGACTCGTCCATGCTGCGGGTGAGTTTGGCGAGGTTGTACATGTTCGCGTATTCGTCCCGCGCCAGCCGGTGTTCCTCCGGGTGCCGCTGGTACATGGCGGACGCGTCTATGGCCATGGGGCTGTTGAGGTACACGGGGATGTCCGGAATGGCATGCTTACGGCGGAGCCTGGAGAGGTACAGCATCAGCGTCTCGGCCCGTCCGACGGCGAACGCGGCGAACATCACCACGCCGCCGCGTTTGGCGACGCGCGTGATAATCTCCCCCAGCTGCTGTTCGGGATCCTGGCTGGAGTGCGTCCGGTTGCCGTAGGTGGATTCGGTGACGAGGACGTCCACGGCGCCCAGCGGCCGCGGCGGAAACATCAGCGGATCATCGGACCGGCCCAGGTCGCCGGTGAAGTGCACCGACTGCGAGCCGAACCGGACATGGACCTGCGCGGCTCCCAGGATGTGTCCGGCGGGCACGAAGGTCAGTTCCATGCCGCCGCCCAGGTCCACCGGGCTGTCGAACTCCCGGATCTTGAAGCTGTTCAACGACTTGACGGCGTCCGCGGCGGTGTAGAGCGGCAGGGCGGGGCTGTGCCGGGAGGAGCCGCGGTGGGTCGCGTACCGTGCCTCTTCCTCCTGCAGGTAGCCGCTGTCCGGCAGGATCAGTTTGCACAGTTCGGTGGTCCCGTCCGTGGCGTAGACCGGACCCGCGAACCCGTCGCGGACCAGCGCCGGGACGTATCCGGTGTGGTCCAGGTGCGCATGAGTAAGGACGACGGCGTCGATGGAGCCGGGCGGGACGGGAAACGGGGTGCGGTTGCGCTCGCGGCTGCGTTTGTACCCCTGGAACAATCCGCAGTCCACGAGGACCCGGCGGCCGCCGGCTTCGAGGAGATAGCGTGATCCGGTGACGGTGTCCGTGGCACCAAAAAACCGGAGGGTCGGCTGCTCGTGTCTCATGGTGCTTCCGTTCCCGAATCCTTAAGCCCACCATCCGCCCTCCCCGGGCCCTCCCCAAGGGCCGAAAGTCACAGCCGCAGGCCCGGCGGAAGGCCGGCAGACAGCAGGCCCGGTGGAACGAATCCCGCCGGGCCCGCCGTTCAATGCCTATCCCCGCCTAATGGTCGGAACCGTCGTCGCCGCCGGTGTTGTGGCCGGTGTTGTGGCCGGAATCCTCCGTTCCCGCGTCGTGGTGGCCGGAATCGTCCTCCCCGGCCTCCGCTGGCGCGGGTGGCGGCTCCTTGGACAGGTCCACACCGGTGCCCGCCGCGGAGCGCGCCCGGAGCTGCACGGCGGCCGGGCGGACACCGGCGCCGCGCGCCATCCCGGCCCGGACGGACTCCACCAGTGCGTCGCTGAGCAGCGGGCCGGTGTAGCCGATGGTGAGGTCCCGGGCCCCGAACGACTCCTGATAATTGCCGAGCGCGTCCGCGAGGATGCCTTCGGTGGCGATGGCGGCCGCGAGCGCCTTCGGGTTGGCCGTCGCGATCCTGAACGCCAGGTCATGCACCAGGACCGACCCGACGTGGACATGTTCCACTCCCGCGAAGGAGCCCTCCTTGCCAAAGGCACGCTCGGCCAGCCGCTCGCCGTCGTCCTTGGTGCGTCCGGCCGGGAGCGCGGCGATGAGTTCGGGAACCAGGTGGTCCAGGACCGCGGCGTCAAGGACTGTCGGGGAGATGCTGGACAGTGCCATCCCGCCCGCCGAGGCCGTCTGGTAGAGCCGCTGCCGGAGCGCCGCGACGTCGGCGTTGGGGGAGGGATGGATGGCGACGACGATCCGGCGCTGCACCATCAGGCCGTCGTGGGTGCTCGCCGGCCGGCCGTTTCCGACGTCGGTTCCGGCTTCCAGGTCCGCGGAGGGCGCAGCGGCCGCGGTCAGGCTCGGTTCGGCGGTGGCAGCGGCCCCGGCGGGGGCGGTGCTGCCCCCGGACGGTTCCTGGCCTCCCCCTGTGCAGGAGCTCAGTGCCAGGACCAGGAGGGCGGTTGCCGAGGCCTGTGCGAGGCGGCCCATCTCAGGTCCCCGGCGGGAGGCCGGGCCGGTAGACCGGCGGGAACGCGTCCGGGGGTGTGGTGTCCAGCACTGGCGGGTCGGTGCTGATGGGATCGTTGGTCCGGTAGTCACCCACCGAGAACTGCACCATCATGTCGTGGTCCTCGTGCACCAGGTTGTGGCAGTGGACCATGTAGCGCCCTCCCTGGGACGCTCCCGTGTCGAACTGCATGAGGGCGGTGACGGACTCGTTCTCGCCTGCGTAGAAGACGTCCTTGGGGCCGGTTTCCCAGGCGAAGGGCTTGCCGCCGTTGGTGTTCCGGCCAATGACCTTGGCATCGATCAGGTGGATATGCACCGGGTGGAACCAGCCGCCGGAGGCGTTGGTGATGGTCCATTGCTCCACGTCGAAGGGTTTGGGATTGCCGAACAGTTTGGAGAACCCGGATTTCTCGACGTCCGCCCAGGTCACCCCGTTGATGGTCCACTGGCCGTTGGCCCGCAGCACCTTGAGCTCACGCTTGGCCACGGCCATCTCCGGCGTGAGCGTCATGGCGGCGATTCCTCCCCGGGATGCGTTCGGCGAGCCGCCGTCCTCCAGCGTCGTGGGGATCGCCGGAATGGACCCGGCCCCGGACCCGGAGTCCGCGACCACCTTGAACCGCATGATCTTGCCGGTGTTCGCGAAGTCGATGTTGTTTTTATTGCCGAGGTTTAAAAGGTCGACGGTTTGCCCCGGCCTGTAGCGGCGGAAGTCAATGAGGACTTCGTAGCGTTCGGCCGTACCCTGCCGCCAGGACTTGAGCGTCTGGACCTTTGGCACCATACCGGCGTCGGTCGCCACGAGGTAGACAGGATCCCCGGTAGAGAGGGTGGGGCGGTACGAGCGGGAGATCGAGGCGATCAGGACCCGGAAGCGGTAAATCCGCGGCTTGACCTGCATGGTGGGCCAAGGAACGCCGTTGACCATAATGATGTCCCCCCACAGCCCCTTGTGTCCGTTGTCGTTGTAGGCCAGGGAGCCGTCGGCGTTGAACATCGCATCCGAAATCATCAGCGGCACGTCGAATTGGCCCTGCGGCAGCTGGGCCCGTTCGTACTGGTCGCTCAGGGGGTAGAAACCGGCGAGGCCGGAGTAGACATTTTGCGCCGTGATGTGGTGTTTGTGGTCGTGGTACCAGAGCGTCCGCGCCGTCTGGAAGTTGGGGTAGTGGTAGTTCTTGACGTTGCCGGGCTGGGTGAAATCGTTGGCGTAGCCGTCGTACTGGGGCAACGACGCGGAGCCGTGCAGGTGGGTGACGGTGTTGAAACCGTCCGGGGTCAGCAGGCCGGTGGCGGGAAGGCCGTTGCGCATCCTCACCTCGATCCTGGTCCCCTGCAGCGCCCGGATCGTGGGGCCGGGGAAGATCCCGTTATAGCCGGCCACGGTGGTGGACAGCCCGGGAACGAAACTGGCCTGGCCAAGCTTCTGGGTGAGGGCGTAGCGGGCAAAGGGACGGGCCGGGTCGCCGTCGTCGAAGCCTGTGTCGAACGGCAGCAGCTCCGGCGGCCGGCGGAATACGCCGGCATAGGGGACGGGCATGTTCTGCGGGGCCAGCAGGCTGGCAACCGGCGGCAGGGTGGTGGTTGTGGTGGGTGGCGGTGCGTCGTCGCTTCCGCCTTTCATGCCGGCCAGGCCGAGCGCGCTGATCGCGCCCAGCTTCAGTACTTCGCGTCGTGTGGTCATGGCCCCTCCAAGGTGGGGAATTGAGCCTAAAAACAAGGTGTGAATGAAGTCCGGAGGCGCCGGCTGGCGGGTCGCTGGGAACCCGCCAGCCGGCAGTCTCATCGTCCTGGCCCTAAAGCCCGGTGCCCGTCGTGAACGTCCACGTGCGGGTGGTCAGCGGGTTGCCGGCGAGATCCCGGACCGCTGTTGTTCCTCCGGTGATGGTGACCCGGTACTGCGTCCGTGCCGCCAGTGAGGTGGTCGGGTTGAGCGTCAAGACCCGGCTGCCCGAGCTGACCCCGACTGTCGACTGGACCACCGCGCCGTTGGACACCCGGGTGATCCGGACCGTGGCCGTGGAGTACCCGGTGATCGCTTCACTGAAGGTCGCCGTCACGTTCCGGTTCCGTCCCACGCCGGTGGCTCCGGAGCCCGGAGTCGTCGAGGTGATCTGCGGGGCCGGGCCGGTTGTGAACGACCAGGTGCTGGTGGCCATCACATTGCCGGCCGCGTCCCTGACCCCCGAGAGGGTCACCGTGTAGACCTGGTCGTTCAGCAGCGTGGCGTTCGGGTTGAGCGTCGCGGTCCGGGTGGCGGCGTTGTACGTCACCACGGCGTTGACTCCCGCGGTCCCGCGCCGCAACACGAAGTTGCTGCCCGTGAACCCCGTGACGGGTTCGCTGAACGTCGCAGTCAGGTTCGCCGTGGTGCTCACCGCGCGGGTATTCGCCGCCGGCGTCCGTGACGTGACGGTGGGGGCGGCCGTGTCAGGGGCTACCGGCGTGGCCGCAGCCGACCTGGCCGAGGTGGCACCGGTTCCCGCGGTGTTGATGGCGGCCACGTCGAACGTGTACGCCGTCCCGTTGGTGAGTCCGGTGATGACCGCCGAGCCGACGTTGCCGGTCACGGCCTGGGTGCGGGCCAGGACGGTTCCGGCGAAGGCCCTGACCGAGTACCCGGTGATCGCCGCTCCGCCGTTGTTGGCCGGCGCGGTCCAGGTCAGCGTCGCCGAGGCGTTGCCGGCCGTTGCGGTACCGATCGTCGGAGCCCCCGGCGCCGTGGCGGCCGGCGGTAGCGCCGGCGTCACAGTGTTGGACGCCGCGGAGAACAGGCTGTCCCCGAGGGCGTTGGACGCCTGGACCTGGAACCGGTAGGAGGATCCGTTGGTCAGGCCGGTGACAACGAGGCTCCGGGCACCTGCGGCAGCGCTGCGGAGCGCTCCCACCTGCACCCCTGCGGGGTCCGTCGTGACGTCCAGGACCTTTACCGAGAAGCTGTCCGCCAGGCCGGTGGCCGGTGCCGTCCAGTTGACCGTGGCCCGGGCATCGCCAGCCGTGGCGGTGCCGATCCCCGGTGCGCTCAGTGCGACGGTGTCGGAGAACTGCAGGAACTCGATGTTGCGGAGCGTGTCCGTTCCGTCGATGCCTGCGCCGTTGTGCGTCACCGTGGTAACGGACCCGGGCGAACCGAGGGTGCCGTCGCCGCCGGTGGTCAGGACCGTGTAGTTGGCCCGCACATCGGAGAAGATCGCGACGTCGCGGTTGCCTGCGGTCTCTGCAGCGGTCGGGGTGATGATTTCCCTAACAGCCACGAGGTTGCCCGGATCGATGGTGCCGGCCGCGACAGCAGCCGCCAGGGTCTGCGGGTTACCCGGCTGGTACGGGCGCTCCATCATGTCGGCCGAACCGATTTCGGTGCCCGCGTTGTCCCGGACGCTGATCCGGATCTTCAGGTACCGGTCACCGTCGATCACGTCGTTGCCGCCGCGTCCTTCGATCTTGTCGCTGCCGAGGCCGCCGATGAGGATGTTACCGTCACCCCAGACCGGACCGGTCAGGGGGCAGACGCCCATCGGGGACAGCGCCGCCACCGGTCCGAGCGGCGTGCTCGGGGCGGGGAGGAGGGCGCCCAGGCCGGCGATCCGGTCGATGCCGGTCTGGTCGAGGACGTCGCAGCCGCTGAAGCCGGCACCGCCTACGGTGCTGGGCACTACGTCGTCACCCCGGATCACGTCGTCAAACTTGGATCCGGAGTTGGCCTCGACTTCCTGCCAGCGGTCGCGGTTGACGATTACGGGCAACGGCAGTCCGACCAGGTTGTTGTTGATCTTCATGTCGTCGTCCGCCGCCACCGTGTCGTGCTGGTGCGTGGCCCAGTCGAAGCCGGCAGCGCCGGCGTACCGGTCGACGGCCGCGTTGCTGGTCATGATGTCGTCGCCGCCTTCGGCGTCGTAGTCGTTTTCACCGACCTGCCCGACGAAGATGTCGTTGCCGGGCTTGGTCTGCGCCGGATCGTCGAAGAACGGGGCGCCGTGGTCGCCGATGAGCAGGTCCTGGCCGGATCCGCCCTGGATCCAGTCGTCGCCGCCGTCACCGAACGTCGCGTCAGCACCGTCACCGGACTGCACGAAGTCGTTGCCGGGGCCGGCGAACGTCTCGTTGTCGTTGGCTCCGCCGTTGATGAAGTCCTGCCCGTCGCCGCCCATGTTGATGTCGTCACCGATGCCGGAGTTCAGGTAGTCATTGCCCGGTCCGCCCTTGAGGACGTCGGCGCCGGACAGGTCAGTGATCCTGTCGTTGCCTTCGCCGCCGAGCGCGATGTCGTCGCCGCCGTTGCCTTCGATGACGTCGGCGCCGGCGTTGCCGAGGAACGTGTCGTTGTCATTGCCGCCCGTGACGCGGTCGGCGTTGGCCGTGCCGTTGTACACGGACTGGCCGTTGATCCCGCTCGGATCGACCGTGTTCTTCTCCATGTACTGGATGGTGCCGTCCGGCTTGCGCAGGAGCAGCAGGTTTTCCTTGCACTCGGTGGTCCCGTCGTCGGCGACCGTGGGCCCCGACGCGGTGTATCCGTCCGCGGTCCCCGCCAGATTGCCCAGCTGGAACTTGCAGTCGGCGGTGCCGAACGCGTCCGCCTTCAGTGAGTGCGCGTTGGTGTTGCGCATGATCATCTCCGCGAACGAGTTACTCTCCAGCTGGGTACGAAGGTTCATGCCCGGGGTGCGCGCCAGGTAATACAGGCGGTCGCCATTCTGGAGGTCGGTGAGCTGGTTCTCGAACACGTAGTTGAACGTGCTGCCGAGCAGGCCGCCAAAGAGGTTGGTCTTCTCGGCGAGGCCGCCCACCCAGAGGTCAACCTTGTTCAGGCCGGTCTCTTTCGCTCCCCACGCCCCTGCACTGTTCATGAAGTCCAGCGCTTCGGCCGAGGGTGAGATGCCGATGCCCGGATCAACGATCGCCTTGGCCGCTGCCCGCTTGCCCGCCAGCGTGGATTCGCTGGTGATCGTCGGGAATGTGCCGTAAGCGGCCACAAAGTTGATCAGGGATTCGGGGTGCTTCAGGTTCTGTCCGAAGTCCGCCCAGCTCGTGTACGGGGTCAGCTGGCCGTCACCGGTGGCGTCGTGGATCTGGGTCCGCAGGACGTTCAGCGGCGGGACACCCTCGGAACGGGCGCGGGTCATGTTGATCGTGGCCAGGTCCAGGGGCAGGCCGAGGAGGTTGTTCCGCAGCGTGCCGGTCACGAACTCGTCGAGCTCGTTGCCGACCTGGTCGCTCATGCCCATCACAATGCTGCCGGCCGCCGATTCTGAACTCAGTTGTCCGGCCGACCCGCCGTTGGCGTATTCGGGCGGGTTCAGGAAGCCGTGCAGCAGCGAGATGGAGTTGTCGCTGCCGTCCGCGTTCGTGCGGGCGATGGTCTCGGTCAGCATGGAGTGGCCGAAGCGGTAGACCGCGTGGGCGAACTCCGCCCGGACGGCCGCGTTGATGTCCGTGTGGTAGACGTGGAAGGGCTGGACCGCGGGCTGGACCTTGCGGGCAAACTCCTCGAACACCAGGTGCTGGTATTCCATCTCCGTGACGAACCGGGCCGCCTGGAACAGGCGCTCGCCGTTCCAGCCGCTGGCACCGTCCGCAAGCTTCCATTCGGCGAGCGCTGCCACACCGGTGAGGGAGGTGTCCTCGGTGAGGGTTTTCTCGATGTCCGCCACAAGACGGTCGTGCTCCGAGTGGAATACCTGGTGGATGGTGGTCAGCCCGATGTTCTCGTTGACCCTGCCGTCACCGGCGCAGAAGTGCGCGTTGAGCATCTCGTCGTCGTAGGTGCCGGCCTGCTGGTTCGCGAAGTCCGCCGACGCGACAGTGTCGTCGTCCGGACGCGGAGCAACCGGCGGGGTTCCCGGGTTGTGGTCGGTGTCCTGAGGCGACGGGTCCGCGTTGTGGGCGATGTCGGTCAGGAACGGGGTGTCGAAGTACAGCACGTCTGCGGGCACCGGAACGGGGCTCGCCGTGTCGCCTTCCACTAGGCCGGAACGGGTGACGTACTGCGGCAATCCTCGGGCGGGGCCCGGGATGAACTTGCCGTACGGGTCAGCCGCCATCATGGGAATGTTGGTGACGTCCTTGTCCTCGAGCTTGAGGCCCAGTAGGCCTGCCGCCTGGGTCTTGACGTCCGCCCAGGTGGCCATGCCGCCGGCGTTGAGTTCGGTGCTTCCACCCAGCAGCTTGCCGGTGGAAACCGGCTTGCCGCCGGTGTTGTTGGCGTATTCGCGCAGGAAGACCTGGTGCGAGGGGTGCGAGGTGTAGGTCTGCGACTGGTCCACATAGGGCGAGTCGGTGTTGGCCGCTTCCTGGATGTCGTCGCCGGTCCCCAGGATGTGGTCCGGGCCGGGCTGGTTCTGCGCCCGGGTCAGGACCATAAAGGCGTTGGGGCTGCCGGGGGCCACTTCGTCCCCGGTTCCCGGCTTGCCGTCCGGGCCGACGGTGATCAGCGGATCATCCCCCTTGAGCGGGACAAATACGGTTCCGCCGCCCTTGACGGTCTGGTCAACGCCGTGGTCGAAGAACTGGCCGAACAGGGTGAACAGGGAGTTGTATGGCGGGGAAAGTCCGACGTCGGTGGTGACGTTGGGGATGAACAGCGTGTCCCCGGTGGGCACGCAGCCTGCCGGGACGCCGGGGGTGCTGCCCACCGGGTCCGTGGTGCAGGGGAAAAGCCCCGGGTTGTTTTGGGTCCGGACCGGGAAGCCGGCGGCGGCGACGGCGGCCGGGTTGGTGGCCGTCTGGTCCACGATCAGGTTGCTGATCTCGCGCGGCTGGGCGTCGAAGACGTTGCCGGACTTCTGTGTGTAGCCGGAGGAACCTGGCTGGCCGAATCCTGCGGGGACGTCATCGGCTTGGCTGAAGACCGGCGTCGTCAACCGCGGGAACAGCTGGTCGGCTGCGCCGTAGCCCTCGCGGTCCTTGATCAGGTTGTTGCACGAGCCATCGACGGTGCGGAGGCCGTACGAGGTCAGCGGGTCGGGGATCTGGTTCGCCCCCTTCCCGACCAGGGCACCGCAGGGGCCCGTTGCCGACGTCGTATTGGCCACGTGATATTCGGCGATCTTGATCTGCTTGAGGATAAACGCCAGATCCGACGGAGTGACCGTGAACCCGGCCCCGACGGGGGCCGGCGCCGCACTGGCGCCGACCGCCGTCGTGGTGATTCCGAGGAAGCCGAGCAGCGCCATCGCTGTCCCGGCCGCTACCACCCGGGTCGGTTTGCCAAAGATGAATCTTTGGCCGCCGCCCTTCGTACCTGCGAACACATTCATTGCGCACCTGCCTGTGGGAGTGAGTGATGGAGCAAGAGTGCAGGGTGCGTCTTGGGAAAATCTTGGGCCCGCTGGCCGCGCACCGAGGGCAGCGGTACTCAGCCGATACTGGGTTTTCGGGGCTTTTTTAGGTGCCGTGTACGCAGTACTTACGCGGTTGCCGCCTGGAGCCTGCACCGCCCCGCCGGGCCCGGAACGCCCGTGGAGGGCCGCCGTTGCCGCGGCACGGCGCGGGTTTGCTTGCGGCGCTCCGGAAACGCTGATAGGCCTGTATTGGGCCTGCGGGTAGGGTGCGTAGTGGTACCTGTGCCCGCCGTCGGCGAGCCGCTGGTGTTTGCAGAAGGGAAGTTCACGTGACGCAGAAAAACCCTCGGGTCGAGGAAACGGACGAGAAAGACATCGAGGTGGCCGACCATCCGAAGAGCTGGGCCGCTGGTGTCCCGGGCGTCTACCATTCCATGAAGCCGGCCATCGAGCAGATGGGCCTCAACCGGACGCGCAAGACGGTCATGAAGATGAACCAGAAGGACGGTTTCGACTGCCCCAGCTGCGCCTGGCCGGACCCGCACCACCGCAAGGCCTTTGAATTCTGCGAGAACGGCGCCAAGGCCGTCACGTGGGAGGCCACGCCGGTGGTTATCGACTCCGGTTTCTGGTCCCAGCATTCCGTAACGGAACTCCGCGGCCGCTCCGACTACTGGCTGGGCATGCAGGGCCGGCTCACCGAGCCCGTCTACAAACCGGCCGGCGAGGACCACTACAAGCCGATCAGCTGGCCCGAGGCGATCGCCGTGATCACGGAGAAGCTCAAGAGCCTCGACTCCCCCGACGAGGCCGCCTTCTACACCAGCGGCAGGACCTCCAACGAGGCAGCCTTCCTCTACCAGCTGCTGGTCCGCGGCTACGGAACCAACAACCTGCCGGACTGCTCCAACATGTGCCATGAGTCGTCCGGCTGGGCCATGGGCCAGACCATTGGCATCGGGAAAGCGACCGTCAACTTCGACGACTACGCCGACGCCGACCTGATCATCATCATGGGGCAGAACCCGGGTACCAACCACCCGCGGATGCTCACCGAGCTGGAGAACTGCAAGCACAACGGCGGCGAAATCGTGGCCGTGAACCCGCTCCCGGAAGCCGGGCTGCGCCGCTACAAGAACCCGCAGAAGGTCAAGGGCATCATCGGCCACGGCACCGAAATCGCGGACCAGTTCCTGCACATCCGGATCGGCGGGGACATGGCCCTGCTGCAGGCCGTCTCCAAGCGCGTACTGGACGCCGAGGCGAAGAACCCCGGGACCGTCCTGGACCACGCATTCCTCGCCGAGCACTGCGAGGGGCTCGAGGAACTCAAGGAACACCTGGCGCTGCTGGACGAGCAGGCCGTCCTGGAGGCCACCGGGCTGCGCACCGAGGAGATCGACGAGCTCGCCGCCCGATACCTGAAAGCCGAGAAGGTCATCATCACCTGGGCCATGGGGATCACGCAGCAGAAGAAGGGCGTGGCCACCATCAAGGAGATCATCAACCTGCTCCTGCTGCGCGGCAACATGGGCAAGCCCGGCGCCGGCGCCTCGCCGATCCGCGGGCACAGCAACGTGCAGGGCGACCGGACCATGGGCATCTGGGAACAGATGCCGCAGTCCTTTATGGAGGCCCTCGGCGAGGAATTCGGCTTCGAACCGCCCCGGGAGCACGGTGTGGACGCCGTCGAGACCATCAACCGGATGCAGGAAGGTGCCATCAAGGTCTTTATGGCCATGGGCGGCAACTTCGTCGGTGCCATCGCGGACACCAACGCGGCCGAGGCTGCCGTGGCCGGGACGGACATGTCCATCCAGGTCTCCACCAAGCTCAACCGCTCACACGTGGTCACAGGCGCCGAAGCCCTGATCCTGCCGACCATGGGCCGCACCGAGATCGACATCCAGGAGTCCGGGGAGCAGTTCGTCTCGGTCGAGGACACCGTCTGCGCCGTGCACCCGTCCTGGGGCAGTGTGGAGCCGGTATCGCACCACCTGTTGTCCGAACCGGCAATCCTGAGCCGGCTGGGCAAGGCACTGGTGGGCGACAAAATCAAGGCCGACTGGGACGGGTACGAGAAGAACTACGACCTCATCCGGGACCATATCTCCCGGGTGGTGGGCGGCTGCGAGGACTACAACACCCGGATCCGGCAGGAGGGCGGCTTTATCCTGGCCAACGGTCCGCGGGATTCCCGCACGTTCCCGACGCCGACCGGCAAGGCGGTGCTCACCGTCAACGAGCTCGAGCACGTGGAACGGCCGGAGGGCACCCTGATCCTGCAGACCATGCGCTCGCACGACCAGTTCAACACCACCATTTACGGCCACAACGACCGCTACCGTGGCATCAAGAAGGGCCGCCACGTGGTCTTCGTGAACCCGGCGGACATCAACGACCTCGGCCTGGCCGACGGCCTGTTCGTGGACATCCACGGGGAGTACCACGACGGCGTCGAACGTGTGCTGCGGAAGTTCCGTGTGGTCTCCTACCCCACGGCCCCCGGGTGCGCCGCCGCGTACTACCCCGAGGCCAACGTCCTGGTGCCGCTGAACCACACCGCCGAGGGCAGCAACACCCCGGTCTCGAAGGCCGTCATCGTCCGCCTTGAACCCAGCCTGGACCAGACACCCGACAGCCCGGACCGGCTGCACACCGCCGCCAACGCATCGGCCTAGCCGGCAACAGACTGGCCGCGCCCCCTGGTGGGGGCGCGGCCTGTCTGTCGTTTGCTGCTGTTGCCTCAGCCAGCGGGCGCTGCCGCGCGCCAGACGGCGCCGCTACTGGGCCCGCTTGGCCCAGCCCTTCTCGTCCGGGCCGCCGGACTCGCCATGCTCGCACAGTTCGATGACTTTGTTGGATGCGGCGTGCACGGCCTCCTGGGTGCTCTTCCGGCCGTTGGTGGACGCGGTTCCTGCGGCGTAGCCGACGATGAAGGCGCTGATGGCGTCCGCGTGCGGGCCGACCGCCTTTACTGACTCCTCGGCGACTTCCACAATCTTCTCGTGGTCCACTTCCAAATCCAGGATCTGCAAGGCCTGGATCAGCCGGGCGCTCCAGTGCCGCAGTGCACTGTCTTCATCTCGGGGCAAAGTCATCTGCAACTCCTCATCGTCGGTGCTCGGGCGGTTCGGTTGTCCCTCAAGGGTTAGCACCGATCCCGGCGAATGCGCAATGCGCCCCCTCCCCGGGCGTAAGCTCATGCCATGGCGAGATACTTCGATGTGCACCCCGAGGACCCCCAGCCGCGCTCCATCACCCAGGTGGTGGACATGGTGAAGTCCGGCGGCCTCATCGCCTACCCCACCGACTCCTGCTACGCCCTCGGAGCCCAGGTGGGCAACCGGGACGCCCTGGACCGCATCCGCGCCATCCGGCACCTGGATAACAAGCACCACTTCACCCTGGTGTGCAAAGATTTCGCCCAGCTCGGCCAGTTTGTCCAGATCGACAATGATGTGTTCCGCACGATCAAGGCCGTGACCCCGGGGAGCTACACCTTCATCCTTCCGGCCACCAAGGAAGTACCCAAGCGGCTGCTGCACCCGAAGAAGAAGACCGTCGGTGTGCGCATCCCGGACAACCGGGTGGTCCAGGCGCTGCTGGCCGAACTCGGTGAGCCCCTCCTCTCCAGCACCCTGCTGCTGCCGGATGAGGAAGAGCCGCTGACCCAGGGCTGGGAAATCAAGGAGAGGCTGGACCACGTGGTGGACGCCGTCATTGATTCCGGCGACTGCGGGGCGGAGCCGACGACGGTCATCGACTTCTCGAGCGGCGTGGCCGAGGTTGTCCGCCGCGGTATGGGCGACCCGTCCCGTTTCGAGTAGCCGCCGCATAGATCACGCGCGTTTGTCAGTCAGCGGGCGCTTGGGATGACGAGTTTCGCCGCGTTGGCGTCCGCGGTGCGGCGAATCTCTTTGACTTTCGCGATTTGCGGGGCCAGTTCCTGCATGCGGGTTGTGAGGTACTTGTCGAGGACTTTGTCCAGCGCGGCATGGAATCCCGTCTTGTCCCGGCAGACGGCGTCGGTCATGGCAATTCTGAACTCTTCCTGCCCTCCCGCGGCCGTTCCTTCCTCTGCGGCCTGCTGGGGGTCTGCAAAGGATGCGTAGGGAGTTTCTTTCATGCAGGCCGCCCAGTCGCTGATGGCTTTGGTGATTCCGGAGTCGCCGGAGGCGGACAAGCTGGCAGGAAGGACTGAGTTGTACGCGATGCCCGTGGCGAGCATGTAGTTTTCCGCGCTGCCGTAGATCTTTGTCATGGCTTCGCCACGGCATCCGGCGGCAGAGGTTCCGGTGGTGCCCACCCTGACCATTGAAGCTGAGTCCGCCGGACCGGTGAGTGCTTTGTTGAAGGCCGGATCTGCGAAGAGCTTGCCGTCCGCTGTGCCGGGAACCGGTTCGCGGGGTCCCTGGGGCAGGGTGCCGGCGTAACCGCTTGCCTTGGCGGCGTCGACCGTGAGCCGTTTGAATCCGATGGCTCCGTTGAGGTCCATCGTCATCGCGGCGCTGGGGGGCGTGTACGAGAAGCCGGCCTTGGCCATGCAGAGCTCGACGGCCTTCTGCACGCCCGTTTCGGCTATCGGATCTGTTGAGGCATAGGCCTCTGCCTGACGGATGATCCCCGGGATGGGCTCCGGTGATGCAGTGACCGACGCTGCAGGGGTGGCGGCCGCAGCCAGGGCGGCACCGGTGCCGAGTATCAGCACAGCAGCGCCGAAGACCTTTTTCTTCATGGTGGCTCCTTCGATTGTTTTGGGTAAAGCGGTGGCTACCTTCCCGGGATCGGGAAGACCGAATTGGGTGGACGATGCTGCTGCGCGGGCTAGTTGAGAACGTTGTTTTCGTACGCGAAGGCGACGAGCTGGATGCGGCTCTTCAGCTTGAGTTTTGCCAGGATGCTGCCGACGTGGGATTTTACGGTGGCTTCGCTGAGCACCAGTGCCGCCGCGATTTCCGCGTTGCTCAACCCCTTGGCAGCGTGGAGGAACACGTCGCGTTCCCTGCCGGAGAGGCCTGCCAGTGCCGCGTCGGTTCCTGTCGAAGGCGTGGTGTAGTCGCGCAAGAGCTCGTTGGTGAGGGCCGGCGCGATGACCGAGTGGCCCGAGTGGACCGTTCGGATGGCGGCCAGCAGGAAATCGGGCGTGGTGTCTTTCGTCAGGAACCCGGCGGCACCGGCCTGGATGGCCCGCACCACGGCTTCGTCGTGCTGGATGGTGGTGAGCACGATGATCTTCGGGGCATGGCCGCCCGGCGTTCCCAGTATGGTTCTGGTGGCTGTGATTCCGTCCATGACGGGCATCCGGATGTCCATAAGGAGCACATCCGGGCGTGCCGCCTGCGCGAGTTCGACCGCCGCTTCCCCGTTGGCGGCTTCGCCGACGAGGTCCATGTCCGGCTGACTGCGCAAGATCATCCTGAGTCCGGCGCTGAACAGTGGCTGGTCATCGGCCAGCGCAATCGTGATCGGTGCGGCCGTCATGGCTGGGCTCCTTCCAGGGAGCGGAGGCGGGACTTGCTGGTGGTGGTTTCCGGATGCTGGCTGGGTACTGCAACGGGGAGGGAAGCCAGCACCTCAAAGGTGTCCTCGCCCCGGACCGTTTCCACCCGTCCGCCAACGGTCGCTGCACGTGCCTTCATTCCTGCTATCCCGCGGCCGACGGGGGTCGACGTCGTCGTGCCTGGCTGATTGGTCCCAAAAAATGAGCGGACACGCAGCTCCAGGTTCGTCGCCGTCCAGAGCAGGTGCAGGTGCGCGCCCTGGCTACGGTCGCCATATTTGAAGGCGTTGGTGAGGCTCTCCTGCGCCAGCCGGTAGACGGTCAGTTGCTGGGCCGGGGTCATGTCCCGCGGCTGGCCCGTGGTTTCGGTGGTGACGGGCATTCCACTGGAACCCAAACGGTCGGCAAGATCGGCCAGGTCCTCAATCCTGTGCGTGGGTTGAGTGCCGAGGTCCGTCGAGAAGCCTTCGATGAGCCTCCGCGTTTCCACGAGCGCGGTCCTCGCTGATTCGGCGATGACTTGGGAGGCTTCTGCCACGGAGTCCGGTTCCGTGTGGTGGATGTATCGGATGCCGTCCGCCTGGGCCACGATCACCGTGAGTGAATGGGCCAGAACATCGTGCAATTCCCTGGCGATCCTGTTGCGTTCCTGTTCGACGGCAAGTTCGGTCGCCGTTTCCCGGAGCCGGCGTTCCGCCGCCAGCTGCGCCCGCCGGCTTCTTGAAACGTTGTTGACCGCGACGCCGACGGCCCACGCGGCGAGGTTCAGTGCGGCGAAGGCCCCGAAGATCAGGAAGGCGTAGGTGAGGGTGCGCAGCACTCCCCTGTCGTACAGCTGGTTGCCGAAGATGAAATTGATCCAGGTCTGGTCGGTGAACCAGTTGGCGGTGATGACGGCGGCGAACAAGACAGACGTTAGCGGGAGGACCCAGCGGTTCCTGCTCTTCCAGCCAACCACCGCGAAGAAGATCACCACCGGAACGACGGCATAACTCAGCACGCCGGACAGGAGGACCAGCGGCAGGATCTTGACACTCTGCAGGAGCAGCGCCCCCAGGACCAGCCCGAGGGCGGCGGCCGGCAAAATCTCCGCCACTGCAACGCCCGTGAGGAACGCCAACAGGAGGGCGCTTTTCTGGTCGAAATGGCGCTCCTCCAGGATGAAAAGCGCCCCCGCAAGAAGGACAGCCGCGGCAGGCGCCGCGAGAGGCCTCAGGGACCGGATCATTGTGAACATGCCTTCACCCTAAGCGGGCTCTTCCAGCGCCGGGCCCAACTGCGGGCGAGTTCCAACCGGATGATGAGCAAGTTCCACCTCACGGATGACTCATCAACTCCGCGGACGCCGCTGGCGGTTTCCCGGCGGCGCGATCGGGGGGGGTGGGGGGGACCTCGACGGACTTCGGCGCGTCGTGCCCCTGGTTCGCCGGGACCCGCGATTCCGATTCCGCAGGGCCGGTCAAATGTCGGCGCCCGGGGCTACACTTTATTCGAAGATATATTCGAATAAAGGGTGTGTTGTGAGCGTTGTTGTTGGTCCCCGCGTGATAGATGCGGGCGCGTCCTTGCTGTCGGTCCTGATCTCGCCGGTCGCTGTTGCGGCCGGATACCCGTCGCCGGCTCAGGACTACTTCGACGGCCGGATCGACCTCAATGARCACCTGATCAAGGACATCACCAGTACGTACGTCGTCCGGGTGTCGGGGGACTCGATGGAGGGGGCCGGAATCAGCGACGGCGATGAGTTGATCGTGAACCGGGCGCTGGCACCGCGTGACGGATGCGTCGTCGTCGCCGTCCTCGACGGCGAGCTCACGGTCAAGCGCCTCCGCATCACCGCCTCCGGCGTGGTGCTGCAGGCAGACAACCCGCGCTACCCGGACATCCGGGTCCCGGCCCTGTCCGACCTCGTCGTCTGGGGCGTCGCCACACGCTGCCTGCACCATGTCTGAACCTGAACGGGTGCCCGAGCAGGAAGGTTTGGTGTGATGATTGAACCCCGACCCAGCGGCAGCATCGCCCTCGTGGACGTGAACTGTTTTTATGCCAGCGCCGAACGCGCCTTCGACCCCTCCCTGGAGGGCCGGCCCGTCGTCGTCCTGTCCAACAACGACGGCTGCGCCGTCACCCGCTCCCCCGAAGCGAAGGCACTCGGCATCCCGCTGGGCGAACCGTGGTTTAAGCTCGCTCCGCGCGCCAAGGAGTGGGGGCTGGTGGCCAAGTCCAGCAACTATGAGCTCTACGGCGACATTAGCGCCCGGGTCATGGAACTCCTGGGGCGGTATTCGGCCTGGCTGGAGGTCTACAGCATCGATGAGGCATTCTTGGGAGTCACCGGCGGCCCCGCCGAGCTGCAACGCCTGGGGCAAGCGATGAAGACTGCCGTCCGCCGCAACGTCGGCGTCCCGGTCTGCGTCGGCATCGCCGGCACCAAGACGCTGGCCAAGCTGGCCAACAAGTGGGCCAAGCACAACCCGGCGTTCGACGGCGTCTGCCACTGGGAGGCCGTCCCGGCCGAGCGCCAGGCGCAGCTCATGGCGGACCTGTCCGTGATCGAGCTCTGGGGTGTGTCGACCCGCCTGACCAAACGCCTGAATGCGATGGGGATCCGGTCCGTTCTGGACCTGGCCCGGGCCGACCCCGTGACCATCAGGGACCGCTTCTCGGTGGTCCTCATGCGTACCGTCCTCGAGCTGCAGGGCACCCGGTGCATCCCGCTGGAGGAGGAGCGCGTCGGCCGCGACCAACTGATCTTCAGCCGATCGTTTGCCACCCCCGTAGGAAACCAGGCGGGAATGCGCCAGGTCCTGGGCCTCTACGCCCAGCAAGCCAGCGCCCGGCTCGCCAAGCACGGGTTGCAGGCAAAGCTGCTCACCGCTTTCGCCGCTACGTCCTACTACAACCCGCGGGACAGCTCCTATCCGTCGGTATGCGTCCCGCTCCCCATGCCCACGGCTGACCCGGTACTGCTGGCACGCGCGGCCTACGCCCTGCTCCCCCGGATCGGCGACGACATCAAGTACGCGCGGGCCGGGATCATGGTCACCGACCTGCGCCCCACTGCCAACCAGGCCCCGCTGGCCCTGTTCGAGAACCCGCACGAGGAACGCGGCATCGGACCCCTGGTGGAGGAGATCAGCCGCAGATACGGCCGGGGATCCATCGGCCTGGGTCACGGGGGCATCCGCGGCGGCCCCGACTGGACCATGAAGCGCGACATGTTGTCACCGCGCTACACAACGCACTGGGATGAACTCCCCGTGGTCCGGGCGGCCTGACGGTGGGTGCCGGCACCCGGACCCCGGCCACCGGCCACGTCACACCGCGGTCCGGACCCGCTGGAGGAAGGAATCCAGGATTCGTCCGGCGTTCTGGTGCAGCCGGTCATCGGTCCCCGCACCCTGCGACCCCGGGTTGTGCAGCCAGCCGCCAAGGAACAGCAGGGCCGACAGCACCTCGGAGAGCTCCGAATCGGCCTCGGCGTGCTGCCGCAAGAGCCGCAGATGCGCGGCCTGGAGGGCCGGTCCCGGCGGGCAGGCGAGGTCTCGGTCGAAGAGGCGGCGGCAGCGGTCGTAGGCGGAGAGACCCTCGGCGGGCAGGCCGGCGAGTTCGTAGGCCTCCACCAGCACCATCCAGGCCCGTTCGTTCAGGGGCTCGGACCGGATGGCCGCTTGTGCCCAGTTGATCGCCTCGTGGGGGCGCCTTAGCGCCGTTGCCGCCTCGGCAGCGGCGAGCATCGCGGCAACCCGTTCGGCATGCTGCCGCGCGCGGGCCTCGTCCGCCCAGTCAGCGACGAGCTCGAACCCCAGCAGTGGCTCGGCCGAGAGCGCCAGCGCCTCGACCAGCACCGGGTAGGCGTCTTCCGGGGCGGCCGTCGCCGCGGCATTGAGCAGGCAGCGGAAACGCATGAGGTCAAGGTCCACCAGGTGCGGATCCAGCAGATACCCGCTGTTGGCGGTCCGGAGCGGACCGGACTTGGTCTGCCCGGGCTGGATCGCCCGGCGGAGCCCGCTGATGTAGCTCTCCAGCGTCGCTACGGCCCCGTCGCTGGCGCTGGGTCCCCACAGGATCTCGATCAACTGCGTCTTTGAGACCGGGGTGCCGAGGTTCAGCAAGAGAATTTCGAGGATGTGGCGTGGTTTGCAGCCGCCGAGGTCCGCGGCTGTCAGCGCGACGCCGTCGCGCCGGATTTCCAGTGCTCCGAACAGCCGGACCGTTATGGCTGTATCTGCTCCCGGCAAGGTCTGCACGATGTTCTCCGATTCCCCAGGCAACGATTCAGAACGCGGCTCCACAAGTGTCGAGCTGAGGCCGAGAGAAACACCCCGGTGACCTTCAGTGCGGACTGAAACCCCACCAGCTTTCCGGCCTCTGCCAGCCACCGTGGCACGCGGACCAAGCGCCCAACAAGGCGGGGCAACTACCCGACTTTCGGGATGCCGAAAGTTGGGTACGGGCGGCAAACCAGTGAGTAAGCGCCCGCGAACACGGGCAGGTAATTTCTTTTTTGGCCCAAGTAGGGCCCGGCCCGAAGTGAGTCCCGGCCAGTACCCGGCCAACCTCACCTGCAACTTGCGCGAACACGCCAACCACGTAGTCCACGGCCTCCTGCAGCGCAGGATGGGAGCACGCTGAACACCGCCTGCAGGGCAGCTGGAAACTCCGCGCCGCCCGGGCCAAACGGGAGCAGAATGGGAGCAGCCGGTCAACTTCTGCGGCCAGCAGATCCATGGTTTAGGGGTGCCCCATGAACACCAGAAATGTGCGCGCCACGCTAGTCCTGGCGGCGGTCCTGGTGGCCGCCCCGGGATGCTCGTCCGGGGGAAGCGGGGCATCACCGGCCGCCACGTCCGCGGGCGGCCCCTCGGCGACGGCCAGTATGCCCATGGGTTCGGGAAGTGCTCCGGGTACAGCCGCGCCGGGCAGTGCGACGGCAGGCCCGTCGGCCATCACGATCAAGGACTTTGCCTACGGCACCCCCCTGGTGGTCGCCGCAGGCACGCCGGTGACCATCACCAACATGGACAGCGCCGAACACACGGTGACCGCCGACGACGGCGCGGCGTTCGACGTCGACGTCAAGGGCAGCGGTGGTACAGCGAGCTTCACGGCGCCCTCCAAGCCGGGCACGTATACCTATCACTGCACCTTCCACCCCGGCATGCACGGAACGTTGACAGTCCAATGAGCGCTTCAGTCCGCGGCGGGGCGCCGGCCCGGAGGCGGGGACGCGGCGTTGGCCTGCGGTTACTGACAGCGGCGGCCCTCCTCGTCGACGCAGTGGTGCACATCCACTTGGCCCCCGGCTACCAGGCGGGGTCGCCGCAGGGCATTGGCCAGGGCACACTTTTCCTGCTCGAATCCGGTGCGGCGGTGCTGGCCGCACTGGCCGTCTTAGTGCGCGGCAGCCGGGCTGCCTACGCCTTCGCTTTCCTCGTGGCGCTCAGCGCGTTCGCCGCCGTCGTGGTTTACCGCTACGTCGATCTGCCGGCGTTCGGCCCGTTCCCGGCCATGTACGAGCCCGTCTGGTACTTCGAGAAGTCGCTGAGCGCCGTCGCCGAGGGGGCGGCCACCGTGTTCGCCGGCCTCGGCGTCGCCCGGGCCGGCAGCGTGGCCCGCGCACAGGGCCCGCGGCCGGTGCCCTGACCGGCTGCAGGACCCAACCGGACGCCGCGTTGTTAGCATGGTGCCGAGGTGACCATGCCAAGCAGAATTTCCCGCCGCGCCGAGGCCGATGTGACCGTGGCCGCAGCCGCCTACCTTGCGTCGGCCGGCTGGCTCGCCGCGCTGGCCTCGCCCGCGGTTCCCGCCGGGACGCTGGCCGTGGCGGCCGGCGCCGCGGGGCTGGCGCGAATCGCCGGCATCGTCCTGCTGCGCGAACCCCGCGTGTGCACCCCGGCCGACCGTGTCACCCTGATCCGTGCAGTCCTCGTGGCCTGCTGTGCGGCGCAGGCTGTGCTGGACGTCGCCGGCGGCCACGCCCCGGGTTGGCTTCTTGTGGTGCTCGGCGCCTGCGCCTTCGCGCTGGACGCCGTCGACGGCCCCGTGGCACGGCGCACCAGGACGGCGTCGCCGGCGGGCGCTCGGCTGGACACCGAGACCGATGCGGCCCTGACCCTGGTACTCTCCTGCGCCGCCGCGGCGGTCTTGGGCGGTTGGGCGTTGGTGACCGGGCTCCTCTACTACGGGTTTACCGCCGCTGGCGCCGTCCGGCCGGCCTTGAGAGGGGTCCTTCCGGTGTCACCCCTGCGGAAGGTGATCGGCGCGCTCCAGCCGCTAACCCTGCTGCTGGCGTTGACCCCCGGCGTGCCGCCCGGGCCCGGCACCTCGGCACTCCTGGTGGCTTTGGGGCTCTTGCTGTTCTCCTTCGGCCGTGACGTGGCCGCACTGGAGCGGATGCACCGTGCCCGTCCCGTTCCCGGCCGCCCCGTTAGCGCCCGCGGGGGCCGACGCTAGGCTTTGGTCCGGGCACGGCTGGGCTGCACGCGCGGCGGTTCACCGGGCATCTTCGGGAAGTCCGGCGGGAAGGGAAGCTCGCCGAGGCCCGCGGAGAGGTCACGCTCCCACCACCCCAGCAGGGTGTCGATGGTGCCGGGGTTCGTGTGCATGTCCGCCCAGGGATCCCCGGCGGATTTGAGCCGGGCGGGGACGGTGGCCACGGTGAAGTCCTGTGGGTCGGCGCTGTCCAGTTCCTCCCACTCCAGCGGACAGGACACGGTGGCGGCCGGCAGTGCCCGGGGGCTGTACGCGCCGGCCATGGTCCGGTCGCGGTTGGCCTGGTTGAAGTCCACGAAGATCCGGCTCCCGCGTTCCTCCTTCCACCAGGCGGTGGTGACCTGCTCCGGCATCCGGCGCTCAAGTTCGCGGGCTGCGGCGATCACGGCGTGCCGGACCTCAAGGAACTCATGCGCCGGTTCAATCGGGGCAAAGACGTGCAGGCCCCGGTTCCCCGAGGTCTTGATAAAAGCGGTCAGCCCGGCCTCGGCCAGGACGGCTTTCAGCTCACGTGCGGCGGGGACGGCGTCCCGGAAGCTGGTACCCGGCTGCGGGTCAAGGTCGATCCGCAGCTGGTCTGGGTTATCCGGGATCCCCGCCCGGGAGGCCCACGGATGAAAGACGACAGTGTTCATCTGCACCGCCCAGACGGCGGCGGCAACCTCCTCGAACACCAGCTGCGGGTGGGACCGGCCGCTCGGGTAGACCACATCCACGGCGCCGACATAGTCGGGGGCGCCCTTGGGCGGGTTCTTTGAAAAGAACTGTTCGCCGTCGATGTCCCCGGAGAACCGCTGCAGCGTGATGGGGCGGCTGCCGTTGGCGGCCAGGAACGCCTCTCCCACGGCCATCATGTAGTGGGCGAGATCCAGCTTGGTCAGCCCGGCCCCGGGCCACAGCAGCCTGCTGGGACTGGAGATCCGGACGTCCCGGCTGCCGTGTGGTCCGTCGATGCTGACCGTGGTTTCTTCCCTTGCCATGAGGACAAACTACCCCCGGGCACGGCACAACAAAAGACTGGCCGCTGGGGTCTTCAGAGCCAGGCCGACCGGCGCAGCGGTGGTTCGGTGCCTCCGGCGCGCCGCACCAGGACCTGGTTGACGCCGGTGGTCCCGGCCTCGAAACCCAGCGCGCTCGCGGCCATGTAGAGGCGCCAGACCCGGGCCCGCCCAAGGCTGCCGGTCCGCACCGCCTCGTCCCAATGGCTTTCAAGGTTCTGCACCCACGCCCGGAGGGTCAGCGCATAGTGCGGGCGCAGCGCCTCGACGTCGAGCACCTCGAAGCCGCCGCCCTCCAGGGCGCCCACCATCTCGGCCAGGCTGAGCATCTCCCCGTCCGGGAAAACGTAGCGCGGGATAAACGAATCCGGATCCTCAGCGGTGGGGCCTGCGTTCCAGGAGATGGCATGGTTCAGCAGCCGGCCGCCCGGCCGCAGCAGCCCGTGCAGCCGGGAGACGTAGTGGCCCATCTGTTCGCGGCCGACGTGCTCCGACATGCCGATGGAGCTGATCGCGTCGTAAGGGCCGTCGTCCACGTCGCGGTAGTCCTGGATCCGGATGTCGACGCGGTCGGTGAGGCCCGCCTCCGCGACCCGTTTCCGTGCCAGCTCGGCCTGTTCCGCGGAGAGGGTGACCCCGACGACGTCGGCCCCGTAGCGTTCGGCGGCGTGTATGGCGAAACTGCCCCAGCCGCAACCGACGTCGAGCACCCGCATGCCCGGGCCCAGCCCCAGTTTCCGGCAGACGAGGTCGAGTTTGGCTTCCTGGGCCGCGTCCAGGCCGGTGGCGGGGTCGTCCCACACGGCGCAGGAGTACACCAGCGACGGACCCAGGACAAGCGCGTAGAAGTCGTTGCCGACGTCGTAGTGGTGTGAAATGGCGGCAGCATCACGCTTCCGGGAGTGGCGCCGGCCCTTCCGTGCCACCCGGGCTTCTTCGGGGGGCGGGGCCGGGTTCGGTCCCAGCGCGCCGAGCCGCACCGCCGTGGCGGCCAGCGCTCCGAGTTCACGCAGGGTGGGGCGGCGGAAGGGCCCCGGCTGGGCGAACTTCCCTGCAGAGCTGAGCGCGGTGAAACTCGAGAAGATGTCCCCGGGCGCCTCGATGTCACCGGCGACGTACGCACGGCTGAGGCCCAGCTGGCCGGGTGCATACAGGATGCGCCGGAGCGCCCGCCGGGAGTGGAACACCAGCAGCGGGGCGCCGTCGGGTCCGGCCTCCGAGCCATCCCAGGCGCGCAGCCTGAGCGGGATATCCCTGGTTCCGAGCACGATGGCCAGTGCCCCGGCCAGCCGGCTTGCGGCCCCTCCTGGAGTCGACATGGTTCGTTCCTCTCACCAGACGGCGTTTCCACCCCAATCTATTGGCCGCCCGCGCCGCGGAACAGGGGCCGGACGTCCCGTGTGCGCGGGCCCGGCGTCCCGGGTGCCCGCTCTGGTGCCGGGTCTCCGCCGTCGTTAGGCTGGCTCCTATGGCTGAGGCATTTACATCCCTGGTGGACACGTTCCGGAATGTGGGGGTCTCCCGCGCCTACGGGGCTCCCGTGCAACTTGGCGGCGAAGAACTGGTACCCGTGGCCCTGGTGTCGTTCGGCTTTGGCGGCGGCAGCGCGCCCGCCTCCGACGACGCCCCGGCCGGGGCAGGCGGGGGTGGCGGCGGCTTCGTACTCCCCCTCGGGGTCTACGCCGCCGGGCCCGGCGGAGGCGTGGGGTTCCGGCCCAACCCGGTGGCCCTGCTGCTCGCACTGGCGCCGGTGGTCTGCGCGGTGGGGCTCTCCGTCCGGGGGCTGGCACGGCGCGGGATCCTGCATGGCCGCCACTGAGGAGCAGCTGAGCATCGACGTCGACGGGTCCGCCGTGACGGGCATATACGCCCGGCAGGCCCGGGCCGTCGCGACGCTGGTGGTGGCGCACGGGGCGGGTGCCGGCATGGAGCACCCCTTCCTGCGCGGCTTCACCGCAGCCTTGAACGACGCCGGCATCGCCACGCTGCGCTTCAACTTCCCGTACCGCGAGGCGGGCCGGAAATTCCCCGACCGACCACCGGCAGCCGTTGCTGCCTGGCGGGCGGCGATGGACGCCGCCGCCGCCCGGTCAGAGGGCGAACCCCTGTGGGCCGCCGGCAAATCGTTCGGCGGCAGGATGGCCTCGATGGCGGTCGCCGAGGGCATGCCCGCGGCGGGACTCATTTACCTGGGCTATCCGCTGCATCCGCCGGGGAAACCGGAAAAGCTCCGCGATGAGCACCTCTACGGCATCACCGTGCCGATGCTGTTCCTCCAGGGCACCCGGGACACGTTCGCGACCCCTGTACTGCTGGAGTCTGTGGTGGCGCGCATCGGTTTCGGCGCGGTCCTGCAGTGGGTGGAAGGCGGCGATCATTCTTTCGCCGTGGCCGGCAGAAAGCAGTCGGCGGAGGAAACCGGGGCCGGTCTGGCACCGGCGGCGGCGGGCTTCATCGCCCGGCACAACGCGGCAGCGGTTCCCAGAACGGCTCTTAGGCTGAAAGATGGTGTCCATGAGCAAACCACATGAAGCGTCGCGCCGCGTTGAATCCGACAGCCCCGAGGCCGTTACCACCGCCGTCCGTGAGGCCACCCGCGAACTGCGGGATGAGCTTCAACGCGACGGCATCGAGGTCAGCTTCCAGGACCTGGCCCTGCTGGGCCACTCCGAGTCCTGGGACGGGGAAGGCCAGCGCTGGGTCCACGTCGCGTGGGACGGCGCCGAGGCCGGGTAGCCCCTGACCCGTGACCGACTATGACCCGCGCCTGGTGCAGCTGTACGACGACGACAACCCGGACGGCCCCGACCACGACTACTTCCGGGCCCTCGCGGACGAACTCGAAGCACGCACCGTCGTGGACCTGGGCTGCGGCACGGGGATCCTGACCGTCACGTTCGCCCAGGCCGGCCGCTCCGTGGTCGGCATCGACCCCTCCGTGAACATGCTTGCCTTTGCCCGCTCCCGGCCCGGCGCGGACCTGGTGACGTGGCGGCTGGGCACTTCCGGCGCCATCGGCAAGGCTGAGGCGGACCTTGTGGTGATGAGCGGAAACGTCGCCCAACACCTCACCGGCGCCGTCTGGCACGAGGCCCTGCGCGATATCTGCCCGGGGCTCCGCCCGGGAGGGGTGCTGGCCTTCGAGAGCCGCAATCCGGGCGCCCGCGCCTGGGAGGCCTGGACCCGGGAGGAGACTTTCCGTTCCCGTACCACCCCGCTGGGCCACCTGGCGGAATGGTACGAAGTCACCTCGGCCACGGACTCCGGCGAGGTGACGTTCAGCAGCCACACCCTCCTGACCGTCCCGGGCGCATCCGCCCCGGAGCCCATCACGGAGGAGTCCACCATCACGTTCCGCAGCCGGGACACCGTCCTGGCCGACCTCGCCGCCGCCGGGTTCGCCACAGCACAGCCCTGGGGCGGGTGGCGGCGCCAGCCGCTGCAAGCAACCAGCCCGCTGATGGTGTTCGAGGCGAGACGGCCGTAGGTATCCGGCGGCGGGCCGCCTGATTAAGATGCTGGCATGGCCGCCAAACTTTTCGCCACCGGCATCATCGAACCCGAAAGCACGGCCTGGGGTGCCCGGCGGGCGAGGGTGCTGGACCCGCAGGGTCAGGAGTGGAGTGCAGGGACGTACGAACCCGGGGTGGCCCGGACCTGACCGGCCCGGCGGCCGCCTCTCCGCCGGCACCTCACATCCGGCTTTTGACCTTCGCGGTGGCGGGGGCAGTCCAGGGATCCTCCGGCCACGGATGCTTGGGATAACGGCCGCGCATCTCCGCACGGACCTGGGCGTACGGGCCGGACCAGAAGGAGGCCAGGTCATCGGTGACGGCGAGCGGCCGCCGCGCCGGAGAGAGCAGGTGGAACAGCACCGGAACTCTGCCCTCCACCAGCCGCGGGGTCCGTTCCCAGCCGAACACTTCCTGCAACTTCACAGCGACGACGGGCCTGCCGCCGTCGTCGTCGGCTTCGGGGTAGTCGATCCGGATCCGCGAACCGCTAGGGACCTCCAGCGTCTCCGGCACCAGGTCAGCCAGCCGGGCGGCCTCCGGCCAGGGCAACAGCCGCCGCAGCGGGTCTGCCAGGCTGATGCTGCTGGTCGCCGCACCGCCGGCCAGGGCCTCAGTCTCCGGTGCCAGCCAGTCGTCCAGCCGCGCCAGCAGCGCGGGCTCGGAGACATCTGGCCAGGGCGCCCCGAGCTCACGGTGCAGCAGGGCCAGCCGCCGGCGCAACGCCTCAGCGGCCGCTGACCAGCCGATGGTCCGGAGCCCGGTGCGGGCCAGGGCCCGTGCCACGGCGGTGCGGCCTTCCGCTGCGGACGGCCGCACCGGCGTCGAGGAGAGCACGATGGCGCCCAGGCGCCGTTCCCGGCGTGCGGTGACCCTGCCGTCGCCGAAGCCGGCTTCCACGACGTCGGTCAGGAGGTGCCGGGCGGCCGTCTCCGCGGCCTCGACCGTCAGCGGGGCAGCCGACCGGATGACGGCGCCGGTGCCGGCGGCCTCGTGTCCGTCCGCTCGCGAGACCTCGGCAATGGCCAGCCATTCGTGGCCGGCGAGGCGGCTCCCGCCCGGTAGCGCCGCCCGGGTACCGGAGGAGAGCAGATACCGCTCCCCCGGCCCAGGCACTTTCCGGGCCACCCGGTCCGGGAAGGCCAGGGCCACTACGAATCCGACGCTTTCCGGACCGACGCCGGACACGCCGGGTGCTGTCCCCGTGGCGGGCGCCGCCTGCCGCCCCAGGGTTTCCATCCGCCGCACATCATCTGCCCAGCGGGCCGAGCCCGCGGCTTTGCCGGACCGCAGGGTGGAGATCAGGCCGGGCAGGTCGGCCCCCGGCGCCCGTTCGGCGCCGGAAACGGCGGCGACGGTCTCGGCAGCGGTGCGGGAACCCACTCCGGTTGTGCCGTCGAGCAGCGCCCGGGCGAGCCGCGGGTCTGCCGGGACCCGCGCCAGAGTCTTGCCGAGCTCCGTCGCGTGTCCGTCGGGCCCGACGGCGCCGAGTTCGGTGAGCACCTCGACTGCTTCGTCCATCGCGGCCGCGGGCGGGGCATCCGGGAGCGCCAGCCCGCGTCCGCCGGGCGATCCCCAGCAGGCCAGGACCAGGGCTGCGCCGGTGAGGTCGGTAACGGCGATTTCGGGGGTCTGGTGGGCCGGAGCCGCGCCGTAACTCTTCTGGTCGTAGCAGCGCACCACCCGGCCCGGCCCCAGCCGGGCCGCCCTGCCGGCGCGCTGGTCGGCCGAGGCGCGCGAGCAGGACACGGTTACCAGCCCGGTCATGCCGCGTCCGGCGTCCCGCCGTGGTTCGCGGGCCAGCCCCGAGTCCACCACCAGGCGCACACCGGGCACCGTCAGCGAGGATTCGGCGAGGGCGGTGGAGACGATGATGCGGGCAGGTTCGCCGGGGCGGCGGCCCGAAACGGCCCGGTCCTGCATGGCAGCACCCACCTGCCCGTGGAGTTCCAGCACTTCCGCCGCGGACCGGCCACGGAGCCGGGCTGCGACGTGGGAGACCTCACGGGCGCCCGGAACGAACACCAGGGCATCGATGTCCTCCCCTCCGGCCTGAGCGGCGGCGTGGGCGTCGGCCGCCGTGTCCGCGACGTGGTCCAGGAAGGCCCGCGTCACACCGCGGGGGTCCAGGCGGGGACCCGGCGGCGGTGCCCACCGGACCTCGAGGGGGTACAACGCGGACGGACACCCGACCACCGGGGCTGCGCTGCCGGCGTCGTCGGCCAGCAGCGCTGCAAACCGCGGAGCGTCCAGCGTCGCGGACATGGCGACCACCGTGAGGTCTCCGCGTAACTGGCGCACCTCGGCGAGCATCCCGAGGAGCAGGTCCGTCTCCAGCCCCCGCTCATGGACCTCGTCGAGCACCACCGCGCCCGTGCCTTCGAGCCCCGGGTCGGCCAGCAGGCGGCGCAACAGAATCCCGGGCGTGACAAACTCAACCCAGGTCTGCGGTCCGGCCTGCCGGTCACCGCGGACCGTGTATCCGACGCGCCCGCCCAGCGGGCCACCGTCGAGCGCCGCCAGCCGCCGCGCCGCGGACCGCGCAGCGACCCGGCGGGGCTGCGTGACCACCACGCGCGGGACGATTCCGTCTCCGGGCTGCAGGGCCAGGTTGGCGAGCAGCGGCGGCACGAGCGTGGTTTTGCCCGTGCCAGGTGGCGCCTCAACCACAGCGGCATTGCCCGCGGCGTGGTCCCCCAGCGCGGCCGCCAGCTGGCCGAGGGAGCCGGCGAAAGCCAGGCCGGACCCGATCGCGTCCAGGTCGAAGGGCCGTTGCGCCGGGATACGGCCGGTAGGTGCGGGAGTCACGCCTCCATTGTCCCCTGCCCCGACCGCCCGCACCCCCGGACCGCACCGCCGAGGCCACGGCAGCACGGAAACTACGGAAGACTGGAAGTTCCCAATCATGAAGGTGGAAACGCAATGATCAATCTCCAGCAGGATGCCGAGGGGTTCGTCCGGATGAACCGGCACTTCCCGGCCAGCAGCCCCGTCACCATCACCTTCGCCGACGGGTCCTCCGAGGAATTCACCGGACGCCAGCTGAACGCGGCCTATGACCAGGCGCTCGAGGAGTTCCGGGCGCAAAACCACCTGGACGCCAAGGGTTTCTCCCGGGCGCCGAAGAAGCGGGTCGACTCCGGCAACAAGATCGAGTTCGTCCGGGTCCGCCCCGGCCTGGCGGAGCAGTAACGGCTGCGGAGCAGTAACGCCCGGCTCAGCAGACGTCCGGCCCCGGCAGTAGCTCCAGTCAGGTCCAGGGGTGCCCTGCCGGTACATGCATCAGCAGTGACTCCCACACTGCGTTGCAATGCGGTTGGCTTGAAGCATGGGCATCCACGCGACCAACTTTTCCCGCCACCGGGCACCGACCTGAAATTAGCCCAGCCTGGAAAAGTGGTCGCTCCCGGCGGAACAAACCGGCTCCGCGGGGTGTTGGCCACTACTGTGGCGGCGGACGATCCGCGACCCGGCCGCCCGGCGGCGGGTCGCAGGGGCACCCGAGGTGCCCGTCCGCCCCGACCATCCCTCTCCCCCACGACCCCAACTCTCAACGACTCATACTGGAGAAAAATGCTTACCGTAAACTCTTACGCTGCCCCGTCCGCCACTGAGGACCTCGTCCCCACCAAAATCCAGCGCCGGGACGTCGGCCCGAACGACGTCCTGATCGAGATCAAGTTCGCGGGCATCTGCCACTCAGACATCCACACGGTCCGCGGCGACTGGGGACCGCAGTCCTACCCGCTGGCTCCCGGCCACGAGATCGCCGGCATTGTGACCGAAGTCGGCTCCGCCGTCACCAAGCACGCCGTGGGCGACCGCGTCGGCGTCGGCTGCATGGTGAACTCCTGCGGCGAGTGCGTCAACTGCCAGGCCGGCGAGGAGCAGTACTGCCTCAAGGGCAACACCGGCACCTATGGCGCCGTGGACCGCGACGGCACCATCACCCAGGGCGGTTACTCCACCCACGTCGTCGTAACCGAAGACTTCGTCGTCAGGATCCCGGAGGGCATCGAGCTCGACGTCGCAGCGCCCCTGCTGTGCGCCGGCATCACCACCTACTCGCCGCTGCGCCACTGGAACGCCGGCCCCGGCAAGAAGGTCGCGGTTGTCGGCCTGGGCGGCCTCGGACACATGGCCGTCAAGATCGCCCACGCCATGGGCGCCGAGGTCACCGTGCTCTCGCAGTCCCTGAAGAAGCAGGAGGACGGCCTGAAGCTGGGCGCGGACCACTACTACGCCACCAGCGACGAGAACACCTTCAGCGAGCTCGCCGGCAGCTTCGACCTCATCATCAACACGGTCAGCGCCTCGATCGACATCAGCTCCTACCTCCAGCTGCTGAGTCTGGACGGCACCCTGGTCAACGTGGGCGCCCCGGCCGAGCCGCTGCCGGTCAACGCGTTCGCCCTGATCGGCGGCCGGCGTTCCTTCGCCGGCTCAATGATCGGCGGCATCCGCCAGACCCAGGAGATGCTGGACTTCTGCGCCGAGCACCACCTCGGCGCCGAGATCGAGGTCATCCCGGCCGAGAAGATTAACGAGGCCTACGAGCGCGTCCTTGCCTCGGATGTGCGCTACCGCTTCGTCATTGACACCGCGACCCTCGTCTAGCCGGTACTCCCGGCGTGGACTGAGATCGCACCTAAGGCCCGGTGCCGCGGATTCGCCGCGGCACCGGGCTTTTGTGTGCCCGGCGCCCCCGCCGGGAACCCCACATGGCCAGCAACCGTTAACCCTTTCACTGGCTTTCCCGACGCCTGAATATCACCGTCCGGAAACGCTGCCGCAACACAACGGGAGCACGCTGGAAGGGACGCCCCGTGGCGTCGTCGTTGCAAGAGAGAGCAGGGCCGCCGTGAATCCCTTGATCATCCTGACCGCAGCCACCGGACCCAGCGACGGCGGGCGCCCCGGGACGGCCATCCGCCCGATCCGCGCCTCCGACCTCCCGGAGCTGGCCGAAATGTACAAAGACTCCTACGCGGACAGCCTGCCGCAGCCGGCGGACCGGGCGGTCGGCTGGATCGATGCGCTGCTCGGCGGGGCGCAGGGCCGTCACGTTGCGGAGGCCTCCGCCGTCAAAGCCGGACCCGACGGCCAGCTCGCGGCCGCCATTATCGTGACAGAGCCCGCGCCCGGGACGGCAGGCGACTGGGACACCGTCATCGCCGAGCTCTTCACCCACCCGGACCACCGCCGCCAGGGCCTTGCCGAGGAATTGCTGGGCCATTGCCTGTACACGCTCCACAGCCTGGGCCGGGAGCGGGTCGCGGTCACGGTGGACAGCGGCAACTCGGCGGCGCTGGCCCTTTATCTCTCCCGGGACTTCCGCCGGACGGCCGACGACGACGGTTAGGTCCGGCGCCCCCTGCCCGCCTGCCGACGCCGGTGCTAGCTTGGCCGGATGGACGTCCTAGACTGGCTGCTCGATTCCGACCCCGCCCTCCGCTGGCAGGTCCAGCGCGACCTGGCCGCCGCCCCGGAGGAGGTCTACTCCGCCGAGCGCGCCCGGATCCACGCTGAGGGCTGGGGTGCCCGCCTGCTCGCCCTGCAGGGCGCGGACGGGCAATGGGACGGCGGCACGTACTTTCCGGACCCGTACGACAATTCCGAACCAGGCCAGCCCTGGACCGCCACCACGTACAGTCTTTTGCTGCTTCGGGACTTCGGGCTCGACCCTTCGAGCGGGCCTGCCCGTGCCGCCGTCGGCCGCGTCCACAGGCTCAGTCGCTGGGAGGAAGCTGGGCAGCCCTTCTTCGATGGCGAAGTTGAGCCGTGCATCAACGGCATGGCGGTAGCTTTGGGGTCCTACTTCGGCCACGACGTCGACGGCATCGTGGCCCGGCTCCTCGATGAGCAGCTCGACGACGGGGGCTGGAACTGTGAGGCGGAACGGGGCTCCGTCCGTTCCTCGTTCGACACCACCATCAACGTCCTGGAGGGGTTGCTCGAGTACACCAAGGCCGGCGGAGGTGCCCCCGGGGTGGCGGCGGCCCGGCAGCGCGGGGAGGAGTACCTGCTCGAACGCGGCCTGCTGCGCCGCAAAAGCACCGGCGCGCTGATCAATCCGGCATGGCTGCAGTTCTCCTACCCGACCCGCTGGCGCTACGACGCCTTGCGCGGCCTGGATTACTTCCGGGCCGCGGGCCGGGTCCCGGACAGCCGGATGGCGGAAGCCCTCGACGCGGTCCGGTCGAAACGGCAACCCGACGGCACCTGGCCCCTGGAGAACACCCATCCGGGACGAACCCACTTCCCCCTGGACGCGGGCGACGGCCGTGCGAGCCGCTGGAACACGCTGCGGGCGCTGCGGGTGCTGGGCTGGGCCGGACTGTCCTAGGCATTTTCACTCGTCCGGTATTTGTAACTTCGATGGAAATATGGCTAGATTTGGAGGACTGTTTCGACGTTCTTGGGGGGACATATGAACAAGGCGCAACGCCGCGCGCACATGGAGCCGCCGTGTCCGGACTGCGGTGCGAGGGTGGTGCCGACATGGAGGGACGACCGCGTGTCCACCGCCGGCCAGCCCGACTGGCAGGTTGATGCCCGGCAGTGCAGCAGCCAGGCCTGCGGGAAGTATGACCCCCGGAACTGGTGACAGCCGGGCTTGGGGCTACCTGCCGCCGATGATCTCCTCGGCGTTCTCCTGCACCCAGCCAAAGAGGGGCATCAGGTGGCCGGTGAGTTCCCGGCCCCGTGGCGTCAGGCTGTAGTCCACCCGCGGCGGTATGGTCGGCCGGGCTTCGCGGTGCACCAGTCCGTCGCGTTCCAGGGTTTTGAGCGTCTGGGCCAGCATCTTTTCACTGACGCCCTCGGCCCTGCGGCGCAGCTCGCTCCAGCGCTGCTGGCCGTCCGCGAGTGCCACCAGGATCAGGACGCCCCACTTGCTGGTCACGTGGTCCAGGAGGGTCCGGCTGGGGCAGTTGGCGGGGAAGACCGCCCCGCCGGCGGCCGCAGGGGCCTGCGGGGAGTCAAAACTTACGGTCACGTTGGTGCCTTACTTTAAAGTGCGTACTCTCTGTTGGGAAGTTTAGCGCAGGCAGGGTGGTTGTGCATTCCGGAAGATCAACCACGTGAAAGGACCTCCCCATGAGCATCGTCGTTACCGGCGCCACCGGACAGCTGGGCCGCCTCGTCATCGAATCCCTGCTGGAGCGCGGCGTCCCCGCCGGACAGATTGTCGCCGCCGGCCGCGCTACCGAGCGGCTGGCCGACCTCGCCGGCCGCGGCGTCCAGGTCAAAACCATGGACTACGACGACGCCGCCACGGTCGCCGAGGCGCTGAAGGGCGCCACGAAGGTGCTGCTGATTTCCGGCAGCGCCGTCGGCCAGCGCGTGGAGCAGCACCGCGCTGTGATCGACGCCGCGGCAGCCGAGGGCGTCGAACTCCTTGCCTACACCAGCATCGCCAACGCCGACACCACGGGCATGAAGCTGGCCGCCGAACACCAGGCCACCGAGGAACTGCTGGCAGCCTCCGGACTCCCCTACGTCCTCCTGCGCAACGGCTGGTACCTGGAGAACTACACCGAGCAGCTTCAGGGCACCCTCGCACAGGGCGCCTTTGCCGGCAGCGCCGGGGAGGGCACGGTCAGCGCCGCGGCCCGCGCGGACTATGCCGAGGCGGCCGCCGCCGCGCTCCTGGCAGACGGCCAGGCCGGAAAGGTCTACGAACTCGGCGGCGACTCGGCCTTCTCCATGGCCGAACTGGCCGCCGAGATCGCAGCGGCGAGCGGGCAGCCCGTCACGTACAACAACCTGCCCGCGGACGACTACGCTGCCCTGCTTGCCGGATTCGGCGTGCCGTCGGACTTCGCCGGAATCCTCGCGGATTCGGACCTGGGCATTGCCCGCGGTGATCTCCACGTCAGCAGCACGGCCCTGAGCCAGCTGATCGGCCGGCCAACCACCGCCATGCCTGCGGCCGTCGGCGCGGCCGTCTCGGCCCTGTAGGCCTCCGGGAGGGGTGCCGGCCCGGCACCCCTCCGTCGCCGGCTCGGCTTGCCATCGCGCGGTTGGCGGCCGACGATGGTCCGGAGCGGGCCGCGGAAGGGAGGCGCCATGAGCGTTCAAAGCGCAGGGCTGCTGCTGTACCGCCGTGCTCCCGGCTCCCCGCTGGAAGTCTGGATCGCCCATATGGGCGGACCCTTCTGGGCCCGCAAGGACGCCGCTGCCTGGTCCATTCCGAAGGGCATCTTCACTGCGGACGAAGACGCACTGGCGGCCGCCCGGCGGGAGTTCACCGAGGAAATCGGCACGCCGCCGCCCGACGCGGAGTATTTCCCGCTGGGCAGCTTCCGTCAGGCCTCCGGAAAAGTCGTTACGGTCTTCGCGGCAGAGACCGATTTCCACCCGGCGCGGATTGCCAGTAACACCTTCCCGCTGGAGTGGCCCAAGGGATCAGGGAACGTGCGCAGCTTCCCGGAAATCGACGACGCCGCCTGGTTCAGCGTGCCGGAAGCGAGGATCAAGCTGGTCCGGGGACAACAGCCGCTTCTGGATGCACTCCTGCGGCACTTGGAGATCACGGGATCCCCGCCTTTGTGACAGCGTTCCATTGAAGTGTCACAAGGCGCCCAAGTAGTGTGACAGACATTGTCAGCTCACATGACCGACCCCGGGAGCACCCATGCAACATGTTGGACGCCGATTGTCCGCCCTCACAACCGCACTGGCACTGGGGGTGGCCGGCGGCGCCGTCGCGGGTCCCGCGTCGGCGTCGCCCCGCGAAACCGGGAAGACCGCCACGGCCACGGGGTACGGTGGCGCCGTGAGCACCGTGGATCCCGAGGCGTCGGCCGCGGCCATCGAGGTGCTCCGCAAGGGCGGCAACGCCGCAGACGCCGCCGTGGCCGCGGCGGCCACCCTTGGGGTGACCGAGCCCTACAGCGCCGGGATCGGCGGGGGCGGCTACTTCGTCTACTACGACGCGAAAACCGGCAAGGTCGGCACCGTTGACGGACGTGAAACGGCACCGACCGCAATGCCCCACGACGCCTTCATCTACCCCGCCACAGGCCAGCCCTACCGGTTCACCCCGGAACTGGTCACCAGCGGCGTCGCCGTCGGAGTGCCCGGGACGCCCGCCACCTGGGAGCGGGTCCTCGGCCGCTGGGGAAGCCTCAGCCTGGGTGATGCGCTGCGCCCAGCGATCAAGGTAGCCACCCGCGGATTCGTCGTCGACAAGACCTTCCGGCAGCAGACCCTCGACAACAAGGCCCGCTTCGCCGCTTTCCCCGCGACCCGCGCCCTTTTCCTCCCCGGCGGGGACGCTCCCGCCGTCGGCAGCGTGTTCCAGAACCATGACCTTGCCGCCACGTACCGGCTGCTCGCAAAGCAGGGAACGCCCGGGTTCTACCGCGGATCCCTCGCCGCCGACATTGCGGCCACCGTGCAGTCACCGAAGAAATCCCGGGACACCACGCTTCCCGTTCCGCCCGGATACATAACGACGGCGGACCTCGCGGCCTACCGCGCGCTGGACCAGGATCCGACGCACGTGAACTACCGCGGACTGGACGTCTTTGGCATGGCGCCGTCCAGCAGCGGCGGCACCACTGTCGGCGAGGCGCTGAACATCCTGAATCCGTCCAACCTCGGCGGGATGACCCAGGCCGGAGCCCTCCACCACTACCTCGAGGCAAGCGCCTTGGCGTTCGCCGACCGCGGCAAGTACGTGGGTGACCCCGCGAAGGTGAAGGTCCCGACGGCGGCCCTCACCGATCCGGTGTTCGGCAAGGAGCGGGCGTGCCGGATTGACCCGAGGCACGCCGCCGACAAGCCCGTGGCCCCGGGCGATGTGAGCGCGTACGACGGCGTGTGCCCGGCGACGAGCGTCCCGGCCGCGGACGAGAAGGACACCGAAAACATTTCGACCACCAACCTGACCGTGGCGGACAAGTGGGGCAACGTGGCCGAGTACACCCTCACCATCGAACAGACCGGCGGTTCCGGCATGGTGGTGCCCGGCCGCGGGTTCCTGCTCAACAACGAAATGACTGACTTCTCCACCGTCTACGACGCGAAGGATCCGAACCGGATCGAACCCGGGAAGCGGCCCCGCTCCTCGATGGCGCCCACCATCATCCTCAAGGACGGGGATCCGTTCCTGGCGCTCGGCTCGCCCGGCGGATCAACGATCATCACCACGGTCCTGCAGACCATCCTCAACCGGGTAGACCTGGGCATGACCATTTCGGAGGCCATCGCGGCTCCTCGCGCCGCTCAGCGGAACACCACCAAGGTCACCGCCGAGCCCGGCTTCATCTCCGCCTACGGCGGCGAGCTGACCCCGTACGGGCACCAGTTCACCCCGTCCGGGGACGCCTTTACGTCGGCCGCCGAGATTGGCGCGGCAACGGCCATCGAGTTCGGGCCCGGCGGCCGCCTGGTCGCCGCGGCCGAGCCGGTGCGGCGCGGCGGCGGTTCGGCAATGGTCCTTAGCCAGTCGCGCTAGGGCCGGACCGCCATCGGGCCGGGGCGTCCACGCCCCGGCCCTAGCCGCGGGAGGCGGCGGGGCCCAGGCCCTTGACATACATGGCCTGCCCGGCGTGCTGGAGGCAGTCGGCGAGCATACTGACCAGGCGCACGCCAAGGGTCACCGGAGGGTTCCAGCGCTTATCGATGACGCGGTCCAGGTCTTCCTCGCCGAGATCCTTCAGGAAGTCAGCGGTCTGACGGTGGACGGCGTCGTAATACTCGCCCAAGAGCCCTGGATCGGCCCGGACGCTGTCCACCTCCCCGGAGGTGTGCCCGTAGCCGGTGTCACCCGAGGACAGCGGCAGGTCGAATCGTTCAGCGAACCCTTGGGACGTCCACACCTGCTCAAGCCCGGCCGCGGCGGCGAGCTGCGCGTCCTCACCCCGGCTCAGGTGCCACACGAGCCAGACAATCGGGTTCCCGGTCCCGGCCGGCCGCCGGACCAGAGTGTCGGCGTCGATCCCGTCCAGCGTTGCCCTCACTACCTCGTGGACCCGGCCGAACCCGTCCAGCAGCACTTCGTTGGCTTTCATTGCGTCCCCTCCGGTGCGTTCATGGCGCTGGTTCTGTCGCTGAACCCATGCTTGCACGCAGCCCGACCGACGGAAAGGTATCTGGGCCAGCGCCGCACCGCCGTCGTGCGCCACAGTTTTGTGGCCGCAGCCTGGATGGCCCGGAACGGTGGCACCCCGGGTGCGGTACGGTTGGTTGGCCCGGCGTCAGTGGCAATCCACCCGCCGGCATCCCCAGCTTTTCGAGGAGATCCCATGGCTAGTGACGCCAGCCCGAAACCGTCGGTCCTGTTCGTCTGCGTGCACAACGCCGGGCGGTCGCAGATGGCCGCCGCGTTCCTCGCCGCCCTCTCCGATGGGGCGATCGAGGTCCGCTCCGCAGGCTCACAGCCCGCGGACCAGGTCAATCCAGCCGCCGTCGAAGCCATGGCTGAGGTTGGCATCGACATGTCCGCCGAGACCCCCAAGATCCTCACTACCGACGCCGTGAGGGAATCCGACGTCGTGATCACCATGGGCTGCGGCGACACCTGCCCGATCTTCCCGGGAAAACGCTACGAGGATTGGGAGCTGGCCGACCCGGCGGGCCAGGGCGTCGACGCCGTCCGGCCCATCCGAGATGACATCAGGGAGCGCGTTCAGGCCCTCATCCTGTCCCTCGTCCCCGGCAACTAGCTGCCGCTGGGAGGCGCGCGGGAACCCGGGACCATAATGGACGTATGAAGGCTGAGCTGCTGACGATTCCGGGTTGCCCGCATGGAGAAACGGCGCGGGCCGTGTTCAGCCGTGCGCTCGAGCTGGAAGGCGTCGGCTCCGCCGGGCTGGCCACCACGGAGATCACGTCGGATGCAGCCGCCGCGGCGGCGTCCTTTCACGGGTCTCCGTCGTTCCTCCTCGACGGAACGGATCTCTTTCCGTCGACGACGCCGCCCGCCATGGCGTGCCGGGTGTATACCACCGCGGGCGGCCTCGCAGGGCAGCCCGACCTGGAGTCCCTGCGGCTGGCCATTCGCCGCGCATGGCAGGCCGGGCCGGCCAACGGGGCGCACACCGGGCCGGAGGCCGGCGCGGGGTAGTCTCTCATCAGGTCACCGCGCCCATTGAGAGGAACCCATGGCACACGCGGAGAATGAAATCACCATCGACCGTCCCGCAGCAGAGGTTTACGCGTACCTGGCGGACGGGCTGAACAATCCGGCATGGCGGGACGGCGTGCAGAGCATCGCGCTCCAAAACGGCGCCCCTGGCGAGCCCGGCAGCGTCTACAGCCAGACCCTCACCGGTCCCCGCGGAAAGGCCATCCAGGGCGACTATCAGATCACCAGCGCCGAGCCGGGACGCCTGCTGGAGTTCAAGGTCATCGCCGGCCCGGCCCGCCCCACCGGCCAGTACGTGCTGAGCGAATCCGGCGGCCGCACCACCGTCCGCTTCATCCTGGATCTGAAGCCCTCCGGACTGATGAAGGTCCTGGACGGGCTGATCACCAAGACGATGCAGGCCGAAGTCAGCCAGCTGCAGAACCTGAAAGCGGTCATCGAGGAGGGCTAACGCGGCCGCCCGGCATGGCAGCGGCACTCCCGGCCATGAAGAAGAGGCCGTGTCCGCCGGCCCCGAGGGTCGGCGGACACGGCCTCTCCCGGGGGGCGTTGTCACATCCCGGGAACGTGCTGAAGGAGGTCAGGCGGCGACCGAGCGCCCGGTGAACGCGATGAGGCGCTCCAGGCTGCCGGCCGTTTCCGCCACCGGCTGCGCCGTCGCGAAACTTCCGCTGGCGCGGACCTGTTCGGAGATGGTCAGCAGCGCAAGTTGTTCAACGTAGTCAGTGACAACGTCGGAGACGACCAGATTCTGGCCGGTGGCCTTCGCGAAATCCCACGCGTGCACCAGCAGTTCGAGGTTGACGATGCCGGCAACCACCGTCGCCGGGAGTTCAGCGAACCCCATATCGATGGTCCCTTCCACGCCCCGCCGGGTGAATGCCTCGAGCACGGGCTGGGCGAGGGCCGCGATGCGCACCTCGGGCGCCGTTTGGACGTCCTCGCCCAGACGGGCGCCGAGGGCACCACCGATCTGCTTCAGGGACCCCGCAAGGTGTTCCAGCAGCTCGTGGGTGTTGAAGTCCTCGCACGGCGTGGGCTTTTCCCGATCCGCCGGAGTCAGCTTCCGCAGGACCCCCAACAGGACGGCCAGGGAAGCCTCGGCCGAGGTCAGCGGGTTGATGCCTTCCGGCGCTGCGGACCACTCGTCGGGCCCGGCACCCGCAGGCGACGACGTTTCGGCGATCAGGCGGTCCAGGTAGTGGTTCCAGCCCTCGGCGTGGGCCGCTGCCTGGTCGGGGGTGAGGCCCTCATGGACCAAACGCAGCGACGTGCCGTCGGCGTCGGGCTCCATGGTGATCGTTACCGTGGAGGCGCCCGGCGCCAGGTCCATGCCGGCCTCCCAGCCCCAGGTGAAGACGACGCGCTTGCCGGGTTCAATTTCAGTGAACGTCCCGGATGCATGGTTGCCGGGGGTGACGGTCCAGCGGTACTCGCCGCCCACCCGCAGGTCAACGCGGGCGGCGACGGTCTGCCAACGCCGGAGGCGTTCCGGATCGGTAATGAGGGCAAATGCTTCGTCGACGTCGACGGGCAGGTGGATGGTCTTGTCAAAGGTCATGGGAGGGTCCTTCGTCGATTAGGGAGACGTGGGTGGGGGTGGGATGGGCAGGTGCGGGCCCGGTGGTCCGTTGCGCCGCGAGGGCGGCAGCATCTGACGCCAGCAGATCGAGCTCGTGGGTCCAGAAGCCCTCGACCAGGATCCGCAGCCGTGCCATGCCCTCGGAGTCGAGCCGGTAGTACCTGTTCCGCCCTTCTTTTCGTGCGGCCACGAGGCCCGCCTGCTGCAGCAACAGCAGGTGCTGCGACACCGCAGAACGGCTCACCGTGAATTCCGCGGCCAACTGGCTCACCGACTGTTCCTGGCGCGCCAGAAGATGCAACAGACGGCGCCGGTTGGGTTCCGCGGCGATTTCCAGGGCATCTAGCACGGTCAATACGTTAGCGGTCACTAACGCATTGAGCAAGCCGCTGACGCTCACCGACCGTGAGGTACCGGGCCCGGGGGCAGAGAGACCCCCCATCCGCTCCCCCCTCGTAGTCCGAAGGACCGAATTCCGGTGTAAGCCAGCAGGGCATTGGGACTTTCCTCTCCCGCTACAACCAGGCGCGAAAGTTGCATTTCTATATCTTTTTCTGCGAGCACGTGGTCTAATGTGAGGAATTGGAAGAATAGGGATGACAATGGTCGCCAGAAGCTACAGATTCCGATTTTTCATATTGTTCGCCGCGGTAGCCGCGTTGATAGCCCCGGCGTCAATTTCATTCATCCAGACTTCGGTGGCCCTGGACGAAAACTCATTTACGTTTGTGCAAGTACCGGATACGCAGATGGAAGTCCTGTCGGATACTAATCCATTGCTGCCGGACAGGTACCAGTGGATAGCGAATAACGCCGCCAGCCTCAACATCAAGTTCGTCCAGCACACCGGCGACCTTGTGAATTGGGGCGTCGTGGACCCGGTTCAATTCACCCGCGCCGACCGCGCCACCCGAATCTTGGATTCTTCGGGCATCCCGTATGGCTACTCCATCGGAAACCACGACGGCGCCGCCGTCATGGCCGGAGGCTCAGCGGCGCCCGGTGACACGCGAACAAACTTGCGCGACACGAGAGTTTTCAATCAGATTTTCCCATTGAGCCGTTTCAGAAATGTTGGCGGAGTGTTTGAGCCCGGCAAAATTGACAATATGTACCAGACATTCACCGCCGCTGGTTCGGATTGGCTGGTTCTATCACTTGAAATGTGGCCACGCCAAACGGCATTGGACTGGGCAAAAGCTGTGGTGACCACCCATCCGCAACACAATGTTGTCATCAGCACCCACGCCTACATTGACCAAACGGGCGCCAGACCCACGTCCGGCAATTACGGTGACGCCAATGCGGTGACAATGTGGAATCAGCTCATTTCACAATATGACAACATCAGATTCGTTGTCAGCGGCCATTATGGAGCCTCCCCCAGCAGCTACTACTCCGAGGCCACCGGAGTGCACGGCAATAAGATCGCCCAGATTATGACGGCATATCACAGCAACTACCAGGACCAGGTTCGGCTGCTGAAAATAGATGTTGCTGCCGGGACCATATCAAGCTCGATTTATGCCCCAACGTCAATCAACGCGTCCTACCCCTCAGGCTTCCTCACCGATCAGTACTCGAACGCATCGTCCGCAGGCATGAACTGGGTTCCGTCAACAACGGCTCCCCCCACAAGCACGGCGACGCCCACCGTGACGGCCACGCCGACTGCAACGGTGACACCCACGCCGACTCCAACGGTTACCCCCACGCCGACTCCAACGGTGACGCCGACGCCTACCCCCACGCCAACACCTGCCGCGAATTTGCTCAGCAACGGCGGCTTCGAAAACACGCTCGCCCCGTTGGCGGCCTACAACAACACGTACTCCTCACTGACGTACACGCCGAACCCGGTCCGTGGGGGCACGTCCGCCGGCCAGGTTACGAGCAAGGCCTCCACACCCGGGTCGGCAGGCTTCAATTTCGGGTTGGTCAAGAATATTGCCGCCTCCACGCTGCTCAGCGGCCAGTGCTACGTGACGGCCAATGTCGCGGCCAAGTACAAAGCGCGTCTGCGCATCACGGAGCTGACGCCCACCGGCTCGGTGATACCCCAGAATGTCAGCGAGACAGTGACTGCTTCGGGCGTCAGCTCGGGCTCCTGGCAGCTTCTGTCGGTCACATACCGCAAGCAGCAGAGCGCCAACCAAGTCATTCTTTCCGCCTATTCAAATGATCTGACATCCACCAACGGCGGGCGTCTGGTGTTCGACGATTGCCAGCTGACGCAGTAGCCGTCCGGCCCGCGGAGTCCGCGCCGCCGGTCGTCGGGGCCCGGCACCGGCTGTCCGTGAACAGTCGGTGAACGTCGCCCAAACGGGCCCATATCCGGGCGCCCGGCGCCCCGGGCCGACTGTAGCGTCGAAGCATGATGACTCCCCCTCACCGTCTGCGCAAGGCTGCGCTGGCCGCCGTCGCCATTGGACTTCCGGCCGCCCTGCTTGCCCCGACCGGTCCCACGTTTGCGGCCGCCAACCCACCGGCCGCCCCGGCAGAGACCAGCCGTGCGGCCCGGACGTTGGACCTCGGCGCCCGGGATCTCCCCGAGGCCCGCACCGTCACCACCCTGGCTCCGGGCCTGACGCGGACCGCCATCACCCGTGGAGCTCCGGACGCGGCCCTGTTCTGGACCGCGGAAATCGCTATCCCGTCCACGTCCCCGGACCCCGATGCGCCGGCCAGCGCACTCTCCGATGGGGCCGCGGCCCGTGCGGTTGCCCGGAGACTCCAGGATGCCGGGCTCCAGCCGCGGGTTGAGCATGTCCAGTCCCCCCGCCTCGCCGATGCCGGTGGAGACCTCGGCTACCGTGTCCGCGTAGGCTCGTTTGCGTCCAAAACCGACGGCGCGGCAACCGTCGACCGGATTAAGGCCGCAGGTTTTGCCGCCTCGGTGCTTTACACCGGGTGGGACGGGGACACCGACGACCTCCATGCCACGCGCGGCCAGTGGAAGCTGAACGTCCTGACCATCGATCCGAAGACCTTCAAGGGCGAGCTCGCCTCCGGCGTCGGCCCGGACCTCGAAGGCAGGGAAACAACAAGCCAGCTCGCCGCGGCGCAAGGCGCCCTCGCCGCGGTCAACGGCGGATACTTCGTGATGGACCCCAAGGCCGGCGCCCCGGGAGACCCGGCCGGGACCGCCGTCGTCGGCGGCAAGCTGCTCAGCGAACCGGTTGGTGACCGGCCCTCGTTTGTCCTCGACGGGACTACCAACAGAGCTTCAATCCAGCGGCTGACCTGGCGGGGCCAGGTATCGTCCCAGGCAGACGGCTCCAAGCTGGCTTTGGACGGCCTGGACCGGGTGCCCGGACTTATCCGCAATTGCGGCGGCACCGGCGACTCACCCACCAACCTGCCGCTCCACGACGTCACCTGCACCGACGCGGACGAGACGGTCGCGTTCACCGAAGAGTTCGGGGCCGCCACCCCGTCCGGTCCGGGACTGGAAGTGGTCCTGGACAAACACGGGGCGGTCACCGCCGTCCACAGTTCGCGCGGTACGGCCGTCCCGGCCGGCGGCCGGACGGTACAGGCCACGGGTTCGGACGTCCCCGCCCTCAAGGCTATGGCGGTCATCGGTCAGCGGCTCGACGTCGGGACCACGCTGATCGACGCCGCAGGCAAAAGCGTGCGCACCCACCGCGACACTTCCATCGTGAACGGCGGACCGGTCCTGGTCTCCGGGGGTACGGAGAACATCACCGCCCGGCGTGACGGCATGGTCCACAGCGGTGACAGCAACAGCTTCTATTACGGCTGGGTCCACAAGCGGAATCCCCGCACCATCGTGGGCGTCGACGCGCAGGGGCGCACCCTGATTGTCACCGCCGACGGACGCCAGACGGCGTCGCTCGGGCTCAGCATCAAGGAGGCAGCCGACGTCGCCCGGTCACTGGGCATGGTCGAGGCCATTAACCTCGACGGCGGCGGCTCCACCACCATGGTGGCGGGCGGCGGCGTGGTCAACACCCCGTCGGACGCCGCCGGTGAACGCGCCGTCGGCGATGCACTGCTGGTTCTTCCCCGCCGCCGGGACTGATCAGTACCGACTGAGCCGAACCGACTGGGACAAAGCGGCTGATATGCGAGGCTGGGTGCATGGACCTGGAAGTTTTTCCCGCACTCACGATTCCCGCAGCTGAACTTCGCTGGCGGTTCTCGCGCTCGTCCGGGCCGGGCGGCCAGCACGTCAACACCTCGGACAGCCGCGTCGAACTCTCCTGGAACGCGGCCCGTTCGGCGGCGCTTTCGGACGAGCAGCGGCTGGTGTTGCTCGCCGGGATCGGACGACGTCGACTCATCGGCGGCGTCCTCACGGTCACCGCTTCGGAACAACGGTCCCAGTTGCGCAACCGGGAGACCGCCCTCGCCAAGCTCTCGGAACTGGTCACCGAGGCCCTCGCCCCCCGCGCGGCTCCCCGAACGCCCACCAAACCCACCAAGGGCTCGAACCGGCGCCGGCTGGCGGCCAAGGAACAACGCTCGGCGACCAAGCTCCAGCGGCGACGGCCCGTTGCCGAATAGTCCGGCCGGCCACAGGACCGCCACGGAACGGGCAGCGCCGGGGCGTTGGTACTGTGGAGCCGACCCGCTCGCGCACTGACTAGCACCAAGGTAGGAACAATGACCGCCACACCACCCCCTTCCGGCGTCGTCCTCCTGGCCGGTGCCACCGGCGACCTTGGCGGCCGGATTCTGGCGAACCTAGTCGGCCTGGGGGCCACCGTCCGGGTCCTCACCCGCCCCGGTACGGACGCAACCCGGATCGCGCAGGTGGAAGCCGCCGGTGCGCAGGTGGTCCAGGCCCGCTATGACGATCCGGATGCCCTGCAGCAGGCATGCGCGGGCGTCGATTGCGTGGTCTCCGCGATCAACGGTCCGGACGACGTGATCGTCGGCGCCCAGTCCAAGTTGCTGGCCGCCGCGGCCGCCGCGGGGGTGCCGCGTTTTATCCCCTCGGACTACTCCATTGACTACCGGCGCATCAGCCCGCGGAGCAACCGGAACCTGGAACTCCGCCGGGACTTCGCACAGCAGCTGGACGCCACCGAGATCCGTGCCACGTCGATCCTCAACGGCGCCTTCACGGACATGCTCACCGGGCAAGCCCCAATGATCCTCTTTGCCCGGCACCGTGTGCTCTTCTGGTCCGACGCCGACCAGGCGCTGGATTTCACCACCAAGGACGACACCGCGGCCTACACCGCCGCCGCAGCCCTCGACGAACGCGCGCCCCGCGTCCTGCAGATTGCCGGCGACACAGTGACCGCGCGGACCCTGGCGGCGACCATGTCCGAGCTGACAGGGACCCCGTTCAAGCCGATGTTCGCGGGGACTGTCGGTTCACTGTCGGCCATGAGCCGGGCCATGAAGGCGTTCACGCCGACGTCGGACGACCCGTTCCCGCCATGGCAGGGTATGCAGTACTTTGCCAGCATGTTTAGTGGCGACGCGGTGCTGCACCACGTCGCCAACAACCGGTACGGTGACCGGACGTGGACCACGGCACGGGATGTCCTCGCGCAGCATCTGCAGGCCGGCTGAGCACCTACCGTACCTGGGGGTATGACCCAAGCTGATACGGGTCCCCATAGACGGACCAGCTGATCGGCGGGACGAGCCCCAGGTTGCCGGAGCCCAGCAGGCCCTCGTGGATGTCCTGGCGGCCGTGCTTCTGGAAGTCGCCCCACTTCTTGAGGATCTTCACCCGGGCGTCCACGACGCCGGCCAGATACCTGGTCTCGTCGCCGCCCTGCGCCGGCGGCGGGTTGTCTTTCCGGGCCTTGGCCAGGATGCCGCCGAACGACTCTTTGTCATCCCCGGGGCCGTGGTTGACGGAAACGTCGTAATAGATCGCGAGCCCCAGCGGTCCGACGCCGTCACGGGCTGCCTCATCGAAGGCCGGCTGCCAGTACACCCTGTCGCGTTCCTGCTGCTGGGCGCGCTGGAAAGCCGGGTCGTTTCCGGCCGCTTTCCAGGCCGCGGGGAAATCCGGATCCAGGAGCCGGTGGCTCAGCGATGGGCGCTCCTTGTCGGGCGCATCCATGATCTGCTTCAGCTGCGGCACGTAGCCCTCCAGGGGATTCCCCGGCGCCGCTGCGGCGTAGGCTTCCACTAGGTCGAGCATGTCGCCGGTGCCGCTGCACCAGCCCACCAGGCCGCCCGTGTACCCGCGCCCGTCGTCGATGTCCTCGATGTAACCGTAGGACGTGGTCCAGTCGGGCGTGGAGTTCTCGGCAGTGGAGGTCAGTTGAAGTGCAATCTCCTTGTAGACGGGGCTGGCGATATCAACTCCGGTTTGCCCGCCCCCCGCCTGCTCTCCCGGCGGAATCCATAGTTGACCCGGCATCTGACCTCCCGAACTAGTCGTGACGCCGAGACTAACAGCCGGCGGAACCGTGAAACAGGGCCCGGCGACCGTGGACAGAAGTGATTCGGGTGGTTCAGCCGGGGAGGTTGCCGGTGATGATCTTTTCCATGTTGGCCTGCAGGTAGTGCTGGCCCGCCACGCTGGGGTGGTCCCCGTCCGGCCCGATCAGCTGATCGGCCTGCCCCATGATCCATTGGTCCTGGATGGGGTCGATGAAGACAGCGCCGGCCTCGTTTGCGGCGGCCCGGTCCTCGTCGCGCACTTCGAGCCGGGACGCCTCGGGATTGTCGGTGTAGGACGGCGGCCCCACCACCACAATCTTGGCGTCGGGTGCCTTGGCGTTGATTTCTGCCAGGGTCTTGGCTGCGGCCTGTTTCAACTGGGTGGCGTCGGAGCCCATGTCGTTCTCGGAGCCGAAAATGAGTACCAGCTGGGTGGTTTTTTGAACGCTCTCATCGACCTGGGACAGGAAAGTGGAGCCGCCGTCGCCGGTACTGACGTAACCGCTGCCGTTGGCCGAGGCGTTAACGATGGAGAGCGGGTGCTGCCCTCCCCGGGTGTCACCCTGGACCAGGTTCGGCCACGCCAGGTCCGGACTCGTTCCGTGTCCGGTGCTCAGCGAGTCTCCGATGATGACCACTTGGGTGGCAGGTGCCGAGCCGGCACCCTGCGTCGCCCGTACCGGCAACGCCGGCCCCGAGGACTGCCCCCAAAATTGGGGTGCGTTCGGGGCAACGACGGCGGCCGCTCCGGTCAGTGCGGCGACCGCGACGGGCACCGCGAACAGGAGTGTTTTGCGTCGTGCGGATGGTTTCAAGAGGCTGATCCTGCAGGTGGAAGGCGGATGTAAGCGTGAACTCCAGCCTAACAGGACCCCCCGTCGCGGCTGCCTGACGCGGCCTCCCGAAACGCCGCGGGTGAGCCCGAGCTGGCCGCCCCGTGCACCGGCCTGCGACTGGACCGCCTCTACCCCCCCGGCCTTGACACGAGAGAAGTGAACCGGTTAAGTAGTCACAAACAAAACCGGTTCAGTGATGTGGATCACGACAGCAATGAGGCTCAGATGACAGTGACGATCAACGACGTGGCCCAGGCGGCCGGCGTCAGTAAAGGCGCTGTGTCCTACGCCCTCAACGGGCAGCCCGGCGTCAGCAAGGACACCAGGGACCGGATCCTCCGGGTCGCCAAGGAACTCGGCTGGACTCCGAACCTCCGCGCCAAGGGCCTGTCCTCGGCCAAGGCCTACGCGCTGGGCCTGGTGGTCGCCCGGGATCCCTCGCTTCTCGGATCCGACCCCTTCTTCCCGGCGTTCATCGCCGGCATCGAAGCGGCCCTGGCAGAACACGAGTACGCCCTGGTCCTCAGCGTCGCCACGGAGCCGGGCGCCGAGGAACGCTGCTACCGGAAACTTGTCGACAACGGCCGGGTCGACGGCGTCATCCTCACCGACGTCCGCCAGGACGATTCCCGCATCGCCCTGATGCTCGAACTGAAGCTTCCCGCCGTGACGCTCAACCGGCCGGACGCGGCGTCGCCGTATCCAGCGGTATCAGTCGACGAATCCGCCGGCATCGCTGCCGCCGTGGAACACCTGGTGGGACTCGGCCACACGCGCATCGCCCACGTCGGCGGCGGCCAGGAATACATCCACGCCCGCAGCCGCCGCAAGGCATGGGAAGACGCACTGGCCGCCGCGGGCCTGCTCCCGGACCTGTTTTCTGCGGCCGACTTCACGGCAGCCGGCGGGGTCGCCGCCACCGCAGACCTGCTCGGCCGCACCGACCGTCCCACGGCCATTGTCTATGCCAACGACCTGATGGCGACGGCGGGCCAGTCCTACGCCCAGTCCCTGGGCCTCAGCATCCCGGGCGACCTGTCCATCACCGGCTACGACAACGCCGAGTTCACGCAGTACCTGAACCCGCCGCTAACCACCCTTGCCACGGACCCCATGCTCTGGGGGCGGGTGTCGGCCCAGGTTTTGCTGGACCAGCTTGCCGGCGCGCACCGGGTTGAAGACACCACCCTCCCGGCCCCCCGCCTGGTGGCCCGGGCCTCCACCGGCCCGGCCCCAGCCCGGACCGCCGGCGCCTTCCCCTAGCCACTTCCTCTTTTATTTCTCGCACATCCTCAATACCAAACCCCTTTCCACCCCTTCCAAGGAGTCGCAATGAAGCGCTTTACCACTGCCACGCGCGTACTGTCCGTGGCCGCCCTGACGATCATGGGCGCCGGCCTTGCAGCCTGCGGCGGCGGTGCCGGCGGCAGCTCGGCGTCGTCAGCCACCACCGCCAAGGGCCCGATCAAGATCTGGTACTCGAACAACGAGTTCGAGGTTAAGTGGGGTAAGGACATGGTGGCGTCCTGGAACGCCGCCCACCCGGACCAGAAGATCGACGCCCAGGAGATCCCGGCGGGCAAGAGTTCCGAGGAAGTCATCGGAGCCGCCATCACCGCCGGGAACGCTCCCTGCCTGGTCTTCAACACCGCCCCCGTGGCCGTGCCCCAGTTCCAGAAGCAGGGCGGCCTGGTCGCCCTGGACTCGTTCCCTGACGGCGCCCAGTACATCAAGGACCGCACCGGCGACCTCGCCGGCCAGTACAAGTCCGCGGACGGCAAGACCTACCAGATGCCGTGGAAGTCCAACCCCGTGGTCCTCTTCTACAACAAGGACCTCTTCAAGAAGGCCGGCCTGGATCCGGAGAAGCCCAAGCTGGCCACCCAGGACGAGTTCCTGGACGCCGCCCGCACCATCGTGAAGTCCGGCGCCGCAGCCAAGGCCGTGTGGCCTTCCCCGGCCAGCGATTTCTTCCAGTCCTGGTTCGACTTCTACCCCTTCTACGCAGCCAACTCGCAGGGCACCCCGCTGGTCAAGGACGGCAAGGCCACCTTCGACAGCGACCAGGGCAAACAGGTCGCCACCATGTTCCAGACCCTTTACAAGGAGAACCTGGCCTCCAAGGAGGTCTACCAGGGCGATTCGTTCGCCGAGGGCAAGGCCGCGATGTCGCTGGCCGGCCTGTGGGCCATCGCCGCGTACAAGGACAAGGTCAACTGGGGCGCGGTCCCGGTTCCGGCAGCGCAGCCGCAGACTGACGGGGCCACGTTCTCCGACGCCAAGAACATCGGCATGTACTCCGCCTGCAAGAACCAGGGAACGGCCTGGGACGTCCTGAAGTTTGCCACCAGCAAGGAAGAGGACGCCAAGCTCCTCTCCGGAACCGGCCAGATGCCCATGCGCAAGGACCTGACCAGCGTCTACGCGGACTACTTCGCCAAGAACCCGCTGTACAAGCAGTTCGCCCAGCAGGCGGCCCGGACCGTTGAAGTTCCGAACGTGCCCAACTCGGTGGAGGTCTGGCAGACCTTCCGGGCGGCCTACGCCAAGTCCGTGATCTTCGGCAACGAAAGCATCGACGACTCCTTCAAGGGCGCAGCGGACAAAATCAACCAACTGGTAGCCCAGAAGTAGCGGTGAGCCCCATGTCACTTCGTTCCGTCCGCGGCGGGCCGCCCGCCGCGGGCCCGGCCGGGCGGACACCGGCCCCTCGGCCGGCGGCAAGGAAACGCCCGGGTTTCCTTGGGCGCCAGCCGCTGGGCCTGCTGTTCAGCGCCCCGTACGTTATCTACATCCTCGGCGTCCTGGCCTACCCGCTGGGGTACGCAGTGTACATCTCCTTCCACGACTTCTTCTTCACCGCCCCCGGGGTACAGGTGGACCGGCCGTTCGTGGGGCTGGATAACTACGTCACGGTCCTCTCGGACCCCGCCGTCCAGCGTTCCTTCGCGAACATCGGCGTTTTCCTGATCATCAACGTACCGCTGACCGTCGGGCTGTCCCTGGTCCTGGCCAACGCGCTCAACCGCGTCAGCAGGCTCAGGACCTTCTTCCGGGTCAGCTACTACGTCCCGTACGTCACGGCGAGCGTCGCCGTCGTGGGTGTCTGGCTCTTCCTGTTCCAGCAAAACGGCCTGGTCAACGGGCTGCTGGGGCCGCTGGCCCCGAACCCGTCATGGCTGACCAACTCCTGGCTGGCGATGCCCACCGTGGCGCTGTACGTGACGTGGAAGCAGCTGGGATTCTTCATCCTGCTGTACCTGGCCGCGCTGCAGAACATCCCGGATGAACTCTACGAGTCCGCGTCCGTGGACGGCGGAAACAAGTGGGTCCAGTTCTGGAACATCACCGTTCCGGGCGTCCGTCCGGCCAGCGTGCTGGTGACCCTGCTGGCCACCATCACCGGGGCGAACCTCTTCACCGAACCGTATCTGCTCACCGGCGGCGGCGGTCCGGACGGGGCCTCGGCGTCGCCGGTGTTCCTGATGTACCAGAAGGGCATCCTGCAGGGAAACCCCGACGTCGCCGCCGCACTCGGCGTCGTGCTGGTCATCGGTGTACTGCTTATCGCTCTGATCCAAAAACGCCTCGTGGGCGGAAAGGAGGACTGACAATGTCGACTCAGGACACTTCAACCGGCCAGGCCTCCGGGGTGGAGAAGCGCAGGAACCTCGGCGTGGGCAGCTTCGTGCTGCTCGCCGTCGGCGCCTTCGTCTTCCTCTTTCCCTTCTACTACATGTTCATCGGGTCCCTGCAGACCTCCCCCGACACGTCCGTGGGCGGTGCCTTCCCCAACCCGGGGAACATCACCGGAGAGAACTACACCAACATCAACAACTCCATCGACCTGCTCAGGGGCCTGGTCAATTCGGGGATATTCACCGGCGGTGTGATCTTCTTTACCGTCGTCTTCGGCCTGCTGGTGGGCTACGCCCTGGCGCAGATGCAGTTCCGCGGCAAGGGCCTGGTGTTCGGCATGATGCTGCTGGTCCAGATGATCCCGTTCCAGCTGCTCCTGATCCCCCTGTACGTCATGATCGTGCGGGACTACGGGCTCGCGGACACCTACATCGGCATGATCCTGCCGTTCGCGATCAACTCGACGGCGGTGTTTGTGTTCCGCCAGTACTTCCTGCAGCTGCCCTCGACGCTGTTCGAGGCCGCCCGCATCGACGGTGCGTCCGAGCTGCGGATCCTCTGGCAGATCGCCGTTCCCCTGGTCCGGCCCGCCATCGTCACGGCCGTGCTGCTGACTTTCATCGGCCCGTGGAATGAGTTCCTGTGGCCGTTCCTGGTCACCAAGGACCAGTCCCTCCAGCCGCTGGCCGTCTCACTCGCCAACTACATCTCCAACATCGCCGCGACGGCATCCAACCCGTTCGGCGCCATCCTGGCCGGCGCCTGCGTCCTGGCGGCCCCCGCCGTCGCGCTTTTCATCTTCTTCCAGCGCCAGTTCATTTCCACCAATATCGGTTCCAGCGTAAAGGGCTAATCCATGACCTCCCCCCAAACTTCCGCACTGCCCACCGTCCCGTTCACCCTCACCCGCGCCGGCGTCATTATGGCCCCGGAGCCCGGCAACGAGTTCGAGGCCGAAGGCGTCCTGAACCCGGCCAGCGGCCGGGGGCCCGACGGCGCCCTGTACCTCCTGCCCCGGCTCGTCGCCGAGGGCAACGTCTCCCGCGTGGGCTTGGCGAAGGTGACCATCGGCGACGACGGCGTGCCCACCGGCGTCGACCGCGAGGGCATTGTGCTCGCCCCCGACGAGGGCTGGGAACGCGGCACCAACAACGCCGGCACCGAGGACCCGCGCACCACGTGGGTTCCGGCGCTCGGCAAACACCTCATGACCTACGTGGCCTACGGTCCCCTGGGCCCGAGGCTGGCCTTCGCCGCCTCCGAAGATCTGCGCAGCTGGGAACGGCTGGGGCCGTGCCACTTCGGCTACCAGCCGGACCTGTCCATGGACCTGAACCTCTTCGCCAACAAGGACGCGGTCTTCTTCCCCGAACCCGTCAATGACCCCGACGGCGTCCCGTCCTTCGCGATGCTGCACCGGCCCATGTGGGATCTGGGATGGATCCGGGACGGCGAAGGCGAACACCTCCCGGCCGGCGTTACCGACAACCGGCCCGGCATCTGGATCTCCTACGTTCCGGTCGCCGAGGTGGAGCAGGACCTGCGCAACCTGGTCCACATGCGCAACCACCGCCAGGTTGCCCTGAGCGAGTTCGACTTCGAGGCCCTCAAGATCGGTGCCGGCCCCGCTCCCATCCGGGTGGACGAGGGCTGGCTGCTGATCCACCACGGCGTCTCCGGGGTGATGGCCAAATCGGACTTTGCCCAGCAGCAGAACGTGAACTACGTGGCCGCCGCCATGATCCTCGACGCCGAGGACCCCTCCAAGGTCATCGCCCGCAGCGACAAGCCCCTGCTCGCGCCGGAGACCGCTGAGGAGAAGGCCGGCATCGTCCCGAACGTTGTCTTCCCGACCGCCATCGAGAAAATCGGCGAGCAGCTCTTCGTCTTCTACGGCATGGCCGATTCAAAAATCGGCGTAGCCCGGCTGGACCGCGTCTAGAAACCGCCCCTTCGGACGCCTGCCCGCCCCGCCCCACCGCCCTAGGAGCCAGACATGACCCGCTTCACTGTTCACGCACGCCTGAGATGCGCCCCGATCGCAGTCGTCGCCTCCTTGTCCATGCTCCTGGCCGGGGTGGGGCCGGTTTCGGCGGCGCCGCAGGCCCCTGCCGCGCCGCAGACACCGGCCCCCGCGCCGCACGTCCCCTCCCCCGCCCGGCGGGCCCCGCTGACGAACTTGTCCCACCTGAACTTCCTGCTGGACACCGTTCCGCTCCGGGCGGTCGCGGGACACACCACGTACCAGATCGCCGACCGGCCCGCCGCGCAGGCGCCCTGGACGTACGCGAATAAAAACGCCGACGGCACCTACACCCGGGTTGGCGGTGGTACCAGGGACGCCGCCTCGGGCCATTGGAGCCAGGGCGCGTTCAACGCGGACGACATCGCCCGGACCGCCGTCGTGTACCTCCGCCACTGGCGGCAGACCGGGGACGCCTCCAGCCGGGAGCGCGCCTTCGAGGTGCTGCGTTCGCTGACGTACCTGCAGACCACCACCGGGCCCAACGCCGGTAACGTGGTCCTGTGGCAGCAGCCCGATGGGACACTCACGCCCAGCGCCACGCCTGCCGAACTCCCGGACCCCAGCGACTCGGCCGAGTCGTACTGGCTGGCCCGGACGGTGTGGGCGCTCGGTGAAGGCTACGCCGCGTTCAAGTCGGCCGATCCCCAGTTCGCTGCCTTCCTGCAGGCCCGGCTGAAGCTCGCCGTCACCTCCCTGGCCGGTCAGTCACTGGCCAAGTACGGGCGCTACGACGTCGCCGACGGCGCCAGGGTTCCGGCCTGGCTGATCACCGGCGGCGCGGACGCCTCCGCGGAAGCCGTGCTGGGGCTCACCGCCTACACACGGGCAGCCCCCGACGACGGCGCGGCGGCCGGTGCGCTGGCCAAACTCACCGAGGGCATCGCAGCGATGTCCGCCGGATCCGCCGGGCAGTGGCCCTTCGGGGCGATACTGCCCTGGAACCAGTCCCGGACCCTGTGGCACGCCTGGGGCGGCATGACGGCGGCCGCCGTCGCCGACGCGTCAAAGCAGCTCAAGCGTCCCGACCTCCTGGCCGCGGCGGTGCGCGACTCCGCACAGTTCACCCCGCAACTGCTGGCCGCGGGCGGACCGGACAACGCCTGGAGCCCGGTCCCGGGCGAGGCGCAGATCGCCTACGGCGTGGACTCGCGGATCGAAGGACTGGTGGCAACTGCCAAAGCAGCTGACGCACCCGGCCTAATCGACGTTGCCGCCGTCGCGGCCGGCTGGTACTTCGGCGCCAACCGCAGCGGGAAGCCCGCCTATGACCCGGCGACGGGCACCGCAATCGACGGCATCGAAACCGACGGCCGCATCAACCCCAACTCCGGCGCGGAATCCACCATCCATACCCTGCTGTCCATGCTCACCCTGGACGCCCGCCCGGCGCTCAAAGCCAAGGCCCTGGGGATCAGCCGCACCACCGGCACGGACGGCCTCCGGGTAGCCGAAGCCGAATCCGGAACCGTCACGGGCGGCACGGTGGTGAAACCGGCCTCCTCATGGACCGGCGAGGCCAACTGGTCCGCCGGCGCCTACGTCGCCCTGAACCCCGGCGGCTCGGTGGTCATCCCCGTTTCCGCATCCCAGCAGGCACGCAACGTCTACGCCGTGGTCAATCAGCGCCCCGCACCGTCCGGCACCGCCTCCTGGAAGGCCCGCGGAACAGTCCTGGGCAGCACGGCCAACGGCGGGGCCGGTGCGCAGGGCATTACAGCGGCCCCCGGCATCCTCTTCCCGTTCGCCCTCGGCCGGCCCCTGCCGGCCGGGGCGACCAGCGTCACCGGAACAACCGGAGGCGACGCCGCGATCGACGCGGTCCTGCTGCAGCCCCTGGTCTCCACGGTCTCCGTAGCTGGCCCGGCGGGTGACTCCACGCTGTACATCAGCGCCGCCCCGCAAAGCACCACCCGGCGCGTGCCCGTGCCCAGGGGCTTCCACCTGCAGCAGGAGGCCTTCGACGCGACCGGCTGGCCTGTCAGCCCCGCCCCGGACCGGACCGGCGAAGACCGATCGGGCCGCATCACCGTGGCCCCCGGAGGGTTCACCTGGGTGAACCTGGTCCGGAACTGACACCTCACTCCTACAGGAAGAACCCCATGCAGAAGATCACCACCGAGGCCCTGCGCATCACCTATGAAGCCGCGCTCACGTTCAGCAACCCCCTGACCGACACGATCTCGACCGACCAGTTCTCGGCCGAGTATCCGGAGCATCCCGAATGGGCAATCGGCCCGTTCCGCAAGGACGATGCGCTGACCTTCCGCCAGGTCGAGGACTGGGAGGACCCCGTCGGCATCGGCTGGACCGCGGACTCCATCTTCAACCCCTCCCTCATGGAGCGCGACGGAAAGCTCTACCTTTTCTACCGGGCTTCTCCACGCAAGGAATCGGTCTCCAGCCGCATCGGCGTCGCCGTCTACGATCCGGCGGCCGGGTGGCTGGATAACCCCGCCAACCCTGTGGTGTACCCCACGCTGGATAACGAGATCCTCGGATGCGAAGACCCGAAGGTTTACCGGGCCAACGGCCGCTACTACATGTTCTATAACGGGATCTGGACGATCGACCGCTCCGAGGCGGACGCCGGCCAGGACCCCGAGGTGTATCCCCTGGGCGACGTCGGGTGCGACATCAACGTTGCCGTCTCGGATGACCTCATCCACTGGGAGAAGCTCGGGCTGGCAGTCCCCCACGAGGTTTCCCGGTTTTGGGCCAAGGGCGCCGTTATCCCCCGGAACGCCCGGGGTGAAGCGGTCAAGATCGACGGGCAGTACCTGATGTACCTGTCCGAGGGATGCGGCGGCACTACCCATGTGGGACGTTCCACCGACTTCGAGACCTGGACCTTTGAGCCGCAGGACTACCTGGACCTTGGCCCGCTGCAGGGCTCCCTGCACGAAGTGGCCTGCGCCATTGTCGATGAGGACAACGGCGCAGGCACCACCCTGGTCCTGGACTTCTTCTACGGCGACGCCTACGGGCAGTTCTCCGCGGCCCAGGCCCTCTACGACGTGCGGCAGCCCTTCACCCAGAAAGCCGTGCACCGGGGAGGTTCCCTGGCGTGGGGCGGCCTGCTCAAATTCGACGGGACCTGGATGTTTGCCCAGGGCTGGGATGCCCCGTCCGGTTCCCGGGAAATGTACTTCTACCGCGCCGTCCCCGGGAACAGGCCTAAGACCAGGGCTGGCGCGGCCTAGAACTCGGTCGTCCCCCGGAGCTGCCGCGGGCGTCCGTCCGGGTCGACGATGAAGCGGTTGATGGGATCGGCCCAGAGCCGTTGGAGCGCGGTTACCGGTTCCAGGACGTGGCGCCGTGCCTGTCCCGGCGGGCGGGCCGCGGTGTGGCCGGTCTGGTGCCAGCGGTCGAGGGCCGCTACTGCGCCATTCCAGAGCTCCAGTCCGCGCGCCGGATCCTGGAGCCGGGGATCGTCCTGGTCCATTCCCAGATGTTCGGCCCAAAGCTGGCACCGAAGCTTGTGCGCCAGGGAAACGGCCGGGGCGGGGCCGTCGTTTGCGTCAGGGCCGTTGGCCTGGCTGTCTTCAGGGCCTGCCTGTTCGCCGCTGGGCGTGGTGTCCACCACGGCGCAGGTGAGCTCACTGTCCGTGGTCCACGACCGGCGGTTGAAGTTATCCGAGCCGCAGGTAAACCAGGTGTCGTCGATGATGCAGATCTTGGCGTGGATGTAGATCGGTGTTCCCGCACTGTTCTCCAGGTCGAAGATGCCCACCCTGTCCGGCGCCGCCCGGCGCAGGGCACTGATGGCGCGGGCCTGCCCGATCCGCTTTGCCGGTCCTGCCACCGGGCCATCCGTATCGGGATACCGGGGCACGACGACGATGACTGTCAGGTCCGGGTTCCGGCGCAGGGCGGCGGCGATGCCTGCGGCAATCTCCGCGGACCACAAGTACTGGTCCTCGATGTAGATCAGCGAACGGGCGCGGGCGAAAGCCTTCGCGTAGGCGCGGGCAATACTGCGTTCCCCGGCCGGCGCGAAGGGCAACGGCGGGCGTTTCACGCCGTACGTGCGCAGCAGCTGCACGGCGTGCGGGCCCGCCGGCGGCGGCGGGGGTGCAGTCGCCGGCAGCGGTCCAGGGTGGCGCGGCATCCGGGCCAGGCGCTGCAGCAGCATCCGGTAGGGGGTGTGCCGGTCCAGAGGATGGGGGTCGTTCCACCGTTCGGCGAAGACCGCCAGCACGTCGGCCACCACCGGGCCCCGCAGTTCCAGGGCGGCATCGTGCCAGGGCGGCCGCTTCCCGTACCGGGCATCCATGGTCACGGCCTGCGGGTCCCCTTTATGGCCGGCGTCGTCGCGGCGGCTGTGCGAGAGGTCCAGGCCACCCACAAAAGCAACATCCTTCGACGGGTCGTGGCGGCGTCGGATGACGAACATCTTTTGATGGTGCGAACCGAACAGCCGGACGCGCTGGTCCAGCAGCACCTCGCCGCCGGCCTCGTTAATCTCTCGGCCCAGGAGCTCGTTGGAGCGGCCGCTGATCGGGGCCGAAATGCGCTCTCCGTGGGATCTCCAGACCAAGCCGCGGACTTCCACTCCCGCCCGCGCGAGGCCGGCGAGGACATCCCCGATCGTCGGCCCGTCCGGGAGCAGCCGTTCATCGGCGTCGCCCCGCCAGTCGGTGAACCAGACACGATCGCCTGCCCGCAGGGCCGTCAGCTCCGCATGCAGCCGGGCGAAGTAGGCGGCACCATGGACAAGGGGCGTCACCAGGTTACCCTCGGACCACTCCCGTCCACCGTCCACGCCGGTGTGCACGTCGGAGGCCTGGTTCCCCCGCTCAGACCGGCTAAGGAACCAATGACCCGGGTCTTTGTCCATTCGGTGCACTTTACGGGACGCCGGGGCACACGTCTGCCCCGCGGCTCCGGAAACCCACCGTTGGTTTCGCGGGTATCGGGACGTATCGTTGACTATCGTTCGCTATTCACTAAGGAGAGCAACATGCGTAACTCGTTCCCGGCCGGCGGCTTCGGCGGCCCCAACATTGACGGCATGTGGCAGGCTGTCGAAGAACTTCGTTCACGCTTTGAAAAACGCTCCGGCACCCGCGCGGGACGGGGCGAGGTGCGCTCGGCCGTGCTGGCCCTGCTGGCGGAGCGGCCGATGCACGGCTACCAGATCATCCATGAAATCGAGGAGCGCAGCGGCGGCAGCTGGAAGCCCAGCGCCGGCTCCGTTTACCCGACCCTCCAACTGCTCGCCGACGAGGGTCTGATCCTCGCGGAGGAGTCCAACGGCCGCAAGATCTATTCCCTGACCGAGGCGGGCCGGGAAGATGCTGCCCACGCCGGGGCGTCGTCTCCCTGGGAGGCGGCCGACGGCGGGTCCGGCACCGGATTCGCCGCCCTGCCCAAGGCCGGCGTCGAGCTTGCCCAGGCAGCGTCGCTGGTGGGCCGGACCGGCACGCCGGAGCAGGTGCAGCAGGCGGTGGCAGTGCTCAATGACGCACGACGCCGGCTGTATTCGATCCTCGCCCAGGACTAGGGGGTGACGTCTGGCCGCCGGGACCGAGCAAATCCGGTGAGCGGCGCCGGGAACACCCGCGCCCGCTACCGCCGCATCCTGCGCTTCGCCGCGTGGCATCTTTCCAAGACGTGGTGGTTTGAGCTGTTCCTCCCCCGCATTGGGCTGGGCGGAATCACCGAGCGCACCAGGTCAAAAAGAATGCAGGGCTTCGCGGAGCGCTTCCACGCGCTCGCCCTGGACCTGGGTGGGCTCATGATCAAGGTGGGCCAGTTCCTGTCCTCCCGGCTCGACGTGTTGCCACCCGAGATCACCAAGGAACTCGAGGGGCTCCAGGACGAGGTTCCTCCGGTGCCGTTCGCGGACATCCGTGCCCTCGCCGAAGCCGAGCTCGGCGCGCCGCTGGAACGTGTTTTCGCCTCCGTCGAGGAGACGCCCATCGCCGCAGCCTCCCTCGGACAGGCCCACCTGGCGCGGATGCTTCCGGCGAACGCCGCCGACGCCGGCCTCGAGAGCGTTGTCCTGAAGGTGCAGCGTCCCGGCATTGATGCGATCGTCGACGTCGACCTCGCAGCCCTGCGCAAGGTAGGGGGCTGGCTCAGCCGCATCCGGCTGGTGTCACGGCGGGCGGACATGCCCGCCCTGGTGGAGGAATTCGCGCAAACCAGCCTCGAGGAAATCGATTACCTGCATGAAGCCGCGAATGCCGAACGCTTTGCGGCCGAGTTTACCGACGACCACAGGGTGGACGTTCCCGCCGTGGCCTGGGAGTGGACCACACGCCGTGTGCTCACCCTGGAGAACGTCACCGCCATCAAGATCACGGACGCCCAGGCCCTTCGTGCGGCGGGCATCGATCCCGCGGAGGTCGCTCCGGTGTTCGCGTCGGTCATGTTCGAGCAGCTCTTCACCAACGGCTTTTTCCATGCCGATCCCCACCCCGGCAACATCTTCGTCACGCCGGCATCCGATCCGGCGGCAGGGCGTCCCTGGAAGCTGACGTTCATCGACTTCGGCATGATGGGCGAGGTCCCGCCCGGCACCCGCAGCGGACTGCGGAAGCTGCTGATCGCCGCCGCCTCGCGTGACGGCCAGGGACTCGTGGCGGCGATCAGCGACATCGGCGTGCTGGTCCCCTCCGCCAACAGGGCCGAACTCGAGCGGGCCATGACGCACCTCTTCGCACGCTTTGGCGGGATGGGCTTCGCCGAACTTCGCGAGGTGGACCAACGCGAGTTCCTGGAATTCGCGGTGGAGTTCGGTGACCTCATACGCTCCCTGCCATTCCAGTTGCCCGAGAATTTCCTGCTCATCATCAGGGCCATGTCCCTGACCTCGGGCGTGTGCAGTGCATTGGATGCACGGTTCAATCTGTGGGACGCGGTGGAACCGTTTGCTGGCCAGCTGCTGCGCGACGAGCGCGGCAATATCGTGCAGGATGTGGCCCAGCAGGCGCTCGACGTCGCGGGGGCAGCCCTGCGTCTGCCGAAACGCCTCGACGGGCTCATCACCCGCTTCGAAGACGGGTCAGTTTCAGTCTCCAATCCGCGGCTGGAGCGTCAGATGGCGCGGCTGGACCGGGCTGTGCAGCGGGCGGGATCGGCGGCGGTTTTCGGCGCGCTGCTGGTGGCGGGCTCGATCGTTCTCGCCGACGACGGTGTGCTCGGCCGGGTGCTGATGATCGCCTCAGTCGTTCCGCTGCTGCACGGGCTGTGGGCCGGGCGCCGCAGACTCTGACGTCACGCCGTCGACGGCGACGGCGGGCCCTGCCTACTTGGCGGGCCGTCGGGTGAAGATCAGGTGGACCACGCCCTGCGGGGACGCGGTGGCTTCGATGTCAAAGCGCTGTTCGAGTTCTTCGAGGCCGTCCCAGAGCCGTTCCCCCCGGCCGAGGACGATCGGCACAAGAACGACGTGCATGTGGTCGATCAGGTCAGCCTCAAGGAACTGCCGGATCGTGCTGACGCCGCCGCCGATCCGGATGTCGAGGTCGCCGGCCAGGGCGCGGGCCTGCTCGAGCGCGGAAACGGGGTCGGCGTCGACGAAATGGAACGTTGTCCCGCCTTCCATTTCGAGGACCGGCCGGGGGTGGTGGGTCAGCACCACCACGGGCGTGTGGAAGACCGGGTTATCGCCCCACCAGCCCTTCCATTCCTCGTCGGCCCACGGCCCGCGCTGGGGACCGAATTTGTTCCGCCCCATGATCTCCGCGCCGATCCCGGGACCCCATGCGCTGGCGAACGCCTCATCGACACCCTGGGATCCCTCGCCTTCCCCGGGGAGCCCCATCTGCCGGAAGGTGCGCGTCTCGAAGGCCCATTTCATCAGGCGCGAACCCGCGTGGCCGAAGGGTGCCTCGAGCTGCTGGCCCTCGCCGGTGCCGAAGCCGTCGAGGGAAACCGAGAAATTGTGCACGCGGACGAGGGACATGGCATCTCCTGAAGATTGGCGGGTCGCCCTCACCTTATGGTGATCCTGCACCGCGGCTCAAGACCCGACGGAGGATGAACTTCCCGAGGCCCGTTGCGCCACGGTTCCGGGCCTAGCCTGCGGTACCCGCCTTGGCGGCGTAGGCGGTCGCTTCGGCCCGCACCTGGCGAATGTAGGCGCCGGACTGGTTATACGAATAGATGGCGTCGGTCCACCCCTGGTCTGTGCTGAGGTCACGGCCGTGGTCGCAGAGATAGGTGGCTGCGCTGAGGGCGGCGTCATCGATGTTGAACGGGTCCGCTTTCCCGTCCCCGTTTCCGTCCCGGCCTACAAGCCGCCAGGTGGTGGGGATGAACTGCATGGGCCCGACGGCGTGGTCCCAGCGCGCGTCGCCATCGAGGGCGCCTCCGTCCGTATCGGCGATGGCGGCAAACCCGTCGCCGTCAAGACTCGGGCCCACAATCGGGCCGCTCGCATGCCCGGCGGCGGTAAGGCTGCCTCCGCCGTAGGTCCCGTGCGCCGATTCAACGAAGCCGACGGCGGCCACAGTGTTCCAGCCGATGCCGCAGCCCGGAGTGGAGCTGTTAGCTGCGGACGCTGCCGCAACATAGGCCCGGAGGGCCCGGGCAGGGATCCCGGTCCCGGCCGCGGCGCGGCTCAGCCACACGGCGTCGGGATTCCGGGTCACGTTAACCGCGGAACTGATCCCGCCGGTCAGCGCTTCAAGCTTGGCCTCCGCCCGGGGCGGTGCCGAGAAAGCGGTGCGGGCGTCAACACCGGGTTGCCGGATGGCCCAGAAGGAGAATGCGGTGATGACGCCGAGGGCGAAGAGGCCGAAGACCAGCAGGCGTTTGAGGTGGAGCACTGACTAATCAAACCACCTCCGGCCGGGGGCTCTTCCGCCCGGAGCGTCTCAGGGGGTGGTGGGTGGGAATTCCGGTCAGGAAACGGCATGGATTCCGCCTCCGTGTCCTTTTTGACGCGGATTCTTGGAAGTTCTTGCTAATATCACCATCGATTGGGCATCCGCTCGTCGAAAAGGGCAAACCCGGTGCGAGCCGGGGACGCAAAGCCACGGGACCCTCGCGGTCAGCCGGGCTACCGAACAGCAAAGGTCAATGGCATGCTCCCTCTGCCCACGTTTAGGCCCCTCCCAGCCCTGCGCGGCCTGGCCGTTGCACCTACTGCGGCGCCCGCCAGCAGTAAACGTCCCGTTCAGCCAGACGCGTGCGGCTATGACATATCTGCAGCCACGGGCCGAAGACGAGTTTTGGGGGAATTGATGAGTATGACCGGCAATCTGGTACCCGGATCGTCCACGGGTATCACTCGCGTTTTATTGCGGGTTGTTGAAGAGGAGGCCGGTGCGGCTGGTGTCGACCGGATTCTGCACCGGGCCGGACTGAGCGACCGGAGGGACGTGCTCGAAAGTGCTGTGGGGAGAATTTCCTACACGGAAAAGCTGCGGCTCTTCGAAGCGGCCGCCGACGAACTGGCCAACCCCAGGATCGGGCTGCGGCTCGGTGCAACCTACTTTCAGGATCCGGGAATGGAGCGGTGGCGGCACCTGGGCCGTGAATATGGCTCGCCGGCAGTCGCGTTCCGCAGCGTCTCCCCCTTCTCGACGCGGGTTGATTCCGCGACGTTGCTCACGTGCGAACGGTCCGACGACGGCTCGGCGTCAATCAGCTGGAAAGTGCTGCCGCCTTACCAGCCCAACCGGGTCGACTGCGACAGCCAGATCGGCTTCCTCGCCCAGGTACCGGTCCTGTTCGGGTTGGCTCCCGCGCGGGTGGAGCACGGAAAGGGCTGTCAGGCGGACGGCGCAACCGAGTGCCGCTACGACATCAAGTGGGCCGTGTCCCCGCTCCAGCGCCTCAGGTCCCTGCTGCAAAAACCCGCCCGGAGTGAACCACCCGCCGACCACCGCTCGAAGACCGAACACAGGCTGAGGACTCTAGAAGGGGCCGCATCGGACCTCGCGAACAGCGAGTCCCTGGAAGACATTCTTGACCGCATCCTGGACCGAACCGACAGCGCGGTGCACGCACCGGGCCACCTGCTGGCCGTCCGAACACCCGCAGGGGGCCGGCATGTCCGGACGCGTGGATTGGGAGACGTGTTGGCAGCGGCACTGGACGGGACCGGGATCTCGCTTTCCCGCGACTCACCCGCCCTCGACGGGCTGCCTGTGGTGAGTGTTCCAGTCGAGTCCGGAAAGCATTCTTACGGAATCCTGGCCGCCGTGGCGCACAGCGGGCAACAATTCTTTCCCGGTGACACCGAGGCCCTGGCGGCCTACGCACGACACGCCGCCGTCAGCCTCGACATCGCCGGTGTTGTCGCGGAGGCCCGGGAACACGGCGAAACGGCGCGCCTATTGTTGGATGTTTCGAATTCTCTGGCCGAACACTCCACGGTGCCGTCTTTGGCCAATTCCATCGCCGACGCCGTGCCGGCCCTGTCGGGTGCCGACCGGTCGGCGATCGCACTGTGGGATCCCGAGACGGGCCGCGTACGCATAGCAGGCATGAGCGGCTGGCACGGCGGGCTCGCGGACCGGCTGGCCGCATATATCGTCGCCGCCCAGGATAGCCCGGAGCTGACGGAGCTGGTCGCCACGTGCGCACCGATGCTGGTGACCAAGGCCGGGTCGGACTGGGCGCGGGGCATGCTGGAAGAGTTCAACATTTCGGCTCTGGCCGCGGCCCCCATTATGGCCGGGAACCAGCTCGCAGGGATCGTACTGGCGCACTGGGTGGGGCCGGGCCCTGCGAGCCTGGAGGGCTCCGTCAGCGAACGCCTGGGCGGGCTGGCAGCTTTGGCTGCCATCTCGCTGGAAAAGATCCGGCTTCTTGAGGATGCCCGCCGACAGGCCCTGCATGATCCGTTAACCGGTTTGCCCAACAGGGCCCTCCTGGAGGACCGGCTGGAGGCTGCCCTCGCCAGTGCCGCCCGCACGGGAAGCCAGGTGGGCCTTCTCTTCTGCGACGTCAACCGGTTCAAGAGGATCAACGACGGCCTCGGCCACAGCGCCGGCGACACTGTACTCCGGCATATCGCTGCCCAACTGGTGGGCACCGTTCGTGACGGAGCTACCGTGGCCCGGTACAGCGGGGATGAGTTCGTCGTCCTGGTACCCGAGATCGACACGTTGTCGGACCTCGACCGGATTGCCGACGAGATCCGGTCGAGCCTGGCCCACCCGGTTGAGATCGACGGCAGGAAGGTCTTCCTCGACGTCGCCATTGGATGCACGGTGGGCGGCGCCTCCCCTGGCGGTGACCCTGGCTCGCACGCTGAATCGGGCCGGCGTCTGGTCGCGAAAGCGGACTTTGAGATGTACCGGGCGAAAGCACGGGCGCGTGGCCACACTCCGCCCAAGGTTCAGCGCCAGGACTACCTGCGGCTCGAGAGCGATCTGCGGGGCGCAGCCGCCCGCGGTGAGCTGCGCGGTCATTTCCAGCCGCAAATTGACACGATCACTAAAGCCGTAGTCGCCGCGGAAGCGCTCGTCCGGTGGGAACACCCCGACCTCGGCTGGCTGGCACCGGGCGAGTTCATTCCGCTGGCCGAAGACAGCAACCTGATCGCCGAGGTCGGCGCCCATGTGCTCTCTGAGGCCTGCCGGACGGGCGCCAGCTGGCAGGCAGCCGGCCACACAATCGATATAGCCGTGAACGTGTCCTCGGCCCAACTCAGCGACGCCGGCTTCCCCGCCCTCGTCCGGGAAACCTTGGCACAAACCGGGTTCACTGCCGCCGCCCTCACCTTGGAGGTCACCGAGTCCCAAGCTATGACCGACTCCCCCGTGAACGACCGCAACCTTCGGGAACTTCGCGAACTCGGCGTGGGAATTTCCATCGACGATTTCGGGACGGGCTTTTCTTCCTTGGCCCAGCTCCACAGGTTGCCGGTCACAGAGGTCAAGATCGACCGGTCGTTCGTCACCCGGCTCGGCGAAGACGGTTCTGACGCCTTCGTCGCCGGAATCCTCGGACTCGCCAGGGGCCTTGGCCTGCTGGTCGTCGCGGAGGGGGTCGAGACGGCTGATCAGCTCTCCGCCCTGACCCGCATGGGCTGCGACCGGGCCCAGGGCTACCTTCTCGGCAAACCCATGGAGGCCCGGGACCTGGAAAAACACCTTGGACGGACGTGTCCCGCCCCGCCCGTCAAAGAACAGGCCACCCCCGCTCCCGTCGGGGTCACCTGGACGCTCACGACCGACGCCAGGGAGGCCCGGCAACTCATTCAAGCAGCCGCCGGAGCAGCCGGCTACAGGGTAGAACCGAGCGAGGGGAACGAACTCCGGCTCCACGTCCCCCGGTCTATCCGCCGCCGTCGTCGTCCTGCGCGGTTGGCCGGTACCGTAACAGCCGCCGGACAGCGCACCGATGTCCGCTGGACTTCGGACGACGCCGGTCCGGAACTCCACGCTGTACTGCTTGAAGCCGAGGAGCATCTTCCGGAGGGGCTCGTGTACTCCCACGGCCTCAAGAACGCAGCGGAACGTGCGGGGCTTAAATTCGACGACAGACACGCCATTCGCCGGATCGTCAACCTCCTGGACGCACACGACGTCGTCCGCGCGGCAGGGCGGGGGCACCTTAACGGCGCCGTCGGCTTCCTCGTCCTCACGCAGACGAGGCTCATCTTCGTCCCGGATGGACCAGACGCCGCCAGTGGGGTCACCGACCTGCCGCAGACCTCGATCGAGTCGATCCAGCTCGGCAAGCGAAGTTCCGGGGAGATCCTGAAAATTTCAGCGGCGGGACGAATCCTGGAGGTCAGCCGGCTCGGGCACGGGGAAGGCCACGGCATAGCAAGAAGCTTCCGGGAGATCGGGGCCGAACGTCAACGCACCCCGGAGTAGCCCACGGCATCATTCCGCTAAGGCTTTAGCACCACTTTGATGCAGCCGTCTTCCTTCTTCTGGAAGAGCTCGTAGGCGGCTGCGGCCCCGTCCAGGGCGACCTCGTGCGTTTTGAGGTCCATGACGCCGAGCGGATCCGCGGGATCCTCCACGAGGGGCAACAGTTCTTCCGTCCACCGGCGGACGTTGCATTGCCCCATCCGGAGTTGGAGCTGCTTGTCGAACATCGTGAGCAGCGGCATCGGACTCGCCGTTCCCCCATACACGCCGCTGAGCGAGACGGCGCCTCCCCGGCGCACCGAATCTATGGCCGCGTGGAGTACGGTCATGCGGTCCACACCCGCGGTTTCCATGGCCTTTTTGGCCAGCGCATCCGGCAGGAGCCCCACAGCATGTTGGGCGAAGGCTCCGACCGGGGAGTGATGGGCCTCCATGCCGACGGCATCGACCACCGCGTCCGGCCCCCGGCCGTCCGTCATGTCGCGGAGCTGCTCGGCGATCTCGTCCGTGAAATCGACGGTTTCCACTCCGTGCCGCTCAGCCATCTGGCGGCGTTCAAGAACAGGCTCGACGGCGATGACCCGCTGGCCCAAGTGGCGGCCCACCCGGCTGGCAAACTGCCCAACCGGGCCCAGGCCGAAGACAGCCAGAGTTCCGCCCGGACGGGGGTCCGCGTATTTCACGCCCTGCCACGCCGTAGGAAGAATGTCCGAGAGGTAGAGATAACGCTCATCGGGGAGTTCCTCCCCCACCTTGATCGGCCCGTAATCCGCGTGCGGAACGCGAAGGTATTCCGCCTGCCCGCCGGGGACCGATCCATAGAGTTCGGAGAACCCGAAGAGGCTCGCGCCGCTGTTGTGGGCATGAACCTGGGTGGTCTCGCACTGGGACTGCAGGCCCTGTTTGCACATCCAGCATTGGCCGCACGAAATGTTGAACGGGATCACAACCCTGTCGCCCGGCTTGAGGTTGGTAACTCCGGAGCCAACTTCTTCAACTACGCCCATAGGTTCGTGGCCCAGGATGTCGCCGGCCTTCATGTACGGCCCGAGGACTTCGTATAGGTGCAGGTCCGAGCCGCAGATCGCCGACGACGTGATTTTGACGACGGCGTCGGTCGGCTCCTGGATCACCGGATCCGGGACGATCTCCACGCTGACGGACCGTTTGCCCTGCCAAGTTAGTGCTCTCATGCTCGCTCCTTCAATCGAAAACGGTGATTGATAAGTATGCTGACCAATTCGATTATGCCCCGACGGAACGTCCGTGTGAAGGACATCCGGATTGTTCGGCCGGAGATGAGCGCCGCCCCTGCGTCGAAGAGTGGCTGCTACGTATTGACCCGGGCGTACCCGCGGAACAGGATGGATTCAGGCCGGAATGGCTGCCGGACAACGGTCCGGCGCAGCAACCTGCCGGGCCAAAACGAGGCATGGCGGGCTTGCCTGGGGATTCTGACGCGAAGGTCCGGCAGCCGACAACGAAAGGGCTTACCGTGAGCGAAACCCCGAACACCGAGAGGCACCACGCCCAGGAACCGGCTGAAGGCGGGACAGATGTTCCGGCCGAGTTCCTGAACGAACGGCAGCACTCCGAAGAGCCTGCGGAGGGAGCCGACGCAGACGAGGCGGCCCCGCGCCGGCCGGCTGACGGCGGCACCGCAGCGCCGGGCTCCCAGGGACCGACGTCGGGGCCGCGCGAGGATTCCTGACGCGAACCGTCCCGGGAGAGCACCGACGGTGAAGACCGGTACCCGGACGGAGCTTGCCTTTCCTCGTTGTTATCCGGCCGCTGTGTCGGTGCCATTTCGGCGTCGGAGTTCCTCGACGGCGAGTTCGAACCAGCTMAACGCACCGAAAGCCGGCCGGACGGAGTCCAGGTGGACGAACAGGGCATCGACCAGTTCTGCCAGCTCTTCATCGGCCAGCGCCCGCACCGTCGGTGCGGGGTCCAGGTTCCCGTCATAGAAGTCGCAGAGGTTACGGCCGTGGAGTCGGCCACGGTTTTCTCCGGCGCCGCCGCTGGCCACGCAGGAAGGTGAGTGCCGGGTATGCCGGCCCAAGCTGATGAGGGCAGCCTTGCCGGCCAAACCCCGGGCCACGAGGGCGCCTGGGTTCCGCTGGGAGCGTTCACCAGGCTCAGCCTGTGGTTGGTGCTCCATGAACCCTCCATCGACTCCGTCGCGTAATTTTTAGCCGGCCCTGCATCCGTGGAACTAAGCCTAGGAAGAGCAGCACGTGAGGACAAGTGCCGTGTTGGGGACATACGGACGCTCGCTGGATCCGCGGGACAAAGCAGCCTCGACGGCCCGGCATACAGGGGTCTGGACGACGGCTTGTCCTGGTGGTACCTCTAATGAGGACCAAGGAATGTGGTCTGGAACTTCACAGATGAGGAGCACTGAGATGGGCGTTGGAGACAGCATCCGCAAGGCAGCAGACGACGCAATGAAAGACCTCGGCGGCAACGCCATGCCACCGGACGACGGTCAGACGCCCGAGCCCGGTGCGGAGTCCGATGGCGTTCAAGTCCATTCATCGATCAGCGAAGGCTCCAACGCCGGCGACGACGCCGGCGACGACGACGGCGGCCGCCCGGCGGATGAGGCCGCCAGGGACTCGCTCGCGGGCGACCTTACCCGCAGCATCGATCCGGACCAGGACGACCCCGGCACGGATCCCTCCGCAGAGGCGCGCCGGACAGGAAATTAGGGCTTCAAATGGTCGCCCGTTTCACCGGGCCGCGAGGAAGGACAAACGTCGCCGTTGAGATTCCCCTTGCTGAAGCGGCTGGCATCCGGCCGGCGGACCGTGGGGCCAGCAGCCTACGCCGCTGTCCTGTCGCTCATCGTCCTGGCCCTGGCCGGCGCAGTCGGTCTGGGCCTGCACCTGCCCTGGCTGTTTCCCAGCCTCGGGCCGACGGTGATGCTCTTCTTCGAGTCCCCCGAGCAGCCTTCGGCCCGGCCGGCCAATACTTTGATAGGACACCTGACCGGCCTGGCCATGGGCATCATTTGCTTCTACGCCCTCGGTCTCCATGGCAGCCCATCGGCACCCGTCGGCGGACTCACACTCCCCTACGTGGTTGCCGGGGCGCTCTCCGTCGCGCTGACGACGCTCGTGCTGACCCTGTTGCGCAAACCGCATCCTCCGGCGGGGGCGACCACGCTGATCGTGAGCCTGGGCATTCTGAGCAGCCCGGCCCAACTGTTGTCCATGGCGGGAGCCATCCTTCTAGTCACCGCGGCCGGCTGGGGCCTCAATGTGTTCCTTGGCACCAAGCCGGCCGCCCGGCATTGAGCCGCAACCGGGGCGGCCGGCACGCGAGGGGGTGCCCGGGACTTGACCCGCCGTCTCCCCTCGCAACAACCCTCGTGTCTTCTAGGAACCAGCCTGGTCAAACGCCCGCTTCGCGGCCGCCTGGGCATCAGCCAGGGCCTTGTCGGGTGCCTTGCTGCCAAGCAAAGCAGCAGCGATGGCGTTGTTGACTTCCGTCTTTATGGTTTGGCCCGCAGGCGATGCCCCAAGGGACTTTCCGGCAGGGACCACCTCGTAGTAGGTGGCAATGGTTTCGTCGAATCCTGCGTTACCGCTGGGCTTCACGTACTTTTCCCGGATCAGCTTGTCCGCCGAGGGTGAGCCAGTGAAGAGGCCGGTGTTTATCCCCCCGGGCGTCGAAGAAATCTTTTCCGCCCTGGCAGCTCCGGCCGCGGACCAGGCATCGTCGGTTACCAACGACGTCATCCACGCGCACGCGGCGTCGGCGTTCTTCGCAGCAGCAGGGATCACGAACGAGGTACCCCCGGCCACGGTGAAAGGCTTCCCGTCTTTGTCTTTAAAGGGAACAGCCGAGATGCTCAACGATTTCGAATACGGCGCGAGGACGTTGACGTACCACTGTGCATCGACCTGTGCACCGACCTGGTTCTTGACGAACTGGTTGTCTTTGCCGAACGTGTCGAACGAGTCACTGTAGCTCTTGGCCTTCGCATAGCCGCCTTGGGCGTCGTAAATTTCCTTAAGGAACGTCAACGCCTGGACGTTAGCGGGATCGTCCAGGGCTGGCGCCCCCTTGTCATCCATGAGTTTGCCGCCCTGGCCGAGGATCCACAGTTCGGCCTGGCCGCCCGCTACCGGGTCGAAGCCAAGGGTTGCCGGATTGTCGCCGTTCGATTTGTGAGCCTTGGCGACGGCGTCCAGCAACTTCTTCTTGTCCGAGGTGTCAATGCTGTCTTTGGATACACCGGCAGCCTCCAGAACATTCTGGTTGAGGATAATAGCGGCGGGCTGGTAGAACTGCGGCACGGCCCATATCTTGTCCTGATAGGTGACCTGCTGGGTCACGGCCGGATAGAACTGCTTGGCCGGATCCATGCCATGGGCCTTAAGGCATCCAATCCAGAGGCTTAATAAGGCCCTTTGCGGCGTACGTGGCGACGAAGGCTCTGTCCATTTGGACGACGTCGGGAACGTCACCGCTGGCGGCTCGCGTCGTGAATTTCTGGGCGTCGAACGGGGTTTGATCCATGGTGATTTTGACGTCCCCGAGCTGCTCGGCCGCATATTTCATCCGGGCTTTACCCACATCGTCCGCGTTGTCGAAGGCCCATGCGTTCAAAGTCCCCGAGGACTCTTTCTTGAATTCCGTTGTCTCCCCGGGTGCGGCACTGCCGCTGCCGCACCCTGTCAGCCCCAGGGCGACCACGGCCAGAACCACCGAGCTCTTCTCCCACACACGCATTTGCATCCTCCCCAGTTTCCGCTTCATTGACTTCGCAGCTAGGAATTCTTCGGCGAAACGCCCCCGTAACTGCCACATTGTAAGTAAGCTTGCTAAATCGAAAGTTAGCCGAAGCAACCGACTGACGCAAGAGGTCGCCCACGCGCTGTTTGCGGGCGGCGGAACGCTGATTCGAGCCTAAGAATCAGGGATTGGGGGCCAGCGATGACCGCAAGCGCATCCGGCAAGGTCGTGCCACCAAAGGCAAAGCGCGGCGCTCGTCCGGGACGTCAGAAATACAACCGCCGCGAAGCGGTGGCGGGCTATTTGTTCATTGCGCCGTGGCTCGTAGGGTTTGTCGTGTTCATGCTCGGCGCCATGGCATACAGCTTGGTCATTTCCTTCAGCCGGTACAACCTCGCCACCAACGTGGCGCGGCCAGCCGGGACAGCAAACTACGCGCAACTCTTCGAGGATCCCAAGGTTGCTTCCTCACTAGCCAATACGCTGTTTTACGCTGTGTTGGCGGTGCCGTTGGAGATCTGCGTGGCCTTGGGGCTCGCGCTCCTGCTGAACCGGGTCGGGCGCGGCGCCGGTTTCTTTCGCACCGTCTACTACCTCCCCAAAATGACGCCATCAGTCGCCACCGCCGCAGTCTTCCTTCTGCTGTTGAACGGGAATACCGGAGCCATCAATCAGGCGCTTGGATTCTTCGGAATCACCGGACCCCAGTGGCTGATTGATCCGGCTTGGGTAAAGCCCTCAATCGTCCTCATGACCCTGTGGGGAGTCAGCGGCACGATGGTTATCTTCCTGGCGGCGCTCAAGAGCGTCCCGAAGGACCTTTACGAGGTGGCGTCCCTGGACGGCGCAGGTCCCGTCCGTCAATTTTTCTCCATAACGGTCCCCATGATTTCGGGAGCCATCTTCTTCAACGTGATTGTACTGACGATTGCGGCGCTGCAGATCTTCGATCAGGCTTATCTTCTTTTCTGGCGCGACCAGACCAGCACGGCCCCCGAGGCGTCGCTGTTTTACGGCATCTACCTCTTCCAGCAGGCGTTCCGGGAGTTCAACTTCGGGTTCGCCGCCGCCATGGCCTGGGTGCTGTTCGTCTTCATCCTGCTGATCAGCCTTATCCAGGTGAAAATCGGGAATCGGTTCGTCTACTACGAGGGGGAAAAACGCTGATGGCGACACTACGGACACAAGCCACGGCCGAACCGGCCGCCGCTGCAGAGACTTCGGTCGTTTCCTCCGGCGGCCGGCGACCCCCACGGAGGGCGCGGGGTGCACGTCCTGCGGCGGCCAGGTTGGCGCTTTGGACGATCTTGATCGTGATCAGCGGTGCTTTTCTCTACCCGCTGGTGTGGCTTATCGCGGCCAGCCTAAAGCCGCGCTCGGAAGTGTTCGACAATGCGCTGATCCCCCGCACGTTCTCACCGCAAAACTATCTGCAGGTTTGGGACCAGCTACCGCTGGTTCACTGGGTGGTCAACAGCTTCCTCATCGCAGTGCTGGCCGCCACCCTCGTCACGGTTTCCAGCGCTATGGTCGCGTTCGGTTTCGCCTACTTCCGCTTCCCCGGCCGCAGTTTCCTTTTCGGACTTGTGCTGGCCACCATGATGCTTCCGGGTGCCGTCACGATGGTCCCGCAGTACCTGATTTGGAAGAACCTGGGGGTTCTTGGCACCTGGATTCCTCTCTTCGGAATGAACCTATTCGGCTCGGCCTTCTACATTTTCCTGCAGCGGCAGTTCTTCCTCGGGCTCCCCCGCGAACTGTTCGAGGCGGCCCGAATCGACGGGGCCAGCTACTTCGGACTTTTCCGGCGGATAGCCCTGCCGCTGTCCATCCCGTCGCTGGTGGTGATCTTCATCTTCGAGTTCCAAGCGAGCTGGAACAATCTTCAGTCCGCGCTGATCTACCTGAACGCCGGTTCCGTCGAAGGCTTCACCGCGCCCTTGGGGATCGCCTACGCGATGACCAAGTACAGCCCCACCAACGGCGGCCAGGGCGATTACCAGTACGTGATGGTCGCAACGCTGCTCATTACATTGCCGATGCTGGTCCTGTTCGCCTTTGGCCAACGTCATTTTATCGAGGGCGTAGCCACAGAGGGCAGGAAAGGCTGACAAGGGGCCTGGGATAAGCGAGGGTGGACCTCGGAGACTACCGCGGAGTTGCCCCACCGGAGCCCGGCACCAGCTGTATACGAAAAACCATCGACACCTTTGCAACCGGCACCTACCGTGGTGCCATGGACATACGACCGACGAACGACCCACCTGATCCGGACCACGCAACCGCCGGCGATGAGGTGCCGGCCGATGCATTTTCCCCGGTGGTCGACCCCGATCTCACACCGGGCCCCTCTCCCGACGAGAAGCAGGCGCAGAGCCCGCATGACGAGGAACAGGCATAACAACTGCAACGGGCGCGGGGCGCTGCCTTTAGCCGCGCCGCCCTAGTCAAAGTGCGTGGTGACTTTTCCTCCGCCCGCGGATTCGACGACGGAAGCTGCTACATCGCGGAGCTTCAGGTTGCGGTGGTTCGAGGCAGACTTGATTAGATCAAACGCCTCCTGTTGCGTGCACCGGTTCTGCGCGATGATGACGCCAACAGCCATGTCGATCACCGTGCGCGACGTCATCGCCAGCCGCAGGCTCTCGGCTGCTTGGCTGTGCTGAGAGAGCAACACCGCCAATCTCAGGCCCTTGGAGGCTTGAGAGACGAACTCCTGGGCAAGGTTTACCGCTCCGCCGCCAAACGCGTTGGCTTTTTCCGAATAAAGGTTTAATCCCGCGCGGACCGTGTTGTCAGGGAGGTGAAACGGGACGGCGAGGATGGATCTGATGCCGTTAGCGGTGGCAATGGCGTTGTAGTTCGGGAAAGTCTCGTCACCGGCCAAGTCTGGAATGTGGACCAGCAATTGCCTGCGGCTGGCCATCAAACATGGTCCCTCATCGAGCTGGTACTGCAGCTCGTCGAGCTTGAGTGCCTTTTCACCGCTGCTGGCCACCGTTCCCGCCGAGCCGTGACGTAACAACGTAATCCGCAGAACACCTCATTGCTGCCCGAGGACAGATTGGCAGCGGCATAACAGGCAAGCTCATCGAGGAAATCCGCAACATCCTGAGTCGCCAGGAGCAAGTCCTGAATTTCCGCGACCACCGGTTCCCGCCGGTCGTCGATCGGGCCGGGCATACTCGTCGGTTCCATACCTAACTATGTACCCCTCTAAGACCGGGCGGGCTACCCCGCGGACCTCAAGACCGGCACTCCGCCTGCGCCGACCGGACCCTGGATGCTGGACCCCGCCCCCACAACGCACTGTGGGCTACGAGTGTGACCTAAGTTACTTCCGCGTACAAAAGTGGTGCCCTACGATATTTTTTGGGTCAAGGCGCGGCCCGTTCGTTTTTAGTAGAGAGCTTCAGATCTATGACTACCGGCAAACTCAGCGTCACGATCTCGGTGGACCTCGACGCTTCGACTGTCACGATCCGCCCGGTTGGCACGCTGACCACGCGCAACATCCAAGTCCTCCTCACCCTTCGCCACCGGGCTGAGCGCGTCCTCCCCCAGTGCGAGGCCGACCTTGACAGCAGTCAACTTCGGTACGACGCGGCGGGCACCCTGGACGCCCTGGCCAGCTCTGGACTCCATCCGGGCGCCATGCGGCACAGCGGCAGCAACAGGTCTCAGCCCACCCTGAGGCAGGCCGCATGAACGCCATCCGTACAAGCGCCTGCGACCGTACCGTGCACTCGTATACCGGTTGGGCCGCCCTGCCGCCGCGCGAACTGACCGCACTACGACAAGCTGCGCTCACTGCGAACGGCACAGAAAACCCGGCTCTGGTATCTGAGCTTCTCGCACTGATCGACCGGGAATTAGCCAAAAGGGGGCCGAGACTCCCCCGCTCCCCACACCGGCTCTAACCGCGCCCCAGGCACCTGAAGATATGGCCGTCCATTGGGGGACGGCCATATCCCGGGAACCGCAACGCTGCATTTACGCATTCAAAAGCAGCCGCACCGTGGCCACCCCACGAGATCGCGCGGGAGATAACGGGCAACATACCGCTCCGAGCTGCCGCCTTGGACGGCGTGGGCAGGCCGAACACCGCGAACAGGGACCTGCATCGATGCGAAGCCGGCCCTACGGTATTGGTTGCCGCGGCCGCAGCGTCCGGGTAGATTTCAAGGAGTTCGCTCCTCAGTGGAGGCCAGCCGCAGCCTGGCCGGCCCTCGGCGCCTTCCGGCGTTGTTCGATCGGACCGCATTCTCGGGTACTTGATGGAATTCTCAGCATGAATAAAAACCGCCTCGAGGCCTTCAGCGACGGCGTGCTCGCCATCATCATTACGATCATGGTCCTGGAGTTGCGGGTACCCCTCGAGCCGAGCTGGGCGGGATTGGCGGACGTGCTGCCCACGTTCTTGAGCTATCTCCTAAGCTTCATATACGTGGGGATCTACTGGAACAACCATCACCACATGATCCACCTCGCTGAAAAGGTCAACGGATCCATCCTGTGGGCCAATCTGCATCTTCTGTTTTGGCTGTCCTTGTTTCCATTCACCACGCGCTGGATGGATGAGTTCGTTTTTGCTCAGGTGCCAGTATTGGTTTATGGACTCAATTTGTTCTGTGCCGCCGTCGCCTATTTTGTTCTGCAACAGTCTCTGATCCGCCAACAGGGGCACGAAGGCGCCCTCTCACGAGCCGTGGGGCGCGATTGGAAAGGCAAAGCCTCACCCCTGATCTACCTCCTTGGCATGGCTTTAGCGACGCTGCAACCGTTGCTGGGCCTCGGGCTCTATACCGTTGCAGCCCTGCTCTGGCTGGTTCCGGACCGCCGTATGGAGCATGTCCTCAAGACCACGAGCCAGGCCTAACTGCTGAACGAAAAAAGCCATGGCGTCGACGATCAAAAATAGGTCCCCTGTCCTCCGCTCGTCCTTATCCTTGCGGCGACTTTCGCACGACGGCTGTCCCGCCATCAGAGCAGCCAACTGGAAACCGTTCACGAGCGTATTCCATTCATATAGGTCTTTACGACGTCGACCTCCCGATGGAAAGCTGGCGCCATGCGGAACCTCATTTTCGCCATGAACGTGACCCTCGACGGCTATATCGCCGCACCTGGCGATGACATCGGTTGGGGCGTGCAAAGCGACGAGCTCTTCCAGTGGTGGCTGGACGTGGAGCTGGCCAACAGCCTGTCCCTGTACGGGCGAAAGCTCTGGACCGTCATGAGTTCCCACTGGCCCACCGGCGACCAGCAGCCCAACGCCACCTCCGCGGAGATCGAATTTGCGCGGAACTGGCGGGACACACCGAAGGTGGTGTTCTCCTCGACGATCGACACGGTCAACTGGAATGCCCGCCTGGTCACCCGCGACGCGGTCGCCGAGATCACCCGGCTCAAGGCCGACGACGGCGGTCCGATGAGCATCGGGGGCGCAACCCTGGCCGCGGCGGCCATGCGGGCCGGGCTCATCGATGAGTACGCACTGGTCACCCATCCTGTCCTGGTGGGCGGCGGCACACCGTTCTTTACCGCACTGGACAGCCGGGTGAACCTGAACCTGGTCGAGCAAAAGACGTTTCCCGGCGGTGTCGCCATGAGTAGGTATGAGGCTAGGCGCTGAGCGCAATCCCGAAAAGCGCCGTCGCCCGTCTGGACAACAGCCGCCACTTCCCTGGCCTGCGCGGCGCCGCGCTATCGAAATTACCGGAGGCATACTGTGATCATGAAGTTCACCACAACCATCCTAGGTAGCGGCAACAAGGCGGGCATCGAAGTCCCCGAGGAAATCGTCAGCGCTCTGGGCGCGGGCAGGAGACCGCCGGTCGTCGTCACCATCAACGGGGCAAGCTACAACAGCAGCATCGCAGTGATGGGCGGCCGCAACATGGTCGGCGTCAGCGCCGTAAACCGGACACTCACCGGAGTATCTGCCGGCGACACCGTCGAGGTCGATCTCGCGCTGGACCTCCAGCCGCGCGTCGTCGACGTTCCAGCTGACCTTGCCGCCGCTCTGGAATCGGAGCCCGAGGCGAACGCGTTCTTTGCGACACTGAACTACAGCAGCCAGCGGCGCTACGTTGAACCGCTCGCGGCCGCTAAAACAGCAGAGACCCGCTCCCGCCGAGTCGCCAAGGTGGTGACCGACCTTCTGGCCGGCAAGAAGTAGCCCGTCTGTATCCTCGGCCGCGAACGCCGCCGAAGACCAATGGCGCCTCGCCCGACCCTAACGGGAACCGTCGAAACGACGACACGGTCTCCGCTGGAGTTCATGAAAGGCGGCCGCCGGCCGGCCCGGCCGCCGTGACCGGAGCCCGTGCCGGCCCCGCTGGGTAGTCTGCTAGGGGAACCTGACGCGTGGGTCAGCGCCAGCCGAGCTGCGGCGCCACGTACTTCAGGATCGACTCGATGACGTGGGCGTTGTAGTCGACACCGAGCTGGTTCGGGACCGTGAGCAGAAGGGTGTCTGCCGCGGCGATCGCCTCGTCCTCGGCCAGCTTCGCGGCCAGTTCGTCCGGGGCACCCGCGTACGATCGGCCAAAAACCGCGCGCGTTTTCTCGTCGATGTTGCCCACTTGGTCGGAGCTGTGGCGGTCGCGGCCGAAGTATTGCCAGTCGCGGTCGTCCGTCAGTGCAAAGATGCTGCGACTGACCGAGACGCGCGGCTCCCGTTTGTGCCCCGCATCCTTCCAGGCCTGCCGGTAGAGCTCGATCTGCTCGGCCTGCTGGACGTGGAAGGGCTTGCCGCTCTCGTCGTCCTTAAGCGTGGAGCTCTGCAGGTTCATCCCGAGCTTCGCCGCCCAGATGGCCGTGGCGTTAGAGCCGGAACCCCACCAGATGCGCTCACGCAGGCCCTCTGAGTGCGGCTCCACGCGTAGCAGGCCCGGAGGGTTCGGGAACATTGGGCGGGGGCTCGGCGCCGCGAAACCCTCGCCAGCGAGCACGTCGAGCAGACGCTCAGTGTGTCTGCGGCCCATATCGGCGTCCGACTCGCCCTCAGCGGGGACGAAGCCGAAGTGACGCCACCCGTCGATGACCTGCTCGGGTGAGCCCCTGCTGATGCCCAACTGCAGCCGGCCACCAGAGATCAGGTCGGCCGCGCCGGCGTCCTCCGCCATGTAGAGCGGGTTCTCGTATCGCATGTCGATCACGCCGGTACCGATGTCTATGCGGCTTGTCCGTGCCCCAATCGCAGCGAGCAACGGGAACGGGGAGGCGTATTGCTGCGCGAAGTGATGGACCCGGAAGTAGGCTCCGTCCGCACCCAGCTCCTCGGCCGCGACCGCGAGGTCGATCGCTTGCAACAGCGCTTCCGACGCGTTGCGCGTGCCGGACTCCGGGTGGTCGGTCCAATGGCCGAAGGACAGGAAACCGATGTTTTTCACACCCAAAAAGAACATAGCGGCGGGGGTTCTTATTCCCGCGGGCCCCAGTTCGCGCCCCTCCCGCGGCACGGACCGACTCCGCGCCTGCCGCCGTTGCGGCCCGTCCGCCGCTTCCCACGGGGTCATTGGCAGGAGAGGCCGGGGGCCTTGCGGGCCTCCGTGGTCGGGGCGTTCGACGGCCGCGGGGCGCTGGCCGGTTCCAGCGCCCTGATCAAGGCACGGGGCTCCGGGAGGCTTACCAGCGCGCAAGAGGCGATCCTGGGGCTTTAATCCTGGTCTACGTCACATATCAGTACGGGTTGGAGCGTCTAAAGAGCCCGCACGCCTGCGCCGCCACCGAGGGTGTGCTCGACTCCGTCCAAGAGGATTGCCGTTTCGCTGCCACCGGCGATCGTGGCACGACCTTTCCGTGACACCTTTTGTAACTGTCAGGGCACGTCGGCAGTCGCGGACGCAACGGCAGGACCCGCTCCTGTCTGTGGCGAAGGTTGCAGATCGGTCCGGGCCAGAAGAGCGGCAACAACTTCGGCGACGAGATCTTCCTTGTCGCGCTTCTCGGCGTCTTCCGCCTGCGCGACTTCCACCCGTGCGGCTTGCCACGCCGACCAATGGCCGGAAACGAGCGCCCACAGCGACAGCGCCGAAACATAGGTCACGGAATCAAGCCAACCCATCATCAGCGAGACGGGGATCATCAGGATCCAAAAAACAGCGAGCCAGCCGTTGACCCGTCGCATGAAGATCGGGTCGCCCTGCACCATGGCCCACAAGCTTTTTACCGGCCCCAAGATCGTCCTCCTAAGGAATTTCGCGGGACAGCCCCGCCGACCGGGACGTTAGCGCGGCTTTCTGGGAAAAACCTGAATAGCTGGGGCCCGGACCTATCCGCTTCGACCCCTTCGTTACCCTTTCGAGCTGAAGCAGGGCGGCGGCAACCTAGTCCCGCCAGTCGGTCGGGAAGTCCGGGTGATTCCTGTACGCGGCGGCGAGGATACCTAGGGCGCCCCGTCGCGCCACTGCCATGCTGTCCATTGCTTCAGCGGCCGAAGAGATCCCAGCCTCCTCCGCAGCCTGCTTCCAGTCCTCGATGATTGCGCGCTTTTGGGCGCACTCCGCTAGCAGGCGCCGCGTGAGACGCGCCGCCGAAGGAGAACCCGCTTCGGCATGCGCGAGGCGGGCTTCTTCCTCGTCGATACGGTCCTCCAGGAATTCAACGATGCGCACCGGTGAATTTTGCCACATCCGGGTGCGCTCCGACGCACCGGCCACAATGGCCCGGAGCAACCGGGGGACGATGCCAACCGTTCGATCTGGGGGTTGACCCGCAATTACGCCGGCTGTACGTTGATCCGAGTTCTTCCACCCCCCAATGGCGGGAGAACGCCCCGAAGACGTCCCCGCACGTATGGTCGCGCCGACCGGTGCGGGGGCGTTTTTCGGCAGCCGTGGCGTTTTCCTCTCACCCCACAGCAAGTGCCTGCTTAGACCAGGGCCTCCAGGGATCCGACCCAGGGCTACTGTCCGTCCCGGCTCAGGCAAGCTCAGCGCTCTCTGTCCGGCATCGGCGTTCGGTGGGACAATTAATTGCGGTCCTGGGGCGACCCATTTGCATCGGAGACGACCATGCTCAATTCACTGCTCTGTCGGTCCAATATTCGGCACGATTGGCACACCGAACACGCCGACGATGGCACGCTGTATAGGCGGTGCCGACGTTGCGGCAAGGATGACGACGGAGGAGGCACCGGTAAGCCCAACCCCGGTGCGTGGGCCTTCCCCAGCTAGAAGACCTACGGGACCGCAGCGCCTGTGCAGGATCCCTTGGTGCGTCAGCGGAAGATGTTGTAGCTTCCCCAGCCGGTTCCGACGACGGTGCGGGTTCCCCAGGTTCCCTGGCGGTAGGGATAGTACGCGAGCCGGCCGTCGGTGATCCGCGCGGTGAGTCCGTGGCCGCCGGCTCCCCGAAAGCCGTCCAGGCGCGTGATGCTGTTGATGCTGTTCCAGCCGGTGCCCACGGTGCGGCGGGGTTCGGAAATGAAGCCGCCGGTTCCGGTGGAACGGTACAGCACCAGGCTACCATCGGTGCGCTTGGCCAACAGGTCTTGCGCCCCGTCCTGGTCGAAGTCGGCCATGGTGACGTACAGGCCTCCCCAGCCGGTCCCTGTCTTGATACGAGGACTGAGGGTTTTTCCGGTGCTGTTGCCGTAGTACCACAGGGTGCCCGCGGAGTCATACGCGACGACACCTGGGTATTTGTCGGTGGTGCGCCAGCGGCCGACGGTGACGTTGTAGCTGGCCCAGCCGGTTCCGATAGCTTGGGCAGGGGCAAAACCTCCGCCGGGCTTTCCGGGGTAGAAGGTCAGCCGTCCGTCCTTCCATTGGGCGATCACGTCGAAGACACCGTCCGCGTTCCAGTCGGTCACGAATCCGTGGATCAGCCCAGACCAGCCGGTACCGATTTTTTCCCGCGGCTGGAAGCCGCCCTTGCCGGTCGCCCGGTAGTTCCACAGCACGCCGTCGGACGCCGCCGCGACGGTGTCCGCGGCGCTGCCGATGGACGGGCGGAAAACTGTACCGACCGGGAGGGGAGCAAGGCGTGCAGCGTCTGTATTCAACAGCCGGTTGGGCGTGCCGACGCCCGGGGCTGCGATCACGCCGGGGCTGGCCTCGGCGGTCAACGCCGCGGCGACGGCCGCGGGGCTCAGCGCCGGGCTGTGCGACAGGACCAGGGCAGCAGCGCCAGCCACGTGCGGGGTCGCCATGGAGGTGCCGCTCATGGTGGCCGTCGCCGTCGTCGTGCCGATGCCGTCTGAGGTGATACCCACGCCCGGGGCGTAGAGGTCAACGCAGGCGCCGAAGTTCGAAAACGAGGCTTGCCGGTCCGAGGAGTCGCTCGCTGCGACCGTCAGGGCGTCCGGCAGCCGGGCTGGGGAACTGTTGCACGCGTCGACTGAGGCGTTGCCGGCGGCCACGGCGACCGTAACCCCGTCGTTGATCACCGCCTGAACCGCGGCATCCACCATAGAGCTGGCCGCGCCACCCAGGCTCAGATTCGCCACGGCCGGCACGCCGTCCTGATGGTTGGCGGCGACCCAGTCAAGGGCGGCCACCACATCCGAGTTGAAACCGGAGCCGGAGCAGTCCAAGACCCGTACCGGAATGATCGTGGCAGCCTTGGCGACCCCGTACGTCTTGCCGGCGATGGTCCCGGCCACATGGGTTCCATGGCCGTTGCAGTCACCCGTTCCGAGCCCGTCGGTGACCGCCGTCCAGCCCGCTGCGACGCGGCCGCCGAAGTCCGTGTTGCCGGCGAAAACACCGGTGTCAATCACGTACGCGCTCACGCCCGCGCCCGCGGCCGTGTAGGTGTAGGAACCGGACAGGGGCAGGGTGCGTTGATCGATGCGGTCCAGACCCCACGGTGCAGGCTGTTCGGTGTCCGAAATCTTTACGCGTGCGTCGGGCTCGACGCCGGCAACGCCGGCCGAGCTCCTCAGCTCTGCCGCCTGGGCCGCGGTGGCTGTGACAACGGCGCCGCGAACCGCTCTCGAGAAAGTGCGTCCGACGGCGATATGCCGGGACCGGAGGCTACGCACCTTTGCGGCGACGTCGGACCCGGGAACATAGCGCACCAGGTAACGGCCGGTTTCGGTCTGGCCGGTTTGCGCCGTCGCCGGGAACCCGGGCGCCGGCGGCGCGGCGATCGCGGATGCTGCCGAAGGCACCGAAAGACAGACCAGCAACATAGAGGCCAGGCAGGAGCGGAGGGTCGAGAGGCGCATTTTGATTTCCTTGAAACGGTGGGGCGGCAGGGGCAAAACCGTCATCTTCAAGGGTAGGGGCGGAGGCCAACCCGGGCCGTGGAACCGCATTAATCCTGCGGGAATCCTTTGGCACCCATAAGCCGTTCCCCCATCTCCGGGCTCGGTTCAAACGAGGATTGATGTGTCTACGCCCCGCCGCCGGCTCCCGCAGCTACGCCGGGACTCCGCCGTGTCCGGGACCGACACGATGCAGCACCGTTCACAGACAGCGGACCGGCCACGCTGGAGCGACGGGGAGCTGCCGTCGTTTCAGGCTTGCGTCGGACGCCTTTATTGTCGAGCCCGGCGGCATTGGCCCGATGCTCCCCGTTCGCTCAGTCACTTCTCGCGCCGACATGGAGGCTATATCCCTGGTCGAGATCCGAACATTTCCGAAGACGCGCCGTTGTTCAGAGGCATAAACTAGCGTCGATTCAACGGGGTGTCGAGAGGACACAGTCCAGGCTTTCGGCCGCCGGCCATCCGTGCGGCCGGTGGCGTCTTGGCGCTGTCGGGGCGCTGCCGCAGGGAGGATCGAGGAGGGACAGTGCCAGTGGGTGTGCGGGCGAAGTACCCTTCCAGGGGGCGGATTTACTGCCTGTCATCGGCAGCAGTTCATCGCCATTAGGGGGTGCCAGGGGTTCTGGGTCTTGGGAAATATTTTGGGTCAGCGCACAACGTTGCGGTGGCCCGCATCCAGGCGCTGGGTCCAACCTCGTGAATCAAGATGTTCCAGCAGTGGGATCGCGACCCGGCGTGTTGTGTCGAGGGCCTGACGGGCCTGGCTTGTGGTGAACGGCTGATCCAGGCCGGCAAGGGTGCGCATCGCAAGGGCCGGCGCCGTTGGCAGCAGCACCACGCCGTCACGCAGCCGAAGCAGGCGCCCCGCCCGTTCGGCGGCGGCCAGCTCCCGGTTGCCCAGACCGAGTTTGGCCAGCTCGTCGGCTTCCGGCGCGTGGAAGGGATGTGCGGTGAGCCGGCGTTCCAACGCGGCGATCGCCGGCTCGACGGGGCCGAGTTTGTCCTTGCTGCCGGGGATCCGGATATGGCCGCCGTCCGCTTCGAGCTGTGCGCCGTCGATTACGTGGGGCAGCAACCTTTCGTCGGGCAGGGAGAGCAGGCCGACGGCCGCCCCCATCGACAGCCCGGGAGCCAGCGGGTCCCGCTTTTGCAGCTCCTCGACGACGGCACGCAGACGCTGCCGCCAGGCCCCGAGGACGGGCGCGTGCACCCACCATTCACCAAGCACTTCCAGGCCCGGCAGCTGGGCAGGGTCCTGGCCGGACAGCAGCCCGAGCCGGTTCAGATGGTCTGCCCGGACCGCCCCGCGGGCCGCCACTTCTCCCAGCAGGTCACCGGCGGGATCCATCCCGGCGAGCCGCTGCGCCCACTTGGCCCCGTCGCCGCGCCGCACGAGGGGTGGCGGGTCGGCGTCGAGGATGCGGGCGCCACCCAGCACGGAGTGCCGCCCCGGGTCACGCAGCACCAGGCGGTCGCCAAGGACCAGCGGCAGGCGCCTTTCGAGGACGAGCCGGGCGTGGTCGGCGCCGAATGGCCTGAGCCGGGCCGGCACCGACGCGGTTCCCACGTGCACCATGAGTTGTTCCGGCACGTCCGTATAGGCGACGCCCGAGGTGCGGTGAATGCCGACGACGCCGGTGGAGGGCCACGCGTCCGGAGTCACCAGGGCGTCTCCCCTGCGGATTTCTGCGGCGGCGACGTCGCGAAGGTTCAACGCCACCCGGCTGACCGGCATTACCGAGTCGCGGGCGGTGTCGCAGCTCTGCAGGCCGCGGATAACCACCGGGCGGGAATTGTCATGGCCGATAAGTTCCATCCGGTCACCCCGGGCAAGCGTTCCTGCCGCCAGCGTTCCGGTGACCACCGTTCCCGATCCGGTGACGGTGAAGGACCGGTCCACCCACAGTCGGACGCGCCCTGTGGGGGTAGGCGCAGGTATCCGGGCCAGGACGTCGTCGAGTGCAGCGCGCAGTTCGGGCAGACCAGTTCCGTCGACGGCCGACACCGCGACTGCGGGCGCCGCCTGCAGCCCCGTTCCGCCCAGCTCTGCCCGGGTTCTGGCGAATACGTCCGCGAGCCGGTCTCCCGAGGCCCGGTCCGCGCGGCTCAACACCACCACACCGTGCTCGATGCCGAGGGCGAGGACGGCGTCGCGGTGATCGCTGGATTGCGCCTGCCACCCCTCATCGGCGGCGACGACGAAGCAGACGACCGGCGCCGGGCCGATTCCCGCCAGCATGTTCCCGAGGAATCGTTCGTGGCCGGGGACGTCAACGAACGCTACGTCTGTCCCGGAGGGCAGGGTGGTCCACGCATAGCCGAGGTCGATGGTCAGGCCGCGGCGCCGTTCCTCCTCCCACCGGTCCGGCTCCATCCCGGTGAGGGCGCGGACCAGGGTGCTCTTGCCCGAATCGACGTGCCCGGCCGTGGCGATGACGTGCACTGTTTAGCCCGCTCCGCCCGCGTCGGCAGCCGTCAGGGATGCCCGGGCCTGCCGTACAGCATGGAGAATCCGTTCGTCGTCCGCAGCGGGAACGCAGCGCAGATCGATCAGGCAGGCGCCGTCGTGGACGCGGGGCAGTACGGCCGGGTCACCCGTGCGCAAAGAGCGCGCGAGGCGCTCCGGTAGCCGCAGCGCCCATCCCGGCAAAGGAACCCCGGGGGCGCCGCCGCCGCCTACCCGGCCGTCATGGGCCACGACGGGCACATCGAGGGCCTCGGCAAGCCTGTCCGTGCGCCGCCGCAATTCATCGGCTCCGGCGTGCAGGGCCTGAAGAACCGGAGGCGGTCCCCCGGCCAGCGTCGCCTCCAGGGCGGCGAGGGCGAGCTTGTCGGCGCGAACCGCCCGGGCCAGCGGGTGGCGGGCCAACCGCGCGATCATTTCCTTGCTGCCCAGCAGCAAGCCCGCTTGCGGGCCGCCGAGCAGCTTGTCGCCGCTGGCGATGACGACGTCGGCCCCGCCCACCAGCGCGGAGGTCACGTCCGGTTCGTCGGGGAGGAGGGGGTCCGGTGCGAGCAGCCCACTGCCGAGGTCCGCCACGAGCGGCACGCCGTTGGACTCGGTCAGCGGACCCAGTTCGTGCAGCGGCACGGCCGACGTGAAGCCATCGACCCGAAAGTTGCTCGGATGGACCTTGAGCACACACCCGGTGTGCGGTCCCAGCGCGTCCGCGTAGTCGCGCAGGTGCGTGCGGTTGGTGGTGCCAACCTCCCGAAGCGTCGCGCCGGTTGATTCCATCAGGTCGGTCAACCGGAAGCCGGCACCGATCTCGACCAGCTCGCCCCGGCTAATGACCACCTCCCGGCCGGAGGCCAGGGCGGTGGTGGCCAAAACCAGTGCGGCCGCACCGTTGTTGACCACCAGGGCGTCCTCGGCGGCGGGGCAAGCGGCGAGCAAGGCGTCCCGGGCGCCTGCTCCCCTGCGTGACCGGGTCCCTTCGGCGAGGTTCAGCTCGACGTCAACGTAGCCGCTGGCGGTGACGAGGGCGTCCACCGCGGCTTCGGAGAGCGGGGCGCGTCCCAGGTTGGTATGGACGACGACGCCGGTGGCGTTCAGGACCGCGTGCAGCGTTGTTGGCCGCCGTGCGGCGAGGGCGGCAAGCAGTTCCCGCTCGACCAGCCGGGGTGGGAGCTCACCGCGGCGCGCCCGCTCCTGGGCTTGCGTGATGAGGTCACGGATAATCCGCTCACTGAGCCGGGACCTGGCCTCGCGGACGGCTGGCAGCGCCAGGAGATCATTGGTCCGGGGAATCAAGCGCCGGGGGTCAACGTGGTCCACAGCCCTCCTTCGGCGCCGGCGGTCATGCTTGAAGTTGGCGGTGGCGGACGGGAATCGAACCCGCCAGGCCGAGATACTCAACCGCACCGGTTTTGAAGACCGGGGGGCCCACCAGGACCCGGACGCCACCGCGCATCAATATAGCAGGGTTGCCTCGGGAGGTACGCTAGGCGGGTGAATGAGGCTCAGACCACAGCCCGGCAGCTCAAGGACGGCAGCCCGGGGACATTTCGGCTCACCGACTTTGCCCACGGCGGGGGGTGCGCCTGCAAGATTCCTCCCGGCGAACTCGAAGATGCCGTCCGGGGCCTCATCGGCCAGGCCGGCCCGGAGGTGCTCGTGGGCCTGGACAGCGGCGACGACGCCGCGGCCGTTTTGGTGCGCGATGATCTGGCTGTCCTCACCACCGCCGACTTCTTCACTCCCGTCGTCAACGATGCGTACGACTGGGGCCGCATCGCGGCGGCCAATGCCCTCTCGGATATCTATGCGATGGGTGGACGGCCCGTCACGGCCATCAACCTGGTCGGCTGGCCGCGGGGTGTCCTGCCGATGGAGCTCATGACCGAGGTGCTCCGCGGCGGGCTGAGCGTGGCAGCCCAGGCCGGGTGCCCGGTGCTGGGCGGGCACTCCATTGATGATCCGGAGCCGAAGTACGGCATGGCGGTCACCGGCGTCGCCCATCCGGACCGGCTGCTGCGCAACGACGCCGCCCGCCCCGGGCTGCCCATCACGCTCACCAAGCCGATCGGCGTCGGGCTCCTCAACAACCGCCACAAACAGACCGGCGAAATCTTCGAAGAGGCAGTCGAGACGATGGCCAGCCTCAACCGTGACGCCGCCGAGGCCGCGGTGGCCGCCGGCGTCAAGGCGGCCACCGACGTGACCGGCTTTGGACTGCTGGGGCACCTTTTCAAGATGGTCCGCGCCTCGGAAGTGGGCGCCGTCATCGATGTCAGCGCGGTGCCCCTCGTCGACGGCGCCCGGGAGGCGCTGCGCGATGGCTTCGTCTCGGGCGGGACCCGGCGCAACCTTGACTGGGTCCGGCCCCACCTCGGCGCGACCGCCGGCATCAGTGAGGACGATCTTTTGCTGCTGGCCGATGCCCAGACCTCCGGCGGCCTGCTGGTTGTCGGTGAGTTGCCAGGCTACCCCGTCATTGGCCACACCACGGCCGGCCGGGGTATCCAGATCCGCTAGGTCGGGGTCGGCCGGTCAGCCGCCGGTGGTAATCGCGTCACCGGTGATGCCGGCAGCACGGCGGGCAGCGAGCCGGTTCTTCTGCGGTTCAATGGTGTACCGGGGGTCCTTGGCCGAGGCTAGGCCGGCCTCGAACACCCCGAAGCGGGTCAGGGCCGAGGCGGCCAACAAGGCCACTCCCGAAGCTGCCGCTGCCACACGGTTACGTCCACCCAGGAGTGTCCCCAGTCCCCCGGCCAGGGCAAGCCGTTCGCTCCATTTCAGCATGGCGCCGGCCTTGCCCTGGTGCAGGGGTTCTGCTGCCACCGGGTCCATCCGCCGCTCCATCATCTTCATCGCGATTACATCGCCCACGACGCCGAGGACCGCGAGTTTCCGCGCGGGGCCGGCTTCGCGCACTGGTGTGGTGATCATGGCGAGGCCGCCGGACGCGAGGCTGGCCGAGCTCACGAACACGAACGGCAGATCCTCGTGGCCGGCGTGCCACGTCGGGGTGGCGGTGTCGCCGAGCAGCACGGCCGTATAAGCCGCCAGGGGCCCGGCGAACAGCGCGGCCTCGAAACCTGCCGGGCCCTCTACCGCCCGCAGCACTGTCCGCAAGGGACCGAGAGGCAACCGCTCACCGCTCATCCGGTCGATCTCCGCCACAGCGGCGACGCCGGTCCCGGCGCTGAAAGCGCTAAGAATCCAGGACCCGACGCTCATCGGCGAGGTCACCTTGAACGTCCGCAGCATGTTCAGGAATCGTTCCGGCCTGCCGAGGTCCTTGATCAGTGCGACCGCGCCGAGGCCCACCGCGGCGAGGGCACTCAGCCGGGCGTTGCGGCGCAGCGCCGGCCGACCGGTGAGCTGGCCGCCGAGCCCGAGCAGGGCCGAGCCGCCCGCGACCCCACCCAGGAACAGGTAGATGGCAACGTCGTCGCCCCATGGAGCCGGTTTGACCACCGGACGGCCGTAGTACGAGGTGAACTCCGGCTCCGGCACCATCGGCATTTCCCGCGAGCCGTCACTGTTGTCACGGCGGCGTCCGGTGCCGCGTTTAACGCCGGTCCGGCGGCGCCTGGCGGGCTCTGCCGGCCGGAAACTGTCGAATTCTGAAAGTGTCACTCCCGCCCTCCCAGGAAAGCCACCGCTGCGGCAACGGCCATGCCGGCTACCGCCAGGCCGGCCCGCTGGTACATTCTGGGCAGGTCTGCGGTGGGGACCCGAGGATCCGGCGGGAGTCCGTATACCTCGGGCTCGTCGAGCAGGAGGAAGACCGAGCCGGTTCCGCCAACGCCGTCGTTTTCGTTGGCACCATAGAGCCTCGCCTCGGTCATGCCCTGCGCATGCAGGTCGGCGACCCGTTCCCGGGCCGCCTCCACCATGTCGTCGTGGTCGCCGAACTTGATGGACGTCGTCGGGCAGGCCTTGGCGCAGGCGGGCGTCTCGTCGGCCACTAAGCGGTCGTAGCAGAGGGTGCACTTCTGGGCGATGCCCGCGTTGGGGACGGCGGGATGCCCGGCGTGCTGGTCCTCCCGGCTGGTGGCGACCTTCACCGTGCCGTTGCTGCGGCGCTCGATCACGCCGAAGGGGCAGCCGGCCACACAGGTGCCGCAGCCGTTGCAGACATCGTCCTGGACCACCACGGTACCGAATTCGGTACGGAACAGTGCTCCGGTGGGGCAGACATCGAGGCATCCGGCGTGGGTGCAGTGCTTGCAGACGTCGGAGGACATCAGCCAGCGGAAGTCTGCTGTGTCCGGCGGGGTGGTATCCGCCGCCGCGAGGTCCGTCACGGCAGCCCCGGCCGGGGCGGGCGGTCCGATGCGCGGCATGCCAAGGCTCACCAGCGCGCGGCCGGACTCCCGCGCCTCGACGATCCGCTCCTGACCCTGTTCGATGAACGCGACATGCCGCCAAGTGCTGGCGCCCAGCGCTCCGGTGTTGTCGTATGAGGACCCGAGGAGCTCCAGGTTTCCGTCCTGCGGGTTGTGGTTCCACTCCTTGCAGGCAACCTCGCAGGCCTTGCAGCCGATGCAGATGGAAGTGTCGGTAAAGAACCCCTTGCGCGGATGGTTGTGCTCCCAGTGGGCATCGGCGGTGGGGTCGGTCGGTCCGGCCAGCTGGCCCATCTAGTCCTCCAACGTCGGGTCGGTGTCCGGAAGGCCGCCATCAGGGGTCGGCCGTCCGGGCGGGGCAAAGTGTGCGGTGGCCGCGGCAGCAGCAGTCGCGTCGATCACTGCGCCTCCCCCTCGGGGCGTTGGTCCCTGCCGGAGCCAGGGTCGATGCCTTCCGCTTCAGGATCGGTCACCGCGCGGTTCCCGGTCTCGGTGGTCACCCCGGCGCGGGCTTGGTATTCGGCGACCAAGGCAAGCAGTTCGGCACCACGCGGGCGGCGCCCCGGGCAGATGTCGCAGGAGGCTACCTTCGATTCCTGGATCTGGACGTTGGGATCCAGCGTCACACCGAGCAGGTCATTGGCCGCATCGCCGCTCACGACGGCGTTGCTGCCGACGCCCCAGTGGTAGGGCAACCCGATTTGGTGCACGGTGTGGCCGCCGACTTTCAGCGGTGTCATCCGTTCCGTGACCAGCACCTTGGCCTCGATAGCCGATCGGGCGGAAATGATCGTGGCCCACCCGTAGGGTTCCAGTCCGCGCTCGGCGGCCAATTCCGGCGAGACCTCGCAGAACATTTCCGGCTGCAGCTCCGAGAGGTACGGCAGCCACCGACTCATGCCGCCCGCCGTATGGTGCTCGGTCAGCCGGTAGGTCGTGAACACGAACGGGTAGACGTCAGCTCCGGGGGTGCCGGCGCTTGGCGCGCTGAGATTGTCTTTCCGGGGATACACCAGGCGTGCCGGGCTCTGCTGCTGCGGGTAAAGCGCGTTGGCCACGGGCGATTCCTGGGCCTCGTAGTGCGTGGGAAGGGGCCCGTCCACGAGGCCTTTCGGCGCGAACAGCCAGCCCTTGCCGTCGGACTGCATGATGAACGGGTCATCGCCGCTGAGTGCGGCCGGACCACCGAGCGCGGGGTCGGGCCTGCTGCCCGGTGCGAGGTCCACCGGGAAGTCCGGCACGTCGTCGCCGATCCATTTGCCTTGTTCCTGATCCCACCAGATGTATTTTTTCCGCTCGCTCCACGGTTTTCCGGCCGGGTCAGCGGAGGCCCGGTTGTAAAGGATCCGGCGGTTGGCCGGCCAGGCCCAGCCCCATTCCGGAGCGGCGGGCCCCTGTTCCTGGCCCGGCTTCCGGTTGGCGGCGTGGTTGATGCCGTCAGCGTACACACCGGTATAAATCCAGCAACCGCCAGACGTGGAACCGTCGGCGCGCATCTCGGTGTAAGCGGAGAGCGGCTTGCCGGCATCCGGTCCGTTCAGGTGCCGGCCGTTGATCTCGGCAAGCACCGCCGCTGGATCCGGATCGCCGTGTTCGTCCGTGGGGTAGTCCCACGTCAGATCCAGCAGCGGACGGTCGCGCTCATCCTGGGAACCGGCCAGCTTCTCCCGGATCCGCTGGCCCAGTTCGAAGAAGAACTGCAGTTCGCTTTGGCACTCCCCCGGCGGTGCCACCGCCTGGTGCCGCCACTGCAGGAGCCGCTGGGTCTGCGTGAACGATCCGGCCTTCTCGACGTGGGATGCCGCCGGCAGGAAGAACACCTCAGTCTCAATGTCCTCCGTGCGCAGTTCCCCGGACTCGATCTCCGGGCCGTCCTTCCACCAGGTTGCCGACTCGATCATGTTCAGATCCCGCACCACCAGCCACTTCAGATGCGACATGCCAAGCCGTTGCATCCGGCCGTGGGCCGAGCCGACGGCGGGGTTCTGTCCGAGCAGGAAGTATCCCTCCACCTCGTCGTCGAGCATGCTCATCACCGTCTCGTAGGTGCCGTGCGCTCCGGTCAGCCTCGGGAGGTAGTCGTAGGCCCAGTCGTTGTCCGCGGTCGCGGCGTCACCCCACCAGGCCTTCAGCAGGCTGATGGTATAGGCGTCGGCGTCCGCCCAGAAACCCTTCTGTTGCTTCGACGCGTTGGCGTCCAGATAGTCCTGCAGCGTGTCGTGGCGCCCGACGCTGGGCATGGGCAGGTAGCCCGGCAACAGGTTGAAGAGCGTCGGGATGTCCGTGGAGCCTTGGATGCTGGCATGGCCGCGCAGCGCCATGATGCCGCCGCCCGGACGTCCCACGTTGCCCAGCAGCAGCTGGAGGATGGCCGCAGCCCGAATGAACTGCGCCCCCAGGGAGTGCTGGGTCCAGCCGACAGCGTAGGCAAAGCACGTCGTCCGCTCGCGCCCGGAGTTTTCCGTGATTGCACGGGCCAGATACTCGAAGTCGGCGGCTTTGATGCCGCACATGTCCTCGACCATCTCCGGTGTGTAGCGGGCGTAGTGCCGCTTGACGATCTGGAAGACGGTCCTGGGGTCCTGCAGGGTGTCGTCCCGCTGCACCTCGGCATGCTCCAGGGACGGGCCGCCGCTGCCGAAGAGGTCGCCCGCAGCCCGAGCGCCAGCATCTGCTCCATGTTCCGGTCCCGCGGGCTCACCAATGGTGCCGCCCTCTTCTTCCGCGTACGACCACGACGACGTGTCATAGGCTCCGGTTTCAGGATCGAACCCGGAGAACAGGCCGCCCAGGTCCTCGGCGTCGCGGTAGTCCCCGTGGACCAGCGTGGCGGCGTTGGTGTACGCGCCGACGTATTCTCTGAACCAGAGGTCGTTGGTGATGACGTAGTTAATGAGCGCGCCCAAGAGAACAACGTCAGAGCCAGCCCGGATGGGAATGTGCTTATCCGCCACCGCGGAAGTACGGGTGAACCGGGGGTCGATGTGGATGACCTTAGCTCCGCGCGCCTTAGCCTCGGCCACCCACTGGTATCCCACGGGATGGCATTCGGCCATGTTCGAACCCTGAATGACGATGCAGTCGGCGTTACCCATGTCCTGCAGTGATTGCGTCGCACCACCGCGTCCAAACGAGGCTCCCAAACTGGGAACCGTGGCGGAGTGTCATATGCGGGCCTGGTTCTCGGTCTGCACCGCCCCGGCTGCGGTGAAGAGCTTCTTGATCAAGTAGTTCTCTTCGTTGTCCAAGGTTGCGCCGCCCAACGAAGCGATGCCCATGGTGCGCCGCAGCAGCCGTCCTTTATCGTCTTCCTGCTGCCAGGTCCTGCGGCGGGTTTCGATGAACCGGTCCGCCACCATGTCCACGGCGGTAGCGAGGTCCAGCCGTTGCCACTCGGTGGAACGCGGGGCACGGTATAACACCTTTGTCTGCCGGCCCGGCGAGTTAACCAGCTGCTCGCTGGCCGAGCCCTTGGGGCACAGCCGGCCGCGGGAGATGGGCGAATCGGGATCGCCCTCAATCTGGACAACCTTCTCGTCCTTGACGTAGACGCGCTGACCGCAGCCGACGGCGCAGTAGGGGCACACACTCTGCACAACACGGTCCGCGGTTGATGTACGCGGGACTATCGCCTGGGTCTTGGCGGAGGTGACCGACGGCCCGCGGCCCAGCAGATCGCCGGTGCTCAGCTGCCGGACGACCGGCCATTGAAGAAAACTTCGCGGTGCCATCTTCGGAGCTTATCCCAGATCACATTGGGAGCAACAGGAAAGCGATCCGCGATTCGTGTCGCGCGCTCTGATAGAACGTCTTTCCCGAGATTCGTCCTGCTGTCATGAGCCATGGCTGCTACAGTCTCTTGCACCACCGCGCTACCTACGCTACTGAGGAGCGGAGCTCACGAGCTCGAAGTGTTCGACCAAAGGAAACGGCTTGTAGAACTTATGCAGAAGCTCCCGCCACTGCTGATACTGCTGGGATTCCCTGAAGCCAACCGTGTGGTCCTCTAGGCTGTCCCACTGCACGAGAAGTAAGTAAGTGTTGGGTGTTTCGATCGAGCGTGAGAGCGACAACGAGACGAAGCCACGCATCGACGCTATAACCGAACGAGCGCCGTCGAATGCTGCCTCGAATTCTTCTTCCTGGCCGGAAATGACGGGAAGCAGCGCGTGTTCGGTAATCATCCGGTCAGTCTCGCAGATTCCCGCGGCGGGATAAGGAACTTCCCAGGACGACTGACCTGCTTCTTTTCAACGTGCAGGCCCGTCTTGCCGGCTGGGCGTCAGAACTTCATGTGTCGGGGACGGATGGCCACCACCTTAATGATCCCGGCCAGTCCCGGCGGCACTGCTACAAGGGCCGCGAAATGGGGCAGGAGGCTGTCCCCCGCCGTACCGCTTACCGGATCGTACGCCAGGCTGAATGTTCCGGTGTAGTTGTGGTCCCGCAGGCCAATCGTCAGAGCGACGCAACCCCCAGATGTGTCGGCACATTAAAGCAAAAACCCCTCTGACGAGGGGTTATGCGTGCCCGAGGTGGGACTCGAACCGGGTCCCAGCCCCTGAAGTTCCGCCGCTCCCCGATAACCTCCGCAATCCGGCCCAGTCCGGCACCAGCACGACCCGTTCCGAAGTCCAGGGTGTGCAAATTGCACACCCTCGCTGGTGACCACTTTGGCGCAACAGGCTGCCAAAGCGGCAGTCCGCGGGGGCAGTTGTGGCTTGAACGCGATTTCGCTCCGATTTGACGAGTAAGCCTCCGGAACCGGACCGGCTTCGAACAAGCACAGCACTACGGGGCCGCCCTCATGCCGGAAATCGATGACGATCACGCCGGCGGTTCCTCCTTCCGACATCACCGACCGCTCCGGCGCGGACGGGACAGAAAACGACCAACGCGGGTTCGGCCCGAGGACACCCGGAAGTTCTCACTGTCGCCGTCGTATCCGACGCTCTCCACCCCGGTGGTACTGCTGTTTCTAGCACTGCGCTCAGCGCCGCGTATCGCTGTGCCGTCGAGCCTTTCGCCAGATGACTCTTGACCAGACATGTTGCACCGCCCCCTAGAGTGAAGTCATGCTGCACTCAACCCGGCAAGGCTCCGGTAAGCCACTCCTCCTGATCCATGGACTCGGTTCCAGTATTGGTAACTGGAATCCGGTAATCCCGGCGCTGGCCGCTGAACGCGATGTAATCGCCGTCGACCTCCCCGGTTGCGGCGAATCCGCGCCGCTGACCGGCGAAACCACGATTGCCACGCTGACCGATGCCGTCGAAGCCTTTATCCGCGACGAGGAACTGGGTGACATTGATCTGGTAGGCAGCTCCATGGGCGCCCGGATGGCATTGGAAATGGCACGGCGAGGGCACGCTGGCACCACCATCGCACTGGACCCTGGTGGATTCTGGAATGACCGCCAGGCAGCGATCTTTGGTGCAAGCATCAAGGCATCCGTCGCACTGGTGCGCCGCATCCAACCGGCACTCCCCTTCCTCACGGGCAACCCCGTGGGCCGGACGGCCCTGTTGGCTCAGTTCTCCGCCCACCCATGGAAGCTGCCGCAGGATCTGGTCCTGCATGAGCTTCGCGGGTTCAAGACATCGACCAGTCTGGACCCGGCCCTCAACGCGCTGATTCACGGACCCCGCCAGGAAGGCGCACCGGCTGGTTCTCTCAAGGGCAAAGTGGTCATTGGATGGGGGCGGAAGGACAAGGTCACCGCTCCGAGAGAGGCGGCGCGGGCCACGGAGCTGTTCCCGGATGCAACGCTGCACTGGTTCGAAAACTGCGGTCACTTCCCGCACTGGGACCAACCAACGGAAGCGGCGCGCCTGATCCTCGATAGCACCGGCTGAGCTGCGGCTGAGCGCCGGGGCGGAGCCATTAACGTTGAGTTGGCTTCAGAAAGATGGAACCTGCCCCGGCTCGAAATGCTGCATTTGTTGCATTTGACGGAGGATGTTCACGCGGTGACCAAGAGCCTTAGTCCGCCCGTTGAAGGCGCCCTCACGGACGCCCCAAAAAAGTTCAGCCTTTTCAACACCAAACCAACAAAAAAGCCTTAACCTGCGATAACACTGTGCCCGAGGTGGGACTCGAACCCACACACCTTTCGATACCGCATTTTGAGTGCGGCGCGTCTGCCAATTCCGCCACTCGGGCGCGGAGTACACCGGCTGTCATATTCGCGGCCCCAGGACTCCTGTGAGCAACGCGATCGCTTCCGGTGCGCGAAATTACTCTACATGCAGATAGGCTGAATTCCAGAATCGCGCCAGTGACGCCGCATCGATCCCTACCGGCCCCCAGTACACCCGCGGACGCGCCACAGAATGGCTCACCGCCCGCCGTACCTTTCCAAGGAGTTCCCGTGTCAGAACAGACGGAGTCAACCCCCACTTCCCAGCCCGCGCGCCGCGTTGTGGTCGCCGAGGATGAGACCCTCATCCGCCTGGACATCATCGAGATCCTGCGCGGCGAAGGCTACGACGTCGTCGGCGAGGCGGACAACGGCGAGAAGGCCGTGCAGCTCGCCGAGGAGCTGAAGCCGGACCTGGTCCTGATGGACGTCAAGATGCCGGTCATGGACGGTATCTCCGCCGCCGAAAAGATCGTCAAGGCGCGCATCGCCCCCGTGGTGCTGCTGACCGCGTTCAGCCAGAAGGAACTGGTGGAGCGGGCCCGCGACGCCGGTGCCATGGCCTACGTGGTCAAGCCCTTCACCCCGGCGGACCTGATCCCGGCCCTGGAGATTGCCCTGTCCCGGCACGAGGAGATCAAGGCCCTCGAGAGCGAGGTCAGCGACCTGCAGGAACAGTTCGCCACCCGCAAGCTCGTCGAGCGTGCCAAGAGCCTCCTGACCACCAAGATGGGCCTGACGGAGCCGGAAGCGTTCCGCTGGATCCAGAAGACCTCCATGGACCGCCGCCTCAGCATGCGCGAGGTCGCCGAGACCATCATCAACCAGGTCAACTAGCGCGAACCGCGCGAACACAAAAAACACGAGCACAAAAGGAAGGGTCCCCGCCGCTGAAACCCAGCGGCGGGGACCCTCCCTTTGTGTCTCCGGCGAAGACTAGAGCTTGGCGCTCTTCTTCTTCTTTTCCGGCCACGGGCCCACCTTGTCCTTGGCCCCGGCGTTCTCGCCGTGGCTGCCGGCGTCGGCGAGGTCGCCCACCTTGTGGACCTTGAGCATGTTCGTGGACCCGGCCTTACCGGGAGGGGAACCGGCGGCAATGACCACCATGTCGCCGTCGTCCACCAGGTCCATCTCCAGCAGGCTGCGGTCAACCTGTGCGGTCATCTCGTCGGTGTGGCCCACCATCGGGACCAGGACCGGCTGGATGCCCCAGGTCAGCGCGAGCTGGTTCCAGACCTGCTCCACCGGGGTGAAGGCGAAGACCGGACGGATCGGGCGCAGGCGGGAGAGACGGCGTGCCGAGTCACCGGACTGGGTGAAAGTACAGATGTACTTTGCTTCCAGCTGGTCGGCGATTTCGACGGCGGCACGGGTGATGGCGCCACCGCGGGTCTTGGGCTTGGTGCCCAGCGGGGGGACGCGCTCCAGGCCGTGGACCTCGGTGGATTCGATGATCCGGGCCATGGTCTTGACGGTCTCGATCGGGAACTTGCCCACGCTGGTCTCGCCCGAAAGCATCACGGCGTCCGCACCGTCGAGCACGGCGTTGGCGCAGTCGGAGGCCTCGGCACGCGTCGGGCGCGGGTTATCGATCATTGATTCCAGCACCTGGGTGGCCACGATGACGGGCTTGGCCCAGCGGCGGGCCAGCTCGACGGCGCGCTTCTGCACGATCGGCACTTCCTCAAGCGGAAGCTCAACACCGAGGTCGCCGCGGGCCACCATGATGGCATCGAACGCGTCGATGATTTCGGGGAGCTGCTCCACGGCCTGCGGCTTCTCGATCTTGGCGATCACCGGCACGCGGCGGCCTTCTTCGTCCATAATCTCGTGGACGCGCTTGATGTCCGAGGCATCACGGACGAAGGAGAGGGCCACCATGTCCACGCCGCGGCGCATGGCCCAGCGGAGATCGTCCTCGTCCTTTTCGCTCAGCGCGGGCACGTTGACGGCCACGCCGGGCAGGTTGATGCCCTTGTTGTTGGACACGTAGCCGCCGACCACCACAGTGGCGACGACCTTGACGTCGTCGACCTCGATGGCGCGCAGCGCCACCTTGCCGTCATCGATCAGGAGCGCATCGCCCGGGTTGACGTCCTCGGTGAGGCTCTTGAGCGTCGTGGAGCAGATTTCCTTGGTGCCCGGGACGTCCTCGGTGGTGATCGTGAACGTGTCACCGACGGCCAGCAGGTGCGGTCCGTCGACGAAGCGGCCCAGCCGGATCTTGGGGCCCTGCAGGTCGGCCATGATGGCAACGGCCTTGCCGAGCTGCCCCGCGGCCTTGCGGACGTTCTCGTAGGTGTTGTCGTGCACGGAGTAGTCCCCGTGGCTCATGTTCATCCGGGCAACGTCCACCCCGGCTTCCAGAACAGCGAGCGTGTTCTCGAAGCTCGCGATCGCCGGTCCAAAGGTGGCCACAATTTTAGCGCGTCTCATATACCTACCCTAGTTGTCTCTCGGTTGTTTTTAGTTGTCGCGGAGAAGAACGGCCGGTGGCCGGCCCGGGCCCGCAGGGGGCCGGACCGGCTACAGGACCGCGATCGCCCGGTCGGTCGGCGCTACTGGCGCCGGGAGAACGGTGCTTCCCATCAGGAATTTGTCCACCGCAGCGGCGCACGCCCGGCCCTCGGCGATCGCCCAAACGATCAGGGACTGGCCGCGGCCGGCGTCTCCGGCGACGAAGACCCCTTCGGTGTTGGTCATGTAATACCCGTCGCGGGCCACGTTGCCGCGGCCGTCGAACTCGGCGTTGACCTGTTCGGTGATGCCGGCCGGTTCGGCGCCGGTGAAGCCCAGGGACAGGAAGACCAGGTCCGCCGGGATCACCCGCTCGGTACCTGCCTTGGGCAGCCGCTTGCCGTCGACGAATTCCGTCTCAGCGACCTTCACGCCGGTCAGCTTGCCGTTTTCGCCGACGAACTCCACGGTGGAGGCGAGGTAGCTGCGTTCGCCGCCTTCCTCGTGGGCACTGGCCACCTCGAAGAGGGTGGGGAACGTAGGCCAGGGCTGGTGCGCGGCACGCTCGGCGGACGGCTGCTTGCCGATTGCCAGCGTGGTCACCGACGCCGCCTGGTGCCGGTGGGCGGTGCCGAGGCAGTCCGCGCCGGTGTCGCCGCCGCCAAGGATGACAACGTGCTTGCCCGCGGCGTTGATCTGGTTTTCCACCGTCTCCCCCGCGACCACGCGGTTGGCCGGGACGAGGTAGTCCATGGCGAAGTGGACGCCCTCGAGCTCACGGCCCGGGATGGGCAGGTCCCGCGGGACGGTGGCCCCGGTGGCGACCACCACGGCGTCGTAGCGCCGGCGCAGCTGCTCCCAGGTCACGTCGGTGCCGACTGTGACGCCGGTGCGGAAGCGGGTGCCTTCGGCCTTCATCTGGTCCAGGCGGCGGTCCACCTGCTCTTTTTCCATCTTGAAGTCGGGGATGCCGTAGCGCAGCAGGCCGCCGATTTTGTCGTCGCGTTCGTACACGGCGACGGTGTGGCCTACGCGGGTCAGCTGCTGCGCGACGGCCAGTCCGGCGGGGCCGGAGCCGACGACGGCGACCGTCTTGCCGGAGAGGCGGGCCGGCGGCAGCGGGTTGACCCAGCCGTTGTCGAACGCCTGGTCAACGATGGAGACCTCCACCTGCTTGATGGTCACGGCGGGCTGGTTGATGCCCAGTACGCAGGACGCCTCGCAGGGTGCCGGGCAGAGCCGGCCGGTGAACTCAGGGAAGTTGTTGGTGGCGTGCAGCCGCTCCATGGCTTCCTCGCCCTTGTCCCGCCAGACGAGGTCGTTCCATTCCGGGATGAGGTTGCCCAGCGGGCAGCCCTGGTGGCAGAACGGAACGCCGCAGTCCATGCAGCGGCCGGCCTGGCTCTTCAGGACACCCTTTTCCTGGGCTTCGTAGACCTCTTTCCAGTCCATGATGCGGACCGGGACGGGACGGCGCGGCTGCGTTTCACGCTGGCGTACTTTCAGAAATCCGCGTGGATCAGCCACCGGTCACCTCCAGGATTCGAGACCAAACTTCTTCGCCATCGGGGTCCAGGCCCTCTTCGATGGCGTCAAGACGGGTTTGCAGGACGGCCGCGTAGTCACGCGGCAGCACCTTGGTAAGGCGGGCTGCGGTGTCATCGAAGTTCTCCAGCAGGCGGGCCGCGAGCTGCGATTCCGTCTCCTCGAGATGCTTGACCAGCAGGCCGTGGACAATGTCGCGGTCCTCGGCATCGAGCTCGCGCAGCTGTAGCTCCCCGGCGTCGAGGGCCTGCTTGTTGACCCGTTCGGTCTGCAGGTCCAGAACGTAGGCGGTGCCGCCGGACATGCCGGCGCCGAAGTTGCGGCCGGTGCGGCCGATGATCAGTGCCTGGCCGCCGGTCATGTACTCGCAGCCGTGGTCGCCGATGCCTTCGACCACCGCGGTGGCGCCGGAGTTGCGCACCATAAACCGCTCCCCCACCTGGCCGCGGAGGAACAGCTCGCCGCTGGTGGCGCCGTAGCCGATCACGTTGCCGGCGATCACGTTGCGCTCCGCCTGGAAGACGTTGGTGCGGTCCGGGCGGACGATGATCCGGCCGCCGGACAGGCCCTTGCCGACGTAGTCGTTCGAGTCGCCGAACATCCGCAGGGTGATGCCTGCGGGCAGGAACGCGCCCAGGGACTGGCCGGCGGTGCCGGTCAGGGTGACGTCGATGGTGTCCGTGGCGAGCACGTCCGTGCCGAAGGTCTTGGTGACCACGTGGCCGAGCATGGTGCCGACCGACCGGTCCGTGTTGATCACGTCCACCGAGATCTTCACCGGGGTGCGGTCGCTCAGGGCCTCGGCGGCCATCGCGATCAGGCGCTGGTCGAAGTGCTTGTCGAGTTCGTGGTTCTGGCCGGTGAGGTTCCGCAGCGGGGCGTCGTCGTCGAACTCCAGCCCGTGCAGGATGGGGTCCAGGTCCAGGCCCTCGGCCTTCCAGTGGCTGATCGCCTCACGGGTGTCGAGCATTTCGGCGTGGCCGATTGCCTCCTCCAGGCTCCGGAAACCAAGCTCGGCCAGAATCTCCCGGACCTCCTCGGCAAGGAACTCGAAGAAGTTGACCACAAACTCGGGCTTGCCGTTGAACCGGGCGCGCAGTTCGGGGTTCTGCGTGGCGACGCCGACGGGGCAGGTGTCCAGGTGGCAGACGCGCATCATGATGCAGCCCGAGACCACCAGCGGTGCCGTGGCGAACCCGAACTCCTCGCCGCCCAGCAGCGCGGCGATCACAACGTCGCGGCCGGTCTTCAGCTGGCCGTCCACCTGCACCACCACACGGTCGCGCAGGCCGTTGAGCATCAGGGTCTGCTGGGTCTCGGCCAGGCCGAGTTCCCAGGGGACGCCGGCATGCTTGAGCGAGTTCAGCGGCGAGGCGCCGGTGCCGCCGTCGTGGCCGGACACCAGGACGACGTCGGCCTTGGCCTTCGTGACGCCGGCGGCAACGGTACCGATGCCCACCTCGGAGACGAGCTTGACGTGCACGCGGGCCGAGGGGTTGGCACGCTTGGCGTCGTAGATCAGCTGCGCGAGGTCCTCGATCGAGTAGATGTCGTGGTGCGGGGGCGGGGAGATGAGGCCGACGCCGGGCGTTGAGTGCCGGGTCCGGGCCACCCAGGGGTAGACCTTCTGGGCCATCAGCTGGCCGCCCTCGCCGGGCTTCGCGCCCTGCGCCATCTTGATCTGGATGTCATCGGCGTTGGAGAGGTATAGGCTCGTGACGCCGAAACGGCCCGAGGCGATCTGCTTGACGGCCGAACGGCGGGTGGGATCCAGCAGACGGTCAACATCCTCGCCGCCTTCACCGGTGTTGGACTTGCCGCCCAGCCGGTTCATGGCGATGGCGAGGGTCTCGTGCGCCTCCTGCGAAATGGAGCCGTAGCTCATGGCACCGGTGGAGAACCGCTTGACGATGCTGGAGACGGGCTCCACTTCCTCAAGCGGGACCGCCGGGCGCAGGCCGCCCTTGAACTTCAGGAGCCCGCGCAGGGTCATGAGGTTCTCGGACTGGTCGTCGACGCCGCGGGTGTAGGACTTGAAGATGTCGTAACGGCGTTCGCGGGTGGCGTGCTGCAGCCGGAAGACGGTCTCCGGGTTGAACAGGTGCGGTTCGCCGTCGCGGCGCCACTGGTATTCGCCGCCGCCCAGCAGGGGCTGGTGCGGCAGTTCGATGCCGCTTTCGGGGTACGCCATCCGGTGCCGGGCAGCGACCTCGGCGGCGATGATGTCCAGGCCGACGCCGCCAAGCTGGGAGTGGGTGCCGGCGAAGTATTCGTCCACGAGCTCCTGGCCGAGTCCCAGGGCCTCGAAGGTCTGGGCGCCGGTGTAGGAGGCCACCGTGGAGATGCCCATCTTGGACATGATCTTCAGGACACCCTTGCCGAGGCCCTTGATCAGGTTGTAAACGCCGTCCTGCGGGGTGACGCCGGTGACGTCCCCGGAGCTGATGAGCTGCTCCACCGACTCCATGGCCAGGTAGGGGTTCACGGCTGAGGCGCCGTAGCCGATCAGGACGGCGACATGGTGGGTCTCGCGGACGTCGCCGGCCTCGACCACCAGCGCGGTCTTGGTGCGGTTGGCGCTGCGCAGCAGGTGGTGGTGCACGGCGCTGACCAGCAGCAGCGACGGGATGGGGGCCCACTGGGCGTTCGAGTCGCGGTCCGAGAGCACCACATACTGCACGCCGCGGTTGATGGCGCCGGAGACCTGCTCGCAGATTTCGGTGAGCCGGGCGCGCAGGGCGTTTTCGCCGCCGTCGGGCCGGTACAGGCCGCGCACTTTCATGGCGACGCGGTCGCCGTCGGCGTTCTCGATGTTGGCGATCTTGGCCAGCTGGTCGTTGTTGATCACGGGGAACGGCAACGAGACCTGCGGCTGGCGGACCTGCTTGGTGTCCAGCAGGTTGCCGTTGGGCCCGATGGCACAGGTCAGGGACGTGACCAGTTCCTCGCGGATCGCGTCCAGCGGCGGGTTGGTGACCTGCGCGAAGGACTGCACGAAGTAGTCAAAGAGCAGGCGCGGCCGCTTGGAGAGCACGGCCACGGGGGTGTCCGAGCCCATGGCGCCGAGCGGTTCGGCGCCGGTGCGGGCCATCGGGCCGAGCAGGATCTTCAGTTCCTCGGTGGTGTAGCCGAAGGTCCGCTGGCGGATGTTGACCGACGCGGCGGTGTGGACCACGTGCTCGCGCTCGGGCAGGTCCTTGAGGTCGATCAGGTTGTCCTTGAGCCATTCGGCCCACGGGTTGGCCGCGGCCACCTCCGCCTTGACCTCGGCGTCGTCGATGATCCGGCCGGCGTCCGTGTCCACGAGGAACATCTTGCCGGGCGAGACGCGGCCCTTCTTGACCACCTTGGCGGGTTCGACGTCGATCACGCCCACCTCGGAGGCGAAGACCACCAGGCCGTCCTCGGTGATCCAGTACCGTCCCGGGCGCAGGCCGTTGCGGTCCAGGGTGGCGCCCACCAGGTTGCCGTCGGTGAAGGAGACGGCCGCGGGGCCGTCCCACGGTTCCATCAGCAGGGAGTGGTACTCGTAGAACGCGCGCCGGGCCGGATCCATCGTGGCGTGGTTTTCCCAGGCCTCGGGGATCATCATCATGATCGAGTGCGTGATTGGGCGGCCGGAAAGCCAGAGCAGTTCGGCGACCTCATCGAAGGACGCCGAATCGGAGGCGCCCGGAGTGCAGATCGGGTATAGCTCCTCAGGGCTGTCCCCCAGCAGCGGGTTGGCAAGCTGCGACTGACGGGCGCGCATCCAGTTCCGGTTGCCCTTGACCGTGTTGATCTCACCGTTGTGCGCGATGGTGCGGAACGGCTGGGCCAGCGGCCAGGACGGGAAGGTGTTGGTGGAGAAGCGGGAGTGGACAATGGCGAGCTTGGTCTTGAAGCGCTTGTCCGAAAGGTCAGGGTAGAACGGCTCCAGCTGCGCGGTGGTCAGCATGCCCTTATAGACGATGGTCCGGGATGAGAGCGAGGGGAAGTACACGCCGAACTTGTTCTGGGCGCGCTTGCGGATCCGCCAGGCCCGGGAGTCCAGTTCGTTGCGGGACAGCGTTTCACCGGTCCTGGAGGCGAAGAACGGCTGCGCGAAGTACGGCATGCAGGCCCTAGCCATGGCGCCGACCAGGTCCGCGACTATCGGCACTTCGCGCCAGCCCAGGACGGTGAGCCCCTCATCGGCCGCGAGGCCTTCGATGCCGGCTTTGGCGCCGTCGGACTCGCGCTGTTCGGCGGGCAGGAAGGCGGTGCCGACGACGTACTGGCCGGCGGCCGGGAGCTCGAAGTCGGTGACTGCGCGGAAGAATTCGTCCGGAACCTGCATAAGGAGGCCGGCGCCGTCGCCGGTTCCCTCGTCGGCCCCGACGGCACCGCGGTGTTCGAGGTTGCGCAGGGCGGTCAGGGCGGCGTCAACAATGTCGTAGCCGGGCTCGCCGCGGAGGGTGGCGATGATGGCCAGGCCGCAGGCGTCCTTCTCCTGCTCCGGGTTGTACAGCCCGGCCGCTTCCGGCAGGGCCGCGAAGCGCTTGAAGGGTGAAACAGCCGCGCCGGGCTGGTCCGGACCGGACCAGCTGGGGCTGTGAAGAGTTTGGGTCATGGGAGACGTCCTTCCTCCTGATCGTGCGTATGGGAGGGACAACATTGGCCCGAATCGGTGCGCCGGTGTGACGGGCACAACAACGTGATTTTCCTACTGGAATTGTAGGCCAGCGCCGCTTCCTGTACGAACAGTTACGCGGGCCGCAAGCCCGGGTTTGCCTAGCGCGCAGCTGTCTGCTGCCTGCTGTCCTAAGCACACCCCTTGCCACAACGCTGTGGACTCGGACCCAGCTGGCGGTCGCCCTGCAGTCCGGTTACCGGCGCTGTGTTACTTGGTGATCCCAGCGTCCGGGGCGGCCCCGGAAGCCCGGCGTCCGGATACTCCGGTTGCCGGTTCTTCCTCCATGGCGGGCGTGGTGCCGCCCGTGGATTCCCCGGCCGCCACAGCCTGGGCTGCGGGGCGGTCCGGACCGCTCTGGTTATCCCGGAGATTATCACGCGATTCATTATCTGAGACAGCGACGTCCGAATGGCGGACGACGTCGGGGCGCGCGGCAGTGTCCGCCTCGGCGGTGTCCGTGGTGGCGGCAGCGCCGTCGTCGGAAGTGCCGGCGTCTGCCTTTTCGGCGTCGACGGCGTCCGCCGTCTCGGCGTTGTCAGCGTCGGCGTCGTTGCCGGCAACGGCGCCCTCCTCCGCGTTGTCGACCGCGGGTTCGGGCTCACGGCCGGGCAGGTACGGGGTGTCCGTCCCGTCCGTCTTGCGCAGGCCGAGGAGCACGAAGATCACGGCCGAGGCGATCAGCACGAAGATGCTGGTCCAGACGTTGAGCCGGGTGGTGATGCCGAAGAGGTTGATCTGCTCGGCGTCGTCGATCCGCATGGCCTCGATCCAGACGCGGCCCAGGGTGTAGTAGATGGCGTAGAGCCAGAAGAGGCGGCTGCGGCGGAACGAGAATTTCCGGTCCAGGGCCAGCAGCACCACAACGCCCACAAGGTTCCACAGGGATTCGTAGAGGAAGGTGGGGTGGAAGAGTGTGTCGGCGGGCATGCCGGCCGGGAAGTTGGGGCTGTTGGGATCCACCTGGAGTCCCCACGGCAGGGTGGTGGGTCCGCCGAAGAGTTCCTGGTTGAAGTAGTTGCCCCAGCGGCCGATGGCCTGGGCCAGCAGGAGGCCCGGAGCTGCGGCGTCCATAAAGGCGCTGAGCTTGACGCCGGCCCGGCGGCAGCCGATCCATGCGCCGAACGCCCCAAGGACCACGGCGCCCCAGATGCCGAGGCCGCCGCGCTGGATCTGCGGGATCAGCGACAGGTCGCCGGTGCCGTCGAAGCCGGGGCCGAAGTAGGCATCCGGCGAGGACACCACGTGGTAAAGGCGGCCGCCGATGATGCCGAACGGGATGGCCCAGATGGCGATGTCCCAGACGCTTCCCTCAGGGGCGCCGCGGCGGGCCCAGCGACGTGAGGTCAGCCAGAGCCCGACGATGATGCCGGCCAGGATGCAGAGCGCGTAGGCGTGGATGCGCAGGGACCCCCAGGGCAGCGGGATATCGAAGCCGGACCAGACCGGGCTCGGAATGCTCGCGGGAACCATCGCTGCCGCGTGGAGGACTGACTGCATTGCTTACGCTTCTTCCTTGGTAAGGCCGGTGCTGAGCTCTTTCGTCAAGGACGCTACAGCATCCACGCCGCCCTCACCGATCGCCGCGACGAGGGCGGTGCCAACAATGACACCGTCGGCGTAGGCGGCGATTTCGCGGACGTGGTCAGCGTTGGAGACGCCCAGGCCGACGCAGACCCGCTCGGCGCCTGCACCGTGGGCCGCGGCGACAACGTCCTTGGCTGCGGTGCTGACGGAGGCGCGGGCGCCGGTGACACCCATGATGGAGACGGCGTAGACGAACCCGCGGCTCGCGTCGACAGTGCGCTTCATGCGCTCCGGCGACGACGACGGGGCCACGAGGAACACCCGGTCCAGTCCGTACTTGTCCGAGGCCGCCATCCACTCCGCAGCCTCGTCCGGAATGAGGTCGGGCGTGATGAGCCCCGCTCCCCCGGCTTCGGCCAACTGGCGGGAAAATTCGTCCACGCCCATCCGGACAACGGGGTTCCAGTAGGTCATGACGAGGACGGCGGCGTCGGTCTTGCTGGTGATGCCGCGGACGACGTCGAACACCTGCTTGACGTGGAATCCCTTGGCGAGGGCCTCCACGGTGGCGGCCTGGATAACCTGGCCGTCCATCACGGGATCCGAGTAAGGGATGCCGATCTCGATCAGGTCGGCGCCGTTTTCAGCCAGGGCGATGCCGGCGGCGATGGTGTCCTCGACGCTCGGGTAGCCGGCGGGCAGGTACCCGATGAGGGCGGCGCGGCCCTGGGCGCGGGCGCGGTCGATGGCGGCGGCGGACTTGCTGGCGTTGGGCATGGTGCCCCCGGCGCTGTTCTCGGCAGTGTTCACAGCTGCTCCCCCTCCTGGGCGATCTCGTGCTCGGGTGAATCCTTGTCCAGCAGGTCGAACCATTCCGCGGCGGTGGCCACGTCCTTGTCCCCGCGGCCGGAGAGGTTGACGATCACGACCTTGCGGGCCGCTTCCTCGGCGTCGCCGGCGTCGGCGGCGAGCCGCTGCCCCACCTTGATGGCGCCGGCGAGGGCGTGCGCGGATTCGATGGCCGGGATGATGCCCTCGGTCCGGCACAGCACGCGGAACGCCTCCATGGCTTCGCTGTCGGTGATGGGTTCGTAGCTGACCCGGCCGATGTCGGAGAGGTAGGCGTGCTCCGGGCCGACGCCCGGGTAGTCCAGGCCGGCCGAGATCGAGTGCGACTCGATGGTCTGGCCGTCGTCGTCCTGCATGAGGTAGGAACGGGCACCGTGCAGCACCCCGGGCTTGCCGAGGGTGATGGTGGCCGCGTGCCGGCCGGTGTCCACGCCGTCTCCGCCGGCCTCGAATCCGTAGATTTTCACAGACGGGTCGTCCAGGAAACCATGGAAGATGCCGATGGCGTTGGAGCCGCCGCCGATGCAGGCGCAGACGGCGTCCGGCAGCCGGCCGGTCTGGTCCAGGATCTGGGCGCGTGCTTCCTCGCCGATGACCTCGTGGAAGTACCGGACCATGGCCGGGAAGGGGTGCGCGCCGGCGGCGGTGCCCAGCAGGTAGTGGGTGGTGTCCACGTTGGCGACCCAGTCGCGGAGTGCCTCGTTAATTGCGTCCTTGAGGGTCTGGGAGCCGTTGGTCACGGGGATAACGGTGGCGCCCAGCAGTTCCATCCGGGCCACGTTGAGGGCCTGCCGGCGGCAGTCTTCGGCACCCATGTAGACCACGCATTCCAGGCCCAGCAAGGCGGCGGCGGTGGCACTGGCGACGCCGTGCTGGCCGGCTCCGGTCTCGGCTATCACGCGGGTCTTGCCCATCCGCTTGGCCAGGAGCGCCTGGCCCAGGACGTTGTTGATCTTATGCGAGCCGGTGTGGTTCAAGTCTTCGCGCTTGAGGAAAATGCGGACCCCGCCGGCGTGCTCTGCGAAGCGCTTGGCTTCGGTAAGCAGGGAGGGCCGGCCGGAGTAGTTCTTGTTCAGGTCCGCGATTTGCGCGATGAACTCGGGATCGGCCTTGGCTTTCTCGAAGGTGTCCTCGAGCTCGTCCAGGGCTGCGATCAGCGACTCCGGCATCCAGCGGCCGCCGTAAGACCCGAAATAGGGTCCCGGGGCGTGGCGCAGGGACGGCGTTGCTTCAGTCCCGCCGCCCTCCGGCCGGTTGCCTTCCAGGAACGCGTCCACGGGGTTGTCTTCTGAGCCGGCTGTTGGCGCATCGACCATCAGTCTCACCATCCTGTTCCACTGCTAACTAGATCTGGGGTGCCGCACGGAAGCACCGCGTACTCCGGCCAGCTGCCCGGCCGGTCCGCGGGTCAGGAACGTGCGGCGATTTCTTCGGCGCCCGCAGCCATAAATTCGGCGATCCGTTCGCGCGGGGTGGCGTCGCTGACCAGCGCCTCGCCCACCAGGACCGCGTTGGCGCCGCTGGCCGCGTAGTGCCGGACGTCGTCCACACCGCGGACCCCGGACTCGCCCACCACAAGGGACCCGGCGGGAATGCCGGCGGCGAGCTGCGCGAACAGCGACCGGTCGACGTCGAGCGTCTTGAGGTTGCGGACGTTGACGCCAATGATTTTGGCTCCGGCGTCCACGGCGCGTTCGATTTCGCCGGGGGTGTGGGTTTCCACGAGCACATTCATGCCGAGCTCGTGGGCGAGTGCGCTGTACTCACGCAGCTGGGCATCCGTCAGGGACGCGACGATCAGCAGGATCAGGTCGGCGCCGTGGGCACGGGCCTCCCAGAGCTGGTACTCGTCGATCATAAAGTCCTTGCGGAGCAGCGGAATGTCCACGGCCGCACGGACAGCATCGAGGTCCGCCAGGGATCCGTTGAAGCGCCGCTGTTCGGTGAGGACGCTGATCACGGCGGCACCGCCGTCGGCGTACTGGACGGCCAGGGCTGCCGGGTCACCGATGCTTGCGAGGTCGCCTTTGGAGGGGCTGCGCCGCTTGATCTCGGCGATCACCTTCAGCTGGCTCCGGTCGGAGGGGCCGCCGAGGGCAGCCCACGCGTCCCGGGCGGGTGCCGCCGCGGCTGCACGCTCTTTCAGTTCGGCAAGCGTGACGAGGCGCTGGCGCGCCTCCATATCCTCCCTGACACCGGCGTTGATGTCATCGAGAACAGTCACTCTTAGTGGCCGGAGTTCTTCAGCTTGCTGCCACCGACGCCGTAGCCGGCTTTGCGCATCACGAAGCCCACCACGAGGCCGATCAGCATCACCACGGCGCCCGCGACAAAGATCGGGGTGTTGGCGATGACGAAGGCGATGGCTGCGATGAGGGCGCCGATCAGCATTACGATCACCGTGGTCCAGGCCGCCGGGCTGTTGCCGTGGCCGGTCGGCTCGCTGTGGTCGACGTCGTCATAGATGCCGGTGCCGGCAGCGGGCTGGGGTGCGGAAACAGGGGCTTTGCTCATGGAAATCTCCTCAGGATCAATACTGCTTACATTCTGCCATTTTTTGGCGGTGCTATTGGCCGCATTGCGCGCCAGGCCCGCTGTACCCGGCTCAGGTGGGGTCGTCACCGCGGGACAGGCGGTCCCAGCTGTCGATCTCGTCAGTCGGCCGCGGGGTGCCCGAAGCGCCGCTGGTGGCGGCGGCGTCGTACTTCGTGCGGCTCTTCCAGTACCGTCCGGCGGGGACCAGGGCCAGCGCGCTGAGTCCCAGCAGGGCACCGGCGACGACGGCGATCACCGGGAAGACGGTCACGGCGACCTGCACGTTGCTGCCGCTGATGCCGGTGGCGGCTGCGATGGAGCCCTGCGCCGCAGCGAGCGGGCCGGCCAGCACGGTTGCGGCGGCGGCAACGATCCCGGCGGCGGCCAGCAGGATGATCGCGGTGATGACCCAGCGGGCGATGCGTCCGGCGATGGATGCGGCGAGCCCGCCGGCCAGGGCAACGAGCGCGAGGGCGGTCACGGTGGTGGCCGCCTTGCTGCCCTGGACCTGCAGCCCGTCCTGGCTGCTGACGCCCTGGCCGAGCTGGCTGGGATCAAGGTGCACGGTCAGCCACGTCTGGGTGGTGGTGCCGAACACCGCGAGAGCCAGGGCCGCGATCACCAGGACCAGGGTGGATTTGCGCGCCCAGCGGGGCACCGCCGGGCTGGTGCTCTTGATAGTGCCGGTCATGGCTGCTCCGTTCCGGTGCCGGCCACCGTCTCGGCGGTGATGTTGTGCAGCGACCCGGCCGTGTGCACGGCACGCAGCGGCGCGGCGGCCTTGTTCACGGTTTCCTGCGCCTCGGTCGGATTGACCGAATCGGCCACTATCCCGCCCCCGGCCTGCACGTAGGCGCGGCCTTCGCGAAGGAGCGCCGACCGGATGGCGATGGCCATGTCCATGTCGCCGGCGAAGTCCAGGTACCCCACCACGCCGCCGTAGATGCCGCGGCGGTGGGGTTCGAGCTCGTCCAGGAGGCGCAGGGCGCGGGGTTTGGGAGCACCGGAGAGGGTGCCGGCCGGGAACGTGGCCTTGAGGACGTCGTAGGCGGTGGCGTCCGGGGCCAGCTTGCCCAACACCGTGGAGACCAGGTGCATGATGTGGCTGAAGCGCTCCACCTCCATAAACTGCGTCACGTCCACGGATCCGGCGACGCAGACCTTGGAGAGGTCATTGCGGGACAAATCGACCAGCATCAGGTGCTCGGCGCGTTCCTTCTGGTCAGCGAGCAGTTCCTCCGCCAGGGCCTTGTCCGCCTCGATGGTCTTGCCGCGGGGCCGTGAGCCGGCGATCGGGTGGGTGATGACTTCCTCGCCGGTAACGGTGACAAGGGCCTCCGGGGAGGAGCCCACGATCGAGTACTGCCGGCCGGCGGCGTCCTCGAGGCTGAAGATGTACATGTACGGGCTCGGGTTCGTGTTCCGCAGGACCCGGTACACGTCCAGCGGGTCGGCGCCGCATTCCATTTCGAACCGGCGGGAGATCACCACCTGGAAGACCTCACCGTCGACGATCGCTTCCTTGCCGCGGTCCAGGGCGGCCAGGTACTCGTTTTCGTCCCAGCGTTCCTGCACGCTGGAGGCGAAGTCCAGGGCCGCCGACTGCAGCACGGACACCGGCTGCTCCGTCGGGGTGCTGACCTTGGCCAGCAGGTTCTTGACCCGGGCGACGGCGTCGTGCCAGGCCTCGTCAACGCGTTCGGAGCTGTTGTCGAAGTTGATCGCGTTGGCGATCAGCAGCACGGTGCCGTCCATGTTGTCGTGCACGGCCATGTCGGTGACCAGGTTCAGCGCCATTTCCGGCAGCTCGAGGTCATCCTCGGGCGGGCTGGTCAGTTTTTCCCAGTGCCGGACGGTTTCCCAGCCGAGGAAGCCCACCAGGCCGGAGGTGAACGGCGGCAGCCCGTCGAACCGGTCGGTGTGCAGGGCGCGGACCGTGTCGCGGATGGCGTCCACCGGGCTGCCGTCGAGGGGCACACCCACCGGCGGCTCGCCGAGCCAGTGCGCCTGGCCGTCCTTGGTGGTCAGCGTGGCGCGGGAGCGGGCACCGATGAACGAGTAGCGGGACCACGCGCCACCCACCGCAGCGGATTCCAGCAGGAACGTGCCCGGCTGGCCCTGCGCGAGTTTCCGGTAGAGCCCGATGGGGGTTTCGGCGTCGGCCAGGACTTTCAGCCGGACCGGAATGACGCGGCTGTGGCCGGCGAGTTCCCGGAACTCCTCCAGGCTGGGGCTGATGATTCCGAGGTCCTGCATGGCTGCGTAGTCCGCCTGTTCTTGTTGGTCTGAAGCTGGTGGGGTGCCGGTGTGTGCTGCTGCGCCGGCTCAGTCGGCCTGGCCGACGACGGCGTCCAGCGCGCGTCCGTCGAAGCACGTCCGGGTTCCGGTGTGGCACGCGGCGCCCACCTGGTCCACCCGGACCAGCAGGGCGTCGCCGTCGCAGTCCAGGGCCAGGGATTTGACCCACTGCACGTGGCCGGATGTGTCGCCCTTGCGCCAGTATTCCTGCCGGGAGCGGGAGTAGAAGGTGACCCGCCCGGTGGTCATGGTGCGGTGCAGTGCCTCGTCGTCCATCCAGCCAAGCATCAGCACCTCGTTGGTGTCGAACTGCTGGACGATCGCGGCCACCAGGCCGGCGCTGTCACGTTTGAGGGACGCCGCCAGGTCCGGCTGCAGAGGACCGGCAGGGTGCCCTGACCCGGGGTCCGCGGGACCGGCGGTCGAGGGTACGGGGGCGGGGGCAGGCTGCTCAGACATCACCACAAGTCTAGTGCCTCGGCGCGCGGTGCCGCCCGGCGCGTGCAGCCCCGCGCTTAACATGGCCGCCAATAGCCCGCCGAGGCCAAAACCACGGCCCTTCCTGTGCACACTGGCGGGCGTCTCGTGCTAGTTTCACAAGTGATGCATTTCGTCGATCCGTCCCGAGAAGTTCTGGCCGAAACCTTGCTGGCGGCCGGTCCGGACTCCCCCACGCTCTGCAAGGGCTGGCTCACGCGCGACCTCGCCGCGCACCTGTACCTGCGGGAGCGCAAAGCCCGCGTTGGACTGGGGCTGCTGCTCAAGCGGCTGGCCAAAGCTTCCGACCAGGCCACGGCCGAGCTCGCCTCCGAGGTCAGCACCCCGGACGCCTACGCCAAGCTGGTCAACACCTTCCGCGCCGGACCCCCGGCGCTCTCCCCCATGCGGATCAAGGCCCTGGACGAGAGCTCGAACCTCATCGAGTACTTCGTCCACACCGAGGACGTCCGCCGTGCCGTGGACCGCTGGGCCCCGCGCGCCCTGGATGAGGCCTACTCCGACGCCCTCTGGGACGAACTGATCAAACGCGCCGCCATCCTGTACCGCGGCGTGGATCTGGGCATTGTGCTGGTGCGGCCGTCCGGTCCGCGGCATGTTGCCAAACGCGCTCCCGTGTCGGTGGCCATCGTCGGCGAACCGGGCGAACTCCTGATGCACGCTCACGGCCGCACCCGCCACGCGCTGGTGACGTTCGAGGGCCAGCCCGACGCCGTCGCCCTGCTGCAGTCCGCCGAAGTCGGCCTCTAGTCCCCACCCGCTCCCTAACCTCGCAAGCTCGGCCAGGGAACCCTGCGGGCGTGGGCCCAGGCACTAGCAAGGTTGGCTTGGACAAACCCGGTTAGCGGACGTCGAAGCCGGCCGCACGGATGGCGGCCTTGACCTGGGCGATCATGTCCAGCGGACCAAAGTGAAACACCGACGCCGCCAGGACGGCGTCCGCACCGGCAGCCACGGCCGGCGGGAAATGTTCGGGCCGGCCGGCGCCGCCGGAGGCGATCAGCGGCACCTTGACGCTGGCGCGGGCCAGCCGGATCAGTTCGAGGTCGAAGCCGTCCTTGGTGCCGTCGGCATCGATCGAGTTGAGCAGGATCTCGCCCACCCCGCGGTCGGCGGCCTCGCGCGCCCAGGCCAACGCGTCGATGCCCGTGCCCTGCCGGCCGCCATGGGTCGTGACCTCAAACCCGGAGGGTGTTGGCTGGGAGCCCGGGCGGGTGCGCCGCGCGTCCAGGGACAAAACCAGGACCTGGGAGCCGAAATGCCGGGTGATCTCGTCAATGACTTCGGGCCGGGCGACGGCGGCGGTGTTGATGGCGGCCTTGTCCGCGCCGTAGCGCAGCAGTTTGTCCACCTCCGCCACACCCCGGACGCCGCCGCCAACGGTCAGCGGGATGAATACTTCCTCGGCGGTGCGGCGGACGACGTCGAACGTCGTCTCCCGGTTGCCCGAGGACGCGGTGACGTCGAGGAACGTCAGTTCGTCGGCGCCGCCGTTGTCGTACCGGTGCGCGAGTTCCACGGGGTCGCCGGCGTCGCGGAGGCCCTCAAAATTGATTCCCTTGACCACACGGCCGGCGTCGACATCCAGGCACGGGATCACGCGGACGGCTACGGTCATGGCTGCTCCCGGGCTGGGCGGACAAAGGGCGGGGTGAAGGTTGATGGCTGCACGGCTGGCCCGGCTAGATCCGGCAGGCGTGGATGCTGCTGACCAGGATGGCGCGGGCGCCGAGGTCGTACAGCTCGTCCATGATCCGGTTGGTGTCCCGCTTGGGCACCATGGAGCGGACGGCCACCCAGTCCGAGTCCCGCAGCGGCGACACGGTGGGCGATTCGAGGCCGGGCGTGAGGGCGGCGGCCTGCTCGACCAATTCCTTGCGGATGTCGTAGTCCATCAGCACGTACTGGCGGGCCACCAGCACACCCTGCAGGCGGCGGATCAGCACGGCGGTGGCGGGGTTCTGCTCGCCCTTGCGGCCGATCAGGACCGACTCGGAGTGGAGGATCGGCTCGCCAAAGATTTCCATCCCGGCGGCCTTGAGCGTGGTACCGGTCTCGACGACGTCGGCAATCGCGTCCGCGACGCCGAGCCGGACGGAGGACTCGACGGCGCCGTCGAGCCGTACCACCTTGGCGTTGATCCCGCGCCCGGCGAGGTAGCCGCGCAGCAGCCCGTCGTAGCTGGTGGCGAGGCGCTTGCCTTCAAGCTGGTCGATGGCTGTGAAGTCCCCCACCGGGCCGGCGAAGCGGAAGGTTGAGGCGGCGAATCCGAGCGGCAGCAGTTCCTCTGCTTCGACCTCGGCATCGAGGAGCAGGTCGCGGCCGGTGATGCCGACGTCCAGCGTTCCCTGGCCGACGTACACGGCGATGTCGCGGGGGCGGAGGAAGAAGAATTCAATGTCGTTGTCCGGGTCCACCATGACCAGTTCGCGGCTGTCGCGGCGCTGGCGGTAGCCGGCCTCGGCGAGCATGGCGGAGGCGGCTTCGGACAGGGATCCCTTATTCGGGACGGCAACTCTAAGCATGGGAGGTTCTTTCTGGTGAGGACGTCATCGGTGCAGGCACTGCGGGCCACGTGATGCGCCGCTCCCACGGACCTGGGGTCCGCGGGAACGGTGCGGCGTGGCTAGAGATGCTTGTAGACGTCTTCCAGGCTGAGGCCTTTGGCGAGCATCAGAACCTGCAGGTGATAGAGCAGCTGCGAAATTTCTTCCGCGGCAGCCTCATCGGATTCGTACTCGGCAGCCATCCAAACCTCGGCGGCTTCCTCCACGACTTTCTTGCCGATGCCGTGGACTCCGGAATCCAGTTCGGCGACGGTGCGGGAGCCCTCCGGGCGGGAGGCTGCCTTCTCACTCAGTTCTGCGAACAGCGATTCGAAATTCTTCACGCCCTCCAGCCTACTTGTTCACGGCAAGACCACGCCTGCCGGGCCGCCGCATGACGGCGCCGATGTGAGCGAATACACAGCCGGCGAGGCCAGGTTAGGAGTACTGCTTCAGCGTGACGGCCGTGGCCAGGGCCGCCGTCACGGCTTCGTGGCCCTTGTCCTCGGTGGAGCCGGGGAGGCCCGCACGGTCAATGCCCTGCTGTTCGGTGTCGCAGGTCAGCACGCCGAAGCCGACCGGAACGCCGGTGCGGACACTGACCTCGGTGAGGCCCAGCGTGGCGGCTTCGCAGACGTATTCGAAGTGCGGGGTGCCACCGCGGATCACGACGCCGAGCGCCACGACGGCGTCAAAGTGCGGTGCCAGCCGGGCGGCCGCGACCGGCAGCTCAAAGGTACCGGGAACGCGCAGCACGGTCGGTTCGGCAATGCCGGCGTCCTTGGCTGCCCGCAACGCGCCGTCGAGCAGCCCGTCCATGATCTTGGCGTGCCAGCTCGCGGCCACAATGGCCAGTCTCAGCTGGGAGGTCTGCTCGGGCTCGAAGGTGGTCAGGTCGATCTGGGGTGCGCCGTGGCCGCTCATAGGGATTCCTTGCTGTGGGAGGTCAGTGGGGTGTGCGAGGTGCGGGCCAGGCCCGCGGCCTCAGTCCTGCTCGTGCTCGAAGCCGCGCTGTCCGTTGGCCGGCGCGGCCGCTTCCATGTCAAGAACCAGCCGGTGGTCCATACGGTCCTTTTTGGTCTGCAGGTAGCGCAGGTTCTGTTCGCGGGACGGCACCTCGGTGGGGACCATCTCAACCACCCGCACTCCGGCCTTGGCCAGCCGGTCCTGCTTGTCCGGGTTGTTGCTCAGCAGGCGGATCTCGTGCAGGCCCATCTCAGCGAGGATCTGCGCGGCGGCCTTGTAGCAGCGGGCGTCGACGGGAAGTCCGAGCTGTTCGTTGGCTTCCACGGTGTCGAACCCGGCCTCCTGCAGGGCGTAGGCCTTGATCTTGTTGGCCAGGCCGATGCCGCGGCCTTCCTGGCCGCGCAGGTAGAGCAGGGTGCCGCCGAATTCGTGGATCATCTCCAGGGCGTAGGCCAGCTGTTCGCCGCAGTCGCAGCGGTAGGAGCCGAAGACGTCTCCGGTCAGGCATTCGGAGTGCAGCCGGACCAGGGGTGCCTGGCCGTCGGTGGCCGGCAGCGGGGAGCTGACGGCGAGGTGCTCCGCGCCGGTCTCCAGGTCGGTCCAGGCCTGGGCCACGAAATCGCCGTAGGCGGTGGGCAGCTGGACGATCGGTCCGCCGCTGACAGGGTGCGGCCGCTGGGCCGGGGTGGCCGGCTGCGCTTCAGAAGTCGTCATTGTTTCTCCTCAGTCCAAGGGTCTCAGGCGGATTCCGCCGCGTGGCTGCCGGTGTTGCCGGCTTCAAGGTACGCCACCAGATCAGCAATCGAAATCAGCGGGCAGCCGTGTTCGAGGGCAAAGCCGCGAAGTCCATCCAACCGCATCATTTCTCCGTCGTCGTGCACCACTTCTGCAATTACGCCTACGGGTTCAAGGCCCGCCAGCCGGCACAGCTCAACGGCTGCCTCGGTGTGGCCGGGACGCTCCCGCACACCACCCTTAACGGCGCGAAGCGGAAAAACATGCCCGGGACGGGTCAGGGAATTTGGCCGGCTGGTGCCGTCCGCGAGGATCCGGGCGGTCAGGGCTCGGTCGGTGGCGGAAATACCGGTGCTGACGCCCACGGCCGCATCGCACGACACCGTATACGCGGTGCCCTTGGAGTCCTGGTTGATGGCCGTCATCGGCGGCAGCTCCAGGGCGTCGGCACGTTCGCCAGTCAGCGGCACGCAGATCACGCCCGAGCTGTAACGGATGGTCCAGCCCATCAGGGCCGGGGTGGCGTGCTGCGCGGCGAAGATGATGTCACCTTCGTTCTCGCGGTCCTCGTTATCCACCACCAGCACGGGGCGGCCGGCGGCCATGGCGCGGATGGCGTCCTCGATCGGGTCGAGGCCGGCCGAGGCGTCGACGGCCACGCCGTGGCGGTCCTGCAGCCCGCTCATTTTGCGGCCGCCTGGCTGTGGGCGGGCTCAGCATGGCGGGCCCCGCCGTGCCCGGTGGGGGCGAAGGCGAGCAGGCGTTCGGTGTACTTGGCCAGCACATCCACCTCAAGGTTGACGCGGCCGCCCAGCGGTTTGGCGCCCAGGCCGGTCTCGGCGAGGGTGGTGGGGATCAGGCCGACTTCGAACCACGGTGCCGGGTCCGGCGCGGGGCTAACGGCAGTGACGGTGAGTGAGACGCCGTCGACCGCGATGGAGCCCTTTTCCGCGATGTAGCGGGCCAGCCCGGACGGGACGGCGAAGCGCAGACGGTCCCAGTTGCCCAGCGCCTCACGTTCCACAAGTTCGCCGACGCCGTCAACGTGGCCCTGCACAACGTGGCCGTCGAGCCGGCTACCGGCCTGGACGCAGCGTTCGAGGTTGACCGAATCCCCCGCTGCCAGCGCGCCGATGGTGCTCCGGACCAGGGTCTCGCCCATGACGTCGACGCTGAAGTCCGTGCCCTCGATGTCCGTGGCGGTCAGGCAAACCCCGTTGACCGCGATTGAACCGCCGAGGGCCAGGCCGTCGGTGCTGCTGGGGGCGTGGAGGCGCAGCGTGGCGCTGGTGTCGCCGTCGCGTTCGACGGAGAGCACCTTGCCCTGTTCGGCGATAATTCCGGTAAACATCAGTTGCCTCCTGCGGCAGTGTCCGCGGCGTTGCGCGGGGTGGAATCGGATGAAGTGTCGGTGGCCCCGGTGGCGGGGCGAAGGTGCAGCCGCAGATCGCGGCCCAGCATCCGCACGGCGCCGCCGGTGGCAGCGTCCCAGTCCCACAGCTGGGCGTCGGCGAGGGTGCGGATGCCGAGGTCTTCCAGGGCCGGAGTGCCGGAGCCGAGGAGCGTCGGGGCCAGGTAGGCGATCAGCTCGTCAACCAGTCCGGCGGCCAGGAAAGCGCTAAGGATGCGTGAACCGCCCTCGACCATCAGGTGCCTGACACCGGCGTCGAACAGCTGGTCCAGGGCCTCGCGGGGGTCCCGGGTAGGCAGGTGCATTACCTTGCCGTCGGCACCATGAATTGCAGCGTCAGCGGGGATGCCGCGCAGCCCCATGACCGCGCGGAGCGGTTGCTTGGGCGCCGGCGTTCCGTCCGGGGTGCGCGCGGTAAGCCGGGGGTCGTCCACCAGCACGGTCTGGGTTCCCACCAGGATGGCGTCAATCCGGCCCCGCAGGGCGTGGTTGTCGGCGAGGGACTCCGGGCTGGAGATCCATTGGCTGGTGCCGTCGCCGGCCGCGATCCTGCTGTCGAGGGTCTGGGCGATGTGCAGGGTGACGAAGGGGCGCTTGGAGGCCACGGCGTCAAACCAACGGCGGTTGAGGTCCAGCGCTTCGACGGCGGCCAGGCCGGAGCGAACGCGCACTCCGGCGGCGCGCAGGGTCGCGGCTCCCCCTGCGGCCGGGTCGTGCGGGTCATCGACGGCGTAGACGACGTCGGCGATGCCCGCGTCAATGATGGCTTGGGCGCAGGGGCCGGTCCGGCCGCAGTGGTTGCAGGGTTCGAGCGTGACCACCATAGTGGTGCCGCTGAGGTCCAGGCCCGCCGCCCGGGCCTGCTGGATAGCGTCGGCCTCTGCGTGCGGGGTGCCGGCACCGCGGTGGTAGCCGGTCACCAAGGGTGTGCCGTCTGTCCCAATGACGACGGCGCCCACGAGCGGGTTCGCGCCGCGCGGACCCTGGGCTGCCGCTGCGAGGGCGGCGTCCATCGCCGCCGTTTCTGCGGCGCTGAAGCCGGCCGCGGCGAAGTCCTCGTGGTCTTTGTCGTGCGGCCCGGAAGCCGTCTGGACGCTCATGCGCCGTTCCTCGGGTCCCCGGGGACCTCGGAGTGGGCGAAGAGCCATCGCAAGGGGTTCATGTGTGTGTCGTTCCTTCCCTCTAGAACCGCGATGGCTCCGGGGGTATACGACAGCGCACTGCCGCGGCACCGAAGGGTGCCGCAGTAACAGCTGTACGTGCTTCTCTCATCCAGACTTTAACTGTCGGTACCGGAATTCCACCGGTTCAACCGTCCGCCGTCAGCATCCCAGTGGGAAGTGCCGGCTCGCGGGTCGCGGACTATAACCGCCGGTTCGGACTTACACCGACCCCGGAGCACGTATGTGTGTAGCTATTCTGACACAACTGCGGCCGCCGCCCGGCTATTCCCGCGGGCGGACGGTACACCGTTCGTCATGTTTTAGTCAGCTGCCCGGCCAGCTGCCGGCCGCTTCGCGGAGCCGGTCGATGGCGTCCGCGGGGTCGTCGGCGCCGTAGACCGCGGACCCTGCGACGAAGACGTCGGCGCCGGCCTCGGCCGCCCGCCAGATGGTCTCCTCGGTGATGCCGCCGTCGACCTGGAGCTTGATGTCCAGTCCCGACGCGTCAATGGCGGCCCTGGCCCGGCGGATCTTGGGCAGCGTGAGATCAAGGAACTCCTGGCCGCCGAAGCCGGGTTCCACGGTCATGATGAGGATCATGTCCAGTTCGCCGAGCATGTCCAGGAACGGTTCCACGCTACTGCCGGGCCGCAGTGCGATGCCCGCCTTGGCGCCCCGGGCGCGCAGTTCGCGGGCCAGTTTCACCGGTGCGATGGAGGCCTCGGCGTGGAAGGTCACGGACGCCAGCCCGGCGTCGGCGTAGGCCGGTGCCCAGCGGTCGGCGTGATCGATCATCAGGTGTGCGTCCAGCGGGATCGGGCTGACGTCCTGCAGCCGCTGGACCACGGGAAGCCCCAGGGAGAGATTGGGCACGAAGTGGTTGTCCATAACGTCCACGTGCACGGCGTCGGCAGTCTTGATCCTCTGCAGTTCGGACTGCAGGTTGGCGAAGTCCGCCGAAAGGATGCTCGGGTGGATACAGCGGTGGGCCATGGATGTCCTTGTCGTAGCGCGGGTCGGCAATCGGGAAACTGGTGCCAGTATGGCCCTGGGCTCAGGCTTTTTTGTGGATGAGCGCCAGGAACATGGCGTCCGTGCGGTGCAGGTGCGGCCAGAGCTGGGCGGTCAGTTCGTGGCCCGCCTCAAGGTGTCCGGTGAGGCTGACGGCGTCCAGGGCGGCTCCGGCGTCGAGCAGTTCGAGGTCCTCGCGCTTGCGCAGGGCATCGGTGACGACGGCGGTGGTCTCGGCCGGGTGCGGGGAACACGTCACGTAGGCCACAACGCCGCCGGGCTTGACCGCGTCGAGGGCCGACTTGAGCAGGTCGCGCTGCAGCGGGCCGAGATCCACCAGGTCCTTGGGCGTGCGCCGCCAGCGGGATTCGGGGCGGCGGCGCAGTGCGCCGAGTCCGGTGCACGGCACGTCAACCAGCACGCGGTCGAAGCTCCCGGCCATCTCGGCCCCAACCTCGCGCCCGTCGCCGGTGCGGACGTTCCAGACCTCGGACGGCACGGCCGTCAGCGCCTGCCGGACCAGTTTCGCGCGGTGGGGTGCGGGTTCGTTGGCCAGGAGGGTGGCACCGTGCTGGCGGGCCAGGGCGCCGAGCAGGGCTGCCTTGCCGCCGGGGCCGGCGCAGAGGTCAAGCCAGCGTTCGCCGTCGGGCCCGGCACCTGCGTCGGTGAGGTCCACGGAGGCTAGGGCGCGGGCCACCAGCTGCGAGCCGACGTCCTGGACGCGGGTGCTGCCCTCCCGCACGGAGGCGAGCCGGCCAAGGTCACCGCCGCTGGAGAGCGCGGATCCCTCCACGAGCTCCCCGGGAGTGGCACCGCCTTCGAGCGCCTCGTCGAGGCTGCCGAGGCCGGGCAAGGCCACCAGGTTCACGACGGGGGCCGCGTTGTCCGCCTCGAGGAGGTCGTTGATTTCCGTGACCGGGCGACCATGCGCCACGAGGGACTGCCGGAAGGCGCGGACGATCCACTCGGGGTGGGCGTAGCGGACGGAGGCCACCTTGGTCTCGTCCTGTTCGTCGCGGAGGATCAGCTCCAGCCATTCCTCAAGTGTGTGCACGGTAACTTTGCGGAGGACGGCGTTGATCAGGCCCGACGGGCCGGCACCGATCACGGCGCGGGCCAGGCCGACGGTTTCGTCCAGGGCAGCATGCGCCGGGACCCGCATGGCCAGGAGCTGGTGCGCCCCGATCCGCAAGACATCGAGGATGGCGGGATCGAGCTGGTCCAGGGGACGGTCCACGCAGCGGGCGAGGATCGCGTCATAGGTTCCCTGGCCACGGAGGGCGCCGTAGCTGAGCTCGGTGGCAAAACCGGCGTCGCGCTTGTCCAGGCCGTGGTGCCGGATCCGGGCGGGCAGCACCAGGTTCGCGTAGGCGTCCTCGGCGGCCACGGCACGCAGGACCTCGAAAGCGACCAGCCGGGCGGGATCGGCGCGCCGGGTGCGCTGGGAGGGAGCGTTCTCGGTGAATCCCCGCTGCGGGCCACGGTTCCGCTCCCGGCCCTGGGCGTTGCGCTTGGAGTTGCGCTGGCCCTGGCCGCCCCGGTTGCCCTGGCCGTTCTGGTTGCCTTGGCCGCCTTGGCCGCCGGATTGCTGCCCCCGGCCCCGGCCGCTGCCGCTTGTTCCGGACTCGCTCATTCGAAGACCACGCTTTCCAGTGTTGCCTGTCCGCGCGCCCAGTCGGCGGCGTTCATCATTTTCTTGCCCGAAGGCTGGACCCGGGTGAGTTCCACAGGATGTGAGCCGGTACCCACCAGGACGGCCTTGCCGTCGAGCACCAGCTGGCCCGGGCGGAGTGCCGGCGCGCCGGGCCGCAGCACGACCGGCTCAAGCTTGACCCGCTGCCCGTCCCACATGGTCCAGGCGCCGGGCTCGGGGGTGACCCCGCGTGCCCTGCGTCCAATCGCCAGGGCCGGCTGCTGCCAGTCGAGGCGGCCATCGTCAAGGCCAAGTTTGGGGGCGAGGCTGACCTCGCCCTGTTGTGGAATGGCCGAGGCCCTGCCGGCGTCGACGGCGGAAAGGGTCTGGCTCAGCAGCACGGCGCCGCTGTGCGACAGCCGTTCCAGGAGATCCCCGGCAGTGTCAGTGGGCCGGACTGCCTCGGTGACGGTGCCGAACACCGGGCCGGTATCGAGGCCTTCCTCGAGCCGGAACGTCACGGCGCCGGTGATGTCGTCGCCGGCGATGATGGCGCGCTGCACGGGTGCGGCACCGCGCCAGGCCGGCAGGAGCGAGAAGTGCAGGTTGATCCAGCCGTGGCGCGGGATATCGAGGGCCGCCCGCGGAATCAGCCCGCCGTACGCGACGATCGCGGCGACGTCGGGCGCGGCCGCCGCGATCCGTGCCGTCACCGCGGCGTCGACCCGGGTGGCGTGGATGATCTCGATGCCCAGCTCGGCGGCGCGGGCGGCCACGGGCGACGGCGTCAGGATGCGCTTGCGTCCCAGCGGCGCGTCCGGCCGGGTCAGCACGGCGACGACGTCGAAACCGGCAGCGACGAGGGCGTCCAGTGCAGGGACGGCCACGGCGGGAGTCCCTGCGAAAAGAACCCTCACTGGCCGATCCCGAAGGACGAACCCTGGCCGAAGCTGCCGCCCCCGAAGCTGGAGCCGACCGTCTTGGCGCGCTTCGACGTCGTCTGCTCCGTAATGGCGTCATAGTTTGCGTTGCGGATGGCGCGCAGGGCCGCCTTGCGGTCCTCGCCCTCGAGCCGGTCGGTGAACAGGATGCCGTCCAGGTGGTCGGTCTCGTGCTGGAAAACGCGGGCGAGCATCCCCTCGCCGTCGAGCACGACCTCGTTGCCGTGGACGTCGACGCCGGTGACCCGGGTGGCGCGGTGGCGCCGGACCGGGAAGCCCAGTCCGGGGATGGAGAGGCAGCCCTCAACTTCGTCGGGCTGGAAGTCGTCGCTGTTCTCCAGGACCGGGTTAATAATGTGCCCCTCAACCCCACGGATGCGGTAGGTGAAGACCCGCTGACTGATGCCGACCTGCGGCGCGGCCAGGCCGGCGCCCTCCACGTCCTCCATGGTTTCGATCATGTCGGCGACGAGCTTTTCCAGCTCCGGCCCGAATTCCGTCACGGGATCGGCAACTGTGCGCAGCACAGGGTCCCCGATGATGCGGATATTCAGTATGGCCATGGTCAGTCTGTCCTCACGGTGGGCGGCTAGGGATCCCGACCAGTTTAGTGGCAGCCCCGGGTTTCGTTCATGGCGGCCCGGGGATGCAGGGTCAGCGGTTAGAGTCAGCGGGCCACCGGCGGGGCGATCGGCAGCAGGGCCGGCCCGGCCGCCGCCGTGTCCGCGGACATCTCCCAGACCCTGCGCAACGCACAGAACTTCCACCAGTGGTGCTTGAGGACATCCGGGTTGGCCCGCACCGGCCGGACCTCCGTCTCGCCGATGGCGACCGCGAGCAGGAGCGGTGAATCCCCGTGCTGCCACGGCTCCCACTCCCCCGCGACCGGGTCCACCAGGCTTTCTTCGGCCTTCATCCCGGCCACCAGCTGCATCACTACCTTGGCGTCGAGGGGCTTGACCGTCCCGTCCCGGCTGGTCCCCTTGGTCTTGTAGTCGATGAGGCACGTGCGGCCGTTGATCCGGGCCACCAGGTCCAGCGTGCCCGCGTAGCCCACGGTCTGGTTCCACACCGTGATCTCCGGGGCAATCGGCTCCACCTGGAAGAGCTCCCACCATTCGTCGAACCGGGCGGCAAAGGCTTCCTCCCCGTTGGCAGCCAGTGCCTCACGGGTTTCCTTCATCTGGTGCGGGCGGCCAAGAGCGCGCAGAGCCACCTGTTCGCAGTAGTTGTGGACCCGGTCGCCACGCTTGGCGGCGTCGTCCCGGTGGGTCTCGGCGGCTTTGGCCGCGCGGCTCACTGCCTGCCGGACCTTCGCGGGGCTGCCCAGGATGGCCGGCAGTGTGGGGTCCGAGGCGAGGCTGTTCGCTCCCATGTACCCGAACCAGCCGTCCAGGCCGTGCGGTTGCTGGCCGATCACCGTGGTGATGGAGGGAACGGTGAACTGCGCCGACGTGGAGCGGGCGTACATCCGGCCGTATTCGGTGGCGTGGGCGAGAAGCGGGGCGGTCATAGAAAGACTCTTTCACGGGGGTCGGACGCTGTAGGAAAACAAAATGGTCCGCCCCGCTCTGAGAGCGGAACGGACCATTTTCCAGGTGGGCGATACTGGGTTCGAACCAGTGACCTCTTCGGTGTGAACGAAGCGCGCTACCACTGCGCCAATCGCCCCGGTGCCATTGAATGCTAGCCCACCCTGACGGAATATCGAAATCGGCCATTTCGACGGCGGTTTGGTTGGGCGCGGGTGTGGAGGTGGGGTTGTTGCTGCGCCCGTTTGCCAGAAGGGGCCGCTAAGTCGCTGGGATAGCGGCCATCTTTGGCGAATCGACGTGCCTGATAGCCACCTGGTCGCGTTCGGGGGCCCGAAGCCAACGTGGCCGGTCGCTCCCCCAAGCCCCTGTCGTCGACGTCGTCGCCCGGCTGCCCCCCGCCGCAAGGCCGTCGTCGAAGCCGGCCAAGATGGTTGGCGCTGCGCCCATTTGCCAGAAGTGGCCGCTAAGTCGCTGGGATAGCGGCCATCTTTGGCGAATCGACGCGCCTCAGGCCGGCACCGGGCTCCGCGGGTTGGCCCGAAGCCAGCGTGGCCCGTCGCTCCCCAAGCCCCTATCGTCGACGTAGTCGCCCGGCTGCCCCCCGCCGCAAGGCCGTCGTCGAAGCCGGCCAAGATGGTTGGCGCTGCGCCCATTTGCCAGAAGTGGCCGCTAAGTGGGGTGGCTTACCGGCCATCTTTGGCGAATCGACGTTGCCGGTGGCCGCCTGGATCCTTTAGATGAGCCGCAGCCGGCGTCGTATGACGTCGACGCCACCCCGGCGTCGTCACCCATCCTCGCCAAGGTCGGCGTCGTCGTTCAATGGCAAGGAACCGCTCTTGTCCTCCCTCATCCGTCCGGGTCGGCTGGGCTCGGCGCCCAATTGCCAGAAGTGGCCGCTAAGTGGATCGGGATAGCGGCCATCTTTGGCGAATCGCTGCATTAGGCCGGTACCTGGCTCCGTGGGTAGCCCCGTGGCCGCTGACGTCGCTGAATCGGACTGAGATCGCTGGTTTGTGCGCCCAATTGCCAGAAGTGGCCGCCAAGTGGGTCGGGATAGCGGCCATCTTTGGCGAACCGACGCACCGAAGTACTCCCAACCTCACGGCGCCGACCCCGCCGCGGCAGACCCGGGCCGCTCGTCAGAACACCAACGCGCCGCCCCGGAAGCCGGCGCTAATTACACCCCTGTAATTAGAAAAATCCCCTAGATTGCAGGGAAGGATGGGGGTCGGTCCCCGTCAGCGGGCGCCCGATTTGTAGATTGCCTGAACCTCCTATAGAGTTCTTACTCGTTGGAACGCGAGGAAATGCCGAATGCGGCAGGGAATCGCAGGCAACATTGCGGACGTAGCTCAGCTGGTAGAGCACCACCTTGCCAAGGTGGATGTCGCGAGTTCGAATCTCGTCGTCCGCTCGCAGGACACTGTCACGGCAAAGGTTCTTCGGAATCCTGTCTACACGGTGGGTTGGCCGAGAGGCGAGGCAGCGGCCTGCAAAGCCGTATACACGGGTTCGAATCCCGTACCCACCTCGGTGAAAACCCTGGTTTCCGGTTCCGGCCGGATGCAAAGGGGCGATTGGCGCAGCGGTAGCGCGCTTCCCTGACACGGAAGAGGTCACTGGTTCGATCCCAGTATCGCCCACCAAAGCGAGGAAACTTGCTTGGTCCAGTACCACCGGCCTGGCCGGAACGGACTAAAATGCGGACGTAGCTCAGCTGGTAGAGCACCACCTTGCCAAGGTGGATGTCGCGAGTTCGAATCTCGTCGTCCGCTCTGTTGTTTTTCAGCTTTACACAACTCCACTCCGGATCCTTCCGGTTGCGGGCGATTGGCGCAGCGGTAGCGCGCTTCCCTGACACGGAAGAGGTCACTGGTTCGATCCCAGTATCGCCCACCACACAGCAGCTCCCCCGGAGCTGCTTTTTTCGTATCCTGACCCCTAACGCTGCGGGGGTCTTTCTCCTCTGGGCGGACAACCCTTGGCACCCCCCAACCCTCCGGTTAGGATCGAAAGTGCTAGGAGCGATCTGGCTCCGCGACAGAAGGGAGGTGCCCGTGGGTTTACTTGACGATCTAAAGGGCAAGGCTCAGCATCTGATTGATGGCAACGAACAGGCCATCAAGGACGGCATCGAGAAGGCGGGTGACTTCGTCGATTCCAAGACCGGCGGAAAGTACGCCGACAAGGTCGATTCCGTCCAGCGTGGCGCCTCTGACTTCGTGGACAAGTCGAACGGGGAACCGGAAACGGCCCCCGTCGTCGAACCGCACGTCGTGGAGGAGCCGCCAGTCGCCGGGGAAACCCGGCCGCAGGGCCTCTGACCCAGGTACGTCAATGAGGTGCCGGTCCCGCCGAGAGGTGGCGCCGGCACCTTTGGCGTTTAAAGGCCGAGATGGACGCGTGGGGTCGCGTACGATCACCGGGCGGGGACTAATGCGGCGGGCTTCCCCACCGTGCCCTGAAACCGCCGGCACCCGATGCAATCACCCGCGGCGGTCACCCGCGGCGTTCGCCGGCGCTCCCCCGCGGCGTTCGCGGCACTGCTGCCAACGGCCGCACGCCCGCAGCTACCAGCTACCAGCTACCTGCTGCCACCGCCAACCACCTACGACGGTTCGTGGTTCTGTCCTTCGCGGGCCAGGGCGGTCAGCCGGGACACGGCACGGAAGTACTTCTTCATGTACCCGCCGGTCATCATCTCCTCGGTGAAGAGCTGGTCGAACGGCACACCGCTGGCCAGGATCGGCACGTCCTTGTCGTACAGCCGGTCCGCGAGGACCACAAAGCGCAGCGCCACGGCCTGCTCGGTGATCGTCTCGACGTTGCGCCACACGACGCCGTCGATCCCGTCGATCAGCTGCCGGTACCGGCTCGGGTGCACGCCGGCGAGGTGGTTGATCAGGGTGCTGAATTCGTCCTTGGCCACGGTCTGGCCGTCGAACTCCGCCTTCATGTGGTGCGCCAGTTCGTCGTTGCGCAGCGGCGCGGGCGCCTTAGGCAGGCCGCGGTGGCGGAAGTCCTCGCCGTCGATGCGGACGACGTCGAACTGGTCCGCCAGGACCTGGATCTCGCGGGCGAAGTCGACGGCGGCAAACCGGCCGTCGCCGAGCGAGCCCGGCAGGGTGTTGGACGTTGCCGCGAGCTTGACGCCGGCGTCGGCCAGCTCGCGCATCAGCCGGGACATCAGGACCGTGTCGCCCGGATCGTCGAGCTCGAATTCGTCAATGCAGACCAGTTTGTAGTGGCTCAGCGCCTCCACGGTCTTGCGGAAGGACAGTGCCCCCACCAGGTTGGTGTACTCCACGAACGTCCCGAAGGCCTTGGGCCCCGGAGCCGCGTGCCACAGCGACGCGAGCAGGTGGGTCTTGCCCACACCGAAGCCGCCGTCCAGGTAGATGCCTGCCCGGGACGTGTCCTTTTTGCCGAACAGCCGCTTGAACAGGCCGTCGCCGTCCCCGGAGCCGACGTCGGCGGCGAAGTTCTGCAGGGCGTGGACGGCCTGGGCCTGGCTGGGCTGCGCGGGATCCGGCCGGTAGCTGGCGAAGGAAACCTCACCGAAGCGCGGCGACGGATAAAACCCGTTCAGGAGTTCATCCACGGAAACCGCCGGTGTTCTGGCGGCGAGCTGTTCGATCTGTACCAAGGTGGTCCGTTCTGCTGGTCTCGTGTCCCCAGAAAGGATACCGGCAAAGGCGGATTTCCCTTCCGGGCGACGAACGGGAGTGAGCAAGCCCATATTTCAGAGTATGTAGCCGGGGAAGCAATCCCGCCGGGGCGTGGTTAGTGTGGGTAAAGGCCCGGCGCCGCGCAGCACCTCACGCCAGGCCTCCCCGACGCCCAGTGAAAGGCCAACTTCATGCCCTACCCCGTTGAGCAGAACGAGAAATTCACCGCCTACGCCCACCCCGAACGCCTTGTGTCCACCGGGTGGCTCGCGGCGGCCATGAAAGGCGGCGCGCTCGACGGCGGCAAGCTGGTGGTGGTCGAGTCCGACGAGGACGTCCTGCTGTACGAGACCGGCCACATCCCCGGCGCGGTCAAGATCGACTGGCACACCGACCTGAACGACGAGGTCACCCGTGACTATGTCGACGGCGCGGCTTTCGCGGCCCTTGCCGCCGCCAAGGGCATCTCCCGGGACAGCACCGTAGTGATCTACGGCGACAAGTCCAACTGGTGGGCTGCCTACGCCCTCTGGGTCTTCACTCTGTTCGGCCACGAGGACGTCCGGCTGCTCGACGGCGGCCGCGACAAATGGATCGCCGAAGGCCGCCCTGTCACCACGGGCAAGACGGTGCCGGCTCCGGGCGACTACCCCGTGGTGGAGCGCAACGACGCCCCCATCCGGGCCTTCAAGGAAGACGTCCTGGCGCACTTCGGCAAGCCGCTGATCGACGTCCGCTCCGCCGAGGAATACACCGGCCAGCGCACCCACATGCCCGCCTACCCGGAAGAGGGCGCCCTGCGCGGGGGCCACATCCCCACTGCAGCCTCCATTCCGTGGGCCCGCGCCGCCGCCGAGGACGGCACCTACCGCAGCCGCCCCGAACTGGAAGCCCTCTACCTCGAGGAAGCCGGCCTGAAGGAAGGCGACGACGTTGTGGCGTACTGCCGGATCGGCGAACGTTCCAGCCACACCTGGTTCGCCCTCAAGTACCTCCTGGGCTTCGACACCGTCCGCAACTACGACGGCTCCTGGACCGAATGGGGCAACGCCGTGCGTGTCCCGATCGCGAAGGGCACCGACCGCGGCACCATCCCGGCCGGACGGTAGCCGGGATGGACGCAAGGAGCTTGGACGCCGGGGTGGCCGCCAAAAGCCGCCACGCCAAAACCAGCGGGCCGTGCGTAAGCTGGGAATGATGAATACTTCAGCTCTTCCCGCCGCGCTGGCGGACATTGTGGACGACTTCCAGGCCCTCGAGGAGGCCGAGCGGCTCCAGCTGCTCCTCGAGTTCTCGCGCGAGCTGCCGGATCCCCCCGCCCGGCTCCAGGACCACCCGGAACTGATGGAACAGGTGGTGGAGTGCCAGTCACCGTTGTTCCTGACCATTGAGACCGAACCAGCGGACGACGGCGGTGCGGGCTCCGGTCCGGAGCGCGTCCGGTTGTTCTTCAAAGCCCCGCCCGAGGCACCGACAACCCGCGGCTTCGCCGGTGTCCTGCACGAGGGCCTGGACGGGCTCAGTCCGGCCGAGATCCTGGCGGTCCCCGACGACATGCCCGAACTGCTGGGCCTGACGCGGGCTATTACCCCCCTGCGCATGCGCGGCATGACGGCAATGCTGGGCCGGATCAAACGCAAGGTCGCGGCACTGCCGCAGCAGGGCTGAACCAGTCCGGTGGCACGCAAACATGCGGCCCAGGGAACCCCGGCCACCGCGGCTCTCGCGGCGGCCGGGGTTCCCTTTACCGCGCACCCCTACAGCCATGACCCCGCCGCCGCCAGCTACGGCCTCGAAGCGGCCGAGGTGCTGGGGATCGAAACCTCCCGGGTGTTCAAGACCCTGATGGTCGACGTCGACGGGCGACTCGCTGTCGGCGTCGTACCGGTTAGCGGCAACCTGGACCTGAAGGCGATRGCCGCSGCSCTGGGCGGCAAGAAGGCCGTCATGGCGGACCCGGCAACGGCCGAGCGCCGCACCGGCTACGTGCTGGGCGGCATCTCTCCCCTGGGCCAGCGGCAGCCCTCCCCCACCGTGGTGGACGAGAGCGCCCTGGACCTGGAGACCATGCTTGTCTCGGGCGGCCGCCGCGGCCTGGACCTGGAGCTGAGCCCGTCCGACCTCATCCGGCTGACTGGGGCGGCCACGGCCAGGATCGGCACGCCGCGAAGCTAGCCCGCGGGTGTGGCGTCCGGGGCAGTCATGGGATCGGGCCTGCCCGGGTTCGGCCGGGGAGCAAGCTGCTGCCGCAGCCAGGCGCTGACCAGCGACTCCCAGCGCTCCGGGTCAACGTTCCACTCCTTGGTGTGCCGCGCGGTGTCGAAGGCCTCGAATGTCACCATCTCGGGGTTCTTTTCGGCGAGGGCGGCCGACGGGCCGTAGGGGACGTATTCGTCATCCACGGAATGCAGGATCAGGGTTGGCGTCCGGAGCTCCACCGCGCGGGAGACCCAGTCCATCGCCTTCAGGTCCACCGGCGCGGCCAGCCCGGTCAGCCGGCGCCCCAATGGATGGCTCATCATCAGCTGCCCGTAGCGGCCGACGGCGGACGGGATCCGGTTCAGCTCGGCGTGGTGGGCCAGCACGTTCACCCAGTTAATAACCGGCGCATCCAGGACCATGGCCCGGATCAGGTGGTGGTGGCGGGAAAGGTCCGCAGTCTGCAGGCAGATGGCACCGCCCATGGACCAGCCAAAAAGCACCACCTCCCGCGCGCCGTGCTCCAGCGCATAGCTGATGGCGGACTCCACATCGCGCCACTCCGTGGACCCCAGGCCGTAACGGCCGTCCTCGGCCGAGGGTGCCAGCCCGTCGTTACGGTAGGAAATCAGCAGGCTGGACAGCCCCAGCTCCCGGGCAACGCGCACGGCCCGGAGGCCCTCTTGGCGCGTGGCGCCGCGGCCGTGCACCATAATCGCCCAGACTTCCGACGGCGGCGCATCGGCCGAGGGGGCGGCCGGGATCAGCCACGCCGGGGCCAGGCCGCCGTCGACCTCGATCTGCACTTCGGTGGCGGGCAGCCCGATGGAGCCGGGATCGGGCTGGACGGCCCCGCTCCAGTAACCGCGCCGCGCCCTGGTCAGGTCGCCGCTGTAGACCGCCTCGACCTCCCGCAGGACCGTTTGCTCGGCGGGTGAATACGAGAGGATCCGTCCGAGCCGTGCGTGGCCGCGCCCGCCGTCGAAGAAGAAGCCGTACACCCCTTCCACTGTGGAATCCGGGGTGGCCTTGAGGATGACCTGCAGCCCGCGGCCTTCGCGGATGACGGCCAGCACTTCCTGGTCTTCCTCGCGGACCCGGACCGGAGTGATGACCCTGCGGGCAAAGTAGAGGGCCAGCGCCGAGGAACCGGCGGCCAGGAGGCCCGCTGCCGCTCCGCCGCCGATCATGCCGCCCACGGCCCACTTCGCGTTACCGGAGATCCGCGTCTCGGGCAGTCCCAGGTCCGGCGCGGCGCCGCGGCGGGCGGGCACCGGAAGCGCACGGGACGTTGCCCGGGCGGTGGGCGTGCGGGGGGCTGGCGGGACGAGGCGCTGGGTGGAGGCCATGGAACCATTCTTACCGAACTCCCGGCCAAGCACGGCATCCGGCGCACCGTCGGCGAATCCGTGCGGCCCGGTGAGGGCGGGACTAGGCTGGGGGCATGAGCGATCCCATCGTCATCCTGACAGAAGAGCCCCTCGGCGCGGACGACCGCGTCAACATCGAGACCCTCGTGGCCGACGGCGATGCGCCGCTGGTGGTGCTGGTACCGGCCAACACCGAACGCCATCTGCTGGTGGATTTCCTGGAGAACCTCTCCATGCTGGAAATCGCCAAGGCCTTCCGGCAGCTGACCGCCAAGCAGCCCGACCCCGGCGTGGAACGGACCGCCGCGGCGGAAACACTTGCCACCTCGCTGGCGGCCCTCGGCGGAATCGGCGGCGGCGTGAGTGGCGAGATCGTGGAAGGCCGGGCCGTGGACGGCCTCGTTGCCAAGGTCAAGGAACTGAATGCCGGGCAGGCCGTGGTGATTACCCGTCCGCACGCGGTCGCGGACACGTTCCACACCGACTGGGCCAACGAGGCGCAGGACAAGCTCGGCCTGCCGGTGCTGCACCTGTATGCAGGCTCGGGATTTATCGGGGACTCCTGAGCGTTGATGAGGGCATGAGTATCTTTAGCAACAAACCCAAAGTCGCTCCCGTCGCCTCCCCCGCAACCGGCACCGACGCGGCGGCCGGCCATTCGGCTGCGGCAGGCCAGTCCCCGGTTGAAAAGACCGATCAGCAGTGGCGCGAGGAACTCACCCCGGACGAATACCGGGTGCTGCGCCAGGCCGGGACCGAGCGGCCGTACACCGGGGAGTACTGGGACACGCACACCGAGGGTGTTTACCAGTGCCGGGCGTGCGGCGCGGAACTCTTTACCAGCCGGGAAAAATTCGATTCCCACTGCGGTTGGCCCTCCTTCTGGGCGCCGCTGGCTGATGGCACCGTCCGCTATATCCACGACCGCACCCTGGGGATGGAACGGATCGAGGTCCGGTGCGCGGCGTGTGACTCGCACCTTGGCCACGTGTTTGAGGGTGAGGGCTACGGCACGCCCACGGACCAGCGCTACTGCATTAACTCGGTCTCGCTGAAGCTGGTGGCGGCGGAGGACGCACCCGCCGCCGGCACCGACGCCTGAGCCTTTCTCCGCCACATCGACGCCAGACCAGCTCCAGCCGGGGCCAGCCCTCGCCGGGCTGGAGCTGGGCGGCCCGGCGCAGTCCGGATGCCCCAGAGTTTCTTATGCTCAGCTGCTTTTTGGGTTAGAGGTTCTGTTTGCTTGCTACGCTCGCCGTAGACGTTCCCAGCAACCAGAAAGGCGACCGACGATGACCACGACCGCCCTCACCGCACCTGCCCCGATCACCGCCGCATCCCCGGAGTGGCAGCGCCTCAAGGCCGCCGCCACCGCCCTCCAGGCCCTGCAGGTGAAGGACGGTTCCGTTCCCGACGCCGCCGACCACGAGGCGGCCGCCGCCCACGTCACCGCCATCACCACGGCCATCGCGGCCCTCGCACCGGCCTTCCCGCATGACGCCAGCTACCTCGAGCTGCTCGCCGTCGACTTCGGTCGCTGGGCCGACGGCGGCTTCGGCGTCCCGGACTTCCTGGACTCCCTCCAGGCGTTCCAGCCGCAGCAGCAGCGCGTCAACGGCCTGCAGCACCTCGTGGTCTTCCCGATGTACACCCAGAACGGCAGCAACAACCGCCTGGTCGAGGCCGTCCTCATCGAGGTCATCTGGCCGGAGTTCATCGCCGGCCTGGAGGCGGGCGAGTACTCCAACAAACTCTTTGTCCCGATCCGCTTCCTCGACTTCACCCCGGGCTACGACACTAACTCCGCCGTCCTCTTCCCCGAGACGGTCGCCGTCCGCGAGACCCCCACCTTCACGTGGGGCGCGATCTTCGCCGACCGCGAGGCCGCCCGCTTCCGCCGGGTCCTGGCCGCCGCCGCGGACATCACCTCCCTGCAGCTTCCGGATGACGCCGCCGCCCTGCTCGAGGACCAGGAACTGACCCAGGAAACCTTCGTCATGTGGGACCTCATCCACGACCGCACCCACATGCGCGGCGACCTGCCGTTCGACCCCTTTATGATCAAGCAGCGTATGCCGTTCTTCCTGTACTCGCTGGAGGAACTGCGCTGCGACCTCACCGCCTTCCGCGAGTCCGTCAGGATCGAAAAGGACGAGGACGCTGATCCGGAGGCACGCCGGCACGCCAAGCTGGTCCAGTACGCCGTTATCTTCGACCGCATCTTCCGCTTCGCCATCACCGGCAGCCGGGTCCGCAACTACGACGGCCTCGGCGGGCAGCTGCTCTTCGCATGGATGCACCAGCACCACGTGCTGCACTGGACCGACAGCAAGCTCAGCATCGACTGGGACGAAGCCGCCGACGTCGTGGTGGAACTCGGCGCAAAGATCGAGGAACTGTACTGGCGCTCGATCGACCGCCCCAAGATGGCCCACTGGCTGGCCGCCTATGAGCTCATCTCCGGCACGGTGACCCCCAACCCGGCATCCGTCTGGGCCAAGGGGCCTGGTGCCCTGCCGCTGGACGGGCCGCCGCGCGGCCTGACCGACCAGGTGCTCGACGACGAATTCCCGCTCTCCATGTTCTACGAGGCGCTGGAGAAGAAGATGCGGACCGTCATCGAATCGACCGCCGGCATCACCGGGTCCACCGGCAACCGCCCGGACACGGCCGCCGAATGAGCGGTGAAACGCCCCTGAACATCCTTGTGGCCGGCGGCAGCGGTCCGTCCGGGATCGCCGTCGCCCGCGCCCTCCGGGCTACCGGCCACACGGTCTTCACGGTCGGTTCCGATGCCGGCCGCATCCAGGCGGCGGCAGCCGAAGCGGGCGACGGCGTCGTGCCGCTGACCTGCGACCTCGCTGATCCGGCCGCCGTCCGGCAGCTCCAGGCCGACCTCACCGGACCGACCGGGGGCATTGACGGCGTGATCCTCCTGGTGGGCGGATGGCGCGGCGCGAAGGGCATCGCGGACCAGAGCGATGAGGACTGGGACTTCCTGGAACGCAACGCCGTCACCACCCTGCGCAACGTCAGCCGCGCGTTCTATGACAACCTCGCCGCGTCGGCTAACGGCCGCCTCGCCATCGTCTCGTCCACTGCCGTGGCCGCGCCGACGGCGGGCGGCGCCAGCTACGCCGCCGCCAAAGCCGCCGCCGAGGCGTGGACCCTCGCCGTGGCCGACGGTTTCCGGCGCGCCCAGTCGGGGCTCAAGGAAGACCCGGTGGAGCAGCACAGCGCTGCCGTGGTCTTTGTGGTCAAGGCCCTGGTCGACGCCGCCATGCGCGCCGCGTCGCCCGAGCGCACGTTCCCCGGCTTCACCGACGTCGAAGAGCTGGCCGCCGCCGCCGTCGACCTCTTCCGCACCCCCGCCGCTGAACTGAACGGCCGGCGCCTGCCGCTGGCCCGGTAAGCCGGCACCCCTAAACTGAAAGTGTGAGCAACGAGATGACCACCACGGTCGAAACCACCACAGACACTGCCCCTGCCAGCGCCGCGGCGCGGCTCCACGATCCGTCGGTCCGGGGCTTCGCCTCGGACAACTACTCCGGTGTGCACCCCGAGGTCCTCGCGGCCCTGGCGGCCGCCAATGAGGGCCATCAGGTCTCCTACGGCGAGGACGACTACACCGCCCGGCTGCAGCAACTGATGGAGCAGCACTTCGGCGAGGGCATCGAATGCTTCCCCGTCTTCAACGGCACCGGCGCGAATGTCCTCTCGCTCCAGTCCCTGCTCCCCCGCTGGGGCGCGGTCATCTGCGCTTCCACCGCCCACATCAACATGGACGAGAACGGCGCCCCGGAGCGGATCGGCGGCATGAAGCTGCTCCAGGTCCCGACGCCGGACGGCAAACTCACCCCGGCCCTGATCGACCAGGAAGCCTGGGGCTGGGGCGACGAACACCGTGCCCAGCCGCTGGCCGTCTCGATCACGCAGACCACGGAGCTCGGCACCTGCTACACCCCGGACGAGGTTCGCGCCATCGCCGAACACGTCCACTCCAAGGGCATGAAACTGCACATGGACGGTGCCCGCCTGGCCAACGCCGCGGCCCACCTCGGTGTCCCGCTGCGCGCCTTCACCCGCGACGCCGGCGTGGACATCCTTTCCTTCGGCGGCACGAAGAACGGGCTGTTGTTCGGCGAGGTGGTCATTGCGTTGAACCCGGAGGCTGCCCACGGCTTGTTGTTCCTGCGCAAAATGAACATGCAGCTGGCCTCCAAGATGCGGTTTATGTCCGCACAGTTCATCGCCCTGCTCGAGGGCGATCTCTGGCTGCGTTCGGCCTCGCACGCCAACGCGATGGCAACCCGGCTGCGCGCCGGCGTCGAGTCCATCCCGGGCGTCGAACTGAGCCAGCGCACCGAATCCAACGGTGTCTTCGCCGTACTGCCCGCCGGCGTTGCCGACCGGCTGCGGAAGTCGTTCCGCTTCTACGACTGGAACGAAGCGAACCGCGAAGTCCGCTGGATGTGTTCCTTCGACACCACCGAGGACGACGTTGATTCCTTCATCGCCGCGGTCAAACGCGAGCTCGCGGACAGCTAGGATCGGACCCCGGTTCCGGCGGGCGGCGAGCCTGCCGGACCGGGACCACGCCCGTGCATAACCTTTCACTGTGAACGCACTCGACCAGGTTCCGGCGGATTTCCTCTTCGCCCTGGGGACCCTTCGATCAGCACGGTGCCGGAGCGAGCTGCGCCTGGACGAGATCCCGGCACCGGCCCGGCTCGCACCGTACGCTGTCGCGCTGGGCGCGGAGGTTGTGGTCCCCGGCGACGGTGCCTCCGGGGCGGTCCATGGCCCCGCCGCTGCTGCGCTGGCGCCGGCGTCCGGCAGCGACGACGTCGAACTCGCCACCGGCCGCTTTATCCTCCTGCACGATCCTGACGGCTCCGCAGTCTGGGACGGTCAGTTCCGCATCGTGACCTACATCCGCGCCCAGCTGGAACCGGACATGGGCAACGACGAAATGCTCGGCTCCGTGGCCTGGACCTGGCTCGTGGAGGCGCTGGAAACCCACCGCGCGCCGTACCGTTCGGCCGGCGGGACGGCCACCCGGGTGCTCTCGGAAAGCTTCGGCACCCTCGCCGGAAGGCCCGACACCATCGACATAGAACTGCGAGCATCCTGGACCCCCGAGGGCAAGGACATCACGGCCCACCTGGAGGCGTGGTCGGACATGGTGTGCACGTTCGCAGGCCTGCCGCCCCTGCCCGAAGGGGTCTCCGCACTGCCCCGCAGGCGTCCGCGGCTGTCATGACCGGACCCGGACCGACGCCGCTTCGGCCGCTAACGCCCGCGATGTCGGTAAACTGGGGTCATCATGACCCCTCATAATCCGGAAACCACCACCGCGGGCCCGTCCACCACTGCAGCGGCCGCCACGGCCGCCGGCGCATCGGAGGCCGCGGAAACCCCGGCCCACATCACGGTGGAAGGCTTCGACAGCCTGGTCCCCGAGGTCATCGACCTCGACGCCCCCCGTGACGGCGTGCCCCTTGTCATCGAGACCCGGTCAGGACTGGAACGCTGCGCCGCGGCCCTCGCCGCAGGGCACGGCCCCGCCGGGGTGGACGCGGAGCGGGCCTCCGGATTCCGCTACGGCCAGCGCGCCTTCCTCGTCCAGATCCGGCGCGAAGGCGCCGGCACCTGGCTGATCGACCCCGAGCCCTTCGGCGACCTCAGCATCATCAACGACGCGCTGCGCGGGGTCGAATGGATCCTGCACGCGGCCAGCCAGGACCTCCCCTGCCTGTCCGAACTCGGGATGTGGCCGGACAAACTCTTCGACACCGAGCTCGCCGCACGCCTGGCCGGCCTGCCGCGCGTGGGCCTCGCCGCGGTCATCGAACAGCTCCTCGGCTTCGGCCTGGCCAAGGAACATTCGGCCGCCGACTGGTCGACCCGGCCGTTGCCGGAGCCCTGGCTGCGCTACGCGGCCCTCGACGTCGAGGTCCTCACGGAACTGCGCGAGGAGCTGATCGAGCTCCTCACCGCCGACGGCAAACTGGACTACGCGGAACAGGAATTCGCCGCGATCCTTGAGGCCGGCCAGGCTCCTCCGCGGGTGGACCCGTGGCGCAAGACCTCCGGACTGCACCAGATCCGTGACCGCCGGCAGCTCGCCGCGGTCCGCGAACTCTGGCTGGAGCGTGACTCCCTAGCCCAGAAGCGCGACGTCGCCCCGGGCCGGCTCATCCCCGATTCCTCCCTGGTGGCCGCGGCCAAGGCCATGCCCAGCACGGTCCCGCAGCTGCTCGGCACCAAAGGCTTCCACGGCCGCGCGGCCCAGCGCGAGGCCCCGCGCTGGCTGCGCTGCATCAGCACCGCCCGCACCCTGGAGGAGCTGCCGCCGCTGCACCTGCCCACGAACGCTCCCCCGCCGCCGCGCGTCTGGGCGGACCGGGACCCGGAGGCCGCGGCACGCCTGGCCACGGCCCGGCCCAAACTGCAGGCCCTGGCCGAGGAACTGAACCTGCCGGTGGAAAACCTGCTGACCCCGGATTACCTGCGCCGCGTGGCGTGGCGTCCGCCGGCGGAAATCAGCGAGGAAGGCATCGCCGAAGAGCTCCAGAACCTGGGCGCCCGGCTCTGGCAGATCCAGCTGGCCACGCCGCTGATCACCGAGGCGTTCCTGAACCCCCAGCCGGTGCCGCCCAAGGAACCCAAAGCAGCCCCGGCTGAGGCTCCGGGCGCCGGTTCCTGACCGGCCGGCCACTACTCCTTGCCAGCTATGTTACTGATGAGTAACATAGCTAGGGATGCCGCCAGGATCATCCTGTGCCGCGCCGTCACCGGCAGCGGCCTGGATTCCGGCACCCATGTCTCAATGAGGAGTAATACGTGAGCCAAGCCAGCAGCGCAAAGCAGGGCACCGGAAGCCCCCGTGCCGTCCGCGACGTCGTGTTTGTCGACGGCGTCCGCACCCCCTTCGGCCGCGCCGGCGAGAAGGGCATTTACGCCGGCACCCGCGCCGATGACCTTGTGGTCAAATGCATCCGCGAACTTATGCGCCGCAACCCGTCACTGCCGCCCGAGCGCATCGATGAGGTAGCCATCGCCGCCACCACCCAGACCGGTGACCAGGGCCTGACCATCGGCCGCACCGCGGCCCTGCTCGCCGGGCTCCCCCGGACCGTTCCCGGCTTCGCGATCGACCGGATGTGTGCCGGCGCCATGACCGCCGTGACCACCACGGCCAGCGGCATCGGTTTTGGGGCGTACGACGTCGTCATTGCCGGCGGCGTCGAACACATGGGCAACCACCCGATGGGCGCGGGCGCGGACCCGAACCCGCGCTTTATGTCCGAGCGGATCGTGGACCCCGCCGCCCTGAACATGGGAAACACCGCGGAGAACCTGCACGACCGGTTCCCCGCCATCACCAAGGACCGCACGGACGCCTACGCCGTGGCCTCCCAGGACAAGCTGGCCGCCGCCTACGCCAAGGAACAGATCCAGCCGGACCTGGTGCCCGTCGCCACCATGAAGCCGGGCCAGGGCTGGGCCGTGAACACCGTGGATGAGCCGCCGCGCCCGGGCACCTCAGTGGAGGACCTCGCCGCGCTGCGCACCCCGTTCCGCGCGCACGGCCGGGTCACCGCCGGGAACGCCGCCGGCCTCAACGACGGCGCCACCGCCGCGCTCCTGGCCTCCGCCGATGCCGCAGAGGAACTTGGCCTGCCGGTGAAGATGCGCCTGGTCAGCTACGCCTTCGCCGGCGTCGAACCCGAAGTCATGGGCATCGGCCCGGTCCCGGCCACCGAGAAGGCCCTCAAAAACGCCGGACTGGGCATCGAGGACATCGGCCTGTTCGAGATCAACGAGGCCTTCGCCGTCCAGGTGCTCAGCTTCCTGGACCACTTCGGCATCGCCGACGACGACCCCCGCGTCAACCGCTACGGCGGCGCGATCGCCGTGGGACACCCGCTGGCCTCCTCCGGCGTCCGGCTGATGAACCAGCTCGCCCGGCAGTTCGAGGAAGACCACAGCGTCCGCTTCGGCATGACCACCATGTGCATCGGCCTCGGCATGGGGGCGACCGTCATTTGGGAAAACCCGCACCACGCCGACTACACCACCCAGACTGGAGCCGCAGCATGAGCGCCGCCGATTTCCACAAACTTGCCGAGCTGTTCCCGCAGGAAACCGTGACGCACTCCTACGTCCAGGACATCCAGCTCCCCGCCGTCAACGGCACGAGCCCCGGCACGTTTGCCCTGGTGACCCTGGACAACGGCCTGGACCACTCCAAACCCACCACCCTGGGCCCGAACACCCTGATCGAACTCGGCACCGTACTCGAGGGGCTGCGGGACCGTGCGGCACGCGGCGAGATCGTTGGCGTCGGGGTCACCGGCAAGCCGTACTTCCTGGTGGCCGGGGCGGACCTGTCCACGGTCAAGTCCGTCAGCGGCCGGGAGCAGGGCCTCTGGATGGCCCAGCTCGGCCACGACGTCTACGCTACCCTGGCCAACCTCGGTGTGCCCAGCTTCGCGGTCATCAACGGCCTGGCACTGGGCGGCGGGCTGGAAATTGCCCTGCAGTCCACCTACCGCACGGTCTCCACCGGGGCCGGCGCGCTGGCCCTGCCGGAAGCGTTCATCGGGCTGATCCCGGGCTGGGGCGGCGTCTACATCCTGCCGCGGCTGATCGGGCCGGAGAACGCCGTAAAGGTGATGATCGAGAACCCGCTGAGCAACAACCGCACCCTCACCGGCCCGCAGGCCTACGAGCTCGGCGTGGCCGACGCCATCTTCGAACCCGCCGACTTCGTGGAGCAGTCCGTTGCCTGGGCCGCGCAGGTCATTGCCGGTGCCGTGAGCCCCGAGAGGGCCAACGCCGTCGATCCCGCCGCCCCGGAGGTCGCCGAACGCTGGGCGGCGTCCGTTGCCGCCGGCCGCGCCTTCGTGGAGGCCAAGACCTCCAACGCCTCTCCCGCCCCGGCCAAGGTGCTGGACGTGCTGGAAGCCAACCGCACCCTGACCCAGTCCGAATCCGCGGAACTCGAATGCGAGACCCTGGCGGACCTGATGCAGACGGACGAATTCCGCTCCACCGTCTACGCCTTCCTGGACCTCGTGCAGCGCCGCTCCAAGCGCCCGGCCGGCGCCCCGGACCGCAAGCTCGCACGCCCGGTGACGAAGATCGGCGTCGTCGGCGCAGGGCTGATGGCCAGCCAGCTCGCCCTGCTCTTCGCCCGCCAGCTCAAGGTCCCCGTGGTGATGACGGACATCGACCAGGCCCGGGTGGACAAGGGCGTGGGCTACGTCCACGCCGAGGTGGATAAGCTGCTGGCGAAGAAGCGGATCAGCGCGGACGCCGCCAACCGGACCAAGGCCCTGGTCAGCGGCTCGGTGTCCAAGGAGGCCTTCGCCGACGCCGACTTTGTGATCGAGGCGGTGTTCGAGGAGCTCAACGTCAAGAAGCAGGTGTTCAAGGAGGTCGAGGCGATCGTCTCGCCGGAATGCATCCTGGCCACCAACACCTCGTCACTCTCCGTCACGGCCATGGCCGAGGATCTGCAGTACCCGGAGCGCCTGGTGGGATTCCACTTCTTCAACCCGGTGGCTGTGATGCCGCTGCTGGAAATCGTCCGGGCGCCGAAGACCGACGACGCCGTCCTGGCCACCGCGTTCGAGCTCGCCAAAGGCCTGAAGAAGTCCGCCGTGCTGGTCAAGGACGCGGCCGCCTTTGTGGTCAACCGGCTCCTGCTGCGGCTGATGGGCGAAGTGACCGCGGCCTTTGACGAGGGCACCCCGGCCGAGGTGGCGGACAACGCCCTGCGGCCGATGGGCCTGCCGATGACACCCTTCACCCTCGGCGCCATGGTGGGCCTGCCGGTGGCGCAGCACGTGCAGGAGTCCCTGCACGCCGCGTTCGGGGACCGATTTACGGTCTCGCGGAACCTGCAGGCGCTGATCGAGAACGGCATCACCTCGATCTGGGATCCGGCGTCGGTGAAGGCCGGCAAGCCCGTCATTCCGGCCGAAACCCTGGCCCTGATGACGTTCGGCGACTCGCCGTCGACCGCCGACGAGGTGCTGCGCCGCACGCAGGACGCCCTCGCGGAGGAGATCGGACTGATGCTGGCCGAGGGCGTTGTGGCCGGCCCGGAGGACATCGACCTTTGTATGATCCTCGGTGCAGGCTGGCCGATGTTCCTCGGCGGCATCACCCCGTACCTGGACCGGGTGGGCGCCTCCGAGCGCGTCACCGGCAAGAAGTTCCTGGCACCGGGGGTGGCTTCGGAGCCCGCCTCCTGAGCACCCGCCTCCTGATCACCCTCCGCCCAGCGCGCAGCCGTCCCGTCCTTCCGGCCGGGACGGCTGCGCCGTTTTGTCAGGCCTCCCGCAGGCGCCCGCAGTCGAGCGCCAGGACCCTGTGGGAGTTGGCCCGGGCGTAGGCGGCGTCGTGGGTGACCATTACGACCCCGGCGCCCCGCGCCGCCGCCGCCGTGATCGCGTCGTGCAGCCGGTCGAGGCCGTGCCGGTCCAGCCCCACCGTGGGTTCGTCCAGGGCGATCAGGGCGGGCCTCCGGGCAAGGACCGTGGCGAGGGCCAGCAGCCTTTGCCGGGACGACGGCAGTTCCGCAGGATGCGTTTGGGCGGCATCGGCAAGCCCGACGGTGGCCAGCGCCTCACGGGCCTGCTCCGCCGCGGCGGCGGCACCGACAAGACGGCGCAGCCCGAAACCGGCCTCCCGCAGCACAGTCCGCTCGAAGAGCTGGTCCCGCGGCTGCTGGAAGAGCAATCCGGCCGATGCCGCGATCCGGCCCGTGGGAACTCCGGCAATGGATTGGCCCAGCACGCGGACATCGCCTGCCTGCGGCCGGAGCAGACCGTTGATGTGCCGCAGGAGCGTGGATTTACCGGTGCCGTTGGGGCCGGTAATGGCGACGATTTCGCCGGCTCTAACGGTGAGGTCCAGGCCGGACAGCAGGTCCGGGGCGTCCGTGTGCCCGGCAGGAGCGTCTCCGGCCGGGTACCGGAAGCTGATCCCCCGCAGTTCCAGGACGGGGGCTCCGGTGCCGGGTCCCAGATCCGGAGGCAGCGGAGCGTGTATGCCGTCGACTACGACGGCGGCATCGCGCAGGGCGGTGCCCCTCGCAACGTCGGCGGGCCGGCCTTCCGCCGTCATGGTTCCGTTGTTCAGGACCAGCCAGTGCCCGGCGCTGCGGGCCAGCGCGTCCGCGGCCTGGGTCAGCAGGATGACGGCGGTCCCGGCCTCGAGCAGCCCGTCCAGCAGTGTCCGGAACTGGCCGGCCCCGGCCGCGTCCAGCGAGGCGAGGGGTTCGTCGAGTACCAGCACCTCCGGGCCCGCGATGACGGCGCAGCCGAGGGCCAGGCGCCGGAGCTCGCCGCCGGAGAGCCGGGCCGGGTCGCGGTCCAGCAGCTCGGACAGTCCCGTCTGCCGCGCAGTGTGGGCCACCTGCCGGAGCATGTCGGGACGGGGCACACCGCGGTTCTCCAGCCCGAACGCCAGTTCTTCGGCCACCGTGGTGCGCACCGTGGAGAGAATCGCGGCGGCGTCCTGGGGCACGTAGCCCACCCTGGCCGACCAGGCCGCAGGGTTCACCCGGGGATCGTCGCTGCCGCCGTTGAACTGCAAGCTTTCCGCGCCAAGGGCCAAGCTGCCGCGCAGGACCCCGGAGTGGCCGGCCCGGAGCCAGCCGGCGAGCAGTTTGCCCAACGTGGTCTTGCCGCTGCCGGAGCCGCCCAGGACGGCTGTGAGCGTGCCGGGCCGGACGTCGAGCCGCACGTCCCGCAGCGCGTCGGCGTCGTCGCCGTGGAAGCTGAAGCTGCCGATGTGCGCGGCAAGCGCGGGGCCGGCGGGAACCGGCGCCGACCCTGCACGCCCCTGCGCGGGCAACGGCTGCCCCGCGTTCACGAGGGCACCGCGGCGGGCCAGGCGGTGATGAGCCGGACGACGACGGCGGCCGTGGCCAATGCCAGGGCGGCGGCCCGGAAGATACGCTGCCCGGCGGGGTCCGGCAGTTCCCGGTAGCTGGTCCGTGGACCGGGTCCGCCGAAGCCCCTGGCGTCCAGGGCCTGTGCCCTGACACCGGCGTCCTCGACCAGGCCCAGGACCAGCGGCACGGCCTGCAGCCGGGCGGCGGCAATCCGGGGCACGAGTCCGCGCCGGATCACGAGTCCCCGGGCCTCCTGGGCCTGCCGGATCCGTTCGAGCCGGCGGCCCATGGCCGGGATCAGCGACAGGGTGGAGGCGATCACGAAGCTTGCCTGCGGCGGGATGCGCCGCGCGGCCAGGGCGGTCAGGAGGTCAGGGACCCGGACCGTGAAGGAGAACAGCAGGAAGACCAAGACACATGCGGCCGTTCGGGCGGCCAGCTCAAGGCCAAAGCTGAGCCCCTCGGCTGTTACCCGGGCCGACCCCCACTGGGCCAGGACGGTCCGGCCCTCCGGGAAGAACAAGCCGTGCAGCAGGAGCAGGGACAGGAACAGCGGCGCCAGGATAGCCGCAGCGCTCCCGAGCACCCGTAGCGCCACCCGGGCACGTGCCGCGAGCAGCACGGCGGCCAGCGCCACGGCGACGGACACCGCCCAGTTGCCGGCCGCCGTCGTGATGACAGCCGCGCAGCCGGCCGCGGTCAGCGCCGTCAACGGGTGCAGGCGCATGACTCAGTCAGCGGGCGTCGCGGGGGCCTTGCCGGCGAGGACCCGGAAGCGGCGGACAAACGCGAACTGGAAGGTGGTCCGTCGGGGCAGGGCGTAGGCCAGGAGCGCCGCGATGGTGAAGACGATCGCCTTGTCCATCGGGTCCGAAATGAGGGCCTGCTTGGTGATTGCGGCCAGGAGGGTGTCCCCCATTGCCCGGAAGGCGCTGACGATGGCGCCGGTGCCCAGCCCTGAGGTGCCCCCGAAGACGAAGGCCGCGATCGGCGCAGACACAACGCCCGCGAGGATGCCGGTCACAAAGCCGGCCACGGGCGCGAGGTAGAAGCGGCGGAAGAGTCCGGCGCGGGCCGCCATGCCCGCGAGGAAGCCGATCAGGGCCGCGCCGGCGGCGAAGGGAAGCACCGTGGGGTTGAAAAAGGACCAGGCGATGCTGCCGAGCACGCCGGTGGCGGCGCCGGCTGCCGGTCCCGCGAGGACGGCGATCAGGACGGTGCCGATCGCGTCCAGGTAGAACGGCAGGCCGGTGTTGCCCATCAACTGGCCGAGGCCCACGTTCAGCACGATCGCGACCGGCATCAGGACCAAAGTGGAGGTGGGCAGGACGGGAAGCACGGCCACAAGGAGCAGCACTGCGCCCAGCAGGAACCCGCCGAGGGCTACCAGGGCGGAGAAGCTGGTGGGCCCGTTCGCGATGTCCGCGGGCTGCGTGAGGACCAGGAACACGTAGGTGGCGGCGATGGCCACGGCACCGGCGATTTCAAGCAGCCGGCGCCGGCGGGGTGCCGTTCCGGTCCCGGAACCGGCTGCGGGGAGGGTGAGGGGCTGCTGTGACATGGGAAGGGTCCTTAGGCGTGGTTGTGCAACGTCCGCCTCATGTCACCTCGGCGCAGCTATCATCTTAGCGATCCGCGGGCCCGCCCGGGAACACGGACGGGCCTCGGCAGTGCTACCGGCCGTCCAGGGTGCGCGCCAGGGCGCCCACGGAGGAGATCAGCTCGTCGAAGCAGTGTTCCGGGTTGTTCCCCGTCACGATCCTGGCGTTCGGCGCCAGGCCCCAGAGCCCGCGGAAGTCAGCCACCGTGGTCCCGGCCAGCAAGGGCGAGTCCGTCTCGACGTCCACCGTGGCCAGCCGGGTGCTGAACGGGGTGCGTTCGACGGCGGCACAGGCGGCGAAGGCGTCGTGCATGTGCGCGATGTAGCCCTGGTCGTAAAGTCGGTGGAACTCCATGTAGAACCGGATCGCATCTGACAGGCAGGCCACCAGCGGGCTGCTGGACCGGCTGCGCTGGCCCTCCGGCTGGTCCGGCAGCACTAGCTCGGGTTCCGCGGCCCCGGCGGCCTCACCCAGGAGCCGCAGATGTGCCGGCACCATTTCGATGCGCTCGGTGGATTCCAGCGCGCACACCACCGGGAGTTTCTCCTCGGGCAGCCCGCGGTAGGCGGCGTAGACCTCCTTGGCGGCGTGGGGGTCCACCGCGGTGTTCCACTCCGCCGTCGGCGTGGTGTTGCCCTGGTAGTAGAAGCTGCCGCCCATGATGACCAGGCCCTTGAGCAGCCGCGGCAGTTCCGGCTCCCGGCGCAGGGCGAGGGCGAAGTTGGTCAGCGGACCGGTGATCAGCCCGGTGATTTCCCCGGGATGCGCCCGGGCCTCCTCCACCCAGACGTCGACGGCGTGGCGCTGCGAGATCGGCTGGGCGGGGGCGGGCAGCTCGGCGTAGCCGATCCCCTGCGGGCCGTGGGTCTCTTCGGTGGTCACGAGCGGTATCTGCAGCGGGACCTCCGCGCCGGTCGCCACCTCGATCCCCTGCCGCCCGCACAGCTCCAGCAGGGACAAACTGTTCAGGGCCACCTGGCGCGCCCCGACGTTCCCGGCAGTACAGGTGATCGCCTGCAGCCGCACCTCGGGCCGGGACAGCAGGTAGACGATGGCCAGGGCGTCGTCGATCCCGGTATCGACGTCCATCAGGATCCGGCGGACGTCGGTGTCGGTTTCAGGCACGCGCGGGCTCGGAACGATGCTGCTCACTCCGGCGGCTCAGAACAGGGCGACTTTGGGCGTGCGCGGGAAGATCTGGTCGAGTTCGGCGAGCTCCGCGGCGTCCGGGACCCAAGCGACCGCGGCCGCGTTCTGCCGGACCTGTTCGGGCCGGGTGGCGCCGGCAATGACGCTGCTGACGGAGGGCTGCGCGGCAAGCCAGGAGAACGCCACCTGGATCTCGTTCAGGTCCCGCTCAGCGGCGAAGGCCGAGAACTTGGCGAGCTGGTCCCAGTCGGCGTCGTGGACGAGGTTGGTGCGGGTGTGGCTGAGCCGCGACCCCTCCGGCGCCTGCCCCTTCGAGTACTTGCCGGTGAGCAGGCCGTTGGCCAGGGGGAAGTACGGCAGCACCCCGAGGCCGTAGGCTTCGGCGGCCGGGGTGACTTCCAGTTCGGCGCGGCGGTCCAGCAGGTTGTAATGGTTCTGGCTGGAGATGAAGCGCGCCCCGCCCCGGTTGTGGGCCACGAATTCGGCCTCCGCGATCTGCCAGCCGGCCCGGTTGGAGTGGCCGATGTAGCGGACTTTGCCGCTGGTGACGAGCTCGTCGAGGGCGGCGAGGGTCTCGTCGATAGGGGTCAGCGGATCCGGGGTGTGGAACTGGTACAGGTCGATCCAGTCCGTGCCGAGCCGACGCAGGGACGCCTCGGCCGCGCTGACGATGTAGCGGCGGGAACCGCGGGCGCCGAAGTCGTTGCCGTTGGCCCCGCGCATGTCCATGCCGAATTTGGTGCCGATGATGGCGTCCTCGCGCCGGCCGGCGAGGGCCTTGCCCAGCATTGTTTCGCTGAGGCCCGGCTCGCGGCCGTAGGCGTCGGCGACGTCGAAGAACGTGATCCCGGCGTCCAGGGCGGCATGCACGACGGCGTCGGTCCCCTCCTGGGACTCGGTGGCGGTGTTCGCGCGGCCCAGGTTGTTGCACCCGAGGCCCACGGCAGAGACGGTCAGTCCGGAATTTCCCACACGGCGGTAATCAGTCATGGGATTCAGCCTATAACGGCGGCGGTCGGCGGCCCGTCAGGCCAAGGAGGTTCCGGCGGCGTCAGCCCGCGGAGGCGGCGGGCACGCGGGGTGGGGTGCCTTATCCGGCCGGCAGTTCGAGCCCGTGCTCATCCATGGCGTCCTGGAGCTGGGCGAGGGTGCGCGGGCAGACGCCCGGCATCCCGGTCAGTCGGCGGCGGCCCAGTTCCCGGACGTGTTCCAGGGTTTCCACCCCGGCGTGGGCGAGCGACTTGCGCGCCGGCGCCGCCAGGCCCGCGGGAAGTGGAGTGCTGCCGGGTCGAGGGGTTTTTCGCGTCATTGCGTAGCCTTCCGGTCGTTTGCCCCCAATTGGGTGTGAGCCGTGCCCGGCTCCGTTCGGGTGGTCACGGGCCGGCATCGCCGGCCGCGTCGCCTACAGCGAGAAACTATTGGCCGGTTTGGCCGAGTGTTTGAGCTTGAATTCCGTCCCGCCGAAGGGGGCGGCGCCGATGCTGAGCTTGGTGAAGTCCAGGTCCTCGCCGCGGATGCAGACCTTGATGGCATTGACGGTCTTGTTGACGTCCGGGGTGAGGCAGAAGATGTTGAGCTTCGCGTCCGCGAACTCGGAACGGTCCACCACTCCCAGGCCGCGCCAGGCGAGGTGGCTGATCAGGGCGTCCTTCGCCTTTTCCTCGAGGTAACGGTCCCGGCTGGTGCCGTCCTTGGTCTTGAGCGCGTACTGCGCCACCACCCAGAACTGGTCCTCGTCGGGGATCTCCGCGTACCCGTCTTCGGCGCATTGCGCGGCGAAGGCCTCCATCAGTCCTTCGCCGGCGGCGGCGTCCGCAGCCTCGGTCTCCTCGGTCTTGCTCTGGTGCCCGACGACGCCGTGGTTCATCACGAACTCGTTGTACTCCTCGTCGATCCAGGCCTCCCGGAAAAGCAGGGTCCCTTCGTCGTCGCGCTTGTAGACCCGGATAATGCCGCTCACGGCTGTCCCTTCGTTAATTGACACAAGATCGGCGTTGACTGTCACAGGATCGGCAGGCTGCCGGTGCTGGGGTGCTGCTGACCGGGCAGCGGCCGGGCGAACGGCACCTTGGTCCCAAGGACCTGGGCGACGACGTCGTGCGTGATTTGCTGGGCAGTCAGGCCCACCCGTTCGAGCACCTGGCTCCGGCTGCCGTGGTCCAGGAACTCCACCGGGAGGCCGACCTCATTGAGTGCCGTGTCCACCCCGGCGGCCCGCATTTCCTGGCGGATGCGGGATCCAACGCCGCCGGCTCGGACGCCGTCCTCGATGCAGATGACCAGGCGGTGGTGCGAGGCGAGGGCTATGACGGAGCGGGGCACCGGCAGGACCCAGCGCGGGTCCACGACCGTGGAGCTGATGCCCTGGGCGCCCAGCCGGTTCGAGACGTCCAGCGCGAGTTCGGACATGGCACCGACGCTGACGATCAGGACGTCGTTCTCGTTTGACCCTGCCGGCCGGCGGGCCAGGACGTCGACGCCGTCGCCCAGCCGTTCGACGGCCTCGACTTCGGCACCCACGGTGCCCTTGGAGTAGCGGATGACGGTCGGGGCGTCCTCGATGGCCACGGCCTCGCGCAGCTCCTCGCGGAGCCGGGACGCGTCGCGGGGCGCCGCGAGGTGCAGGCCCGGCACGATCTGGACCATGGCCATGTCCCACATGCCGTGGTGGCTGGCGCCGTCGGGTCCGGTTACGCCGGCCCGGTCCAGGACCACCGTGACGCCGGCTTTGTGCAGGGCCACGTCCATCAGCAGCTGGTCGAAGGCACGGTTCAGGAAGGTCGCGTAGACGGCCACCACCGGGTGCAGGCCGCCGAACGCCATGCCTGCGGCGGAGGTCAGGGCGTGCTGCTCGGCGATGCCGACGTCGAACACCCGGTCCGGGTGACGGGCGGCGAACTTGTGCAGCCCCACCGGGATCAGCATGGCCCCGGTGATGCCGACGATGTCTTTCCGCTCGTCCGCAATGTCCGCGATCTCATCGGCGAAGACGGAGGTCCAGGACTTCGCCCCGCCCGCTTCGGTGGGCTCCCCGGTTTCGGGGTCGATGATGCCCACGGCATGGAACTGGTCCGCCTCATGGGCCCGGGCCGGCGCGTAGCCGTGGCCCTTTTCGGTCATGGCATGGACGATCACGGGGCCGGCGTAGGTCTTGGCCGTGGCAAGGGCATTTTCCATGGCCTGGAGGTTGTGGCCGTCCACCGGGCCGATGTACTTCATGCCGAGGTCCTCGAACATGCCCTGGGGTGCCCACCAGTCCTTGATGCCCTTCTTCATTGCATGCAGGCTCTTGTACGTGAACTGGCCCACCGGGCCGCCGCTCTGCAGCCGCTTTTTCCACCAGTCCAGGGCGCCCTCGTAGGCGGGGGCCGCGCGGAGCGAATCGATGGTGGGGCGCAGTGACGCGAGGTAGTCCGCGACGCCGCCGACGGTCGGCGCGTAGGACCGGCCGTTGTCGTTCACGACGATCACGACGCGGCGCTTCTTGTCCGCGGCGATGTTGTTGATGGCCTCCCAGGCCATACCGCCGGTCAGCGCACCGTCACCGACGACGGCGATGACGTACCGGTCGCCGTCGCCCGTCAGCTGCCGGGCGCGGGAGATCCCGTCGGCCCAGGACAGCGAGGAGGACGCGTGCGAGCTTTCGACGATGTCGTGCTCGGATTCGGCGCGGTCCGGGTAGCCGGAGAGGCCGCCCTGCTGCCGGAGGGTACTGAAGTCCTGCCGGCCGGTGAGGAGTTTGTGCACGTACGACTGGTGGCCGGTGTCGAAAACGATGCTGTCGCGGGGGGAATCAAAGATCCGGTGCACCGCGATGGTGAGTTCAACGACGCCGAGATTGGGCCCGAGGTGGCCTCCCGTCTGGGACACGTTGCCGATCAGGAACTCCCTAACCTCGGCTGCCAGCTGGTCCAGCTGCGCCTGGGACAACTTGCTCAGGTCCTGCGGATTCCGGATGGTCTCCAAAATTCCCAATGGCCCCTCCTTGCGGGTAGTAGACATGCCTTTTAACTCTAACGCCTCGGAGCCGGGCCGGGTGCCGGAACGCGAAAGCCCCGGTCCGTCGGGACGGACCGGGGCTTTCGGGTGGTGCTGCTCTGTCTCGGCTAGCTAGCGGAGATCTGGCGCAGCACATACTGCAGGATGCCGCCGTTGCGGTAGTAGTCGGCTTCACCCGGGGTGTCGATGCGCAGGACGGCATCGAACGAGGTGGTGGAGCCGTCTTCGGCCGTGGCGGTGACCTTCAGGGTCTTCGGCGTGGTGCCTTCGTTGAGGGCGGTGACGCCTTCGACGGAGAACGTTTCCGTGCCGTTCAGGCCCAGGCTGGCGGCGTTTTCGCCGGCCGGGAACTGCAGCGGCAGGACGCCCATGCCGATCAGGTTGGAGCGGTGGATACGCTCGTAGCTTTCCGCGACGACTGCCTTGACGCCCAGTAGCGCGGTGCCCTTGGCGGCCCAGTCGCGGGACGAGCCGGAACCGTACTCCTTGCCGGCCAGGACCACCAGCGGGGTGCCCGCGGACTGGTAGTTCTGCGCGGCGTCGTAGACGTAGGCCTGCGGGCCATCAGCCTGCGTGAAGTCGCGGGTGAAGCCGCCTTCCACGCCGTCGAGGAGCTGGTTCTTGATCCGGATGTTGGCGAAGGTGCCGCGGATCATGACTTCGTGGTTGCCACGGCGCGAGCCGTAGGAGTTGAAGTCCTTGCGCTCCACACCGTTGGCCAGCAGGTACTGTCCGGCCGGGGTGTCCGACTTGAAGGAACCGGCCGGGGAGATGTGGTCAGTGGTGACCGAGTCGCCGAGCTTGAGCAGTACGCGCGCCCCGGTGATGTCCTGGACGGGCTCCGGCTGCGCCTGCATGCCCTCGAAGTACGGGGGCTTCCGGACGTAGGTGGACTTCTCGTCCCAAGCGAAGGTGTCACCAGCCGGGGTGTCGAGCGCCTTCCAGCGGTCGTCACCCTCGAAGACGCCCTCGTAGCCGCGGGCGAACATGCCCTTGTCAATCGAGGAGTCGATGACCTGCTGGACCTCGACGGGGTTCGGCCAGATGTCCTTCAGGAAGACGTCGTTGCCGGCCTCGTCCTGGCCCAGGGCGTCGTTCTCGAAGTCGAAGTCCATGGTTCCGGCCAGGGCGTAGGCGATGACCAGCGGCGGGGAAGCCAGGTAGTTCATCTTGACGTCCGGGTTGATCCGGCCTTCGAAGTTGCGGTTGCCGGAAAGGACGGCCGTCACGGAAAGATCGTTGGCCTGGATGGCCTCAGAGATCTCCGCGTCGAGCGGTCCGGAGTTACCGATGCAGGTGGCGCAACCGTACCCGACGATGTAGAAGCCGAGCTTCTCCAGATAAGGGGTCAGGCCCGACTTGTTGTAGTAGTCGGTGACGACCTTCGAGCCCGGGGCCACGGAGGTCTTGACCCACGGCTTGGAGGTGAGGCCCTTGTCGACGGCGTTGCGGGCCAGCAGTGCCGCGGCCAGCATCACGGACGGGTTGGAGGTGTTGGTGCAGGAGGTGATCGAGGCGATCGACACCGCCCCGTGGTCCAGTTCGAACTCGCGGCCGTCGGCGGTCTTGACGGCCACCGTCTTGGACGGGCGGCCGTTGGACTTCGGGCCGTGTCCGTGCGGTGCCTGCTCCGTGAGGTGCGTCGCCGAGGCGGTGAACGAAGGCGAGTCGGAGGCCGGGAAGCTCTCGTCGATCGCTTCGTCCAGGCTGCCGTCTGCGAGGTCTTCCTTCACGTAGTTGCGCAGGTCCTCGCGGAACTGGGCCTTGGACTCGGTGAGGATGATGCGGTCCTGCGGGCGCTTCGGGCCGGAGATCGACGGGACAACCGTCGAGAGGTCCAGCTCAAGGTACTCGGAGAACTTGATCTCCCGGGAAGGATCGTGCCAGAGGCCCTGTTCCTTCGCGTAGGCCTCCACGAGGGCCACGTTCTCGTCCGAGCGGCCGGTGAGCCGCAGGTAGTCGAGGGTGACATCGTCGATCGGGAACATTGCGGCGGTGGAGCCGAATTCCGGGCTCATGTTGCCGATGGTGGCGCGGTTGGCCAGCGGCACGGCCGCGACGCCTTCGCCGTAGAACTCCACGAACTTGCCCACCACACCGTGCTGGCGCAGCTGCTCGGTGATCGTCAGCACAACGTCGGTAGCGGTGGCGCCGGCCGGGATGGATCCGGTCAGCTTGAAGCCAACGACGCGCGGGATCAGCATGGAGACGGGCTGGCCGAGCATTGCTGCCTCGGCTTCAATTCCGCCGACGCCCCAGCCGAGCACGCCCAGGCCGTTGACCATGGTGGTGTGCGAGTCAGTACCGACGCAGGTGTCCGGGTAGGCGCGGAGGGCGCCGTCGACGTCGCGGGTCATAACGGTGCGGGCCAGGTATTCGATGTTCACCTGGTGCACGATGCCGGTTCCCGGCGGGACAACCTTGAAGTCGTCGAACGCGGTCTGGCCCCAACGCAGGAACTGGTACCGCTCGCCGTTGCGCTGGTACTCGATCTCCATGTTGCGCTCCAGCGCGCCGGAGTTGCCGAAGGCGTCGATCTGGACGGAGTGGTCAATGACCATTTCCGCCGGCGCCAGGGGGTTGACCCGCTTGGGGTCGCCGCCGAGTTCCTTGACGGCCTCCCGCATGGTGGCGAGGTCAACAACGCAGGGCACGCCAGTGAAGTCCTGCATGATCACGCGCGCCGGCGTGAACTGGATTTCAGTGTCGGGCTCGGCGTTGGGATCCCAACCGGCCAGTGCTCGGACGTGATCGGCCGTGATGTTGGCGCCGTCCTCAGTCCTCAACAGGTTTTCAAGCAATACCTTGAGGCTGAACGGAAGGTTTTCTGCACCTTCAACGGAGTTCAACCGGAAAATTTCGTATTCGGTACCGGCTACATTAAGTTTGCCTTTTGAACCGAAGCTGTCCACAATGCTCATCGCAGGACTCCTCTCGCAACAGTTTCATCTTTGTCGCGCCGCAGACCCCTTGCTAGTTAGGTCAGCCTAACTAAGACATGACCGTCTGGCGATCATGTCAGGGACTGCAGTGCGCGGCGTCGGACTACTTCTGCCATCCTAGTGGCCTCAGAGCCGGGGAGTCAGTAGCGCCACAGTCTCCATGTGGTGAGTGTGCGGGTAGAGGTCGACGGCGCGCAGCCGTTCCAGCCCCCAGCCGGCCTCCTGGAAGTAGCCCACGTCGCGGGCGAAGGACGCCGGGTCGCAGGAGACGTACGCGATGGCCCGCGGGCCGGCCGCGACAAGCTGGTTCACCACGGCCTTGCCGGCGCCAGCGCGGGGCGGATCCAGGACCAGTGCGTCTAAGTTGCGCGGCTTCTGGCGCAGCACGCGTTCGACCTTGCCCTGGATGATCTCCACCTGGGCCGCGCCGTGCAAGTTCTTGCGCGCGTCCCGGCTGGCCCCGGGAGCGCCCTCCACCGACAGCACCGACCCCGTGACGCCCACAGCGTCCGCGAGGGGCGCGGTGAACAACCCCGCACCCGCGTACAGGTCGGCGACCACCGCACCGGCGCCAAGGTAGCCGCCGTCGTGCAGGAAGCCGGCGACGGCCTGCACGAGGGTCTCCGGGGCATCACGGTGGATCTGCCAGAACCCGTCGCCGGTGACCCGATACTCATGTCCGGCGGCCGATTCCTGGACCCAGGTACGGCCGCGCAGCTGGGTCACCGCGCCGTTGGCCGGATCCACCCGGGCGACGGAGACGTCGTCGGGCAGCTGGGCCAGGATCGCGCTGAGGCGCTTGGCCCGGGTCCCCGCGGCCGGCGCGAGGAGCACCAGCGGCCGCGATCCGTTTGCCGGGGCCGCGACCTCGATCCGCTCAATGCCCTGGAGGTCGATGTCCCAGAGGCGGAGGGCGTTGATGCCGTCGACGGCCAGGGGCATCTCCCGGACGGGAAAGACGGTATCCGAGCGGTGCGCGTGCATGCCGAGCTTGCCGCCCGGCGTGACGGCGAACCCGGCGCGGGTCCGCCAGGCCAGGCCGGTCGCGTCTCCGGCGGCAGCTTCGCCGACGGGCTCGACGGTGAGGTCCGGGAGGTCGACGCCGGCCAGCCGGTGTAGCTGTTCGGCCAGGACCTCGGCCTTGAGGCTGCGCTGGCGTTCCAGGGTGATGTGGCCCAGTTCCGCGCCACCGACGGGCGGGTGGCCGTGGGACCAGGAGCGCTGGGAGTCGGCCGCGTGCCAGAAGTGCTGCACCCGGTCCGGGGAGGCTTCCAAAACTTCGACGACGTCGGCACGCCAGAACTTGGCGGAGTCGCCGTCGTCGGTGAGCCGGATCCTGACTTTCTCGCCGGGGATGCCGTGGCGGACGAAGATCACCCGTCCCTCGTGCCGGGCAACGCAGTGCCCGCCGTGCGCGACGGGCCCCACCTCAACGACGAGCTCGGTCAGGGCGGGCGTCGTGGTGTCGGTGCTCATTGGATGTCCTGCAGTTTCTTGGCTTCTTCGGAGGATTTCAGCTGCCACGGCACGCTGGCGACCATAACGCCGGGCTCGAAGTGCAGCCGGGTTTTGATGCGCAAGGCTGTCTGGTTGTGGACCAGCTGTTCCCACCATTTGCCCACGACGTATTCGGGGATGTAGACGACAATCAGGTCACGCGGCGAATCGCGCCGCATGTTCTTGATGTACTCCATGATGGGCGTGACCGTCTCGCGGAACGGGCTGGCCAGCACCGTCAGCGGGACCGGAATCTCCAGCTTTTCCCAGTCCTCGAGGGTCTGTTCGGTCTCCTCGGGGCTGATGTCCACGGTGATGGCGTCCAGCCGGGAGGGCCGGGAGGCGCGGGCGTACGCCAGGGCGCGGAGCACCGGTTTGCGGACGTGCGAGACCAGGAGGACGGCGTGGACCCGGGTAGGCAGGGCCCGCGGCGAGGAGTCCTCATCCACGGCGAGTTCTTTGGCGACGTTGTCGTAGTGCGCCCGGATGCTCCACATGATCAGGAACAGGACAAACATGGCCAGCAGCGCGATCCAGGCGCCCTGCTCGAACTTGGTGATCAGCACAATCACCAGGACCAGGCCGGTCATGCCGAAACCGATCGTGTTGATGGTGCGGGATTTGATCATCCGCAGTTTGGTGGCGGGGTCCTTGGCGAGTTTCAGCTCGCGGCCCCAGTGCCGGATCATGCCGAGCTGGCTCAGCGTGAAGGAGATGAAGACGCCCACGATGTAGAGCTGGATGAGCTTGGTGACGTCGGCGTTGAACGAGATGATCAGGACCAGGGCGCCCGCGGCCAGCGCGAGCACACCGTTGCTGAAGGCGAGCCGGTCCCCGCGGGTGCGCAGCTGCCGGGGCAGGTAACCGTCCTGGGCCAGGATGGAGCCGAGGACCGGGAATCCGTTGAACGCGGTGTTGGAGGCGAAGACCAGGATCACGCCGGTGGCGGCGACCACAACGTAGAAGGGGATGGAGCCGGCGCCGAAGACCGTCTGCGCGATCTGGCTGATGGCCGGGTTCTGGATGTAGTCATCAGCGAGCGGTTTGCCGTTGAGCAGGAACTCCTTGGCCGGGTCCAGCACAATGTGCACCTTGGTGGCGTTGGCCAGGTAGATGATGCCGGCGAGCATGGCGGCGGCGATCACGCCGAGCAGCAGGAGCGTGGTGGCCGCGTTTTTGCTCTTGGGTTTCTGGAAGTTCGGCACACCGTTGCTGATGGCCTCCACGCCCGTCAGCGCGGCGGCACCCGAGGAGAAGGCCCGGAGCAGCAGGAAGGCGCCGGTCAGGCCGACGAGCCCCTGGTCGAAGCCGGGGGCCGGGATGATCTCGAACTGGGCCGACGGCGCCTGGCCGAGCTGCCCGGTGACGGCCTGGAAGATGCCGACGGCGGTCATGCCGAGGATCGAGAACATAAAGATGTAGGTCGGCACCGCGAAGACGCTGCCGGCCTCCCGGATGCCGCGCAGGTTGACCAGGGCCAGGATCACCACACCGATGGTGGCGATGGTGGCCTGCTGGCCGTGCAGCGACGGGACGGCTGTGGTGAGGTAGGCCGCGGCGGAGGACATCGACACGGCCACGGTGAGCACGTAGTCCACCAGGAGCGCGGAGGCCACGGTGAGTCCCGCGTACTTGCCGAGGTTCTCGTTGGCGATTTCGTAGTCGCCGCCGCCCGAGGGGTAGGCGTGGACGTTCTGCCGGTAGGAGGCCACCACCGTCAGGAGCACCACCATCACGGCGAGGCCTACCCAGGGCGAGAACGCTACCGCGCTGACGCCGGCCAGGGCCAGGGTGAGGAGGATTTCGTCCGGTGCGTAGGCCACTGAGGACAGTGCATCCGAGGCGAAGATCGGAAGCGCGATCCGTTTAGGCAGCAGGGTATGGGCCAGACGGTCGTTCCGGAAGGGCCGGCCGACCAGCACCCGCTTCACCGCATTGAAAATTGTCAGCACCAGACAAAGCTAGTCTGATTCGGACGCGATGTCATGACGGCGGAGCCTGCCCGCACGCCCGCGGCCGGCCGCGCCGCCGTCGCACCGGCTCCGGACGGCCGCTGGCCGGTAGAGTTTTACGCAGCAACAGAACCGCAGCAGTACAAAAAGGAAGCTTGAGGAGGCACGTGTGGCGCACTTCGTGATCATGGGTTGTGGCCGTGTTGGGGCAACCCTGGCGCACACACTGGAGGACGCAGGCCATTCGGTCGCGATCATCGACCAGGACGACCGCGCGTTCCGGCGGCTCCGGACGGGTTTCTCCGGCCGTAAGGTCACCGGCGTCGGCTTCGACCGGGACACGCTCAAGCAGGCCGGCGTCGAGGAGGCCTATGCCTTCGCGGCCGTCTCCAGCGGCGACAACTCGAACATCCTGGCCACCCGTGTGGCCCGCGAGACCTTCCACGTCCCCCACGTTGTGGCGCGGATCTACGATCCGGGCCGAGCCGAGATCTACCAGCGCCTTGGTATCCCCACGGTCGCCGCCGTGCGCTGGAGCGCCGACCAGGTCCTCCGCCGGATCCTCCCGGAGCAGCATCTCGCCGGTGACTTCCGCGACCCCTCCGGCCGGCTGGTGCTGGCCGAGGTGGACGTTGACTCCGGCTGGATCGGCCACCCCGTGTCCGCGCTAGAGAAGGCTGCCGATATCCGCGTCGCCTACCTGACCAGGTTCGGCGAGGGAATCCTCCCCGGCCCCGGCACCTCCTACCAGGACGGCGATACCGTCCACGCCATGCTCAGCGTGGACCGCACCTCCGAGGTCGCCCACATTCTTGCCAAGTCCCCCGCCAAGGAGTCTAAGTGAAAGTTGTCATCGTCGGGGCGGGCAGCGTCGGGTCCTCCATCGCCCGTGAACTGCTGGCCCACAAACACGAGATCCTGCTGATCGACCTCAAGCCCGAGGTGATCGGCCGCAGCGGGCTGCGCGGCGCGCACTGGCTGGTGGGCGACGCCTGCGAGCTCAGCACCCTCAAGGACGCCCGCCTGGAGGACGCCGACGTCGTCGTTTCGGCGACCGGCGACGACAAGGTGAACCTGGTGGTGTCGCTGCTGGCCAAGACCGAGTTCGGCGTCGGCCGCACGGTGGGCCGGGTCAACAACCCCAAGAACGACTGGATGTTCGACGACTCCTGGGGCGTCGACGTCGCGGTCAATACTCCGCAGCTGATGACGGCACTGGTGGAGGAAGCTGTCGAAATCGGCGACCTCGTCCGGCTCCTGACCCTGCAGACCGGGGTGTCCTCACTCGTGGAGTTCACTGTGCCGCACGACTCCCACGTCATCGGCCTGACTGTCGGCGATATCGACTGGCCCGAGGACGCCACGCTGGTGGCCATCCTGCGCGACCAGGCGCCCATCACGCCCAGCCGGGATGACGTGATCGACGGCGGCGACGAACTCTTCTTCGTCACCACCATCGCGGCGGAAGACGGACTGCGGGCGCTGCTCTCGGCCCCGGAATCCCCCGACGGCGCCGGCGAATCAGGCGACGGCCAGCACCCGGTCACGGCCGAGCATCACGGCCGCGAAGCCCAGCCCGCCGGGGACGACGGCTTCGACGGCTAGTCCCCCGCCGGCTCCGCAACCGGCTCCCCCACGGGGGCCGGGGCCGGGCGGGTCAGCAGCCACGCGACCCACATACCCAGGATGTACAGCGGTGCGCCCATGATCAGCCGGGTGGTGGCGAGCCCGGCGAGGCCCTGCTCCCCCATCAGGTACAGCGGGACCTGGACGATCAGGCGCAGGGCCAGGACCGAGATGATTACCCATGTGCCAATCCGGTAGGACTTCACCCGCGCCGGGTGCTTGCGCCAGTCCAGGCCCTCGTTGCGGATGAATCCGAAAAGCAGGCCGGCGAAGGGCCAGCGCACCGCGATCGAGATGGCCATGGCCAGGATGTAGCCGAGGTTGGTGAAGAAGCCCAGGACGTAGAAGTCCTCGGCCTTCCCCGTGGAGTTCGCCAGCCAGGCGGAGAGCCCGACGCCGACAATTCCGGCCAGCGCCTGCGTCAGGGGTTTGCGCTGCACCAGCCTGGCGACGGTGAACAGGGCGGCGACGGCCAACGCGGCGATCAAAGCCGCCGGCAGCTCCCGGGTAACCGTGAACACGATCAGGAAGACCAGGCCGGGCAGGATGCTCTCGGCGATCCCCTGGACGCCGCCGGCGCTTTTGAGGACGTCGATGTTGCCGTTTTCGGTGCGGTGCAGGCCGGCTTTGGCGGCGTAGCCCTCGGCGAGCTGCGCCACCGTGGGCTGCGGGGCGTCGGCCTGTGGCGGGTTCTCGGGGGTGCTCATTAGTGCTCCTCGCGGGAGAGTATTTCGTAGCGCGGATTGAACATGGTGGGCAGTCCGTCGCGGACGGTGACCATGCCCTCGAGCCGGAGTTCCAGGCCGGCGGTCACCCCGGGGATGCGGCGCCGTCCCAGCCAGACCACGCGCAGCCGGTCGGCGGCCACCACGGGACGCTTGCGGCGGTTCTCCGCAGAGCCGGCCGGGGCGGCACCGGATCCGCCGGCGGCCGCCGATCCCGGCACTGCCGATTCCGTCGCTGCTGCGCGGGCCGCGGGCCGGGCCTTGGGCGGCGGGGCGTCGTGGTCGGTGATGATCGCGGTGAACGCGGCGACGTCGCAGGACGGGGCATAGGTCACGGACTCAATGAAGCCCCGGCAGAGGACCCGGCCGCGCTCCGGAAGGCCCCGCACCGGGACGGTGGCGGGCGCTTTCCTGACGGGTCCATCAACCAATCTGGGTTATCTCCGGTCCACGCTCGGGCTCTTCGAACTGCGGCGCGCCCGCGGGTGCGGCCACGCCGGTGTCCTTGGGCAGCCGCAGCTGCAGCAGGTCGCGGGGCGGCATGGGGCTTTCGCCGCGTACGACGACTATCTGGCGGAACAGCTCTTCGAGCCCGGCCGCGGCGGCGCGGTCCAGCGCGGCCTCTCCGCCGAGGACACCGCGGAGGAACCAGCGGGGACCGTCGACGCCGATGAAGCGGGCCACGCGGTAGCCGTCGCTGCCGTCGCCGGCGGGCAGCTTGGCGACGAGTTCGATGCCGAAGTGGCCTTCGATCTCCTCGACCTGGCCGCCCTGGCTGCCGACGGACTGGCCGATCTGCTCGCGGATTTCGTCCCACAGGCCCTCGGAGCGGGGTGCGGCGAAGGCCTGCAGCTGCAGGCTGGAGCCGTCCAGGTCCATGGTGACGGCAACAACGCGCTGGGTGGCCTCTTCCACCTCAAGGCGCAGCTGCAGGCCCTCGCGCGGGGAAATCAGCAGCGCGCCGAGGTCCACGTAGCCGTCCAGGTTCTCGATCTCCGCAACGTCGTACGGCCCGGAGCTGCGCTGTGCTCCATCCAGGGCACCGTCCCCGGCACCGGCTGATGCGCCGGCTTCGGCCGCGGTGTCCTCCGTGCTCTCAACGGTGTCCGTCGACTGGTCCTGCTTGGCTTTCTTGCCACGCCCAAAAACCATGGGTTGTCTCCTTAGTTGTGATCCTGCACGAACGGGCCCGGCTGCCGCTGGGGGTTCAGCCGCGCCCTCGGGCGGGGGTTAGGCCCGGGGTGCGCCGAAACCGCCGGTGGAACCGAAGCCGCCGCCGCCACGGACGGAATCGCCGAGCTCCGGGACGGGCACGAACTCCGCGTACTCCACGCGCTGGATGACCATTTGTGCAATTCTATCGCCGCGCCGAAGTTCAATGGCCGCGTCGCGGTCAGTATTCAGCAGCGTCACGGCGATCTCGCCGCGGTAGCCGGCGTCGACCGTTCCGGGCGCGTTGACCACGGTCAGCCCGTGCTTGGTCGCGAGGCCGGAGCGCGGGTGGATCAGCGCGACAAAGCCGTCCGGCAGCGCGATGGACACACCGGTGGGCACCAGGCGCCGCTCCCCGGGTGCCAGGACAACGTCCTCGCGGGCGCGCAGGTCCGCGCCCGCGTCGCCGGGGTGCGCGTACGACGGCGGTTCCAGACCGTCGTCGAGCATTTTCAGCTGCACTTTGAGGGTGGGGGTTCCGTAGGCTGGAATGCCGCCGGCTGCGGGCTCTGCCGGCAGGGTGTTCACGGCGGTGGTTTCTTCAGTCACAGTGACCCACTGTAACGCCCGGGGCGAACCTAGGACTACCACGGCGGCGCCGGGCAGGTCCGGCGTGCCCGGGCGCCGCCAGGCGGCGCCGAGGTGAAATGGTCCGTGAAAAGTGAAAAGCTGGGCTCATGCCCGAATCCAGTGCAGCAGTGCCTGCCTCCAACAGCACCCCCGACGACGCCGCAGTCCTGTTCAGCGAGAAGCTGTGGCCGAATTTTTGGATCTGGCTGGTGTCTGCAGGGCTGGCTTCGGCCGGTTACCTGGTGTTCGCCCCGATCAGTATTTCTGCCGGGATTACCGCGGCGATTGTGCTGTTCATCATCCTGGCGGTACTCCTGGTCCTGTCCACCCCGTCGCTCACGGTCACGGCGGCGACGCTGCGGGTGGGCCGCGCCACGATCGAACGCCGCTTCATCGGCAGCGTGGAGGCCTTCCGCGGCGGTGAAGCGACGGCGGAACGGGGTACCCGGCTCAACGGCCTGGCCTTTATGTGCATCCGTGGCTGGATCGACCCCGTGGTCCGCATCGAAATCACCGATCCCTCGGACCGCACTCCGTACTGGCTGGCCTCCACGCGTCACCCTGACGAGCTTGTTGGAGTCCTGTCCCGCTAGCGGCGGCCCGCTGGTGCCGGCGGTTAGCCTTCACAGTCCTTGCAGTACTTAAGGCCGTCCTTTTCGCGGGCTACCTGCGAGCGGTGGCGGACCAGGAAGCACGAGGCGCAGGTGAATTCGTCCGACTGGGCGGGCAGTACCCGGACCAGCAGCTCCTCGCCGGACAGGTCAGCGCCCGGGAGTTCATAGCCCTCCGCGAGGTCGGTCTCGTCCTCATCGACCACCGCGGAAGGCTTATCCGTGCGCCGGGACTTCAATTCCTCAATGGAGTCCTCGTTGAGGTCTTCCTCGGTCTTGCGCGGCGCATCGTAATCTGTCGCCATTAGTTGTTGCTCACACTCCGCATTCGTTGGATTGGTTCGCCGGCCCGTTCCGTCCGAGGCTGGTGGCCTCGACCGGCCAGGGTCCGGTTCACCGATGTCAACGCCGGACAACCGCTTTTTGTGCCCGATGTCGGGTCATCTTTGCTCAAACCCCGGCCAAACACCAGAGGCCCGCGGTCCGGCGGCCGTGCGGGGTTGCAGGACCCGGAGCCCAGGCGGCGGAAATACCCGGAAAATCGCGGCGCGCCTGCCCTCCTCACCCGAATTACGGCCCATCGGTGGCAGAGTTTCGAATGTTAGTAATGCCAGGGTGGAGGATTTGTATGCAGGATCTACGGCTTGTAGGCGTCCACGACGACGGAGAGCATCTCCTGTTGAGTGGCACCGGCGGCGAGATGTTCCAGCTGCCGATCGATGAAGCACTGCGGGCGGCGGCGAGCCGTCCGGCGGCGAAAGCTGCGTCCGGCGCGGCCGCCGAACCCATTGCCATGTCCCCCCGCGACATCCAGGCCCGGATCCGCGGCGGTGCCACGGCGGCCGAGGTGGCAGAACTCTCCGGCATTCCGCTGGCCAAGGTCCAGCGCTATGAAGGACCGGTGCTGGCTGAGCGCGAATACGTCGCCCAGCAGGCCCGCAAGGTGGAAGTGGCCACCCCCTCCGCCGGACATGACAGCTACCGCTCCTATTTCGGAGACCAGCCGGCGACCCTGGACGACATGGTCACCCACCGGCTCCGGATCCACGGGATCGAACCGTCCACCGCGGAATGGGACTCCTGGCGGCGGCCGGACGGCAGCTGGAACGTGGTGGTCCGCTTCGAGGCGAAGTCCGGCGCCCATGCCGCCATCGGCGAAGAGCCGCCGGCCATGTGGACGTTCAGCCCGGCCCGGAAATCACTGCAGAACGCCAACCGGTGGGCCCAGCAGCTCAGTGAGCTCGAGCCGATGGACGGACCGGTCCCGGCACGCAGGCTTTCGGCCGTCTCGGACCGCCCCTTTGATTTTGAAACCGACGCCGAGGCAGCCGCACGCGGCGCCACGGCGTCGCTCAGTGTTGTCCCGCCGAACGGCGGCCAGCCGGACCAGGACGCGGACGGGCTGCTGGACATGCTCCGCTCCCGCCGCGGCCAGCGGATGGGCCTGGACGAGGACGCTGACGACGCGCTGGCCCTCTTGCTCACCAACGGCGTTCCCGCGGCCCACCCGCGGCCGTCCGAGGTTCCCGCGCTGGAAGAGGACGACGGCGACGCAGACTCTGCCGAGTCCGCCGACTCTGCCGATCACAGCGATGCCGGGAAACCCGCTGACGAGGACCGCCCCGCGGCGAAGTCCGAACCGCGGACGGCCCCGGCCCCGGACACGGTTCCGGATGCCTTCACCCGCCGCCGTGACGCCCGGCCCTCCATGCTGTCCCGGCTGACCTTGGCACCGCGGCATCAGGACGATGACGACGACTCACTGAAGCTCCACGACGGGGTCAGCACCGAAACCCGGGAAATCACCATCGCGGCCTCCCAGCTGCGGCCCGTCCGGACCGGCCCGACGTCGAGCCCCGGACTGGACGAGCTCCTGGGCGGCGGACCGTCGCGGCGGACGCAGTCCGACTCCCCCGCCGGATCCCGGGCCGACACCGTCCGGACCGAGCCCGTGCGCCCTGAGCCGGTCCACCCCGGACAGTCCCGCGCCGAGCGCGAGCCGGAGACCCCGGAACGCCAGCCCTCCAAGCCGAAACGCTCCAGCGTGCCCAGCTGGGACGAGATCGTCTTCGGCACCCGCAGCGACTAGGCAGGCCGGCGCAAGCCAGCCTGGCGTTCCCAGCACACCTGCCTGTGCACCCTGAGGAGCCGGCCGCGGGTCAGCGGCGTCCGGCTTTCCGGGCAGTCTTTCCGGTGGCCCGGAAGCTCAGCAGCGGCACTTCCCGTTCAGCCTTGGTCAGCGACCCGTGCTGGCCCACCACTTCGAGCGCCCGGGCCTGCACCCGGCGGGTGTCATAAAACGCCAGTGCGTCGCGGGCGGCAATCATCACGTCACCGATCCGGGGAGCCACCGGTCCGCGGACGTCGCCAAACAGCCCCGCCGCCACCGCCTCTTCCCGGGTGAACGCCCAGATCCGGTCGCCGAAACGGGCCCGCCAGGCATCGATGAGGCGCACCCGGCCGTCGTCGTCCGTGCCGTCTTCCAGGTACAGGTGGACCATCCGCGGTTCCCCGGCCGTGTGCCGGACCCCGGCGATCAGCGCCGCGTCCGTGGAGTAATCGATCCGCTGCGACTCCGGCACGTCGAGCATGCCGTGGTCACCGGTGACGAGGACCGTGGTGCCCGCCGGAAGGCTGGCGTTGAGCCGGCCCACGGTCGCGTCAAGCTCTTCGAGCTGGTGCTCCCACTGCGCTGACTGGCTGCCGTGGCGGTGGCCGGCCTTGTCCAGTTCATGGACGTAGAAGTACATCAGGGAGCTCTCCGCGCCGGCCATGGCCTCCGCCGCTGCGGCGGTGCGGGCGTGCGAGGTGTTCCCGGCCAGGAAGCGGCCGCCCCGAAGCGCGGCCCGCGTCATCGCGGAATCGCTGAACCGCGGCAGGCCAACGGTGCTGACATCGACGTGCCCGGCGGCCCGTTCAAAGACCGTCGGCATCGGCTGCCAGATTTCCGGATCGACGCCGTCGTCCCAGTTGCCGAGCATGTTGACCACCCGGTCCTGGTCCGGGTCCAGGACGTCGTAACCGACCATGCCGTGTTGGCCGGCGGGCAGTCCGGTCCCGAAACTGGCCAGCGATGCGGCCGTGGTGGTCGGGAACGCGGCGTCCAGTGCCACCGGCACGGGCCCCTGGCCGGCCTGCAGGACCGAGCGCAGGAACGGGGTGTGTGCGGACTTCTGCTTCAGGAGCTGGCGGCCCAGGCCGTCGGCCAGGACCACACACACGTGCTTCGCGGCGGGCAGGTTCAGCCGGTTCTCCAGACCAGGTACGCCGAGGCTGGCCGCGGCACTGCTGAGCACCTCCGCGATGGACCGCTCGCCGTAGGCCGGGGCAGCGGGCATCCCGTCGGAACCGCCGGGCGTCCAGCCGGACGGGGCGGAAGAGGCGGACGGGGCGGATTGCTGGGAATCGGAAGCGCGGACCTGCACCATCTCAGCGCTGGTGGCCGCGGCTGAGTCGGTTTCCGAACACACCGGAGCGGGCCCGCTGCGGCAGCGCGGAGACGCCGTGCGGGGCGGGGGCGGTGGATCCGGTGTTCACGGCCCGCAGCGCCCGGGCGAAGAGCTTCGCGTCCTGGACGGCCTGCAGACCGTCCGCTTCGGCGCTGATCCGAAGGACAATGTCCTCCTGCGCGATGGTGCCGCTGTAGCCGTGGTCGGCCTCGCACTGCGGGTCCCCGCAGCTGGCCGGTCCCATGTCGAGGCGCTGCCCGCCGGACCAGGCGATGGACAGCGTCAGTTCGCGGACCGGGTCCGAGGGCTTGTAGTCCTGCGGCTGGGCGTAGACATAGCTGAGCACCACGGAGCGGATCTGCGTCACCGGGACCGACTCGGTGGAGACCTGCGCGACGGTCTGCTCGCCCGCCTCATCAAGCTGCTGGTCATCGACGTGGGTAATGACCAGCATGTCGTCGGTGAGGACCAGCACGGTGATGTGCCGGCGCACCTCGGCGCGGTCGAAGTGGGTCTCAAGGTGGACCAGGTGGGCCACGCAGTCCCGGCCATCCAGGGCGTCCGCGACGACGTCGGCCACCAGGCGGGGGTAGAAACCGGCCTGCTGAAGGGCACCTTCCAGGCTCTGGCCCTGCGCGCTGTGGTCGTGCAGGCCGTGGTGCTGCGAGCCGGGGCGGCCCGAAACGGACGCCTGGGGCTGGGATGCGGGAGGCTGGGAGGTCATGGCTTCCATTTTCACAGATCGGCTGGGGACACGCTAACTGCGCATGGCACGCCGGGCGGTGTCGGTGCGCTGGGCGGCGTTGGCAATCCGGACGTCGGCCGCCAGGATCACCGCACCGTCCGGGCCGGCCAGGACGGGGTTGAAGTCCACCAGGGCGATCTCCGGGTGGTTGTCCTTGAGCCGGGTCAGCCGGGCGGCGAGGTCCTCGAGCGCGGCGGTGTCGACGGCGGGCAGGCCCTGGTAGCCGAAGAGTTTGCGCGAGGCCCGCGGGGCACGGATGAAGTCGTGCACGTCCGAGCCGGACAGCGGCGGGACGCGGTGGGCCCAGTCATCGAGCAGGTTGACGGCGTCGCCGGCCAGCCCGAAGGACACCACCGGCCCCAGGAGCGGGTCCTCGATGGCTCGGAACGTGCAGGCCTGTCCCACCGGCGCCATCGACTGGACCTCCAGCGACGGTGACCCGTAGCGCTGCAGGGACTTGCGCATGTGGGCGATGTTGCGGCGCAGCGAATCGGCGTCCTGGATATCCAGGCGCACCCCGCCCAGGTCCAGCCGGTGCCGCAGCGCCGGGTCCGTAGTCTTCAGCGCCACCGGCCAGCCGAGGCGCTCAGCGGCGGCAACGGCGTCGTCGTCCGTCTCGAAACCCTCGGACGGCAGCACCCGGATGCCATAGCGGCCCAGCAGGCTCGCGGCGGCGGCGGGCTCCAGCCGGACGAGTTGTTCGCCGTCCACCGGACGGAGCAGTTCCTCGAGTTCCTCGTGGGCTCCCTCCGGGTCGCACCCCTCGGGCTCCACAAACAGTCCCTGGTCACGGACCACCCATTCGGCGTACCGGACCACCGCGGCGAGGGCGGCGACGGCGGCGCCCGGGTTGGAGTAGCAGGGCACCCCGGCGGCAGTCTCCAGCGCGGCGTCGTCGGCGGCCGCTCCGACCATGCCCTCCACGTAGATGGACGGGTCCAGGAGGCCGGTGAAGGCGGCCACCACCGGCTTGCCGGCGGCCGCCGAGCACTCGGCCAGGACCGCGCCGATCTTCTCCACGGTCAGTCCGCGAGCCGGCAGCAGCGCCACCACCACGGCGTGGACCGATTCGATGGTCAGCGTCTCCTGGAGGCTGCGCCGCAGGGCCGGCAGCGCGCGGGACATGCCGGTGTCCAGATCGACGTCGGCCACGACGCGTTCGACGCCCAGCCCGGCCGCGGCCGCGTTGTCCGCCACCACCTTGCCAAGCGCTCCGGAGTTGCTGAACACGGCGACGCCGGGCCCTTTGGGCAGGGGCTGGCTGGAGACGATCTGGGCGACGTCCATAAGCTGTTCGATGGTCCCGACCCGGATCACTCCGGCCTGCCGCATCATGGCGTCCAGGGCCTCGGACGGCGCCTGCGTGGTGCGCACGGCGTGGCCCGGCGGCAGGTTCAGGCCCATGGCATCGGACTTTGCCACAATCACGGGCTTGGTCCGGGCGAGGCGGCGGGCCAACCGCGAGAACTTACGCGGGTTGCCGATCGATTCGAGGTAGAGCCCCACGGCGGTGGTGTCGGCGTCGTCCTCCCAGAACTGCATCATGTCGTTGCCGGAGACGTCGGCGCGGTTGCCCGCCGAGAGGAACGTGGAGATGCCGACCCGGCGGCGGCTGGACGCGGCGTAGAGCGAGACGCCGATGGCCGCGGACTGGCTGAACAGGCCGAGGCCGCCGCGGCGGGCCAGCGCCGGCGCCATGGAGGCGTTCAGGGAGACGGCCGGGTTAGTGTTGACGATCCCGAGGGAGGAGGGGCCGATGACGCGCATGCCGTTGGCCCGGGCCTGCCGGACCAGTTCGCGCTGCCGGGCCAGGCCGCGTTCGCCGTCTTCGGCGTAGCCGGCCGAGGCGACCACAATCCCCTTAACCCCGGCGGCACCGCATTCCTGGACCACCTTGGGAACCTCGTCGTACGGGACCGCGATGATGGCGAGGTTGACCGGGCCCGGAACCTCGGAGAGTTTGGCGAAGGAGAGCATGCCGGCCAGTTCCAGGGCCTCGGGGTTGATGGCGTAGACCGGTCCGGTGAAGCCGCCCTCGATGATGTGCTCCAGCAGCTGGTAACCCACGGTCCCCCATTTGCGGCTGGCGCCGATGACCGCCACCGAGGACGGGGCGAGGAGCTCCTGGATGCTCCGCGCCTCGGCACGGTGCTCACGGGACTCCATCACGGCCCGGGATTTGTCGGTGGGGTCGATGTTGAACTCCAGGCTGACCACGCCGTCGTCGAAATGCCGTTTGACGTCATAGCCGGCGTCGGAGAACACCATCAGCATCTTGCGGTTCTCCGGGAGGACCTCGGCGCTGAATTTGCGGATGCCGTTCTCCCGGGCGGCGGCGGCCAGGTGTTCGAGCAGGATGGAGCCGATGCCGCGGCCCTGGTGCGCATCGGCGATGTTGAAGGCCACCTCGGCCTCTTCGGGATCGTCGAGCCGGTCGTAGCGGCCGATCCCGATGATGTCGCCGCCGATGGTGATGACCAGGGCTACCCGGTCCTTGTAGTCGACCTCGGTGAAGCGCTTGAGTTCCTTGGCCGAAAGCTTGGATTTGAACGCGAAGAAGCGCATGTAGATGGACTTTTGGGACTGCCCGACATGGAAGGACTGCACGGCATCGGCGTCGTCGGGGTGGATGGGGCGCAGGTGCGCCGTACCGCCGTCGCGCAAGACGACATCGGCTTCCCAATGTTCCGGATATACGCCGCCTACGGGCTGATCCACCATAGGCTTAGCCTAGCCATAAACTTACGCAGTACCCGTTTAGCACCCCGCAGAAGGACCCACTCGCCTCATGGCACGCCGCCAAACCACGTCCCCGGCCGGGGAAGCAGACCAGGACTACACCGAGAACATCGTCGACATCGACGTCACTTCCGAAATGGAAGGTTCGTTCCTGGAGTACGCCTATTCGGTCATCTACTCCCGGGCCCTGCCCGATGCCCGGGACGGCCTCAAGCCCGTGCAGCGGCGCATCCTCTACATGATGAGCGAGATGGGCCTGCGCCCGGACCGCGGCCACGTCAAGAGCGCCCGCGTGGTGGGCGAGGTTATGGGCAAGCTCCACCCGCACGGCGACACGGCGATCTACGACGCCATGGTCCGGATGGCGCAGGACTTCTCGCTCCGGCTGCCGCTGATTGACGGGCACGGTAACTTCGGCTCGCTCGACGACGGCCCTGCCGCCCCGCGGTACACCGAGGCCCGGCTGGCGGCGGCGGCGCTGACCCTGACGGACCACCTCGACGAAGACGTGGTGGACTTTGTCCCGAACTACGACAACCAGCTCACCCAGCCGGACGTGCTTCCGGCCGCCTTCCCGAACCTCCTGGTCAACGGCGCCACCGGCATCGCCGTCGGTATGGCCACCAACATGGCCCCGCACAACCTCAGCGAAGTGGTCGCGGCGGCGCGGCACCTGATCGCGCACCCGGACGCCACGCTCGAGGACATCATGAAGTTCGTTCCGGGCCCGGACCTGCCCACGGGCGGCCGGATCGTGGGACTGGACGGCATCCGCGACGCGTACGCCACCGGCCGCGGCTCGTTCAAGACGCGGGCCAAGGTGGATGTCGAGCAACTCTCGGCCCGGCGCACCGGCCTGGTGGTCACGGAGCTGCCGTACATGGTGGGCCCGGAAAAGGTCATCGAAAAGATCAAGGACGCGGTCAACGGCAAGAAGCTGACCGGCATCAGCGACATCGTGGACCTCACTGACCGCAAGCACGGCCTCCGGCTCGTGATTGAACTGAAGAACGGTTTCAATCCCAACGCCGTCCTTCAGCAGCTCTACCGCTTCACGCCGATGGAAGATTCCTTCGGCATCAACAACGTCACCCTGGTCGACGGCCAGCCGCAGACCCTGGGGCTGCTGGAACTGCTGTCCGTCTACGTGAACCACCGCATCAACGTGGTCCGCCGCCGCACCGCATTCCGCCTGGCCAAGAAGCAGGACCGCCTGCACCTGGTGGAGGGCCTGCTGATAGCGATCGTCGACATCGACGAGGTCATCCAGATCATCCGTTCCTCGGACGAGGCCGCCGCGGCCCGCACCCGGCTGATGTCCATCTACGACCTCTCCGAAGTCCAGGCCAACTACATCCTGGAACTGCGGCTCCGGCAGCTGACCAAGTATTCGCGCATTGAACTGGAGAAGGAACAGGACGAGCTGCGCCGCGAGATCGCCGAGCTGCAGGCCATCCTGGACTCGCCGGAACTCCTTCGCGGGCTGGTCTCCGACGAACTCGGCGAACTGGCGGAGAAGTACGGGACACCCCGCCGGACCGTCCTGCTGGAGTCCGAGGCCGTCTCCCCCACGGTCGCTGCTGCCCTGGCCGCGGCCCCCGGCGGGAAGGGCAAGGCGGCGCCGCTGGCCCTGGAGATCGCCGACGACCCCTGCTGGGCGGTCCTCACCGCGTCCGGGCAGATCGCGCGGACGGCCAACCAGGACAGCCTGGCCGAGTCCGGTCCGCGGACCAAGCACGACGTCTTCCGTTCCGTGGTCAAGACCTCGGCACGCGGGGAGATCGCCGCGGTCACGTCCCAGGGCCGGATGCTGCGGCTCCAGGTGATGGACATGCCCGTCCTGCCGCCGACGTCGGGCACCCCCAACATGGCCGGCGGCGTCCCGGCCAAGGACTTCATCACCCTGCTCAAGGGCGAATCCCTCGTCGCGTTCGCGCCGCTGGACCAGGTCCTGGCCATCGGAACCGCCCAGGGCGTCGTCAAGCGCGTGCAGCCGGAGTACCCGCTGAACCGTGAGGACTGGGAGGTCATCGCCCTCAAGGACAAGGACACGGTGGTAGGCGTCGAGCCTGCCGGTTCCGACGACGTCGAACTGGTTTTTGTGACCCGCCAGGCCCAGTTGCTGCGCTTCAGCGCCTCCGCGGTCCGGCCGCAGGGCCGCACCGCCGGCGGTATGGCCGGCATCAAACTGGCCGCCGGCGACCGCGTACTGCACTTCGGCACGGCCCGTTCCGACGACGACGCCGCCGTGGTCGTCACGATCGCCGGCACCGAGGGAGCCCTTCCGGGGACCGCCCCGGGCGCGGCCAAGGTCACGGCGCTGGCCGAATACCCGGCGAAGGGCCGCGGAACAGCCGGCGTCCGTGCGCACCGCTTCCTCAAGGGCGAGGACACCCTGCTCCTCGCGTGGGCCGGACACGGGCCGGCGAAGGCGTCGTCCCTGGCCGGGGTGGCACGTTCCCTGCCGGGCGAGCACGGCCGCCGCGACGGGTCCGGCATCCCGCTCTCCCAGGCTATCGAAGCGATCGGCCCGAGCATGGCATGGGCGGAGCCCGGGGTCCCGGAGACGTAGGGGTTCTGGCGCGGCTGCTGGGCGGGGCGGCCTCGCCGCATGAACCGCTCTGACCGCACCGATTTGCCACAATTGGCCGCTACCGGGGCACCCAATGCGGCCATTTGTGGCGAATCGATGACGACGTGGCGGGGCGGATCTCGGCTCGTGGGGCCCAGCCTTCAGCCCCACGCCGGTGACTAAGCTCCAGTCCCGCGCACGTGCCCAAGCTCCACGACTGCTGGGACCCAGGCTTCAGCCCCACGTATGTGACCAAGTTCTCTGCCACCCCTGCGCCGCCATCTGGACTCGCCACCACGCCGCGCCTGCTACCCGCCATATCCAGTCGCGTGCGTCGCCGGAACCGCATCCACTTGCCGCAAATGGCCGCTTCGGGCCCACCAACCCGGCCATTTGTGGCAAATGGGTGGCAATTGGCCGCAGTGGAGCACGACAAGAGCGCGGTGGAATGCCACAAGGGCGGGCGCAAATTCCCTTCACCCCTCGGCGCAGCAGAGACGTCTCCCGATACCGCCGCCTCGGCACCACCACCTGGGCCCTTCGACACGTGGCACCCTCTGCCGACACGTCCGGGCACAGCCGCCACCTCCACCGCACCCAATCACCAGAAAAGGCCGCTTCCAAGGCCACCAATCCGGCCATTTGTGGCAAATGGGCGGGGCGCGCCGACGCCCACAGCACAGCCAGCCAGCCCCGGGCCGCCGACGTGTGTCGCAGCCCGGAGCCAAGCCGCGCCAGAGCGCCAGCTACATGCCGGAGTTGATGTTCAGGATGTTGCCCTCGCTGTCCAGGAACCAGGCTGCGGAACTTCCGTCCGGCAGGGTGGCGACGCCGTTTTCGGTCTTCAGGCCCGGGAAGTCGTATTCCTCGAACACGACGCCGGCCGCGCGCAGTTCCGCGACAGTGCCCGGCAGGTCCGTGACCATCCACCCCATCTGGGTGTTCTTGGCTGATCCGGCGTTGGACGTCTGGTAGAGCAGGAACCTGCTCCCGGCGCCGCACGTGTACATCAGGTTGTCGTCGGCACTCGCATTATCCGGTTCGAGTCCGAGTTTGTCGCGGTAGAAATCGCGCGCGCGGGCGAGGTCCGCGGCCGGCAACACGGCGCCGACCGGCTGGTCTTTGAGCATGGCTATGTCCCTTTCCAGGCCCTTCCCCCGAGAGGCATTTTACTCCTTCCCCTAGACTGCACACATGCCTATCGTGCCCGATCAAAAAGACTGGACCTGGGTGCTGTCCCGGCCGTGCCCCGAGTGCGGATTCGACGCCGCCACTTGCACGCCCGCGACGACGCCGGGGATGCTCGCCAACATGCTCCCCCGCTGGCGTTCCGTGCTGCGACGCCCGGATGCAGCGGCCCGTCCCGATGAGGACACCTGGTCACCGCTCGAATACGCGTGCCACGTCAGGGATGTGTTCAGCCTCTTCGACCACCGGCTCGCCCTGATGCTCTCCGACGACGACGCACGCTTCGAGGACTGGGACCAGGACCGCACCGCGCTCGAACAGGATTATGCCAACGCCGATCCCGCGGACCTCAGCGCCGCCCTAACGGCCGAAGGCGAGCAGATCGCGGACTCCTTCGGCCGGGTCCCCGAGGAGGAGTGGGGCCGGCGCGGAACCCGCAGCAACGGCTCGGAATTCACGGTGCTCACCTTCGCGCAGTACTTTATGCACGACGTCGTCCACCACCTCCACGATGTGGACGGCTAACGCCTGACCCGGCTAGGGCCTAACCCGGCCACCGCAGCTCCCCACCCGTTCCGGGGCCGCCCTCGCCCGCGGCTGACGGTCCCCCGCCGCCCCGGACCTAGCCCCGCGCCAACACCGCTTCCGGCTGCGGCCGGGCGGCCCGGTCGAGGTCCAGCCGGGCATCCGCCGGGCTGACGTCGTCCGGGTTGTGCGTCACCAGGACCACGGTGCGCCCCGCCAGGCCGCTGCGAAGCTCGGCCAGCAGGAGCTGGCCGGCTTCGGCATCGAGGTGGGCGGTGGGCTCGTCGAGCAGAATGACGTCGGCGCCGGTCAGCAGCGTGCGGGCTACCGCCAGCCGTTGACGTTCGCCGCCGCTAAGGAATGCCCCCGCCGGCCCGATGGGAGTATCGAGGCCCCGATCGAGCCGGGCCAGGAGCTGGTCCAGCCCGACGGCGGCCAAAGCATCGAGCAGCCGGTCTTCCAGGACCGGGTCCCCGGCCGCGTGGCGTTCCCCCTCGGGTAGCCCCAGCATCAGGTTGCCGCGGATCGTGGAGTCGAACAGGTGCGCCTCCTGGGGGCACCAGGCCGCCCGGCCGGTCAGCTCAAGACGTCCGCCGCCCGGCGGCAGGAAGCCCAGCATCACGGCCAGCAACGTGGACTTTCCGGAGCCGGACGCCCCGGTGACGGCCAGCCACCGGCCCGGTTCAGCGGTGGCGGACAGCCCGGTGAACACCGGGGCACCCCCCGGCCACGCCGCCGACAGGTCCTCCAGCTCCAGCCCCGGCCGGACGGCGTCCCGGGCGGGAGGCCGGGCGGGAACTCCCACGGGTCCGCGGGCCGCCTCCGCCGTTGCGGGCGCCAGCACCCCGGAGTCGCTGATGCGCTGCAGCACCGAGCGGAGGGCCGGGTACTGCCGGACCGCCGTCGTCGTCGCCGAGTAGGGCTCCACAAGTGCCAGTTGCAGCAGCACGACGACGGCGACGATCGCCGGCTGCGCGGCTCCGGCCAGGGCCTGCGGCCCCACAAGGACGGCGCTGGCGAGGGCGGCGCCCCCGCAAGCCAGGACCGTGAGCGCATGCCCGAGGCCCTCGGCCAGGGCCGACCTCTGCGACGCTGAGGTGGCGGCGCGGTCCGCCCGCTGGATGGCGGCCAGGACCGGGGTGGCCACGCCGTTGGCGTGCAACTCGGCGCGGGCATCGAGCGCTGCAGCCACCCGGCGCAGCACGCCGGAGCGCAGCTGCTGTTCCGCGCGGGCCGACATCCGGTCCGCCAGCAGGGCGAGGCCCGGCGCGGCCACAAGGCTGACCACCGCGGCGGCGATCGCGGCCGGGAGGGCAACCGGGAGCAGCAGCCCCACCCCGGTGACGACGGCCGCACCCACTGCCAGGGCGGTCAGTGGTGGAAGCACCACACGGGGCAGCAGGTCGCGGACGGTGTCGACGTCGTCCACGACGGCGCCCAGGACATTGCCGCCCTGCAGGAGCCGCCGCAGCGACAGGGCCCGCCCGCTCAGCGACTCCCAGAGCTGCCCGCGGAGGCGCGTCAGTGCGGTGAAAATGGCGTCGTGCGTCAGCAGGCGTTCGGTGTACCGCAGTGCGGCCCGGCCGACGCCGAAGAATCGCACACCCACGATCGCCGTGAGCAGGTAGAGGATGGGCGGCTGCTCGCTGGCGCGGATTATCAGCCAGCCGGACAGGCCGGCGAGGGCGACGGCGAACAGGGCGGCCAGCACGCCGACGGCACCAGCCGCGGCGAATTTCCCGGCCACGGGGGCGAGGAGGCGGCGCACGTGGGCTGCCGCCGACCCGCGCCCGGCCGAGGTGTCAGCATCGGCAGCCCCGACGCCGGCACTGGCGCGGATACTCGGAGTACGCTGGCTGCCCAGCGGGACGACCCCCGCGGCCGTGCCCCCCGCTGCCGTGCCCCCAGCGCTGGGTTCGGCGCCGGATTCGGCAAGGGGCTGGGCGGCGGGTTTCCCTGCGGTCCCGATCGGCACCACCCGGTCGGCCAGCTCCCGGGTCTGCCGGTCGTGGGCCACCAGCAGCACGGTTGCCTTTCCCCGGAGTCCTGCGATGGTGCGGGTGACGGCGTCGGCGGAGGCGCGGTCCAGGTGGGCGGTGGGCTCGTCCAGCAGCAGCACCGTGGCGCCGGCCTCGATCCGGGCCAGGCCGCGGGCCACAGCCACCCGGCGCAGCTCACCCGGGCTGAGCTCGGCGGGATGCTTCGCGGCCAGGTGTCCGGCGGCGCACGCGGCGAGGCAGCGCCGGGCGGCGGCGTCGTTATGCTCCGGTGAGCGGCCGGCGCCGGTGCCCAGGTAAAGCAGCACTTCGCCCAGCACAGTGTCCTCAACCATCACCGGGTGCTGCGGGACCCAGGCGTGGTCCGCCGTCGTAAACCCTTCCACCCGGCCTGTGACCTCGGTACCGCCGCCGGTCCCGACAGTGCCGGCCAGGACCCCCAGGATGGTGCTCTTGCCGGCCCCGCTGCGGCCGTCCAGCGCGGTGATGCCGCCCGGCGCGGCACTGAAGCTGAGCGGCCCGACGGCGGCGTCCCCGCGGCCGGCGTACCGGACGGCCAGTTCCGTCACGGTGACGGCCGGAGGCACCACCACGGCTGTTAGCCCGGCGGATTCCGGGGCCAGGGGCACAGCCGGCCGGGCGTCGAGGACCTCAGTGGTGTCCGCGAGCGCCGCCCGGCCCTCGTCGCTGGCGTGGTGGGCGGTACCGAGTTCACGCAACGGCAGGTAGCAGTCCGGCGCCAGGATCAGGGCCAGGAGGCCCGCCTCCAGTGCCATGTCCCCGTGGACCAGCCGGACGCCGATGAAGACGGCCACAACGGCGACTGAGATCGTGGCTATGAGCTCGAGGGCCAGCGCCGAGAGGAACGCCGTGCGAAGCGTGGCCATCGTCTTGGAGCGGTATTCGTCGGAGATGTCCTCGAGGGCTTTGCGCTGGGCGGCGGCCCGGCCCAGGCCCACCAGCACGGGCAGTCCCTTGGCCAGTTCCAGCATGTGCCCCGAGAGCCTGGCCAGGGCCGACTGCGCCTCCCGGACCCTGTCCTCGGTATAGCGGCCGATCAGGACCATAAAGAGCGGCACCAAGGGGACGGTCAGGACGATCACGACGGCGCTGACCCAGTCGGCGAAGAGAATCCGTGCGCCGAGCAGCAGCGGGATGGCCGTGCAGTTCACCAGGGCGGGGAGGAACTGGGTGTAGTAGCTGTCCAGTGCGTCCAGCCCCCGGGTGGCCAGGACAGCCAGGCCGCCGTCGGCCGGTCCCGCCGTGCGCGTTCCCGAGTGCAGGGCACGCTCCAGCAGTTGCGAGCGGAGTTCCTCCTTGACACCCAGGGCGGCGCGGCGCGACGCCACCGCCTGCGCCCACACGGTGAGCGAGCGCAGCACCACACCGGCCAGCCCCCAGGCCAGCTGCTCTGACCAAGCGGGGTTGTGGACCATGAGGCCTGCCAGCATGGCGGCGACGGCCTGCCCCATGAGCACCAGGGACAGGGCTTTCAGTGCCGCCAGTAACCCCAGCAGGTAGAGCGCGGAACGGGTGGCGGGGCCGGTGGGGAACTGCGGTCTCATCGGCGGCTAGTCCTTCGGGGCCAGGGCCTTGGCGGCAATGGCGGGCAGGAAACTGTGCGCTTCCGGGATGTGGTGGACGCTGACCCTGCGGCGGAACACCCAGTACGTCCAGGCCTGGTATGCCAGAACAAGGGGCAGCCCGATGCAGGCCACCACGGTCATCAGGCCCAGGGTGTAGTCCGAGGAGGAGGCGTTGGCGACCGTCAGGTTGAACTGCGGGTTCAGGGTGGAAGGCAGCACCACCGGGAAGGCCGCGCCAAAAATGGACGCGCTGCCCAGCAGCAGGAAGGCACCGAGCGAGAGGAAGGCCTTGCCTTCCGCGCCGCGCCGGGCGAAAGTCCAGGCCAGCGCGGCCGCCACTACGGCGGCAGCGACGGCGGCCACGGTCCAGGCCTTGCCGCTCTGCACCTGCAGGGCAATCGCCCAGCCCGCGATGGGGAGGAGCAGCACCGGGAGCAGCCGGACGAACCATTGCCGGGCGCGGTGGCGGATGTCGCCGTCGGTCTTCAGCGCGAGGAAGGCCAGGGCGTGCAGGAGGGAGAAGCCGACGACGGCGAGGCCGCCCAGCACGGCGTAGGCGCTGAACCAGGAGAACGGGCCGCCCTCGCGGTCGCCGTTAGCGTTCAGGGGCAGGCCTGTGGTGGTCAGTGCCAGGGCCGCGCCCACCCCGAAGGCTGCGACGGCGGAGCCCAGCACAATGGCCCAGTCCCAGCGGGCACGCCACTGCGGGGTGTCCACCTTGCCGCGGTACTCAAAGGCCACGGCGCGGAAGATCAGGGCCACCAGGACCAGCAGCAGCGGAAGGTAAAGGGCGGAGAACAGGGAGGCGTACCAGAGCGGGAAGGCCGCGAAGGTGGCGCCGCCGGCCGTGAGGAGCCATACTTCGTTGCCGTCCCAGACGGGGCCGATGGTGTTGAGCAGTACGCGGCGTTCGGTGTTGTCCCGGGCGAAGCCCCTCATAAGCATTCCCACGCCGAGGTCGAACCCCTCGAGGAAGAGGTAGCCCGTCCACAGCACCGCGATGGCAATGAACCAGATGGTCGGTAGCAGTTCCATGCTGAATATTTCCTCTGCTTCTTGTGGAGGGCCGTTAGTAGGCGAAGGCCAGGACGTCGTCGGCGCCTGGTGTGCCGGGAGTGCCGCCGGAAGGGGTGTTGTCCTCGTTCTCGTCCGGCGGGACGTGGGTGAGCTCGGGCATCGCCGAGACCACGCCGCCGCGGATGTACTTCACCAGCAGTTTCACCTCCACCACCAGCAGCACCGCATACACCGCGGTCAGCACCACGAGTGAGGTCAGCAGCTCGCCAGCTGAGACGCCTGGGGAAACGGCCGCCGCGGTGAACATAAAGACCTGGTCGATGCCGCTCGGGTCCGGGTTGGGGGCAACCACAAAGGGCTGCCGGCCCATCTCGGTGAAGATCCAGCCGGCGGCGTTGGCGCCGAAGGGGGCCAGGATCCCGAACACCGCAAGCCGCATCAGGCCGCGGGAGGCCGGCACGGTTCCCTTTCGGGTCGCCCAGAGGGCCACGAGGGCGGCAAGGGCAGCCACACCGCCAAAGCCGATCATCATGCGGAAGCCCCAGTAGGTCACTTCCATCACGGGCACGTACTGGATTTCCTGGCCGGCACGGTCGCCGTAGATCGGGTTGTTGGGCAGGTGGGTGCCGTAGTCGGCCTTGTACTGGTCGAGCAGGCTGTTGACGCCTTTGACCTCGGTGGTGAAGTCGCCCTTGGCCAGGAACGACAGGATGCCCGGGACTTCGATGACGGCGACGACGTCGTCGCAGTTCTTCGAGCCGACGTTGCCGACGCTGAGCACCGAGAAGCCGGTGCCGTCATGGCAGGCAGCCTCGGCGGCGGCCATCTTCATGGGCTGCTGCTGGAACATCAGTTTGCCCTGCAGGTCCCCGGTGATGGCGGTGCCGGCGAAGGAAATCATCGCGACGACGGCGCCGATCCGGAGGGAGCGGATCCAGACGGCGTGATCCGCGCGGTCGCGGCCGGGGACCTCCGACTCGCCGGGGATGACTTTCCCGTCGGCGCCCACGGTGTCGATGCCGTCGTGGCGGCGGCGCCACAGGTGGTACCAGGCGATGCCGAGCAGGAACGCCCCGGCGACGGCCAGGGCCCCGAAGAGGGTATGCGGCACGGCGACCAGGGCGGTGTTGTTGGTAAAGACGGCCCACGCATCGGTCATAACCGGCCTGCCGTTGATCATTTCGACGCCGACGGGGTGCTGCATCCAGCTGTTGGCCACGATGATGAAGTAGGCGGAGAAGACAGAGCCGATCACTGCCACCCAGAGGCAGGCCAGGTGCACGCCGCGCTTGAGCTGCTTCCAGCCGAATATCCAGAGGCCCAGGAACGTGGATTCGACGAAGAAGGCCAGCAGCGCCTCCATCGCCAGGGGTGCGCCGAAGACGTCCCCGACGAAGCGGCTGTATTCGCTCCAGGCCATGCCGAACTGGAACTCCTGCACAATGCCGGTGGCCACGCCCATGATGAAGTTGATCAGGAAGAGCTTGCCCCAGAACTTGGTCATCCTGAGGTACTCGGGCCGGCCCGTGCGGTACCAGAGCGTCTGGATCACCGCCACCACCAGGCCCAGGCCGATTGTGAGCGGCACCATCATAAAGTGGTAGACGGTGGTGATACCGAATTGCCAGCGTGCGATTTCCAAGGCGTCCAAGGCAGTCCCTTTGGCTAGGTTCCCGAGATTTCTACGTTGCGTAGAAGTACTACTTCTACAGAGTGTAGAACAATTTCATGCCCTCCCGCACCCAGCGTGGCACGGCACACCCGGGCCCGCAATGGACCTGTCGCCGCCCGAAGGCTGCCCGGACGCCCCGCAGCCCGGCGTGGCGGGCGACACGCCGCGGACTCCTTGTTCTACCTCATGTAGAAACTGGGCGGATTTCGCGGTAAATTTAATGCTGAAGTATTCGGCACCTCACCCGGACGGCATCGGCATCCGGGTGGCATTCAAGAAGGACGTACGGAATGGCAAGTCTCGGCGAACTGGAACGGGCAGTGATGGACCTGCTCTGGGCAGGCCAGGAGGCTGCGACTGCGAACACCCTGCGTGACCTGCTGGCGCAGAGCACCCGGGCTGCGGGCGGCTCGGCCGGGCATGAGGGCAAGGATCTGGCCGTCACCACTGTGCTGACCGTGCTGTCCCGGCTGGAGCGCAAGGGCCTGGTGGAGCGCGAACGCGGCACCCGCCCGCACCGCTACCAGGCCGTCTCGAGCCGCGCGGACCACACGGCGGAACTGATGCACGAGGTGCTCGGCTCCGCCCCGGACCGCGAGGCCGTCCTGGCCCGCTTCATTGGTTCAGTGTCCGCCACCGAGGCGGAGACGCTGCGCAAACTGCTGGGCCACAGCTAACACCGGATGTTCTGGACCTCATACTTTCTGGCGGTCCTGGCGATAGTACTGGCCTGGCCGGTACCTATCCTTCTTTCCCGCGCCCAGTGGCCGGCCCGGTCCCCGTTTACGGCCATGCTGCTCTGGCAGGCCATCGCCCTGGCCGGCGGGCTGTCGATGATCGGCGCGATGCTCGTTTACGGCCTGGAGCCGGTGGGCGAGAACCTGCTCGCCGGGCTCCGGTCCCTGGCCGGCATGGTCCTGCGCGACGAGCCCACCACAGCCCTCGGCTTCTGGCACATTTTCGCGCTCTCCGCCGCGGCTCTCCTCAGCGCCCACCTGGTCTTCACCCTGCTGCTGACCTATTACAAGATCCAGCGCCAGCGACGGCGGCACCGCGAGTTGCTCGCGCTGCTGGCCTCCCCCTCTGCGGACGGGCCCGCAACCATGGTGATCAGCCATGACTCCCCCGTGGCATACTGCCTGCCCGGCGGGGCGCGTTCGGTGACGGTGCTCTCCGACGGGCTGATGGCAGCCCTGGAACCCGGGGAACTCCGGGCCGTCCTCATCCACGAAAACGCGCACCTCAGCCAACGCCACCACCTGCTGCTCTGGGCCTTCGCGGCCTGGCGCCAGGCCCTGCCCTGGCTGCCGACCACCCGGCTCGCGCAGGAGGCCGTCAACTCGCTGATTGAGATGCTGGCCGACGACGTGGCCCTGAAGACGGAAAGCAAGGCCACGCTGATCAAGGCGATCGCGATCGTGGCGAGCGGTTCCACCGGCGCGGCCGGCGCCCGGATGGCCTTCGGCGAGGCGGGCATGGAGTCCGACGCCGGTCAGCCCGGTGCCACCGGTGGCGCCGGCTCGGCCGTGACCACCGTTTCGCGCGTCAGCCGGCTGCTGTCGCCGCAGCCGCCGTTGCCGGAGGCCGCCCGCCTCGGCGTCCTCGGAGCCTGCCTGCTGCTGCTCGCCCTGCCCACGGCCCTGCTGATCGTGCCGGGCCTGCTCGGCTAATCCGCGCTCAGGCGTCGATCCGTTCCCGGTCCAGGCTGGCCGCCCCGGCGATGATGAAGTCCTTGCGGGGCGCCACGTCTGAGCCCATCAGCAGGTCGAAGGTTTCCTCGGCCTGCTTGGCATTGTCGATACCGACCTTCCGCAGGGTCCGGTGCCGCGGGTCCATGGTGGTCTCCGCGAGTTGCTCGGCGTCCATTTCGCCCAGGCCCTTGTACCGCTGGATCGGTTCCTTGTAGCGCTTGCCTTCCTTGGCGAGGCGGGCCAGCAGCACGTGCAGCTCCGCTTCGGAGTAGGTGTAAATCATCTCGTTCGCCTTCTGGCCGGCGTTGATGACCTCCACCCGGTGCAGCGGCGGGACCGCGGCGAAGACCCGGCCCTCGTCGATCATCGGGCGCATGTAGCGGAAGAACAGCGTAAGCAGCAGCGTCCGGATGTGGGCGCCGTCGACGTCGGCGTCGGTCATCAGGATGACCTTGCCGTAGCGGGCTGCCCCGATGTCGAAACTGCGGCCGGAGCCGGCGCCGACCACCTGGATGAGGGCGGCGCATTCGGCGTTGGAGAGCATGTCACCCACCGAGGCCTTCTGCACGTTCAGGATCTTGCCGCGGATCGGCAGCAGGGCCTGGAAGTCCGAGGAGCGGGCCAGCTTGGCGGTACCCAGCGCCGAGTCACCCTCCACGATGAAGAGCTCGGAGCGGGCGACGTCGTCCGTGCGGCAGTCCGCGAGCTTGGTGGGCATCGAGGAGGTCTCCAGCGCGTTTTTCCGGCGCTGTGTTTCCTTGTGGACGCGGGCCGAGATCCGCGACTTCATCTCGCTGACGACCTTTTCCAGCAGCAGCGCCGACTGGGCCTTGTCGTTGCGGTTGGAAGAGGTGAGCTTGGCGTTGATCTCCTGCTCCACCACCTTGGCCACGATGGCGCGGACCGCCGAGGTGCCGAGGATTTCCTTGGTCTGGCCCTCGAACTGCGGTTCGGCGAGCCGGACGGTCAGCACGGCGGTCAGGCCGGCGAAGATGTCGTCCTTTTCGATCTTGTCGTTGCCGGCCTTGAGCTTGCGGGCGTTGGTTTCGACGGCTTTGCGGAAAGTCTTCAGCAGTGCCTGTTCGAAGCCGGACTGGTGGGTTCCGCCCTTGGGGGTGGAGATGATGTTGACGAAGCTGCGCACGGTGCTGTCGTAGCCGATGCCCCAGCGCAGGGCGACGTCGACCTCGCAGTCGCGCTCCACTTCGGCCAGCTGGCTGTGGCCGCGCTCGTCCAGGACGGGCACGGTTTCCTTGAACTTGCCGGCGCCGTGCAGCCGCCAGATGTCGGTGACGGCCGGGTCGGCGGCGAGGAAGTCGACGAACTCGGAGAGGCCGCCGTCGTGGTGGAAGATTTCCTCGTGCGGGCCGAACTCCCCGGGGGTGCCGGGAACCTTGCGCTCGTCACGAACGGTCAGCTTCAGTCCCGGGACCAGGAACGAGGTCTGCCGGGCGCGCGCGGCCAGCTCCTCGTAGGAGAATTTCGCGTCCGGGGTGAAGATCTGGCGGTCGGCCCAGTAGCGGATCCGGGTGCCGGTGACGCCGCGCTTGGCTTTGCCGACGACGTCGAGCACGGAGCCGTCGACGAACGGCTCAAACACCGCGGCGGGGTCCGGTTTGGTGCCGGGGTCCTTAAAGCGGCCGGGCTCGCCGCGGCGGAAGGACATCTTGTAGGTCTTGCTGCCGCGGTCCACCTCGACATCAAGGCGGGAGGACAGGGCGTTGACCACGGAGGCGCCGACGCCGTGCAGGCCGCCGGAGGCCGTGTAGGACCCGCCGCCGAATTTGCCGCCGGCGTGCAGTTTGGTGAAGACCACCTCGACGCCGGTGAGTCCGGTTTTGGGTTCGACGTCGATCGGGATGCCGCGGCCGTCGTCGTGGATTTCCACCGAGCTGTCGGCGTGCAGGATGACCTTGATGTCGTGGCCGAAGCCGGCGAGGGCCTCATCGACCGAGTTGTCGATGATCTCCCAAAGGCAGTGCATCAGGCCGCGGGAGTCCGTGGAACCGATGTACATGCCCGGGCGCTTGCGGACGGCTTCGAGGCCTTCCAGCACAGACAGATGCCGGGCGGTGTAATCAGAGCTTGGTGCCACGGGTCGGAAACTCCTTCGGGGATGGAACGTAAAGACGCTCTTCCTAGGTTAGTCGGCTTGGAGCCCTACGCCGGGTTGCCACTCCCCCGCACGGACGGCCGGACCCGGGGCGTTATGGAGCCGTGATACGCGGACAGCGAAAGTGTCCCATCCTTGCCATGGAATGGTGACGAATGCTGGTTATATAGATGTATCGATCTACCAAGGAGGCCGAACATGACAACAGCAGTTGCGGACCGCACACTCACCACCGTTGACCGGTGCGACCGTTGCGGAGCTCAGGCATACGTCCGGGTTGTTCTCGGAGCCTCCGGCGGTGAACTGCTCTTCTGCGCTCACCACGCACGCGCCGTAGAACCGAACCTTCGTCCGCTCAGCTCGGACTGGCACGACGAGTCGGGCCGCCTCCTGGAGAAGGAACCGGTTTCGGTCGACTAGACGTTCAACCAGGGACCCCCGGCCGGGGTTCCGCGAAAGGCCCCTCCGTTGCGGAGGGGCCTTTCGGCGTTAAACGGTGGGTGGATAACCGCTTAGACGACCAACGCCTTAAACGACCAACGCGGGGTCACTTCACGCCCGTGGATCCGTGGATCGCGGGCGGGAGGTGACCCCGCGTTGGCTGGAGGATGTTTAGTCCAGGTAGTCGCGCAGGACCTGTGAGCGCGACGGGTGCCGCAGCTTGGACATGGTCTTGGATTCGATCTGGCGGATGCGTTCGCGCGTGACGCCGTAGACCTTGCCGATTTCGTCTAAAGTCTTCGGCTGTCCGTCGGTCAGCCCGAACCGCATGGCAACGACGCCGGCCTCACGCTCGGAGAGCGTGTCCAGGACCGAGTGCAGCTGCTCCTGCAGGAGGGTGAAGCTCACCGCGTCGGCCGGGACCACGGCCTCGGAGTCCTCGATGAGGTCACCGAATTCGGAGTCGCCGTCCTCGCCCAGCGGGGTGTGGAGCGAGATCGGTTCGCGGCCGTACTTCTGGACTTCGACGACCTTTTCCGGCGTCATGTCCAGCTCGAGAGCCAGCTCTTCCGGCGTGGGTTCGCGGCCGAGGTCCTGCAGCATCTGGCGCTGGACGCGGGCCAGCTTGTTGATGACTTCCACCATGTGCACCGGGATACGGATGGTGCGGGCCTGGTCGGCCATAGCGCGGGTGATCGCCTGGCGGATCCACCAGGTGGCGTAGGTGGAGAACTTGAAGCCCTTGGTGTAGTCGAACTTCTCGACTGCACGGATCAGGCCCAGGTTGCCTTCCTGGATGAGGTCCAGGAACAGCATGCCGCGGCCGGTGTAGCGCTTGGCCAGCGAGACCACCAGGCGGAGGTTGGCCTCCAAGAGGTGGTTCTTGGCGCGCTTGCCGTCGTGGATGACGAACTCGAGCTCACGCTTGAGCTTGGGCTCCATGGAGCCGTCGTCGGCCGCGATCTTCTCTTCGGCGAACAGGCCGGCCTCGATGCGGAGGGCCAGGTCAACTTCCTGCTCGGCGTTCAGCAGGGCGACCTTGCCGATCTGCTTCAGGTAGTCCTTAACGGGGTCGGCCGTGGCGCCGGCGGACATAACCTGCTGCACGGGGGCGTCGTCGTCGTCGGCGTCTGAGTAGACGAAGCCGGAGCCGGTGGCGGCGGTCGCGGACTTGCCTGCGGCCTCGTCACCGTCCTCCGTCAGTTCGGCGGCGTCGGGGGCCGCCTCATCGAGGTCCTCGTCGGCGTCGACGTCGTCGGAGTCCTCATCGCGGGACTTGTTTGCGGCTTCTGCCGCGGCTTTGGCGCCGGGCTTGGGCCCGCGCTTCTTGGGCTCAGGCTTGGCGACTGCCGAGTCGGTGTCATCGCCCGCTGCGGAGGCTGCGTCTTTTGCTGCCTTGTTGGCTGCACGCGTGGCGGCACGCTTGGCGTTAGCCGCGGCCTTCTTCTCCTCGGGAGACAATACGGCCTGGTCGGCGGGTTCCTTCTTCGCGGAAGACGGGGTCACAGAAAACCTTTCTAGCGGCGGTCTGTGGAATCACCATACGGGCAACACCACTATGACCCTGTCAAGTCCGCGTTTGACATCAGGCGCAAATCACGTCCGGCAGGGCCACTTAGTAGAACTGCCGGGGCGACCGTAATGTTCCCTGTTTCCAAGGTTCGCTACACGCACTCGATACACGGACCCAACCGGGTCTCGCCAACCATTGTCTCACGATTTTCCGGATCGGGCCCTCGGGCGGTCCGCCTCCACGGAATATGTCCGCTCCGGCTCAGGCGGCATCGGGGTCGAACTTCTGCCAGGCCGCTTCCTTCCGCCGCGCCCATCCGCACAGCGTCCCCCTGCGGCCGAGCTCGGCCAGCAGTTCCGCCAGGCGGTACCCGGGCAGCTCCACGACGGCGCCGGCGAAGAGGGCGTCCGCGAAGGATCCCCGGCCCCGGCACCATTCGATCCATCCCCGGGCGGTGAGGGCCGCGGCGCGGGCTTCTCCCCCGCCGCTGTTGCCCAGCCGGACCAGGGTCCGCTCAAGCTGAGCCAGCCGGGTCCAGTCGGGTACCCGGGGCTGGAGCCCGAGGAGCACATCCCCGTAGCCGGGCGGGTCCATTCCCGGTGCTGCCGGCCCCGCGGGCGCATCCCGCGGCGCCGCCATGGCCTCCGGGAATCCCGCGAAATCCGGCGTCGGTCCGGGCAGGCCGGGGCCCGAATCGAACATGCCGAACTGCTCGGCACCGGCTTCGGCGGCGTCACGCCCGGCCGCGGCCATCACCAGGACCGCGTCACGCCAGGCCGCGACGCACAAGGTGGCCCGAAGGTATCCGGCGAGCCCCGCCGGCAGCGCGGGCGGGATTGCCGGCGGCTCCGTCCCGCCGCCGAGAACGCGCTGCCACACATCCAGTACGGCGCCGAACTGCGCACGGTCCCGCCATCTCCCTGAGAACTCCTGTGACCACCGGTCCTCGGCCGCCAGGTCGTCCGGCTCCTCCGCGGGCGGGCGGGCCGGCACGGAGGCCCCGGGCGCGGCCCCGGGCGGGGCGCCGACGCTGCTGCCCCGGAAAACCATCTCGGCGTTGAGGGGGCTGTTCCTGATGTCCTCGACGGGCCGCCCCGGCGGTGTGCAGCAGGAGGGGTCCGTGCAGAAGGCGTTGCGCCAGTACCGCTCGCCGACCACCCAGGCGTCCCGGACAGGGAGACCGGCCCGGCCGAGGGTTCGGTCGAGTGCCCGAAGGAGCCGGTCCAGCGCCGCGGCATCGGGACGGTCCCCGCCGTCGTTGTCTGGAGCATCCCCGGCCTCGTCCGCAATACCGTCAGTTGACGTGCTGCCGGGCGCGCCTTCAAAGACAGCCAGCAGGCTGCCGTCGGCGTCCTCATCCGCCACCAGGTAGTCGCGGACCGTCCTGGCAAAGGCGGCCGGGCCGCCGCCCCGGCAGCGGGAGGCCGGCGGGAGGTCGACGCGCAGTGTTGCCCCCAGGCGATTGCCCTGCAGGGTCATGGCGACCAGGCTGTTGGCCGGCCAGTAGCCGAGGGAGTGCGGAATGAACCCCAGGATGTCCTCGGGGCCGCTGATCTTCAGATGGTCGGGAGCTGTCATAGGGCCAGCCTCGTCCGGGCCGTCCGGCCGCGTTAGCCACGAGCTGCCGTATGTGGACAACCGCCCTCACCGGACTAGAGGGAGCAACACGGCCAGCGCCCAGGCGCGTCCGCGCGAGTACACCGAGTCAGGGTGTGCGGCGGCGTTCCGCGGCAACCCGGCGCTGCTCGGCCAGCGCCTTCAGCAGCGGCGGGACAACGACACCCTGCGCCGCCATCTGCCGCCGCACCTTGCGCCGGATGATGAGGATTGCCACGGCGCCCCCGCCGAGGATCAGGAACTGCACACTCAGCGCGATCCGGAAGGCGTCCAGGCTGTAGAGTCCTTCGGGCGAGAATCCGCCCAGGTGCAATGCGTCGAGTGTTAGCCCGATCAGGAAGATGGACATCAGGGCCGCGATGAAGCCACCCACGTTCACGATGCCGGTGGCCGTCCCGATCCGGTGCGCCGGGTTGAAGGTCCGGGCGAAGTCGAAGCCGATCATCGAGCCGGGGCCGCCGATGGCCAACACCACCACCAGACCGGCCAGCAGCCAGAGCGGCGAACGGCCGGGCTGGAGCAGCACGGCGGCCCACGCAGCTGCCGTCGCGGCGGAGATCAGCAGCACCATGGTGGAGCGCCGCAGCGGGTGCCTGGCCACGAACCGGCCCATCAGCGGTCCGGCCGCGATCGCCGCAGCCACATAGAGCGCCATCAGCGCGGACACGGTGGCCGGGCTGAGTTTCTGGGCCGAAATCAGGAACGGGTAACCCCACGTCATGGCGAAGACGGTGCCGCTGAACTGGACGGTGAAGTGGCTCCACAGGCCCAGCCGGGTGCCTGGCTGCTTCCACGCCCGGGCCAGCGAGACGCCGGTCGCGCGCAAGCCCTGGGACGGTTCCGGCGCGGGGTGGCCCGGCGGCAGGTCCTGCAACAGCAGGACCACCAGCACGACGGCGAGCCCTGACATTCCGGCCAGGGTCAGGAAAGCCGGGGTCCAGCCGGCTGAGTGCAGGATGAGCGCAAACGGCACCACGCTGAACAGCTGGCCGAGCTGGCCCGACATGCCGGTCAGCTGGGTGAGCAGCGGTACGCGGGACGGCGCGAACCACAACGGAAGCAGCCGGATGACGGCGATGAAGGTCATGGCATCACCGGCGCCGACGAGGACACGGCCCAGGACACCCGCGGGGATGCCGTCGGCGAAGGCGAGTTGCAGCTGGCCGAGGCCCATCAGGAGGGCGCCCCCGGCAATCATGGCGCGGGAGCCGAACCGGTCCACCAACACCCCGACCGGGATCTGCAGGCCGGCGTAAACCAGCAGTTGCAGGACGGTGAAGAAGGAAATTTGGGCGGCACTGGCGTGGAAGCGTGCGGTGGCTTCCAGGCCCACCACCCCGAACGAGGTGCGCTGGCTCACAGCCACCAGATACGCGAAGACCCCGACGATCCAGATGAGCCAGGCGCGGGGGGAAGTCACTCCCCCATTATGCCCCCCGCGTCATAAATAGTATTTATTCGCCGGGATCTTTACGGGCAAGGTAGGCCTCGACGGCGGCCCCGAGCGCATCGGCGTTCGGCAGCTGGTCGTTTTCGTCCGCCAGCAGGGACCGGCGCACCGTTCCTTCGGCTTTCTCGTCGTAGCGGGTTTCGAGCCGGGAGACCACCTGCTGCACTTCTTCGGAGGCGTTGATCTGTTCGGCGATCTGTCGGCCGACTTCCCGTCCGGCCTCCCGGAGCCGGTCTGTCGGCAGCATCAGCGCGGTGGCCGCGCCCAGGTATTCCAGGCCGGCGACGGCGGCGGTGGGGTACTCGGCTTCGGCCAGGTAATGCGGGACGTGGATGACGTAGCCGGCGATGTTGCGCCCCGCTTCGACCAGCCGCAGTTCGAGGAGATGGCCGACGGCGGAGGGAACCTCCACTGTGGGCTTCCAGACTGAGATGCCTTCGATCAGTTCGGGCCGGTTGCCGTGGACCGTCACCCCGACGGGGCGGGTGTGCGGGACCGGCATCGGGATGGAGTGGATCCAGGCCGCCATGTTGACGTCCAACTCCTTGACGATGCCCACCACGGCGCGGGCAAACCGTTCCCATTGCAGGTCCGGCTCGGACCCGGCCAGCAGCAGGAACGGATTCCCGAGCCCGTCCGTCAGCCGGTGCAGGGCCAGCCGCGGTGCCTGGTAGTCCTGCAGGTGGTCTTCGACGAAGCTCACCTGCGGGCGCCGGGACCGGTAGTCCATCAGCTGGTCGGCGTCGAACTCGGCGACGAGTTCGGAATCGAGGGTGTCAAGCAGTTCCGCGGTGATCTGGCTGACCACGTGCCCGGCGTCCGCGAAGCCGGTAAAACCCATCAGCAGGTTCAGCCCGCGCAGTTCGGGGCTGCGGAACAGCGCGTCATCACGGACGTAGAGCGTTTCAGGGTCCAGCAGGGAGCCGGAAATCCGTTCCATCACGACGTGTTCCTCTCTCGGTAGCAAGGGGGCGGCAGTGCCGCCGCGGCGGGCACCGTGGCCGCTGCGGGCCGTGTGCCGATACCACCTACAACGCGCGGCCGGCCGGGGTAATTCCTGCCCCAACTGTGTGCCAGCTCTCATTAAATTGAACTCCGGCGCCGGGGAGAGACTACGATCGGAACTGGCCTTACAGCTGGCCTTGCAGACACCGGGATGCGTGCAACGCCGACGGTGGCGCAGGTACCCATGGCAGGGCGCCGAACATGCAGTTCCTGCCGAAATATCACAGAGAATTGAGGACTGTCCTCGTGGTCAAGAATACCGAAGTCAAACTGAGCGCGGTCAGCGGAGACCTGAAGAAGTCCCCGTCCGATGCCCTCGTCGTGGGCGTGGGACAGGGCGCCGACGGCCCCGTCCTGCTGGAGAACCCGCTCACGGCCAAGGCCGCGGAGGCGCTGGCCGAATCCCTCAATGTCCTCGGCCTGACCGGCGCCGCAGACCAGGCACACCGGCTTCCCGGCCTGCCCGAGGCCGGCGCACCCGTCCTGGTCCTTGCCGGTGTCGGCAAGGTCTCCGCGGGCACCCCCATCGCGGAAGAGGCCCTGCGCCGCGCGGCCGGCTCGGCTGTGCGCCAGCTTGCCGGCGTCGCCACCGTCACCCTTGCGCTTCCGACGCCGGACCTCGGCGCCGTCGCCGCCGTCGCCGAGGGCGCCGCCATGGGCGCTTACTCCTTCAATGAGTACCGTTCCACCAAGGACGGCCTCAAGGACCCGGTCAAGAACGTCCGGATCCTCACGGACTTCGCCACGGACAAGGCCCTGGCGCCCGTCCTGGAGCGCGCCTCCCTCATCGGCAAGGCCGTCAACGCGACCCGCTCGCTGGTGAACCAGCCGCCGAGCCACCTCTACCCCGAGACGTTCGCCGACGCCGCCAAGGAACTCGCCAAGGGCCTGCCGGTCAAGGTGACGGTCTGGGACGAGAAGCGCCTGGAGAAGGACGGCTACGGCGGCATCCTCGGCGTCGGCAAGGGCTCCACCCGGCAGCCGCGCCTGGTCAAGGTCGAATACGCCCCCGCCAAGGCCACCGCCAAGATTGCCCTCGTGGGCAAGGGCATCACCTTCGACACCGGCGGAATCTCGCTGAAGCCGCACCTCGGTATGGGCGAGATGAAGAGCGACATGGCCGGCGCCGCCGTCGTACTCAACACTGTCCTGGCCCTCGCCGAACTGGGCCTGCCGGTCAAGGCCACCGCGTGGCTCTGCATCGCCGAAAACATGCCCTCCGGTGCCGCCCAGCGTCCCGCTGACGTCCTGACCATCTTCGGCGGCAAGACCGTCGAGGTCCTGAACACCGACGCCGAAGGCCGCCTGGTCATGGCCGACGGCATCGTCGCGGCGAGCCAGGAATACCCGGACGCRATCATCGACGTCGCCACGCTCACCGGCGCGCAGCTGATCGCCCTCGGCGACCGCACGGCCGGCGTGATGGGTTCGGATTCGGTCACTGGCGCGCTGAAGTCCGCCGCGGACCGCGCCGGCGAGCTGGTCTGGCCGATGCCACTGCCCGAGGAGCTGCGCCCCAGCCTGGACTCGCAGGTGGCGGATATCGCCAACATCGGCGAACGCCACGGCGGCATGATGACCGCGGCGGTGTTCCTGCGCGAGTTCGTCGGCAAGGGCAAGGACGGGGAGCAGATCCCGTGGGCCCACATCGACATCGCCGGGCCGTCCTTCAACACCGGCAGCCCGTACGGCTACAACCACAAGCAGGGCACCGGCAGCACGGTCCGGACCCTGGTGGCGTACGTCGAGGACATCCTCGCCGCGACTGTCTAGTCCGCCACGCGGGCCTGTGGCGGCGGGAACTGATCCCCCCGCCACAGGGCCGCGTGACACTGGACACAAGCGCTCCACAAACGCCATCACAAGGTGGAGCATGTATTAGTGGTTCGCTAAGGTGAACCGTAGTTTCACAGCAAAGAGCTTCACAGAAGTAATTCCAAACGATAGGGAACCAGCGCTGCTGGCATAATCGCGGCAGACAGGTTCCAAGACCAGATGATGCGTACTCTCGTGTCATCGTTCACGCGAGGGAGCGTTTTAGTGGCCGATCAGGCAACTGCGCAAGAATTCGACATCCTGGTACTCGGCGGCGGCAGCGGCGGCTACGCGACTGCGCTCCGCGCCGTCCAGCTTGGCCTTACCGTCGGCCTCATCGAAAAGGGGAAGCTCGGCGGCACCTGCCTGCACAACGGCTGCATCCCCACCAAGGCACTGCTGCACTCCGCGGAACTGGCCGACCACGCCCGTGATTCCGCCAAGTACGGCGTCAACGTGACCCTGGACAGCATCGACATCACCGCCGTGAACGCCTACAAGGACGGCATCATTGCCGGTAAGTTCAAGGGCCTCCAGGGACTTATCAAGGGCAAGAAGGGCATCACCGTCATTGAGGGTGAGGGCAAGCTCCAGGGCAATGACACCGTGGTCGTAAACGGCACCGCGTACAAGGGCAAGAACATTGTCCTCGCGACCGGCTCCTACTCCCGCACCCTGCCGGGCCTCGAAATCGGCGGCAAGGTCATCACCTCCGACGAAGCCCTCACCATGGACTTCATTCCCAAGAGCGCCATCATCCTCGGCGGCGGCGTCATCGGCGTCGAGTTCGCCTCGGTATGGAAGTCCTTCGGCGTCGATGTCACCATCGTCGAAGGCCTGCCCTCCCTCGTTCCGAACGAGGACGCCACCATCGTCAAGAACTTCGAGCGTGCCTTCAAGAAGCGCGGCATCAAGTTCTCCACGGGCGTCTTCTTCCAGGGCGTCGAGCAGAACGACGACGGCGTCAAGGTCACCCTTGTTGACGGCAAAACCTTCGAGGCCGACCTCATGCTGGTGGCCGTCGGACGCGGCCCCGTCACGGCCAACCTCGGCTACGAGGAAGCCGGGCTGACCATCGACCGCGGCTTCGTGATCACCAACGAGCGCCTGCACACCGGCGTCGGCAACATCTACGCCGTGGGCGACATCGTCCCGGGCGTCCAGCTTGCCCACCGCGGGTACCAGCAGGGCATCTTCGTCGCCGAGGAAATCGCCGGCCTCAAGCCGGTGGTGGTCGAGGACGTCAACATCCCCAAGGTCACCTACTCCGAGCCGGAAATCGCGACCGTCGGGTACACCGAGAAGGCCGCCAAGGCCAAGTTCGGCGACGATCAGGTCGAGACCCAGGAATACAACCTGGCCGGCAACGGCAAGAGCTCCATCCTGGGTACCTCCGGCCTCGTCAAGCTGGTCCGCCAGAAGGACGGCCCCGTCGTCGGCGTCCACATGATCGGCGCCCGCATGGGTGAGCAGATCGGTGAAGCACAGCTGATCGTGAACTGGGAAGCCTACCCGGAGGACGTGGCCCAGCTGGTCCACGCCCACCCGACGCAGAACGAGTCCCTGGGCGAAGCCCACCTCGCCCTCGCCGGCAAGCCCCTGCACGGCTAATCCAGCCAGCACAAGCATTACCCCGTGCCTAGTGCACCCGGCCCGAAAGCCGGGTGCACTAGGCTCGAAGACACGGCAGCAACCATCCGCACTACATCAATAAGGAGAACGGGGACGACATGTCTGAATCCGTTAACTTGCCCGCCCTCGGTGAGAGCGTCACCGAAGGAACCGTCACCCGCTGGCTGAAGCAGGTCGGTGACCGGGTGGAAGTGGACGAGCCCCTGCTCGAAGTGTCCACCGACAAAGTAGACACCGAGATCCCCTCTCCGATCGCCGGCGTGATCGAGGAAATCCTCGTCGCCGAGGACGAGACCGCCGAAGTCGGCGCCCCGCTGGTGCGCATCGGTGACGGCTCGGGCTCCGCCGAAGCTGCCCCGGCCGCGGCTCCGGCCGCCGAAGAAGCACCCGCCGAGTCGCCCTCCGCCGCTGAAGCACCGGCCGCCGAAGCCGAAACCCCCGCTGAGGCTGCCCCGGCCGCCGAGGCCGCCGAGGCCGCACCCGCGGCGGACGCCGCTCCGGCCGGCGAGGGCCACGAGGTCACCCTCCCCGCCCTTGGTGAAAGCGTCACCGAAGGAACCGTCACCCGCTGGCTCAAGAGCATCGGCGACACCGTCGAGGTCGACGAGCCCCTGCTCGAGGTCTCCACGGACAAGGTCGACACCGAGATCCCGTCCCCGGTCGCCGGCACCCTGCAGGAAATCCGCGTTGCCGAGGACGAGACGGCCGAGGTCGGTTCCGTCCTGGCCGTCATCGGCTCCGGTGCCGCGGCTCCGGCTGCCGCCCCGGCACCCGAAGCCCCCAAGGAAGCTCCCAAGCAGGAAGCACCCGCCGCTCCGGCTGCTGCTCCCGCCCCGGCCGAAGCCCCCAAGCAGGAAGCACCGGCTGCGCCGGCTCCGGCCGCAGCCCCGGCCCCCAAGCAGGAAGCACCGAAGCAGGAAGCCCCCGCGGCATCGGCTTCCGCTGAGTCCGGCTACGTCACTCCCCTGGTCCGCAAGCTCGCCAACCAGCAGGGCGTGGACATCTCCTCGCTGACCGGCACCGGCGTCGGCGGCCGCATCCGCAAGCAGGACGTGCTCGCAGCGGCCGAGGCCAAGGCAGCCCCGGCTGCCGCCGCCGCACCGGCAGCTTCTTCCGCAGCCCCGGCCGCGGCGTCGACTGATGTTTCCTCGCTGCGCGGCACCGTGCAGAAGGCCCCGCGCATCCGCCAGGTCATCGCCCGCCGCATGCGCGAGTCGCTGGACATCTCCACCCAGCTGACCCAGGTGCACGAGGTGGACATGACCAAGGTCGCCAAGCTGCGCGCCAAGGCCAAGAACTCCTTCCAGGCCCAGAACGGCTCGAAGCTGACCTTCCTGCCCTTCATCGCCAAGGCGGTCGCCGAGGCCCTGAAGCAGCACCCCAAGGTTAACGCCTCCTACGACGAGGACAAGCAGGAAATCACCTACCACAACGCCGAGCACCTGGCGATTGCGGTAGACACCGACAAGGGGCTGCTGGTACCGGTCATCGCTGATGCCGGGAACCTGAACCTGGCCGGCCTGGCGGGCAAGATCGCCGACGTCGCGGACCGTACCCGCAACGGCAAGATCGGCCCGGACGAGCTCTCCGGCGGCACGTTCAGCATCACGAACATCGGCTCCGTCGGCGCCCTCTTCGACACCCCGATCATCAACCAGCCGCAGGTGGCCATCCTCGGCACCGGTGCGATCGTCAAGCGCGCCGTGGTTGTTTCCGATGAGAACGGTGACGACTCGATCGCCATCCGCTCGATGATGTACCTCTCCCTGACCTACGACCACCGCCTGGTGGACGGCGCCGACGCAGGACGCTTCCTGCAGACCCTCAAGGCCCGCCTTGAGGAAGGCGCCTTCGAAGCCGACCTCGGCCTCTAGCAGCAGGCAGTCCCCGGGTCCGGGGGCCACACAGTACCAACGGCGACGGGGGTGCGGGCAGCAGTGGGAAACCACCGCAACGCCCGCACCCCCGTCGCCGTTCTGCGTCCAACCCACCCGCCGGTCCTACTACGTTCCGTAGAAATCTCTGGTTAGACTGAAGCCATGAAAATTTTGTTCGACATCCTGGTCTTCCTGCACATCATCGGCGCGACCATGATCGTCGGCATCTGGATCGGCCAGATGAAGAAGCCCACCGTCCACCCCCGCCAGTTCGATGGCGCCGTCCTGCAGCTGATCACCGGCATTGCCATGATGGGCCTGATCCCGGCCCTCGACATGGACGCGAACTACGCCAAACTCGGCGTGAAGTTCACGGTGGCCCTAGTCGTGGCCGTGCTGGCCTTCATCGGCCGCCGCAAGTACAAGAAGGACGAGCCGATCAGCAAGGGACTCGCCCACAGCGTCGGCGGACTGGCCCTGCTCAACATCGCGATCGCGACCCTCTGGCAGTAGCCTCCGCTTCTCCACCACGACGGCGGCGCACCCCACACGGGGTGCGTCGCCGTCGTCGTTCACCCTAGGATGGACAAGGCAGGATCCGCCGCCAGGCAGGATCCTGATTCAACGACGCTGAGGAGTGGACATGGCAACGACACGCACCGCACACACTGTATGGAACGGCGACCTGATGTCAGGGGCGGGCAACACCACCCTGGACAGCTCGGGGCTGGGCAACTTCGACGTCACCTGGAAGGCGCGCGCCGAAGCCGCCGAGGGCAAGACCAGCCCGGAGGAACTCATCGCCGCCGCGCACTCGGCCTGTTTCTCCATGGCCTTCAGCCACGCCCTGGCCCAGGCCGGCCACACGCCGGAGGAAGTCAACACCAAGGCCGACGTCACCTTTGAGCCCGGCACGGGGATCACCGGAAGCCACCTGACCCTGAACGCACGCGTACCCGGCATCTCCGAGGACGAGTTCCAGCGCATCGCCGAGGAAGCCAAGACCGGCTGCCCGGTGTCGGCCGCCCTGACCGGCATCAAGATCAGCCTGGACGCGACGCTCGCTGCCTAGTCCTGGCCTGCCCTGCACGCACAACGGCCCCCGTCCGGAGATTCCGGACGGGGGCCGTTATTCATACTGGCTAGTTGCCTGGCTGGCGGGCGGGAAGCGGGGCAGGCCGCACCCGGCGGTACCCTTCGCGCAGCGGCGGCCGGTCGGTCGGCAGCTCCTGGATCATTTCCTTTAGCGCCCCGATGCCGTACTCCAGCTGCGGATCGGCGCCCGCGGCGTAGGCGTGCGGCGGGAAGGCCACCTCAATGTCGGGAGCAACACCATAGTTCTCGACGCCCCAGCCCACACCCCCGGTGAACCAGGTGGCGTAGCGGGGCTGGGTGACCCCGGTGCCGTCCGCGAGGGCGAACCGGTTGTCGATCCCGACGACGCCGCCCCAGGTGCGGGTGCCGATGACTGGTCCGATCCCGCGCAGCTTGGACACCTGGGTGATGATGTCCCCGTCGGAGCCGGCGAATTCGTCGGTGAGGATGATGACGGGTCCGCGCGGGGCGTGGTGCGGGTAAGTGCGCGGACGCTCGCCCCGGGGCATGCTCCAGCCGGTGACTTTGCGGCCGATCAGCTCGGCGACAAGCTGCGACGTGTGACCGCCCCGGTTCCGGCGGACGTCCACGATCAGGCCGTCCAGCGACGTTTCCGTGTCCAGGTCGCGGTGCAGCTGGGCCCAGCCGTTAGCCATCATGTCCGGGATATGCAGGTACCCGAAGGTGCCCTGCGAGGCTTCCCGCACAGTGCGCCGGTTGGAGGCGACCCATTCCTGGTAGCGCAGCCGTTCCTCGTCCTTGACGGGTACGACGGCGACGCGGCGCTGGTTGCCGGCCTGCGCGCCGTGGCCGGCGCCGTTGCGCAGGGTCAGCTCGACGGCCCGGCCGGCGGCGCCGGCCAGCTGCACGGCGGGCGTCAGGTACTCTGTCAACTCAACACCGTCGATGGCCAGCAGGACATCGCCGGCGCGGGCGTCGACGCCGGGCCGGGTCAGCGGTGAAGTCGCCAGCGGATCCGAAGACTCCCCCGCAAGGACGCGGGTGATCTCCCAGCCTCCGGCGGTGAAGGCGAGGTCGGCGCCGAGCCGGCCCTGGCCGTTGCTGCCGTTCTCCGTGACCATAACGGGGCGGACATAGGCGTGTGAGGTTCCCAGTTCGCCGTGCAGTTCCCACAGCAGGTCCACGAGGTCATCGTGGGAGCCCAGCCGGTCCACGATCGGCCGGTACCGTGCGTGCACCGAGTCCCAGTCCTGGCCGGCCATGTCCTCGGTCCAGAAGAAGTCCCGCTGCAGGCGCCAGGCCTCGTCGAAGGCCTGGCCCCAGACGCTGACCGGGTCCAGCCGGACCCGGATGCGGGTCAGGTCGACCTTCACCAGCTGGCCGGCGTCCTCGTCGGCCTTCGAGGCCGACGGCGAGACGCGGATCTGCTTGTCCTGAACCAGGACAACCTTCTCGCCGTCGCCGGTCAGCCGGTAGCTGTCCAGCGCCTCGACGATGGTCGTGGTGCGGCGTTTGGCCAGGTCGAAGCGGACTAGGCTCGGTGCCGCATTTTTGTCTTCCAGGCTGGCGCGGCCGTCGCCGGTCACGCCGGCCAGCTCGTGGTCCAGCCACAGCAGGGCGCCGCCGGCGGCGGAGAGGTCCGTGTAGTTGCCCTGCGGCACGGGAACGCTGATGACGCGGTGCGCCAGGCCCTCGGCGTCGACCCGCACCCGGACGCGACTGTCCGTGCCGTTGGCGGCATCACCGTCGGCGTCGTCGCCGTTGGCGTCCCCGTCGGCGCCGGTCGTGGCGGCAGTGCCGGCCGTGTCGGGGAGGGCGACGCTCGGGCCGAACGGCGACGGCGTATCCGCCGCCAGGGCCACGAGGTACGGCTTGATGGGGCTGGGGAAGGAGAGGTCGAAGGCGTGACCGTCGTAGACCGGGTCGAAACTGCGGTTGGACAGGAAGGCCAGGAACTTGCCGTCAGGGGTGAAGGCAGGCGATTCGTCGCGGAAGCGGCCGTCGGTGACGTCGATGATGGTCGGCTTGGACTTTTCACTGCCCGCCGCGGCGTCCCCTGCTGCGGGTTCCGCGATCGGCGCCAGCCGGAGCCGGGTCCGCGATCCGAAGGAGGTGACGGGTTCGGCCCAGCCGAGCCACGCCGAGTCCGGCGACCAGCTGAAGCCGTCGATGCTGCCGTCGCCGATGCTGCTCAGCAGGGTGAGGGCACCGGTGCGGGTGTCCGCCAGGTAGATATCGCCGAAAGAGGTCCCGATGGCAATCCAGTTCCCGTCCGGGCTTGCCTCCATGGCGCTGGCACGGCTCGGCTTCGGGAAATCGATCCGGGTGAGCCCGGCCTCAGCGGCGTGTTCCTGCGCGGGTCCGGTTCCTGTCGCGGAGTCGTGGCCTGCACCGGGGGCGGTGTCCGCGGTGCCGGCGGCTGGGGCGGCAGTTTCCGCCGCGGCGCCGGCCTCGGCGGGCCGGGTCAGGGCTGCTGCGGACACGGGGCGCGGCAGCGGCGTGCCGCCGTCGGCGTCGTGCCCGGCCTTGGCGGCGGAGTCCTGGGACGGCACCGGGGCAACTGCGCCGCGGATGCCTGCCACGGGGGCGGCGATGGCTTTCAGGTAGAGCGCCTCGATGCCGTCGTGGTCAGCAATGTATGCGATGCGCCCGGCTCCGAAGGGCCTCGGCAGCCTGGCGCGGACGCCCGGGGTGGCCTCAAGGATGCGCGACGGACCGTCCTTGTGCCGCAGCCAGTGCAGGGTGCCGTGCGCTTCAACTGCGCTGGCGTCGCCGGTAGTGTCGGGGATGACATCGCCGAGGTGGCGGGACGGCTTCAGCGCGGCCGCGCGGCGTGCCTGCGAGGCGGAGCCCAGGGTGATGTCGAGCTTGACGGCCTCGGCGTCCAGTCCGGAGAGGAGCCAGAGTTCGCCGGCCGATTCGAACACCACGCGTTCGCCGTCGGTGGCCGCATGCCGGACGTAGAAGTCCTCGTGGTCCGTGTGGCGGCGGAGGTCGGTCCCGTTGGGCAGCACGGAGTACAGGTTGCCGTAGCCCTCATGGTCGGACAGGAAGGCGATCCGGCCGCGGACCCACATGGGGTCGGTGAGGTTGCCGTCGAGTTCGGCGGCGAGCCGCTCGAACTCGCCATTGCCGTCAGCGTCGATCCACAGCTTTCCTGCCGTTCCGCCGCGGTAGCGCTTCCACCAGGCCGGTTCACGGGAGAGGACGCTGGCAAGGACGACAGGGCGCTCATCGCCGACCACCGTGCCGTAGGCGACGGACTCGACCGGTCCGAATGGCAGTTCCTCGGCCCAGCCGCCGTCCACCGGCAGGCTGTAGGCGTTCGTCAGGCGGCTGTCCGCCTGCCGGAAGGCGCTGGTGACCACAATGTCGCCGTCGGGCGTGAAGCCTTTGACCTTGGTGGAGGCGTGGCCGAAGTAGCTGAGCTGGCGGTATCCGCCGCCGTCGACGGCTGCGGTGACGACCTCCGGTGCCGTGCCTTGGACGACGGTCCAGACCAGGTGCCGGCCGTCGGGCGTGAAACGCGGGTTGCGGGCGGGAAGCTGGAGCGAGGAAACCCGCCAGGCGCGGCCGCCGTCGAGGGGCGCGATCCACACGTCGTCCTCGGCCACGAAGGTGACCAGATCGCCGTGAAGATGCGGGAAACGGAGGTAGCTCGAAGAGGTCATCGTTCGATCATAGTCAAAGAGCGCCGCGCCCCCGGGGAGGTTTCCCTGCCGTGCCGGGCATGGTGAGATGGATCATGCGCATCCTCATTGCCGGAGCCTCCGGGCTGATCGGAACCGCCCTGTCCAGCACCCTCCGCGAGCAGGGGCACGACGTCGCCAGCCTGGTTCGGCGGCCGCCGGCCTCCCCCGCTGAGTTCCAGTGGGATCCGGCCGCGGGGCGCATTGACGACACGGCGCTGCAGGGTGTGGACGCCGTCATTAACCTTTCGGGCGCCGGCATCGGCGACCGGCCATGGACCCGGCGACGGATCAATGAACTCAGCGCCTCCCGGCTGGGGCCGACGCGGACGCTGGCAGCCGCAATGGGCCGCACGGACACTCCCCCGCAGGTCTTCCTGAGCCAATCGGCCTCCGGGTACTACGGCACCGCCGGTTCAACGGTCCTGCGGGAAAACGCTCCCTCCGGGAGCGGGGTGCTGGCACGGATCTGCTCGGACTGGGAGGCCGCGGCCCACGAGGCGCCGGCGGGGGTTCGGGTGGTCACGCCCCGCACCGGGGTGGTCCTCAGCCGCAGCGGCGGAGCCATCGGACGGCTGATGCCGCTGCTGCGCCTGGGCGTAGGCGGACCGCTGGGCTCCGGGCGGCAGTACTGGCCGTGGATCACACTCCCCGACGTGGCAGGCGCGTTCTCCTTCCTGCTGACCGCGCCGGTGGAGGGACCGGTCAACGTGTGTGCGCCCGAAGACGCGGACGTGAACTCCCTGATCGCGCGCCTGGCCGAGGCGCTGCACCGGCCGGCCCTGCTGCGTGTTCCGGCTCCGGTGCTGCGCCTGGTGATGGGCGAGCTGGCCAATGAACTCCTGCTCGCCAGCCAGCGGATGGAGCCTGCCGTCCTCGCGGAGGCCGGGTACCGGTGGCAGCACCCGTCGCTGGCCGAGGCAGCAGCCTGGGTGGCCGCCCGCGGTTAGCCCGGTGCGACTGGGAGGATCTCCTGGATCCGCCATTGTCCCTGCACCCGGACGAGCACCAGGCGCAAATGCTGCCCGACCGCTGCGGCGCCGTCGGCCACCACCGTCCCCGCGGCGTCGCGTTCCCGATAGGCCGGGGAGGCCACGGTGACGGCCACCACGGCCCGCGTACCGGTGCTTTCCGGTTGGCGCAGCACCCCGGACAGGTGCGCCTCGAATCCGTCGAGGGCGTGCCCGGACGCCGCCAGCCGGGAGCCGATCAGGGCATCCGCCGCCGCGGCAGGCGACGACGGCGCGTTCACCTGTGCCAGCAGGCCGACGTTGCCCGTGCTGAGGGCATAGGACCGGAGACCGGCGAGACCGCGGACCGCCTCCTCGGGCCGGGGCGCCGCAAGCAACCCCCGCAGGTCCTCGGGCACAGAGCCGGGGGTTTCCGGGCGGACGGCCGGTGGGTTCGGGACGGCCGGTGGGTTCGGGCCCGCCGGTGTGGTGCGGCCAGTAAGCGGGGGCGCGGTGGCGGAAGCCTGCCGGCCGGCCGAGCCGTCCGGCGCCCGCACTTCCGCAGCCCATTCTCCCGCCGCCAGCTTTCCGGCAAGGAACAGCGTTCCGAACACTCCGGCCGCAAGGACGAGGACTGACACAACACCGGTGGCCAGCGCCCTGCGGATCTCCGGACGCCGCCGTCGGGTCGACCTCACAGCTGGAGCCCGGCCCGTCCCCACACTTGGAGCCCGGGTCCGGCCGGAGTTTCGGCTAGGGCCGACTCGGCCACCCCGGGTCCAGCGGCCGCCCCACGTGTCCCGCCCGCCCAGGCGCCGCCGGGAGCGGGAGGCATGCCGTGCCGACGAGGCGGGGCCGGCTGCGGCGGCACCTGCCGGAACCGGCGAACGTCGCGGCGCGGAATGCGCCAGGGCGTTGTGCCCGCGATTCCGTCCGGGCAGCATCCGGTGCCGCAAGGCCCTCAGCCGCGCGGCCCGCCGTTCCCGTGCGCTCATCGGGAACGAGCGGCGGGTCAGGAGCTGCGGTAGGACGCTGGCATGCACGGAGACGGAGAGGTCCACGGGTGTGGCGGCGGCACTGCGGTAAATCGATGTTGCCAGCTCCGCGGCGGAGGGCCGTAGGCGGCGGTCAGCGCTCAGGCCGGAATCCAGGGCGTCAGCGAGTTCGGCGGGGACTCCGGGCACCAGCAGCGTCAGGGGCGGCCGCTCAGGCTCCGGACCGGGCGCACTGCCGGTGAGGCAGAACCAGCCCACGGCCGCCAGGGAGTAGACATCGCGCTCCGGCTGCAACCCGGCCCGGACGGCGTCCACCGGCGCGGGGTCGCTGAAGCCCTTGGTGCCCTCCCGGCCCTCCGCCGGCGGATCGACCAGCATCCGCGCCACCCCGAGGTCCGCCAGCAGCGGCTTGCCATGGGCAGTGAACAGCACGTTTCCAGGCGACACATCACCATGCGTGAAGCCCTGCCCGTGCAGGTAGGCAAGGACCTGCGCGATCGGCGTCAGGACGGTGACGGTCTCCCCGGCCGTCACCCTGCCCCGCGCCGCAAGGAGCTGCGCCAGCGATCCGCCGGGGGCATAGTCCAGAACCAGCCCCAGGCCGAGTCCTTCCCGGCCGTACCGTGCCCGAACAACACCATGTGCCCGGACCAGGTGCTCGTGGTCGAGAACTGAGAGAATCCGGACCTCCCGCCGCAGCGCGTCCTCCGCGTCAGCGCTCCGGGCTGCGTCCTCCGGCGGGCCACCGCCGGCAATGGCAGCTGTCAGGCACTTCAATGCCACCTCCTGCCCGGAAGCAAGGTCCGTACCGAGCCACACCTCGGCGCTGCCGCCCCGCCCCAGCCGCCGTCCGACGTCGTACCCGGGAACCTCCGGCGTCTGGCCGGGGAATAGGGAATTGGCGGGCACGTTGTTGTCCATACCTCAGGGATAGCCGATCCGCGGGATTTCCGCAGAAGTTATCCACAGGTGTGAGAGCTTGGCCACACAATCGGTTCGCTGGAGCGCCGGGGACTAAGCTGGATGCCATGACTCTTGAGTTCTCCCAGCTGGGTCTCGCTCCGGAATTCGTCGACTACACCCGCGGCTGGGAAATCCAGCGCGAACTCCACGAGAAGGTCGTCGCCGGAACCGCACCCAGCACCGTTCTTTTGCTCGAACATTCCCCGGTCTACACCGCTGGCAAGCGCACCGAGGACCACGAACGCCCCTTCGACGGGACGCCTGTGGTGCCCGTGGACCGCGGCGGCAAGCTCACCTGGCACGGCCCCGGCCAGCTGGTGGGCTACCCCATCATCAAACTGAAGAACAAAGCCGGGATCCGCGACTATGTTGAACGCCTGGAAGCAGTCATGATCGCAGTCCTCGCTGATTACGGCATCGACGCCGTGCGAATCAAGGGCCGGGCCGGCGTCTGGATCGAACAGGACAGTAAAGGACCCGACCGGAAGATCGCCGCGATCGGCATCCGCGTGCACGAAGGCGTGACCATGCATGGATTCGCCATCAACTGCAACAACGATCTCGCCCCCTACGGCCAGATTATTGCCTGCGGCATCACCGACGCGGGGGTCACCACCATCGCGCAGGAGACCGGCCGGGACGTCGCTCCGGCCGACATCGTGTCGCGGGTCATCGAGGAATTGCGCAACAATGAAGAAGCCCTAGTTGCAAACCATGAAGGAGCCCTACTGTGACACTGGCACCAGAAGGCCGCAAGATGCTGCGGATCGAGCAGCGCAATGCGGCCACCCCGGTGGAGCGGAAGCCCGAGTGGATTAAGGCCAAGGTCCAGATGGGCCCGGAATTCGTCCAGCTCAAAAACCTCGTCAAAAAGGAAGGCCTTCACACCGTCTGTGAAGAGGCCGGCTGCCCCAACATCTTCGAATGCTGGGAAGACAAGGAGGCTACCTTCCTGATCGGCGGCTCCGAGTGCACCCGCCGCTGCGACTTCTGCCAGATCGACACCGGCAAGCCCTCCCCCGTGGACATGTTCGAACCCACCAAGGTGGCCCGCTCGGTCCAGTCCATGGCCCTGCGCTACGCGACCGTGACCGGTGTGGCCCGCGACGACCTCGCAGACGAGGGCGTCTGGCTCTACGCCGAAACCGTCCGCAAGATCCACGAACTGAACCCGGGCACCGGCGTCGAACTCCTCATCCCGGACTTCTCCGGCAAGCCGGAGCACATCGCCGCGATCTGTGACTCCAAGCCCGAGGTCTTCGCGCACAACGTCGAGACCGTCCCGCGGATTTTCAAGCGCATCCGTCCCGCGTTCCGGTACGAACGCTCGCTGGACGTCATCACCCAGGGCCGCAACCTCGGCATGGTCACCAAGTCCAACCTCATCCTCGGCATGGGCGAGACCCGCGAGGAAATCTCCGAGGCCCTCCGTGACCTGCACGAGGCCGGCTGCGACCTGATCACCATCACCCAGTACCTGCGCCCGTCCGAACGCCACCTCCCCGTGGACCGTTGGGTCAAGCCGCAGGAATTCGTGGACCTCCAGCAGGAAGCGGACGAGATCGGCTTCCTCGGTGTGATGTCCGGTCCCCTGGTCCGCTCCTCGTACCGTGCGGGCCGCCTCTGGGCCACCGCAATGCGCAAGAAGGGCTGGGAAATCCCCGCCGAACTCGCCCACATCGAGTCCTCCGGCAGCACCCGCCAGGAAGCCAGCTCGCTGCTCGCGGCACACTCCTGACCGACCCCGCACACCCTTGCCGCCCAGGGCCGGCTCCGGACCATCAGGTGTCCGGCCCTGAGCCGTGCATCACGTAGAATTAAGGCACTATGGCGAATTTCCCTGACTCCAGCACGTCCACGTCTTCTGCAGACGAGCCGAAGCGCGGCCTCTTCTCCCGCAAGCCAAAAGAGGCCAAGGCGAAGAAGCCCAGCCGGCTGAAGCAGATCCGCGAAGTCTTCCAGATGACCCGCCGCCACGATCCCATGGTTCCGTGGCTTATGCTTCTGGCCTTCCTCGGCGTGGTCGCGGTCAGCTTCCTGGTGGGCTTCCTGCTGGACAACTGGATCACCGGCCTGATCATCGGTATTCCGCTGGGCATCCTGGCCGCCACACTGATCCTGTCGCGGCGCGCCGAGCGTGCCGCGTTCGCCCAGATTGAGAACCAGCCGGGCGCCTCGGGCGCCGCGCTGGGCACCCTGCGCCGTGGCTGGATCACGGAAGACCAGCCCGTGGCGGTCAACCCCCGGACGCAGGACGCCGTGTTCCGCGCCGTCGGACGTCCCGGCGTCGTGCTGGTCAGCGAAGGTCCCAGCCACCGCGTCAAGCCGCTGATCGACGGCGAACGCAAGCGCCTCTCGCGCATCCTGCCCAACGTCACCATCCACGTGATCGAGAGCGGCCGCGGCGAGGGCCAGGTGCCGATCAGCCAGGTCGCCAAGAAGATGGGCAAGATGAAGAACGAGCTGACCAAGACCGAGGTCAACACCGTTTCGAAGCGCATCTCCTCCCTCGGCAACCGCCTCCCGATCCCCAAGGGCATCGATCCCTACAAGGCTCGTCCCGACCGCAAGGCCGCCCGCGGCCGCTAGCCGGATCGCGCCGAGCCAGCTTTCCAGAACCGCCCCAGGGTACCGGCATCACGCCGGCAGCCGGGGCGGTTTTGTTTAGCGGCGGACGGGCCTTCCGCGCGGGTCCGGCTCGGTGCGGTCCGCCGCAGCAACCCGTCACCTGCCCCCTGCCCCGTGCCACTTCCACAGCCACCACCGACCCTGGAGACTGTCCATGAAGCTCCCCGCAAAGTCCGCCGTCATCAAGACCTTCCGGATCCTTGCCGTTGCCGAGGCCTGCAGCTGGGCGGCGCTCCTGGTAGGAATGTTCCTCAAGTGGGTGCTCCGCAGTACGGAGCTGGGCGTGCAAATTGCAGGGCCGGTCCATGGCGCGTTCTTCATCGGCTACGGGATCGCCGCCCTGGTGCTCTGGCGGCAGCAGCGCTGGCCCTTCCGGGTGGCACTGTTCGCCGGACTCTCCGCCGTGCTGCCGTTCACCACCATCTGGTTCGAGCACTGGGCAGCCCGCCATGGTCACCTGGGAGCGGAGCCGCGTGGAGTCGCGTCGACGCCGGTCGAGGAATCGGCCCGGGTCTAGGGGCAGGGGTCCGCCGGACTTGAGGCCAGCCTCCAAGGCCGCCGGGCTTTGAGCCAGCATCCAGGTCCGCCGGGCTTGAGGCCAGCCTCCAAGGTCGACCGGCCCACAACCTCCAACGCCGACCTCAGCACCGTCGCGCTTCCGACGCCGGCCCCTTGCTTAGTCCCGTCGCCGTCGGCGGTTGCGCGACTCCTATCCGATCACCACAAATGGCCGCTTTGAGGGCGCTATAGCGGCCATATGCGGCAAATCGACGTCGGAGGTGCGTCCCCGCGAACGCGGCAGCCAGGTTCGGGGTGCTGTGCAGGCACAGCGGCGCGGTTGGGCAATTCCCAGACACCTGGTTGGTTTCTTGGGACGACGACGTCGGTCGAGTCCCCCGTAGCCCACCCACGCCTCAGAAACGAGACGCTTCGCCACAAATGGCCGCTTCGACGGGTGTCATAGCGGCCATATTCGTCAATTCGGCGTCGCAAGTGCGTCCCAGCGGCGCGGTTGCGCATTCCTCGCACCTGATTGGTTGCGCGGGACGACGATGTTGTCCGACGCCCCCGGAGAGCTCATACGTCAACGGACGCACACCATTCGCCACAAATGGCCGCTTCGACGGGGGTCATAGCGGCCATATACGGCAGATCGACGTTGTAGGTGCGTCCCCCGGCGACGCTGCAGCCACATTTGGGCTGCGGTCCAGGGCACAGCGGCACGGTTGGGCAATTCCCGGGCACCTGGTTGGTTGCTTGGGACGACGACGTCGGTCTAGTCCCCCGTAATCCACCCACGCCTCAGAAACGAGACGCTTCGCCACAAATGGCCGCTTCGACGGGTGTCATAGCGGCCATCTTCGGCAAACCGACGCGCTTTGGACACGCACGGCGGCGATGACTTGCCTATCGGAGTGTCGGTATCGCGCCAAGAGTGGCACCGGGCCGCCAAGCAAGGCCCCCTCACCCTCGCCGGCACAAAACGTGAGAAGCTACCGGCGGACGAGCACCGTGTTCATGGCCTTGTCGTGCAGACCCCGGTGATCCGGGTCGAAAATAACAGCCGGGATCACCAGGCACAGCAGCACGCTGCGGACCAAGCCCGGGAGCGGTCCGGCCGGGCCACCGTCAAGCCGGGTGACGTGGATGCCCATGATGCGGTGGCCGATGCTGTAGCCGAGGGTCCCGACCAGCAGCGCCTGTTCGACGGCGAACACGGCCAGGGTGGCCCAGGAATCCCCGGCGAAGGCAAAGTTGCTGATCAACATAGCAATGCCCCAGTCGATGCAGATGGCGACAATCCGCCGGCCCGCGCGGGCGATCGACCCCGGGCCGGACTCGGGCAGGCCCAGCCGCTCGCCCGGGTATTTGGAGATGCCGGACGTGTCCGGTCCGCTGAGCCAGGAGCCTATGTCTTTACGATCAACCACACCCCAAGCCTATCGGTTCCCGGGCCTCAACCCCGCGGCGGCCGGGAGGCACCGGGCCTCAACCCCGCGGCGGCCGGAAGGCACCTGGCCTCATGCGGACCTCATTCGGACGTGTCCCGGCCAGGCCCGGACCGCAAGGACCACATGTTCACATCGTGGACGAAAGTAGGTCACACAGCGGACGCGGATAGGCCACACTGTGGACAGCGTCTAGGTTTAACACGTCAGTGCATTCTGTAACCTGCCCGAAACAAAGCGGACACCGAGGGGAAATCCCGTGTCCTTAGGGTGGTAACAGTTGCTAGGGCATCGCTGGCAGGGTGAACTGCGTTCGCCCGGCGGGTGTACTGCGCTGGACCACACGGCCTGACGGCCAGATCTTTTTATATGCGTAAGGAGCATAGATGTTCAAGACTGCGGACGAAGTCCTCAAGTTCATCAAAGACGAAGACATCAAATTCGTTGATATCCGCTTCACCGACCTGCCGGGCGTTCAGCAGCACTTCAACGTTCCCGCCAAGAGCGTGGACGCGGACTTCTTCGTCAACGGCCAGCTCTTCGACGGTTCGTCGATCCGAGGCTTCCAGGGCATCGCCGAGTCGGACATGCAGCTCATCCCGGACGTGACGACGGCGTTCGTTGACACCTTCCGCATTGAGAAGACCCTCGCGCTGAACTTCTCCATCGTCAACCCGCGCACGGGCGACCCGTACCACCGCGACCCGCGTGGCGTGGCCGAGAAGGCTGAGGCCTACCTGGCCTCCACCGGCATCGCCGACACCGCGTTCTTCGCTCCGGAGGCCGAGTTCTTCGTCTTCGACAACGTCCAGTACCAGTCCTCCCCGCAGGGCAGCTTCTACAAAATCGACTCCGAGGAAGCACACTGGAACTCCGGCCGCGAGGAAGAGGGCGGCAACCTCGGCTACAAGACCCCCGTCAAGGGCGGTTACTTCCCAGTGGCCCCGACGGACAAGCAGGCGGACCTGCGCGACGCCATGTGCATCGCCCTGGACGAGGCCGGCCTTGATGTCGAACGCAGCCACCACGAGGTCGGCTCCGCCGGCCAGGCTGAGATCAACTACAAGTTCACCACGCTGACCCACGCGGCAGATGACCTGCAGAAGTTCAAGTACGTCATCAAGAACACCGCCGACGCCTGGGGCAAGTCGGTCACGTTCATGCCGAAGCCGGTCTTCGGTGACAACGGCTCGGGCATGCACTGCCACCAGTCGCTGTGGAACGGCGGCGAGCCGCTGTTCTACGACGAGAAGGGCTACGCCGGCCTGTCCGACACCGCCCGCTGGTACATCGGCGGCCTGCTGAAGCACTCCTCCGCGGTCCTGGCCTTCACCAACCCGACGGTGAACTCCTACCGCCGCCTGGTCAAGGGCTTCGAAGCCCCGGTCAACATGGTCTACTCGCAGGGCAACCGCTCCGCCGGTATCCGCATCCCGATCACGGGCTCCAACCCGAAGGCCAAGCGCATCGAGTTCCGCGCGCCGGACCCCTCCTCCAACCCGTACCTGGCGTTCGCTGCCCAGCTGATGGCCGGTATCGACGGCATCCGCAACCGCATCGAACCCCCGGCTCCGATCGACAAGGACCTCTACGAGCTCCCCGCCGAGGAAGCCAAGGACATCCCCAAGGCCCCGGGCACGCTCGAGGAAGCCCTGGATGCCCTCGCCGAGGACAACGAGTTCCTGCAGGCCGGCGGCGTCTTCACCCAGGACCTCATCGACACCTGGATCGAGTACAAGTACGAGAACGAAATCCGCCCGCTGTCGCTGCGCCCGAACCCGTACGAGTTCGAGCTCTACTACGGCGTCTAGCCAAAGCGTGCGGCCGCCCCGGCTTTAGCCCGCGGCGCGCCTGCACGGCCCTGGTCCATTGGACGGCGAGCCGTAAGCACAAAGACCGGCCCGGGAATTACCCCGGGCCGGTCTTTCTTCGTTCCGGGCGCCCAGGCAGCACCTTTACCGGCCGGCCTATCGACGTCCGTACTTCTTGTGCACCGCCTGCTTGCTCACGCCAAGACAGACGGCTATGGCTTCCCACGAGAGTCCGGCCTGGCGCGCCCGCAGGACCGCCTCGGTTTCTGTTCGAGCCAGCTCCTTGCGGAGTTCGGCAACCGCGTTGAGTGCCTCGGCGGGACCTTTGCCGCCCATCGCTCCGATTAATGTCTCCATCGCGCACCTCCGGCGTCAACATTAGTTGACGACGGCGGCGGAGGTCAATGGCGGCGTCAACGCCTGCCCTGCAGCAGTCCACTCAGCTCGCCGGCGGGGTCGTGGACCTCGGGTCCGTGCGCGAAGAGCCACCTCCCGGCGGTGAGTGATTCGAGCCGCCGCAGGGATTTTTCGGCCTCTTCGGCGTCAGCTGTGAACACCTTCGGCGCCCGTCGCATGGTGCCCCCGACGGTCGCGACGGCGTCGCCGACGAAGAGGATGCCGTCGTCGTGCAGCAGGCTGATGTGCCCCGGCGTATGGCCCGGAGTTGCCAGCACCTGGAGATCCCGGACCCGGTCGCCGTCATTCAACGGCTGCACCGCGGCGCCGGCGGCAATGGCAGCGCAATCCGCCGCGCCCGCCCAGACCCGCGCAGTGGGGCACTCCTCGAGCACCTCGCCGAGGCCGCCCGTATGGTCCGGGTGGGAGTGGGTGAGCACAACGTCTGAAATATCGCTCCAAGCAGCACCAAGTCTGGCAAGGGCCGCCACTATCGGCCCTGCGCTTCCCTGCGGACCCGCATCGACCAACAGAAGCCCCTTGGCATGCGGGACCAGGAAGCAACGCACGTCGACGGCTATCGCATCCGGCCCCGCCAAGCCGGCCGGAAGGTGCAGCTCCTGCACAATCGGTTCGACGGTCGTCCCGGCGTTGCCCATGGCGCACCTCTCCCTGTGGGTCAGGTCTTCACTATCGGCGGACCGGGCTTCCCCCGTCAAGGGCTGCCGGCCTCCCCTGTGCGACCCCGTGACCGCGTGGCCCGACCGTCCGGCCCGCCCTGGCCCCCAGACCCCGCCCCCCCCCCCCCCCCGTCACTCCCCCGTGCTGCCGTCGATCTGTTCCCGGAGGAAGTCGGCGTGGCCGTTGTGGCGGGCATACTCCTCGATCATGTGCACCAGCACCCAGCGGAGCGAGATCGGACCGCGCCGCCGGTCGGTGCCGGTAAAGCCAAGGTCCGGCGTCGAGGCGACAAACGAGTCCGCAAAGTCCACGGCCTCGCGCCAGGCCTGCCACCCCTCCGCCACGCCCGCGGCCGTGGGCTCTGCGCCGTCGAAGTCGCCGTCAGGGTCGGCGGCAGAATGAAACCGTGCCGGGACATCCTCGCCAGCCAGCACCTGCTGGAACCAATACTGCTCGACGTCGGCCAGGTGCCGCACCAGGCCCAGGAGCGAGAGGGTGGACGGGGGAACGGCAGCAAGGGCCAGCTCATCGGGGGTCAGGCCGGCACACTTCAGCTCCAGGGTCTGGCGCTGCCAGGTCAGGAAACCGGTGAGGGTGGTGCGCTCATCGGCGTGCTGTAAGGGCTCGGTCCGGGGGTCCACTTCCGCGTCTGCTGTCATGGGCGCCAGTCTACGGCCGGCCCTTCAGAACCCCCGGTACATGGTCCGCTGCGGCCCCGCGTCGCCGCCGAGGTACTGCCCGCGGTCTTCGAAGCCGCCCTTGCGGTAGGCGGCCTGCCCGGCCGGGTTTGCCTCGTTGACGGAGAGTACGACGCCGCGCTGGTCACCGCCCAGCGTGGCGGTCAGCCGGGCCGCTTCCCGGACGGCCGCCACCGCGGCCGCGGTGCCGAATCCCTGCCCCTGTTGCCGGTGGTCCACGAGGAAGCCGCGCAGCAGCCAGGCGGATCCGTCATCGGCCCACCCTGCGGCGCGCCCGGCACCGGACTGCAGGGTCACGACGCCGACGGCCGAGCCGTTGGAGTCCATGACGTAGGGGTGGCGGCTCTCCTCTTCCAGGCCCAGGAGCATCATCCGCAACGGGTCTCCGACAAACCGGCGTTGGCCTGCCCCAAGCTCAAGGCCGGCGACCTCGCCGAGCTTGATGGCGCGGGCGTCGTCGTCGAGGTTCTTCAGGGCGATCAGCCACACGTGTCCTGCCATCACACCAGCTTAACCGCGTCCGGGCCGCCCCTTGGGGACGGCCCGGACAGCAGGAACAGCGCCTACAGGACCTTGGAGAGGAACTCCCGGGTCCGCTCCTGCTGCGGGTTGCCGAAGAGTTCCTCCGGTCCGCCCTGCTCGCAGATGACGCCGTCGGCCATAAACAGGACCCGGTCGGCCACTTCGCGGGCGAAGCCCATCTCGTGGGTGACCAGCACCATCGTCATACCCTCGCGTGCGAGGTCCTTGATGACCTGCAGGACCTCGCCCACCATCTCCGGGTCCAGCGCCGAGGTGGCTTCGTCGAACAACATAATGTCCGGGTTCATGGCCAGGGCCCGGGCGATCGCCACGCGCTGTTTCTGGCCGCCGGAGAGCGACGCCGGGCGGGCGTCGGCCTTCTCCGCGAGCCCGACGCGGTCCAGGAGCTTCAGGGCATTCTCGCGGGCCTGGTCCTTACTCTGCTTCCTCGATTCCACGGGTGCCAGCATGATGTTCTCGATGACGGACATGTGCGGGAACAGGTTGAAGTGCTGGAAGACCATACCGATGTGCCGGCGGACCTCGTTGATGTCCACCTTCGGATCGGTGACATCGAAGCCGTCCACCGTGACGTGGCCGCCGGTGATGTCCTCCAGCTTGTTCAGGCAGCGCAGGAACGTGGACTTGCCGGAGCCCGAGGGACCGATCACACACACCACCTCACCTTCGGCCACTTCGGCGTTGATGCCTTTGAGGACCTCGTTGGAACCGAAGGACTTCTTCAGCTCCCGGACCGAGATCTTGCTGGGTGCAGTGACTGCCGTGCTCATTTGTTGAACCTCTTATCCGCGACGTTGGCCAGCTTGGTCAGCAGCATGATGACAACGAAGTACATCACCGCGACGATCAGCAGGGTTTCGGTGATCCTGAAGTTGCCGGCGTAGATCTGCTGGCCCTGGTAGAGCAGTTCGGCGAAGCCGATTGCGAGCAGCAGCGAACTGTCCTTCAGCATGATGATCAGCTGGTTGATCAGCGAAGGTGTCATGATCTTAAAGGCCTGCGGGACCACCACTTTCTGCATGGACTTCGCGTAGCCCAGGCCCAGGCTGCGGCTGGCTTCAAGCTGGCCCGGGTCCACCGACTGGATGGAGCCGCGGACGATCTCCGTGATGTAAGCGCCGGAGTTGAGGCTGAGCGTGAGCACGGCGGCCACCCAAACGTCGATGGGCTGGCCGGTGAGCTGCGGGATGCCGAAGTAGAAGAAGAACGCCCAGACCAGCAGCGGGGTCCCCCGGAAAACGCTGACGAAGGTGGTGGCGATCCCGCGCAGGATGACGCTGGTGGAGATCTTGAAGAACCCCATAAACAGGCCGATCAGCATGGCCAGGGCGAAGGAAATCGCGGTGACCAGGACGGTGTTGCCGAGGCCCTTCATCAGCGCAGGGAAGCTGTTGGCCAGCAGGTCCCAGAAGCTCGTCTGGGCGGCCTGGGTGGGGTCCTTGAGGTACTTGTCCAGGATTTCCTGGTACTTGCCGCTGGACTTGAGGTCTGCCAGGCCGGTGTTGAAGGCCTTCAGCAGTTCCGGGTTCTTGCCCTTGTTGACCGCAAAGCCGTAGGAGCCGCCTTTCTCCTTCTCGGAGACGGCCTTGAGGCCGTTGTTCTGGCTGATGCCGTAGGCCAGCACCGGGTAGTCATCGAAGACGGCGACGGCGTTCCCGGACTTCACGAGTTCGTACATGGTGGCGGACTGGTCCAGGGACTTGACCGTGAAGCCGTACTTGTCCGCGATCGACTTGGCGAAGGTTTCCCCCTCGCTGCCGGTCTTCGCGGCGACGGTTTTGCCTCGAAGGTCCTCGTAGCCCTTGATGTCCGAGTTGGACTTGGAGACCGCCATCTGCACGCCCGACTCGAAGTACGGGTCGGAGAAGTCGTAAGTCTGCCGGCGGGGTTCGGTGATGGACATCCCGGCGATCACGCCATCCACCTGGTTGGAGGAGAGCGCCTGGAGCGCGGCGTTGAAGCCGACGGATTTGATCTCGACGGCGAAGCCCTGGTTCTTGGCGATCTCACGGATGATGTCCATGTCGATGCCGGTCAGTTCACCGCCGGCATCCCGGAACTCGAAGGGCGCGAACGTGGTGTCCGTACCGATGACGAACGTCTTTCCGGCAAGGCTCGACGGCGGCGCCGCCGGCTGGGCGCCGTTGGCCTGCCGGTGCGCTGCGGTGGCGGCCGGTGGCGCGTCCGCGGGCGCCGCTGCGGCACCTGACGCTCCGAGAAGCATTGCGGCAAAGGCCAGCAACGCTCCAATGACCGTGACCGTCCGCGGCCTGGCGGTCCCGGTCTGCTGGAGTCTGGGCAAGGTAAACAACCCCTAGGTAAAGTGTGGCGGCCGGCCTCCGTGGCCGGCAAAGTACCCCTCGAGGCTACCCTCAATCGCCACGGCGTTCCTGCCCGCGGCGCCTGTTACGGCCGCCCCCGCACCCTACTGCCCGTAAAAGACCCGCTCGAAGACGGCCCGGGCCCGCCGGCTGAGGCGCAGGTAATCCTCTTCGAGCTCGGCCGCGTTGCCGTGCCCGTAGCCGCACCAGCGGGCGACGGCTTCCAGGTCCCGGCGGGAGGACGGCAGCAGGTCCGAGGCGCGGCCGGTCCAGATGACGTTGGCCGAACGGATCCGGCTCGCCAGCCGCCAGGCGCGCAGCAGCAGGACCACTTCCCCGGCCTCCAGGAGTTCCAGGGCGGCGGCGGCCTCGAGGGCCTGGACGGTGGAGGTGGTGCGCAGTTCCGGGTGCCGGCCGGCGTGCCGGAGCTGCAGGAGCTGGGCCAGCCATTCGACGTCGCTCAGGCCGCCGCGGCCAAGCTTCAGGTGCCGGGCCGGGTCCGCGCCGCGGGGCAGCCGCTCGGACTCCACCCTGGCTTTGACCCGCCTGACTTCACGGACGTCCTGGTCCGAGACGGCATCCGGGTAGCGGATGGGGTCGATCAGCGCCACGAAGTCCGCGGCGAGTTCGTCGTCGCCGGCCATGGGCCGTGCCCGCAGCAGCGCCTGGGCCTCCCAGATCAGCGACCAGCGCCGGTAGTACTCGGCGTAGGACTCCAGCGACCGGACCATCGGCCCGCTCTTGCCTTCCGGGCGGAGGTCCGCGTCGACCATCAGCACCCGTTCGGCCAGGATGGCAGGCTTGAGCGGCTGGGTCAGCAGGCTGGAGAGCTTGCCGACAATCTTGGCGGCCTGCTGCTGCGCCTCGTCCTCCGGGACGCCGGGCAGGCCGCGGTGGACGTACATCACGTCGGCATCAGAGCCGTAGCCGATCTCGCGGCCGCCCTGGCGTCCCATGGCCACCACAAGGACCCTGGTCTTGAGCGGTTCTTCGGCGGTGACGATCGTCTCGGCGACGCGGAGGGCGCCCAGCACGGCGGCACGGTCGGCGTCGGCCAGCGCAGCTCCCACCTGGTCCTGGTCGAGCAGCCCGGCGCTGTCCGCGATGGCGATCCGGAGGATCTCACGGCGGCGGATCAGCCGGATGAGCCGCATGGCGCTCTCCGGGTCTGAGTGCCGCGACATTTTGGAGGTGATCTCCAGCCATTGGGCTTCGTAGCTGAGCGGGACCAGGTCCTTGTCCGAGCCGAGCCAGGCCACCGACTCCGGCGAGACCTCCAGCAGGTCGGAGATGAGCCGGGAGTTCGCGAGCACATGGCACAGCCGCTCGGCAGCCGCCGTCGAATCCCGCAGCAGCCCAAGGTACCAGTGGGTGGTACCGAGCGCCTCGCTGACGCGGCGGAACGCCAGCAGGCCACCGTCCGGGTCGACGCCGTCGGCGAGCCATCCGAGCAGAATCGGCAGCAGCTGGCGCTGCAGGGCCGCGCGCCGGCTGACCCCTCCGGTCAGCGCCTCGATGTGCCGCATGGCACCGGGCGGGTCGAGGTAGCCAAGGGCGGCGAGCCGGCCCTGGGCGGCCTCCGGGGTGAGTTTGGCGTCCTCAGTGCTGAGCGCCGCGGCGGTGTTCAGCAGCGGGCGGTAGAAGATGCGCTCATGCAGTTCACGGACCGATCGTTTGGTCTGGCGCCACGCCTTGAGCAGGGAGTCCGGGTGCGGGCGTTCGTTGGAGAAGGGGCCCAGCACGGCCTTGGCGAGGGAACGCAGTGAGGCTTCCTTGACCGGCATCAGGTGGGTGCGGCGGAGCTGGAACAGCTGGATCCGGTGTTCCAGGAGCCGGAGGTAGCGGTAGTCGCGGTCGAATTCCTTGGCGTCGGCGCGGCCGATGTAGCCGCCCGCGGACAGCGCGGCGATGGCTGCGGTGGTGTCGCGGCAGCGCAGGGTTTCGTCGGACTTTCCGTGCACGAGCTGGAGCAGCTGCACTGTGAACTCCACGTCCCGCAGGCCGCCGCGGCCCAGTTTGATCTGCCGCTGTTCCTCTTCAGCGGGAATGTGGTCGGTGACCCGGCGGCGCATCGACCGGACCGATTCGACGAACCCCTCGCGGCCCGCGGACGACCAGATCAGCGGCCCGACGGCGGCCTCGTAGCGGGCGCCGAGCCCGGCGTCGCCGGCGATAGTGCGGGCCTTCAGGAGCGCCTGGAACTCCCAGCTCTCCGCCCAGCGAGCGTAGTAGGTTTCGTGCGAGGCGAGGGTGCGGACCAGGGGCCCGGACTTGCCCTCGGGCCGAAGGTTGGCGTCCACTTCCCACAGCCCGGGCTCGCGGCTGGTGGACATAATCGCGCGCGAAATCCCGGAGGCCAGGGCCGTGCCGATGGTGTTCGCCGTGGAGTCGTCGAGGGCGCCGGGATCGATGACGTAGATGACGTCGACGTCGGAGATGTAGTTCAGTTCCCGCGCACCGCACTTGCCCATACCGATCACGGCCAGTCCGACGTCGGCCACGTCTGCGGCGCTGAACTGTTCGGCCGCTTCGGCGCGGGACACAGCCAGTGCGGCTTCGATCGCCGCGCCGGCGAGGTCGGCGAGTTCGGCGCCCACGGCGGGCATAAAGTCCAGCGGGTCGGCGGCGCAGAGGTCCTTGACGGCCAACTCCACGAGTCCCCGGCGGTAGGCCGTGCGGAGGGCGGCGTAGCCTTCCTGGCCGGTCAGGGACGCGACGGGCCGGGCGGCCTTGGGATCGGCCCGGACAGACTGCAGGAGCCGGGTGCGCAGGGCGGCCGCGTCCGCGGGCTGCGGCTCGGGACTCACGGTGGTGTCGAACGCGTCCAAATGTTCGGGGTGGCGGATCAGGAATTCGCCGAGGGCCTCGGACGCGCCGAGCACCCGGTACAGCGGCTCGCTGCGGTCCAGTTCGGCCGCCGCCAGCCGGCGAAGGTCCGGGTGTTTCTCGATCAGCCGGACCAGGGATTGCAGGGCCGTGTCCGGGTTGGCGGCCAGCTGCAGCCCGGCGAACAGGGCGTCCTGGTCCACGCCGTCCAGTTCCGGGGCGGCCAGGAACCGCTCGCCCTTCTCCAGGTCGCTAAACCCTGCGGCGATGAGGCGCCGTGCCAGACTCACCGCAGCGGCCTAAAGGATGGCCAGGTTGCGCTGCAGTTCGTAGGGCGTCACCTGGAGCCGGTAGTCCTGCCACTCGGCGCGCTTGTTGCGCAGGAAGTGCTCGAAGACCTGTTCGCCCAGGATCTGCGGCATGAGCTCGGAGTCCTCCATGGTGCGGATGGCGTCGTGCAGGCTGGCCGGCAGCGGGTCGTGGCCCATCGCGCGGCGTTCGGCCGAACTCAGCGACCAGATGTCGTCCTCGGCCGCGGCCGGCAGCTGGTAGCCCTCCTCGATGCCCTTCAGCCCCGCGCCGAGCAGTACGGCGTAGGCGAGGTAGGGGTTGGCGGCGGAATCGATGCCGCGGTATTCGATCCGCGCGGACTGGCCCTTGCCGGGCTTGTACAGCGGGACCCGGACAAGGGCGGAGCGGTTGTTGTGGCCCCAGCTGAGGTAGCTGGGTGCCTCTCCCCCGCCCCAGAGGCGCTTGTACGAGTTGACGAACTGGTTGGTCACCGCGGTGAACTCCGGGGCGTGCTTCAGGATGCCGGCGATGAACTGCCTGGCCGTTTCGGAGAGCTGGAATTCCGCGCCGGCTTCGTAAAACGCGTTGGTGTCGCCCTCGAAGAGCGAGAAGTGGGTGTGCATGCCGGAGCCGGGGTGGGCGGTGAACGGCTTAGGCATAAAGGTGGCGTAGGTCCCCTGCTGCAGCGCGACCTCTTTGATCACGGTGCGGAAGGTCATGATGTTGTCCGCGGTCTGCAGGGCGTCCGCGTAGCGCAGGTCGATCTCGTTCTGCCCGGGACCGGCCTCGTGGTGGCTGAATTCCACCGAGATGCCAACGGATTCGAGCATGGTGACGGCGGTGCGGCGGAAGTCCTGGGCCACGCCGCCGGGTACGTGGTCGAAGTAGCCTCCCTCGTCCACGGGGACCGGTGCGCCGTCGGGGCCCGGCTGCTGGGACTTGAGCAGGTAGAACTCGATTTCGGGGTGCGTGTAGCAGGTGAAGCCCATGTCCGCGGCCTTCGCCAGGTTCCGCTTGAGGACGTTGCGCGGGTCAGCGGCGGACGGTTCGCCGTCGGGGGTCAGGATGTCGCAGAACATACGGGACGTTGCTTCCGTCTCGCCGCGCCACGGCAGGATCTGGAAGGTCGAGGGGTCAGGCTGCGCCAGCATGTCCGATTCGAACACCCGGGCCAGTCCCTCAATCGAGGAGCCGTCGAAACCGAGGCCCTCCTCGAAGGCGCCTTCGACCTCGGCCGGCGCCAGTGCCACGGACTTGAGCGAGCCTACGACGTCGGTGAACCACAGGCGCACAAATCGCACGTCGCGCTCTTCGATCGTCCGCAGGACAAACTCTTGCTGGCGGTCCATGGTGCCTCTTTCCGGGTCTACGTCCGTGCCCCGGACCCGCCCCGACTACTCGTCTCGGCTGGCGCCCGCAGCTGCTCTCGAATCACTCTACTAAGCATTCCCGGCGTTTGCTGGACTAGCGCCCCGGCGTAACACACCGTTAACACAAGGCCCCGCCAGGCGGTCCGGCCGGTGCCCCTGCTGACCCTTCCGGCGGCCCGGTTTGTGACGGGTTTCACCGGGCCCCTGGTGGCCTCCGGTAGCTAGGACCCCGGGTATCGCACTACGCTCGTGGCATGGCCCCCAGCAGCAGCCCCGAATCCAATGTGCCCGCCGAACTCGCCGCCCCGTACGGGAACGGCCCCGCCGCGGCGGCTCCCGCACCGGACGGCGGCGGAGGCCAGGACAGCGGCGCCAAAGCCGGCGCTACGAAGCCGGCGGCCCGGATCCGCACCCACCACCTGCGCCAGGCGAAGCTCAACGGCGATCGCTTCGCCATGCTGACGGCCTACGACCAGTACACGGCCGAGATCTTCGACCAGGCCGGCATCGAGGTGCTGCTGGTGGGCGATTCGGCGTCCAACAACGTCTTCGGCAACGAGACCAGCCTCCCGGTCACCGTCGACGAGCTGCTCCCGCTGTGCCGCGCCGTGGCCCGTTCCTCCCGGCGCGCCCTGGTGGTGGCGGACCTGCCGTTCGGCAGCTACGAGGTTTCAGCCGAACAGGCGGTGGCCACAGGAGTCCGCTTCCTGAAGGAGGGGCTCGCGCACGCCGTCAAGATCGAAGGCGGAAAGTTCTACGCCGGGACGGTCCGGGCCATGGTCCAGGCCGGGATCCCGGTGATGGCGCACATCGGTTTCACGCCGCAAAGCGAACACGCCCTCGGCGGCTACAGGGTCCAGGGCCGGGGCGACGACGCCCAGCGGCTGATCGACGACGCCGTCGCGCTGGCGGACGCCGGGGCGTTCTGCGTGCTGATGGAAATGGTGCCGGCACCGACGGCGGCTGCCGTGGACGCCGCCGTCGAGGTACCCACCATCGGCATTGGGGCCGGAAGCGCGACCACCGGCCAGGTGCTTGTCTGGCAGGATATGGCCGGGCTGCGCGGCGGGAAGATGGCCAAGTTCGTGAAGCAGTACGCTGATCTGCGGACCACGCTCTCCGACGCCGCCAAGGCCTACGGCGACGACGTCCGTTCGGGCCAGTTCCCCGGCCCGGAGCACTCCTTCTAGCGTGCGCCCCGGACCGGGGTCCCCTGTGATACCGGCGGGCTACGCGTCGTTGGCGGCGCCGTCGTCGACTTTGATGGCGGACACCTCAAATTCCAGCGTGATCTTGTCCGACACCAGCACGCCGCCGGAGTCCAGGGCGGTGTTCCATTTCAGGCCAAAGTCCTGGCGGTCAATGCGGCGCGAACCCTCAAATCCGGCCCGGAGATTGCCCATGGGGTCCTTCTCGACGCCGATGAAGTCCAGCGGGATCGAAATTTCCTTGGTCACGCCGCGGATGGTCACCTCGCCGCTGACGATGAAGTGCCCCTCGTCGACCTGGTCCACCCGGCTGCTCTTAAACACGATGGTGGGGAACTGCGGGGCGTCGAAGAAGTCGTTGGTCCGCAGGTGCTGATCACGGTCGGCATTACGGGTGTCGATGCTGGCCACCTGGACGGTGAGCTCGACTGCCGAGCGGTCCGGGTGTTCCGGATCCACGGTGATGAGGCCCTCGAAGTCGTTGAATGCTCCGCGCACCTTCGTCACCATTGCGTGCCGGGTGGAAAAGCCAATCCGGGTGTGGGTGGGGTCGAACCGCCACTTACCCGCATATTCCGGCATAAGGTCGGCCATGATGTGCCTCCTAGTGGGACCTGCCGTCCCGGTATTCGGATGTGGGTGGAAATTCCTGCGAACGGATTTCCGGCTGAAGCTTAGTCGTCGTCGCCCTTTTCCCAGGCGTCATTGCGGGCCTTGACCTTCTCGAGGGCATGTTCGGCTTCTTCGCGGGTCTTGTAAGGGCCGATCAGCTGGCTCCAGTCGGACATCGCGTCTTCCTCGATCTCGTGGGTGTTGACGTTGTACCAATACTCGGGCATTGGATCTCCTTCTGCGTAGGTGCTTTCCGGCCCCTCTTTTCCGGCCTGTGGCCGGGGGCTTATAGAATCAATCTATGCCTTCCCTCACCTCGACTGCACCCATTGGCACCCTCGTCCCGGGAACAGTCAGTCCCCAGCTTGCCGTGCCGGCTTCCATTGCGCGCCCCGAATACGTGGGTAAGCCCGCCCCGGCCAAGTTCACGGGCTCAGAGGTCAAGTCAGCCGAGACCGTGGAGAAGATCCGCATCGCGTCCCGGATCGCTGCCCAGGCCATTGTGGAGGTGGGCAAACACATCGCCCCGGGCGTCACGACGGACCAGTTGGACCGGGTGGGCCACGAGTTCCTGCTCGACCACAAGGCGTACCCGTCCACGCTGGGCTACCGGGGCTTTCCGAAGTCCCTGTGCTCCTCGCTGAATGAGGTCATCTGCCACGGCATTCCGGACAGCACCGTGGTTCAGGACGGGGACATCCTCAACATCGACATCACGGCCTTCATCGGCGGAGTGCACGGCGACACCAACTTCACGTTCCTCGTCGGCGACGTCGACGAGGAGTCCCGCCAGCTGGTCGAGCGCACTGAGGAATCACTGCGCCGGGCCATCCGCGCCGTGGCCCCGGGCCGGGAAATCAACGTGATCGGGCGGACCATCGAGTCCTACGCCAAGCGGTTCGGCTACGGCGTGGTCCGTGACTTCACCGGACACGGCGTGGGCGAGGCTTTCCACACCGGCCTGATCATCCCGCACTACGACGCCGCCCCGGCCTACAACACCGCGATGGAGGCCGGTATGGTGTTCACCATCGAGCCGATGCTGACCCTCGGCACCGTCGACTGGGACATGTGGGCCGACGACTGGACGGTGGTCACCCGCGACCGCAAGCGCACGGCGCAGTTCGAACACACGCTGCTGGTCACCGAGTCCGGCGCCGAGGTCCTGACCCTCCCCTGATCCACGCACCACCCCTTTAAGCCCACCCCTCCCCTGCCACGAACGGAATCCCATTGGCCAAGAAGGACGAGAAGTCGAAGAAGAACGCCCCGCTGATCGGCATCGACATCGGTGGCACCGGCATCAAGGGCGGCATCGTTGACCTCAAAAAGGGCAAGCTCGTCGGCGACCGGCTCCGCGTGCCCACCCCGCAGCCCTCCACCCCGGAGGCCGTCGCCGAGGTGGTGGCACAGGTGGTCAGCGAGCTGTCCAAGCGCTCCGGCGCCCCTGCCGCCGACACCCCAGTGGGCGTGACCTTCCCCGGCATCATCCAGCACGGTGTGGTCCACTCGACAGCGAACGTGGATAACTCCTGGCTGAACCTGGACATTGACGCCATGCTGACGGCGCGCCTGGGCCGCCCTGTCGAGGTCATCAACGACGCCGATGCCGCCGGCCTGGCCGAGGCCCGCTACGGCGCCGGTGAGGGCGTCCACGGCACGGTCCTGGTCATCACCCTGGGCACGGGCATCGGCTCAGCCTTCATCTTCAACGGCAAGCTTGTCCCGAACGCCGAGCTGGGCCACCTGGAAATCGACGGTTTCGACGCCGAGAGCAAGGCCTCCGCCGTCGCCCGTGAGCGGGACGGCCTGAGCTGGACCGAATACAGTGTGCTGCTGCAGCGCTACTTCTCCCACGTCGAGTTCCTTTTCTCCCCGGAACTGTTCATCGTGGGCGGCGGCATTTCCAAGCGGGCCGACGAATACCTGCCGCACATGTCGCTGCGGACGCCGATCGTCCCGGCGGAGCTGAAGAACGACGCCGGCATCGTGGGCGCCGCCATCGAGGTTGCGCTGACGCACAAGCTGGCTAAGTAGCCGGAAAAATTGGAGCCGGTGGTGGCCGCGGCTTCCCCTCCGCTGCCACCACCGGAACTTGGCTGAGCCTAGAGCGGGCTCTTTTGCGCGCTCTTGCCGTCGCGTCCCTTGGACTCGGCCTCACGGCGGAGCTGGGCGATGGCGGACTCAAAATCTTCCAGGGACTCAAACGCCTGGTAGACGCTCGCGAAGCGCAAGTACGCAACTTCGTCGAGGCGCTGCAAAGGGCTGAGGATTGCAAGGCCCACCTCGTGGGCGTCAATCTCGGCTGCGCCGGCGGCCCTGATGGTCTCTTCGACTTCCTGCGCCAGCATCGCGAGGTCGTCCTCGGTCACGGGACGGCCTTGGCAGGCTTTCCGCACACCGTTGATGACCTTGCTGCGGCTGAACGGCTCGCCAACGCCGGAGCGTTTGATCACGGTCAGGCTGGTGGTCTCCACAGTGGTGAACCGGCGTCCGCATTCGGGGCACTGACGGCGGCGGCGGATAGCCGAGCCGTCGTCGGCGATGCGGCTGTCCACCACACGGGAATCAGGGTTACGGCAGAACGGGCAATACACGTTGTTTCCTCCCCTGCCGCAACCTGGATCTCGGATCTGCCCGCGAGGCCCAAAGTAGTGGATTCCATGCGCGGCCGGCGCGCACTGCATGGCGCGTCCGGGATCAGTTTACGACTAGATATTGCTAAATAACAAGCCTGTAATTACTACATGTAGTGGTCTGGCGGGATAGTGGCCCTCTAGCTGCCCGCCGCGAAACGTGCGGTCACGGCCTCGCCGTGGGCGGGCAGGTCCTCGGCTCCCGAGAGGCTGACGATGTGGCCCCGGACTTCAGCGAGGGCGCTCTCGCTGTAGTTGATCACCTGGATGGCCCGCAGGAAGGTGGTCACGTTCAGCCCGGAGGAGAAGGCGGCCGTGCCGCTGGTGGGCAGCACGTGGTTGGACCCCGCGCAGTAGTCGCCCAGGCTCACCGGACTGTAGTCACCCACGAAGATGGCGCCGGCGTTGCGGATCCGGGCCGCCACACCGGCGGCGTCGGCGGTCATGATTTCGAGGTGCTCGGCAGC